>CAYLZE010000001.1:0-95224 GCA_964388035.1 uncultured archaeon
GTTAAGTTTTTTCAAATTTTAAAACAATTTTTTCGGATTTTGAAATTTCGATAACATATTTATCCGAGGAAGCTTCAAGGTCCACTCTCCATTTATATATTTTATCAAACAAGTTTATAATTTTAAAATCTTTAAATCCCGAGTGTTTCATGTAATTTTCGACTATTTTTACGGTCTCTTCTTCAGTTGCCATCTCATTCATGTTCGAATGCTATAAATTGATTTTAATTTAAATGTAAATACTGATAAAGTTTTTCATTATAAATATAATAACTAATTCGTTCTTTAGATTAATTTAAGTGTACTTTAGTTTTGATTATTTATTCACAATTAATTTAATAACGCAGGATAATGAAATTCTATTTGAGGTTGAGAAAAAAATTACTTAATTTGTCGTATACGAGACCCTAACTATTTCTCTCCAATTAATTCTTACAAGTTAATATCATGGCTTCAAAAGGATACATGCTTATCATGTTATCCTGAATTGGCTGAGTATCTTTCATGGTTGAATAAATACATTCGACATATTCTCTTGGAGAATTAAATTGGATTGGAGATTCACTTAAATTTAGGAACACGTTTAACTCTGAATAATCTTTATTGTTTTTAAAAAATCTACGATACCCTAAGACATCTTCGGGAATAGTCTCCTCTTCTATAAATGCAAAATCACCGGCTTGAAGTACTTGGTATTTCTTTCGAATTGTAAGGAGTGTTTTATAACAATTTAATAATGAATTAGGATCGGGTAATTCTTTTTTAACATTAATGATCGATGCTTTTGGGCTGAGAGGATTCCATGGCTTTGCGTGAGGTGGGCAAAATCCCGCATGGGGTGAGTCATCCCATTGCATTGGAGTTCTACACTCATCTCTGTTAACCGATTCGCCGTAATATTTTCGAGCAAATTTTAAGAATTCCGTAGGAATCCAAAAATAATTCCTCGCCACGGGGTCATAGGAGTGCTTTGTTGGATAAAAGGGTTGAGTAAGACCAATTTCTTCTCCATAATAGATGAACGGAATTCCTCTTGCAGTGAATTGAAGAACCGCATTTAGTTTTGCCTTTACCAAGTCATTTAGTAATCGCGTGATCCGTCGCATTCGATCATGGGTGGAAAATACCCAAGTAGGTATATAAGGATCGGGAAATACTTGTTCATATTCTTTAATCATGTGATGTAAAGGACCCCTTTCGAGAGGTACTCCTAAACTTGGAAATAAGAAAATTGTATGAAGCCCGTCCCATTTATCTTCACCGCAATATTTTTTAAGCATTTTTGGAGAGGTGGTTGTCTCTCCAACAAGGAATCTAGGAGGATCATATTCATCTACAAGGGCTCGGAGTACTTTCATGAACCATAAGGTTTGAGGTCTATTTAATGTAAATTTCGAATCTTGAAACAGCATTTCGGGTGCTAATGAAGAGGGAAGAAGCTTGAACTTAAAGGGATTATCACGAAATTCCTTATCACAAAATAATCCATTTATGAAATCCAACCTATATCCATCAATGCCTTTATCCAACCAAAACCGCATTACATCTAACATTGCCTCCCTTACTTTGGGATTCCAATAATTTAAATCGGGTTGAAACTTGAAAAAATGTGCCCAATACCATTGATCTCTTTCTGGATGATAATGCCATCCCGTTTTACCGCTTAATAATGAGCGCCAATTATTCGGAGGTTTCCTTATCCCTATTGTCTTTTTACCATCTCTCCAGACATACCAATCTCGTTTAGGATTATCTCGACTTGAACAAGACTCTTTAAACCATGGATGTTCGTCACTAGTATGATTTAAAACCAAATCAAAGATAATTTTCATCTCCCTTTCATGGACTTCCTTGATTAATCGCTCACACGTGCTCATATTTCCTAAGATGTGATTGATACTTTTATAATCACTGATATCATATCCCGCATCCTTGAAAGGACTCGAAAAAATTGGATTAAGCCATATAGTCTCTACGCCTAAATCTTGTAAATAGTCGAGTCTCTCAATAATTCCCGCTAAATCACCTATTCCATCTCCATTAGTATCCTTAAAAGAGATGGGAAATATTTGATATACTGTAGTTGCTTTCCACCATAAGGGATGAGATGGGGGGGAATTATTTTGTATCATCACTATCTATATGAAAGGAGAATTTTTCTATGTTTGATCTAGAATTTATTAATGAATTTCCGTAACTCGAGTAATAGAATTCAGATTAAAGAGGAGAATTATGATATTTAAAGATAGAAAATTAAAAATTTTCTTTGATGAAGTTCTCCACGCGATTTATTCCCATCTCAATATTTTTAATATCTGTTGGATAAGAAAACCTAATAAATCCCTCTCCATTTGATCCAAAAGCTATTCCGGGACAAGTAGCTACGTGTTCTTTCTCTAATAATTGCATGGAGAACTGCTTGCTTGAAATGGGGAGCTCTTTTATATTTGCAAAGATGTAAAACGCTCCTTGAGGGTCCAAACAATTAATCTTTGGAATGGCCTTTATTCTTTGAACAATATAGTCTTTTCTTTTTCTATATATTTCAAGCATTTCTTTCGTTTCTTTCTCACAATCTAATGCGTGTATAGCGGCAGCTTGAGAAATTGAGGGAGCACAAATTGCAAAATTTTGTTGAACAGGCAACATTTTATCAATTAATGGTTTAGGACCGAGGATATAACCCAATCTCCAACCGGTCATCGCCCAAAATTTACTAAATCCGTCCAACACGATTAATTTATCATGACATTTTTTATATTTTATATCACTAAGAGAAGGAGCCACCTTATTATTGTAAGTTAGTTCCGCATAAATCTCATCTGATATCACCCAGAAATTATTCTTTTCCATGAGATCGGAAATTAGATCTAAGATATCTTCTGGAATAATTTGTCCCGTTGGATTTGATGGGCTATTTAGGATTAAAGCTTTCGTTTTGGAAGAAATAGCTTGTTTTAACTGATCTGATTCAAAATTAAAGTGATGTTCCTCTTTAACAGGTAAAAAAATCGGCTTCCCACCAAAAAACATGATAAAATTTGAATAACAAGGATAACCAGGATCGCTTATGATTACTTCATCTCCGGGATCAATAATAGTAGAAAGGACATTAAAAAATGCGGGAGAAGTTCCTCCCGTCACCATTATCTCGGTTTTAGGATCATATCTCTTGTTTCTCAACCTGTATTTATAATCTGAAAGTGCTTCTCTCAAATCTAAGAAACCCAATGAATTCGTATAATGAGTCTTTCCCTCCTTGATATCATCAAAACACCCCGAGATTATTTTGGAGGGAGTAGCAAAATCTGGCTCACCAATTTCCATGTGAATGACATTTTTGCCTTCTCTTTCCATTTCTAAAGCTCTAGCAAGAATTTCCATTACTAGAAATGTTTTGATCGAATCTATTCTTTTAGAAAACATTTTTCTGCTAAATTAATTATACTTCGATATAATCTTAATTTAAACAATGGATATTAATGCTGTTTTTGAGTAAAGTACCAAATTCATGTATTACCTCAATCATCAAATCCAAGAGTGAAATTGGAATCCCTTATAACTCTATTGCGTTTTAATGCTAGACATAAGTGCTCCATGCTATTCATTTTAAATTTGATTTATGGTAGGTTTTTAATTAAAAAATTACAACGCTTATAGCTTTTACTTACGATCTTTCTTCTGAAGAGAAATTCCCTCTCGGGATATTATAACATCTCCTTCCCCTTCCATAATATTTACATATCGGGATAAAACAAATAAATAGTCGGACAATCTATTTAAATATTTTATGATTTCAAGATTAACAGTTTCTTGCTTAGAAAGTTTAATAGCGGCCCTTTCTGCTCTACGGCACACCGTTCTTGAAACATGCAAAAAGGCTGCTGATTGCATGCCCCCTGGAATCACGAAGTTATATGCCTCCGGCATGGTTTGTGACAAGGAATCCATGCTTTTTTCTAATTCAGAAATATCTTCGGGTAATATTTTTTTAATTACTCTCTTCTCATCCATTGAGGCTAATTCGGATGCTAAATAAAATAATATAACTTGAACATCTTGGATGAGTTTTTGAATTTTAATTGAAGAAAAGGCTTTTGCTAAACCTAAACTTGCGTTCAATTCATCTACAGTTCCATATGTTTCAACTCGTGGACTTGTTTTGTCTATACGTTCTCCGGAAAATAAATCTGTCTGCCCCTTATCTCCTCTTCTCGTATATATTGGTTTTACCATGATAAATTATAATGCAACAATTTATAAAATATATTTTTCAATTCGCATAAAAAAAATGTATGCATTTTAATTTTTCTTTTAAAGAAGAAATTGGAGTTTAATAAGATTTTTCTTAAATTCATTTTAAGCTTCATTCCTTTTTATGTTAAAACTTCTTATTCATATTCTTTTTTAGATAAATTTGTAAATTTTCCATCCATGACGCGAGCAACATAACGTCTCCCTCGAAGAATCCACATGATTTGATGTCCTTCTCGTGCTTTCTTTCCCCATTCTGATTTTTTGTTGCGATTTTGTTCAATATAACGATATCCAAATACATCCACATATTTTATGCCTTTTGAAAGTTTTTTAATGGGATACTCGATCCCCTCTATTTCTATTTGGCGTCTTCTCTCAAACATCGCGTTATATACTTTTTCTCCTATTTCTTCTAAATCAGACATTTTTTTACCAAGTTTTTAAATATTGATATTAAAAAAAAACCCCTCTATTAATAAGATTATTTTCCAAGGAGATAAATATATTTTCTTGAAGCTTTTTATCATATAATCGGAATTTTAAGATTTAAATCAAGGGCAAACTCTTTTCTTTTTCAATTAAAATATAATTATCACTAAGAGGTTAGTTTAATCAATCAAAAGATCAAGGAAAAACTTAATATATCTATTCTTATTGATTATACCTCTAAAATTAATAATTCAAAAGAGAAACTTTTAATACTTCTCATGAACGGTATTTCTACATGACACCCAAATTTAAAATTATCGTTAAAAAAGATTGCTATTTTTGTGATATATTGATAAAATGGTTGAATGAGCATGGTGTTGAATATAAGGCATTAAATTACCTAGATCCAAAAGATTTCAATGATCCCTTGATGAAAAATCCCACGTTTAATAGCTTATATTGTGACATGAGTGCATGCGTAGAGAGTATTCCCATTGTAGTTAAAAATGAAAAGGAATTTTTTTATGGGGAATTGTGGAATCTTGTAAATAATGAAATTAATGAAGATCACGCCAAAGAAATATTTGAGCTGAAGTAATAATTCTTTCTTGACAAATCTTATTTTTTTCGAATTGGTAAAGTAAAAGTAAAGGTGGCTCCTTTATTGCGACCTTCAGATTCTGCCCAAATTGTACCTCCATGAGCTTCTATTATTTTCTGAGAGATATAAAGCCCTAATCCTGAACCTTCAATTCCTAAATCCCATCCCTTCCCATAACGTTCAATTTTCCCAAATTGTTTGAATATTTGACTTTTCTCGTCCTCCGTTAACCCAATACCGTTATCCTTTATGCGAACCCAATAGAATGAATATTTTATATCTGTTGAAATTTCAATTATTCCTTTTACAGGGGTATTTTTAACCGCATTAGTTAATAAATTAGAAATGACATCATGGATTTTCTCTTTTTCCAATAAAGTGAAAAGCTCTTTATGGGTATTCAATGTAATTACTTGTTTCCGCATGTCTGCTAATGGCTTGATTTCATTTACCGTATATCTAATTAAAAAGGCTAAATTTTCAAATTCTAAATTCAAGGGCAATTTCCCAGATTCTAATCTAGCAGCTTTTAAAATGTCATAAATCAAGGTTTCAAGTCGCGTGCATCCCCCTTTAATTTCGTTAATTAAGGTTATCATGTCAGTATCTAATTTTTCAGAATGTAATTCTAAAAGCAAATCAGAAAATCCTTTAATAGAAACTAAAGGTGTTTTCAATTCATGGGAGGTTCTACGTAATAAATCCGATTTTAATTGATTTAATTTAATGAGTTCTTGCTCGACTTTTTTTGTATCGGTGATATCCTGTATGATCGCTTGTATGTATATCTCATTTCCCAAAGTGATAAATGTCAATTTAGTTAGAGCCCAAAAAGAACTTCCATCCTTTCTAATTAACTCTATTTCTTTTGGTTTGGGGATGCTACTTTTTAATGTTAATTCCTTCCGTTTCTCCAAGTCAGCATGCTCAAAATCCTTATATAATTTATATATTGAAAAGTTTTTGCTGATAAGTTCATCCCGAGTATATCCTGATAATCTTTCCGCTTCATCATTACAATCTAATATTCTTCCTTCCACTGAGGATAGAACGATTGCGAAAGGTGCATGATTAAAAAGTTGATAATATTTTTCCTGGGATTCCATTAACTTCCTATTGGCTAAAACCATGTCATTTATATCACTTACAGTGCCTCTCATTCCTATTATCTTTCCTTCTTTGAAAATCGGTCTTGAGTTGACTCTAGCATGAAACTTAGTTCCATCTTTTTTAACTAACAAATACTCATCCGGTTGCGTTTCTTTTCCTTGGAAAATTTCGTTTATTTTTGATAATGCCTTATCAATATATTCAGGACTTATTAGTTGGGGTAAAGATATGCTATTTTCCAAGTCTTCTGGAGTATATCCGAATTTCTCTAATCCTATAGGATTCACATATGTGATTTTTAATTGTTCATTTACCTCATAAATTACATCAGGTAAAAGCTCGGTTATGTCTCGATATTTTTGTTCTGAATCTTTCAGCTTTTTCTCTACTTTTTTTAAGGAAGTGATATCAATCATTGTCACAATGTCTGCTGGTTTACCCTTGTATAATATCGTTTTAGAATAAAGATGAATCCAAATCACCTCTCCAGATTTTTTAATACCCCGACATTGATATTTGGATATAACATCAGATTCTCCCGCTTGTTTCTTGGCGAATTGTTCTAATACAAAAGTCCTATCTTTCGGATGAATTAATTTATTAAATTCAAGTAAATCCTTACCCATCAACTCTTCTATAGGGTAACCCATCATATCAGCATATGCTTTATTCACATATACGAATTTATTATCTTGTGCGATAAATATTCCTAATAATGATTGTTCCGTTATTGTTCTGAACTTATCTTCAGACTCTTTTAATTTTTGCTCTGCAATTTTCTTTTCAGTTATATCTTGAGATAATACTTGGATTAATGTTTTATCTCCAAGATGGACAAGGGAAGCTTGTATATTCGCCCAAATTAGCTGTTCCGATTTATTATAAGCTTGAACTTCAATTGGTTCTGATAATTCTCCTTTCAAAAATTTCTCAAACGCATTTATAACTACAGGAGTATGCTGCTTTGAAAAATGCGAAAATTCACTAATATTTTTATTTATCAGCTCCGCTCGAGTTCCTCCAAAAATTCTGAATCTCGCGGGATTGCAATCCATAAACTTCCCATTTAGATCTAATAGCAGAATTGATAAGGGAGATTCATTGAATAAAGCTTTATATTTCTCTTCGGATTCTTTAATTTTTTGCTCAATTTTTTTCTTTTCAGTAATATCTCTGGCAATAATAAAGAGTTTAGATTCAGCTTGTGAATCTTCAAAAATTTTCCACTTGACTTCCAACCAATGATAATTACCCCAATTATCTTTAAATCGAGCTTCTAAATAACTTTCTCCAGAATTTAATTCTTCTCCAAAATCATTTATAATTTTTTCGACATCATTTGGATGCATCCAAGGTATAACTCTTTTGCCTATAAGATCCTTATTTGAATATCCCATTGTTTTTTGAAATGCTTTCTCATTTATATATTGAAAAACCATGTCCTCATTCAAAACGGCAAGCAAATCATTTGCATTTTCTGTAATCAATTTATATATAGAATTCATTTCTCGTGCTTGATTCTTTTCTTTTTCACCATTCTTTTCTAAAGCTTGTATGATATGCTTAAGTTTTTTTTGAGTACTTACTAATTCTCTTTCGGTTATTTTTTCCTTCGTGATATCTAAGAAAAAAGTGATAATTCCTCTAAACTTTTTTTTTAGATCATATTGGGGTATTTTACCCGCAATAAAGTATTTCTTACCTAATGGTGTTTTTAGTGATTTTGTGATATTAAATTTGGGTTGTCGATTATCAATTACTTCTTGATCTTCTTCCTTCAATTTTTTTGCTTGGTCTGAAGGAAGGAACTCATCATAACGCTTTCCCATTACATCCTTTTTTTTCAGTTGAAAAAGATTGATAAAATGAGTATTTGCCCAAGAAATTACCCCCTTTTTGTTGACTAAATAAATACTAATAGGAACATTTTCGATGATTAATAATATTTGAGAAAGATATTGCTCCATTCTTCTTTTAGATTCCCGAACTTTCTTTTTAAATTGATGCATTTGCGTGATATCTTCAAATTCTATTAAAAATTCGTCGGTAGAAAGAGGAGAGCAATATATCGTATATCTTTTTGAATTTTCATTAATATCTAAATTAATTATTATATCCGCTGAAATTCTTTCTTTTTTATGATAGCATGATTGAATAAGGTCGTGAATTTCTTGATGATTACCAGAATACTCTTGTAATGATTGTCCCTTATACATTTTAGAATTCAAAATGATACTTTTCTCTGCTGCAGGATTAAAATCCAGGAGTTTAAATCCCTCATTATTCTTCTTCCATATCAAGCAAGGATGGATTAGCGAGTTAAAAAGTGATTTATAAACCTTTAGATTAATTAAATTTTCCTCTTCTACTTGTACCATTAAAAATGCTCCCCCTTTATTTTAAAGGCAATACAAATCAATTATTACAAATTAACTAAAAAAATAATACTATAACAGAATAAAAAAGAACCTTAGTGTTTTTATATTTTTGTCTATTCTAACAAAGGCATAAAAATCTACATGTTATTGCTATTGAATATGCACTAAGATAAGTTTATTGTTAATTTGCATCTAAAGTATAATCAAATTATATAATAGGATTTTTAGTTAATACTAATTAAAAATAATAGTCCCTTCCCCCTTCTACCTCATAATATGGAAAACAAACATCTTAAGATTGTTGTCTATTCGGATTATATCTGTCCTTTCTGCTTTATTGGATATCTTAGAATCGAAAAATTAAAGAAAGAGTTCACTCTGGATGTGGAATGGCGTCCTTTTGAAATTCATCCTGAAATTCCAGATTATGGGACAACACTGGAAGAATTGCCTTTCCCCATGGATTATCTTGATGCCGTTAAGAATAACATTGAGAGATTAGCTAAAGAAGAGGGAATCAGGTTAAACTTCCCTCAAATCCTCCCCAATTCACGATTGGCACTATATATTTCCGAATTTGCTAAAAATAAAGGAAAATTCGACCTCTTACACGGATTGATCTTTGAAGCATATTGGAAAAAAGGTGAAAATATAGGAGATCTCAATATATTGATCGAATTAGCAGAGTCCGTTGGATTAAAGAAAAATGAAATTCTTGATTATATAAAGAGCGACGAGCCAATGAATAGGGCTAAGAATTATTTATTGAAAATACGGGAATACGGAATAAATGGAGTTCCTGCTTTCTTCATTGGAGAAAATGTCATTGTGGGAGCCCAACCCTACATTATTTTTAAAAATACTATTCAAAAAACTCTGGATCATCTTTAATCACATTTCTTAAAAGGATCCCATTAGAAATTCAGATAGATAATTTTTTAATATAGGGTTCACTGCTCGATACCAAGCATTTCATCGTATCTATCAAGTTAAATTGAATCTCATTCCACTTCTTCTTATTGCTTAATCCCGCATCTCTAAAACGGTATCGAATACTTTGAAAGTTCCTATTTTTCTCAAAATTCCACTCTAATTCTTCTGATAAGTGCCAAGATATTTCAGAAAAGCGTTCTTCGATATTTTTTTTAAAAGATTTAAGTTCTTCAAATCTTTTATTATTAATTTCTGGGTTAATATTTCCAAAGTAGATTTCGACCGCGTAAAAGTCATCTTGAATGATATAAGCATAATAAAGACCATCTTTTCCCGTGGGTTTAAAAATCCAGGAATTCTTTAAAATTTCGATATTTGAATGTTCCGGATACATTTTTTTTAATTTTTCAACAAGGTAATTCCAGAAATCCACTCGCAATTTTTCCTTTTCGCTCAAAGGTTCTTGAAATTTTTTGATCCTCTTCAATCCCATTGGAGGACCGCTAATTTTACTAAATTTAAGTAACGGAGCAAAATTTGGGATTTTAAATATTTCTAACATTAAATAATAAAGAAAAACATCTTCTCTGGTATTATTATTTAGCCAAATTATGGCTTTTTCGAGATTAGAATTTTCCACTTCACTTATTAAAATTGCTATTTTTGCTTCTTGAGAAGCAAGGGCGGTAATCAAGGCGTTTAAGTTAAATTCCTCGCCCCTACCTAAGATTGGTACAATTAACACGCGATTTCCATATTTATCCATGGTAATAATATAACGGGGGGTATGAAGATCATTTTTCCATGTTTCCACGGGCGATAAAGAGAGATTGAGAGTATCGTTTAAATAATGCAAGTTTTTCTCAAGCCACTCCTCGCAAGTCACATTTTCTTCTTTACAAGCAAAATCTAATGAAATCTTTTCTATTTCCTCCATCCCTCCCGCACGGAGGATACTTTGTTTTTGGTCCACTTCAACATTTTCTGGAATTCTCTTGGTAATTAATTTATACACTTCAACCGCTTCAACAAATCTTTTTATTATTTGGAGGGCTATTATTTCAAAGGATTCATCAACATTTTCCCCCGACTTAGCTGATGTCTCGATGAAATGGAGTCCCAAATCATCGGCTAGCTTTTTTCCTTCTTGAGTGGATACTTGCCTTGCTGCTTCTAAATCTGTTTTATTCCCTACTAAGATGATGATGATGTCGACGGGGGCATATTTTTTAAAGTCCTGATACCATTCCATTACATTTTCAAACGTATCGCGTCGAGTAATATCATAGACTATTATTCCCGCTTCCGAATTGGGTAAATAAATATGCCTCATTTGCTTGAATTGCTCTTGTCCTGCGAGGTCCCATATTACGAATCTAACAGTACTTCCCAAATTATCAAACTTGCATTCTTTTTTAGATATATAAGTTCCAATGGTAGCTTTATAATCGGTCTTAAAAAAACCTTCGATATATCGATGTATCATGCTCGTCTTGCCTACTGCTCCATCCCCTCCAAGAATTAACTTATAAACATAATCAGAGGAATGAAATTGGATTCTCTGTAGAACGTCTAATTTTCTTTGAACGACTTCCTCATTTTTAGTAAAATCTAACTTAGGAATCACGGGAGAGACGGGCCTTCCATCAAAAATTCTGGCTACTTTTTCTGCAACAATATAAACATAGGCTAAAGTATTTTCCACTATTGTCGTGGAATCTAAAATCGAAATTAATATATTATCTGGACCTGCCTCACAAAAAATATACCGAAAATCATCCGTGTCGTAGGTACCCATCCCAAAGGAGCCCTCTTTAAATTTATCCGCAATTTTATTTAAAACAAGGGTGATGGTTGAATTTATATAAGTCAAGAAATCTTGATCATCAAAACCTAATTCATCACCAAATAAAAAATCGAGAAGCTCTCTTTTTCGATTATATAAAAGGACTGCGTGTAATTCTTTGCCCATTACCTGAATGTACCATTTGAAGAGTACCTTAAGCTTTTTTTTATCAACTGTCAAAACTTTTTAAAAACCTCTAGAAAAAATATGTTTTAAATCTCCTTTAAAAAAATATAAAAGCTCAACTTTTTGAATTTAACTAATTCTAAAAAAAGAAAAACAAGAGAATTTATATCTGTACATCACATTCTTAGTCATATACTAAACTTTAAATTAACTTTGGAACCATACCAAAAATGAAAGCTGCTATTTTCGATGGATCCAGTATCAAAGTGCAGGAAATCCCCAAACCGGAGATTAAAAAATCGCAAGTCTTAATTCGAGTGAGAGCCGTAGGGATATGTGGAACAGATGTCGCAATCATAAAAGGACACTTACCAAGCAAAATACCTATTATTTTAGGTCATGAATTCTCGGGAGAAATCGTTGATATTGGAGATGAAGTTGACGGTAAATGGAAAAATAAGCGAGTCACCTCAGAAATTAATAGCAATATTGATTTTACGTGTTATTATTGTAAAAAAAAGTTGTATACCCAATGCATTGCTCGAAAAGCTATAGGTATTGATATAAATGGGGCTCTTGCTGAATACATTGCGGTCGAGAATTATCTCATTCATGAACTTCCCCCTCACTTATCATTTGAAGAAGGAACCTTCATTGAGCCCTTAGCGGCGGCATATCAGACGTTTGAGACGATGCCATTGGATGCCGATGATAATTACATGGCCATTTTCGGGCTTGGCAAATTAGGGTTATTAATCTTACAAGTAGCTAAATCCAAGGGATTGAAAACCATCGTAATGGATGGTTCTGAAAAGAAGCTTAAACTGGCTGAAAAATTTAATGCCGATTACATGATCAATAGGCTGAAAGTGCCTTCTATTCCCGAAACAATCAAAGAAATTACCAAGGGTTTGGGAGCAGACATTGTCTTAGACTCCACGGGAAATCCCGATGCACTCAAAGACGTCGTTGAATCTTGTAAAACAAGGGGGAAAGTACATGTTAAGAGCACTCATGGGTTACCTACCCCCTTAAATTTAACGGATATTGTCGTGCGTGAAATCACGCTTTATAGTAGCAGGTGCGGACCTTTCAAAAAAGCGATTGATGGGCTCTCTTCAGGGAAAATAAAAGTGAAAGAATTGATTTCACAGACTTTTAAATTAGAGGATATTAACTTAGCAATTCAATCCTATGAGACTAACAGAGATCACATTAAAACGATTGTAATAATTTAAAAAATGAATTAAATTTTTTCTAAAATTGTAGCAATGCCTTGTCCTCCTCCAATACACGCCGTGGCTAAACCATACCTGCCACCTTTTAATTGCAGAATTCTTGCTAGCGTTCCTACTAACCTTACTCCCGTCATGCCCAAAGGATGACCAAGGGCGATTGCTCCCCCTTTCATATTTACAATATCTTGTGGGATGCCTAAGATTTTCATGGCAAATAGTGGTACAATCGCAAATGCTTCATTAATCTCCCATACATCAATATCATCCACTTTTAGACCCGCACGTGCTAAAGCTTTCTTACTAGAAGGAACCGGGCCCTTTCCCATTACACCGGGATTAACTCCCGCCCATCCCATTGATTTTATCCTTGCCAGAGGTTTTATTCCTAAATCATTTGCCCGTTTTTCAGACATTAACACGCAGCATCCTGCCCCCGCATTTAAAGGAGAGCTATTTCCCGCCGTAATTTGAGCTTCTTCATCTATACCTTTCGAGACCAAGGGAAGTTTCGTCATGGTTTCCATGGTAGATCCTTCTCTAATGGTCTGATCATATTTTATCATCTCATGCGTTCCGTCGGGAAGAACTCCCTCTATTGGAATAATCTCTCCATCAAAAAATCCCTCATCTCGTGCTTTAATTGCCTTCGCATGAGAATCAAGGCTAAATCGATCCATGTCTTCCCGTGTAATATCCATGTTTTGCTCCCAAAGCTTCTGTGCGGTTTGTATCATGGAAAAACCTGTTTTTAAATCATATTTTGCTTGTTCGGGATATTGATTTCCATCCTCTAATTCCGTGTGCTTTTTAGTCAGATCCGTGCCTCGAGGAATCCGCGTCATGTGTTCCATGCCTGCCGCAAATACGATTTCGGAATTACCGGTCATGATTTCCATCGCTCCAATGTGAACGCTTGACATGCTACTTCCACACTGTCGGTCAACACCCAATGCTGCTACCGTTTCCGGAAGTCCAGATAAGTAAACAGGTTGTCGTCCTCCATATAAAAAATTTTCTTTTACTTGGTTTGCACATCCTGTTATTAATTCATCAATTTCATTTAGATCGAATTTTGCACGTTTCCTCAATTCTTTAAGAACCGTCGCTAACAAAATATCTCCAGGAATTTGGTGAAAAAAATCTCGTTCTGGTTGATCGGGTCGACTGCGTGATATGGGAGTTCTTAAATAATCCACAATAACTACATTTTTAAAATTTTGCATGTTACAATCACCGAAAAGTGAAACTATTTCCGATAATAGTTAATAATAAGGCATTTATAATAAATTTAAAAATTACCCTTAATAGGTTTAATTTTAACTAAATGAGAAAGGATTAAGAATTAGCGTTAAAAATTATATGGTTTCTTCATTTATTCATCTAAAAGTATTAGGTTTTTTTTTGAGTTAGTTATGTTAGCATGATACTTATTTAATTTCAAACTTATCTTACCAAGGTTAATGCAAGAGGTAAATAAATTGCACAATAATGTAATAGACCTGTTTCTCAATCCTAAATCTGTCGCAGTTATCGGGGCTTCCAAAAATCCCCTAAAAGGAGGAAATCGCATATTAAATAATCTGGTATTGAATAATTTTAATGGAAGAGTGTATCCTATAAATCCAAACGCTAAAGGGAAGGTCTCAGGATTAGAATTTAGGAAATCCATCTTAGATATTGAAGAATCCGTGGATTTAGCAATTTTTTACGTTCCAAACCATGTGATTCCCCCTGTTTTGAAGGAATGTGTCTCAAAAGGGGTAAAAGGTGCCATTATTGAAGCATCGGGATTCGAAGAGGTGGGAAAGGAAGGGCTTGAATTGAGAGATGAAATCGTTAAAATCACGGATAATTTCACCAAATTAAGGATTGTGGGTCCAAACTGTATGGGGCTCACAAGAATAGATAACAGCAGTACAGATCCAAATAAAGGAGGATTTTTCACTAGTTTTGGCCTTTTTACGGAATATAGACGAGGGAACATTGCCATAATAAGTCAGTCTGGCATGTTAAATGGAGGATATCTGATGTATTTGTTTACAAGATATCCCGAAATTGGATTTAGGTATTCTTGTTCGGTAGGAAATAAAATGGATTTGAGCGAAATAGAATTTCTCGAATATTTTATTGAAGATCCTACCGTAAATGTCATTGTGCTTTATCTTGAATCGCTTAATGATCCTCGAAAACTGATTAATCTAGCTAAAAGAGTAAAAAGTATGCCGGATAAATCCATTCTCTTATTAAAAGGAGGTATAACCTCTCAAGGGCAAAAAGCAGCGTTAAGCCACACGGCAGCATTATCTCAGAATTCTAAATTAATAAATGGTATCATTAGGCAATCGGGAATTGTTCAAACGCATAGTTTTCATGAACTTTTTCAATTTGCAAGGACTTTTTCAATGATATATAATTCCTATAAACAATTACCTACTAATGGGAATGTGGCTATGATTACGGGAACGGGAGGTGGAGGAACAGTTACTGCAGATTTAACAAAACTACACGGATTAGATTTTCCAGAGTTAAGTGATGCAACATACTCTGAATTGCTCTCTGTTTTTCCCGAATGGATGCCTCCCAATCGATTTGCTCTCGTTGATATTTGGCCCACATTGGAAAAAGCAGCAATGAATAATATTCCGCCTCCTGAAATCAGTAATAAAATATTTAAAGCATTGATGAAGGATTCCGGAGTTGGGGGATTATTCGAAATGATTTATTGCTCAAATAGATTTAGCTTGATGCCTGATGTAGATTCTCTGATTAAACATGTTCAAAGCACTAAAAAGCCAGTATTTTTTTGGCTTTTTGGAGACTATGAGGATGTGGTGAAAATCACAAGCGACCTAAATAAGAATAACATCCCCGCCTTTTCTGACATTCAAGAAATGGTATTAAATTATAGCGCGTTGGTACAAGAAGGTTTAAATAAAAAGAATAGTAATTAAAACAAAACGATTATTTTCCTATAAATTCTGGTTCCTTTTTTTCCGTTATTGCGAAAACTTTTCTTTCATAATCTCCAGTAGCTCGATTTATTTGCATTTATCTTTTCGTTTCAAGATGCTCTTCTAAGGGCGTTCTTAAAACATAAAATAATATGAAGCGTTTGCCAAATGGGACGTTCAAGACCAAGCACCGGGTGATTTTTTGGAATTTAAAAAAGATTACTGTTAATCCATCCGTAATTAATTCCATTAAAATTCTACTCGAATTTAAATAAAAATTAAAAAAAATATTTAATTCACAATTTTTAGGAAAAAAAATTAAGAAATAACAAATTTCTAGGATGAAAGATACTATTATCGAATAATTTTTTTAGATGAAGGAGAGAGATTTACCTTATTGTAAGATAATACCTAATTATGACGGCAATAATTAAAAATTAAAATTTTTTTTCTATGATTTAGTTAAAAAAACCATTACCATGATAGACTATAATAGAAATGAGGCATGTAAAATAGTTGAACAAGAAACTACAAAAGATAGATAGAAAAGGAATGACGACTATTTTAATAAGTGGTTCAATGAAATTTAAGGCAGAAATGTTGGATCTTTCAAATCAATTAAAAGATTTTGGTATTGAGAATATTATAGAACCCAGTAACAGTATCTATTTTCAGGAAATCAATTTAATCGAAAAGGCAAAAAATCATGAAATATTTGGGAATTTAATCAAAACTGCAGATTTACTGATAATTTATAATAAGGATGGATATGTGGGGCTTTCTACTGCGATGGAGATCCAAAAAGCAATTGACTCCAATGTACCTGTCGTGTTTCTATTTGAGCCTGAAGCGATAGAGTTTAAAGCACTCTGCTTGCATCTTGACTTCAATGTTAGAATTGAAAACAATTGGAGAAATTTATTTTGACTTTCAAAGAATAAAATTAATTAAGTTACGATTCGCTATATAATAATTGATAAATCATTTATTGGGTTATGTTCAATTTGTTTATTTGAAACTTGTATTATGGACGTGTTCTTTTTAATCTATATCTAAAATTAATTTTTAAGTAGCAGTTGAGGGTATTTGCTTATAAATCGTGAATATACAATCAAAAAATAATGATAAAGGAAAAATTGGAAATTATGAAATCAATTTCTATCATTAAAATATATTAAATTTTTTTAAAGGCGCAAAATGAATAAAACTCAGAAGATATCCAAACAGCCATCCATTAAATCAGAAATACGAAAACACAAGAACACGTCACTTCCTAGGATCTAATTAGATAATAATTAGTAATGTAGCATTTTGGAATCGGGTTTTACAGAAAGCGAACCATAAGAGGAGGATTTTCAAGAAAAATTTGAGCCTTTTTACATGAAATCAAAATAGTGGATTGCTTTAAATTCGCTGGTATTAAATTTAAAACAAATAGAAGTGTAAACTATAAATTTAGCCACAAAGATCAATGTAAAAGAATGCTTGCTAGAGAGGATAATAGTAATAACAAAATAGAAAATGAGAAATGTTCTATAATTACCATAATACCTTAGTCCATTCAAGATACCTAGATTAAAAAGAAAAGTAATTAAAAAAAATTATTTTCCTATAAATTCTGGTTCCTTTTTTTCCACGATGGCGAAAACGCCCCTTTTATAATCTTCTGTCAGCGCCGATTGTATTTGCATTTGTCTTTCCTTTTCAAGATGTTCTTCCAAGGGAGTGCTTAAAGCATCAAAGAATAATTTCTTGGTTCTAGCATACGTTAAAGTGGGACCAGCAGCGAATTTTTTTGCCCATACCATGGAAATTTCATCCAATTTTTCTTTGGGAACGATTCTATTAATAAATCCCAGATTTTTCATCTCTTCTGCTGAATATGTATCTCCAAAAAATGCCATTTCTACAGCTTGTTGCCAAGTGAGTTGCCTGCTTAATAGTATCGTACCTGCAAAACCCGGAATTAACGCAAGCTTGCAAAAGGATTGTCTAAATCGGGCATTTTCAGTTGCGATAATAAAATCACACGATAAAGCGAGATTCATGCCCGCTCCCACTGCCCATCCATTTACTGCCGCTATGACTGGTTTTGGATATAATCGTAGCACTTTTGCAATCTTATAAAGATCTTTAAGGAGATCATCCATTACTTCTCCGGGAATTCCATTATCAATACTTTCTTTAAATTCTTTTATATTTCCTCCTGCTGAAAAAGCATTTCCCGTACCCGTAATTATTATGCATCGAATATCGGTATCCGTTTCTATTCGATCTAAATGGCTTAATATTTCTTTAGCAGTTTCTTTTCCCAATGCATTCAAATTATCGAGATCCACCAACTTAATGATGGCAATATTATCATTAACTATTAATTGAGTTTTATTTCCCATTGATATCAATCCTTTAAACTTTTAATTAAAAAAAAATAAAGTATTATTCGCCCCACATGCGTTTCATTTCTGTTGTAATGATGTATCTCATTATTTCTGAAGTTCCTGCGGAGATTTGACCAATCTTGGCATCCCTATAATATCTTTCTAAGGGATATTCTTCAGAATATCCTAATCCTCCTACAACTTGGATAGCGTCTTGAGTGATTTTTACTGTCGCATCAGCCAATTTAGCTTTTACGGCTGCTACGGAAGCCCTACAATTATGACCTTCATCCAGCATCCTTGCGATTTGAGCAACCGCGATACGATTCAGTTCAATTTCCATGTACATTTCACTTAATTTAAAAGAGATCGCTTCAAAGGAATACAATGGTTTTTTAAATTGAACTCTTCTATGAGCATACCTATAAGCAACCTCGAAAGCGCTCCTTGCTAATCCAAGATATTGGGATGCGGTAAAAGTCCTTTCTCCATCCAATCCAAATAATAAGATTTCTAGGCCAGAATTGACTTCAAGCAATACATTTTCTGCCGGAACTTTACAATCATTAAATCTTAAATGGGAATTTGGCATTCCTCTTCTTCCCATATGCTTGTAATCCTTAATTACTTCAAATCCTGGAGTAGCAGTCTCAAAAATAAACGCTGTCATTCCTTGATGGGGTCTGACTTGATCGTTCGTTATGGCATAAAGACAAATATAGTCCGCAACGCTTCCATTAGTTATAAAACATTTTTGTCCATTAAGAATAAAATCATCTCCCTCTTTTCTTGCCTTTAATCTCATTCCGCCAATCGAGTCCGAGCCTCCTGTGGGCTCGGTGATCCCGATTGCACCTACTTTGGTTCCATCGCCAATGCCGGATAAATATTTCTTTTGTTGTTCTGGCGTGCCATATTCGATGATGGGACCTGCAAACAAGCAAGAAGAGGCACCGAAAATACCTGCTAAGGCATAACTGAATGCAGTTAATTCTTCTCCAAAAATGGTCCGATATAAAACTCCTTTTCCTTGTCCTCCGGCTTCTTTCGGAATGATAATATTGAGATATTTTTTCATTTTTTTTAATGTCTCCACCGCTAGCTCCTTATTGCGTTCCCGATCAATCTTCTCAGCAACAGGCTCTACATTCTTTTGACACCAATCTCTTACTTCCATTCGAAAATCGTTTTCTTCTTTCGTATAATAATATAATCGGTCTGGCATGCAAGAATAGCCATATTTAACATTTAAATCTTCAAAATGCACGTGTCCTTCCATTCAAAACACTCTTTTTTTAACTTTATTAAGCTCTAATTTTTAACATTAATTTATAATTACTACTTCTTTATTATAACTCTTAATAATATTAACTCTTAATAATATTTTTATTTGAGACTTCCGTGAGCAACTTAAACAGAAAAATTTCCAAGTTTTTATCTTATGTTCTAAGGCATCATCCCCAAAAGTTTGGAATACAACTTGATTCTCAAGGTTATGCAAATTTAGCGCAAATTCTCTCGTTATTTAATGGAAAGTTCAAGGATCATGTTATCACTAAAACTACTCTCGAAGAATTAATAATTAAATCAGATAAAAAGAGATTTGAAATCATGGGAAATAAAATTAGAGCAACCTATGGCCATAGCTTGGAAAAAAAAATCATCTTTCCCAGAGCAAAGATGCTCCCTCCTTATCTCTATCACGGAACCACTCTACTTGCAGCCCAAAAAATCTTAAATGAAGGTCTTAAACCTAAAGGAAGGCAATATGTACATTTATCAAAAGAGATATCCATGGCAATTAAAGTAGGAAAAAGAAGAACTTCTCATCCCATTGTTTTAATTATAGATTGTGAGAAAGCGAGGAAACTGGGAATAACTTTTTTCATATCAGGAGATTTATACTTGAGTGAATATATACCCCCTGAATGTATTAGTAAGTTATGACGATGCGATTAAAAGAGGATAATATCAGAGTACTCCACTATTTAATTGTTTTTCTTGGAACTTTCTCTTCTAATTAGAGAATTAGAAATTTTGGGTAATAAAGGTATAAACTCAAGAGGATCTCCGAAAATTGGGACTTTTTTTTCAGTTAAAAGATGAGAGATTCTTTCACGATGTTCTGGACAATTCGCCCTTTGTATAATAGGGATTAGTGGTTTAGAATATACATGCCCGAGGTTAAATGCTTTAATCAAGTTCTTTTCTAATTTTTCATCACGGAGAATAGAGAAATCTGGGTGAAAATACCAACATGGAATATCTAAAACTAATGCATCCATTTTTTTATCAGATAACGCCAGATCGATAATCTTTACAATACTATCACTATAAAATAATTGTGCTGCAACATCCAAAGGATTATTTGGGCTGGTTCCTTTCACAAAAAGATTTTCTTTAATGTTCATTTTTACCTCATCACTAAATTGGGGCACTTTCATCCCGTACTTTTCTAAAAGATCTACCAAAATAACACCATAACCCCCACTTATGCTAAAGATTGCAAGGTTTTCATATTTACTAATACCATAAAAATCAATTAAGCGAGCCGTAAAGAGCAGTTGTTCCAAAGAATCTACTTCAATAAGGTTATATTGTTTAAATAAAGCATTCCAGATTTTGTCATTTCCTGAAATTGAACCCGTATGCGTTTTTGCTGCCGTTGCTCCCACAATAGACTTCCCTCCTTTTAAAACCACTATAGGCTTTTTATTCTGTGATAACACGCGTTTTAAAGTATCAACTCTACGCTCTTTTATTCCTTCTAAATAACAGAGTATTATATCTGTTTCTGGATCGTGTGTTAGGTAATACAATATATCTACAAAATCTAAATCTGCACCATTGCCAAATGAGAAAACCTTTGAAAAATAAATTCCTAACTCTATTCCTGAATAAACAGCTAAATTACAAATCCCTCCGCTCTGAGCGATAAATCCAATGTTGCCTGCTATAGTAGGAAATTTTGGCCTCCAAGCAATTCCTAATCTAGGATAAAAAAGTCCCAAACCGTTAGGTCCTAATAACCTTATCTTTCCTTGAGCTTTTGCTAAGAGTACTCTTTCTAATACTCTGCCTTCTTCCGTACCAGCATCAGAAAAACCAGCTGCAAAAATGCTGGCTAATTTAACTCCTTTTTCCACGCATTCTTCAATCACCGGGGGCACTTTATGAGCAGGAACGGCAATAAAAGCAAAATCTATTGCTTCGGGGATATCATTAACGGATTTAAAAATTTTCCCTTGGTTTCCATCATCAAATCCTTTTATCTGCTTAATATAAGGGTGCACTGCATATACTTTTCCCTTGAAATTTTCTAAGTGATTCCGAAGAAAAAAGAAATTCCGTTTTTCTGAAGGGCCAATAACTACTATGGATTTTATTTCTTCAATAAAGGAAAGGGATTTTAAACCATGGGGATCATTATTCTTCGAGTCCATTAAAAAAGGAAAGAGTACAAGTAATTAATACTTGAAGATGATTACTTTTTTATGATTTGATCAATCACTTCCTTTTTTGAAAAAAAAAATTATAATTTATAAGAACAACCATTAAATGGAATAGAACTATTATATAAACAGAAATCGGAATTGCTCCTTAAAATTTTTTAAAAAATTGTGATATGGAGAAAACCATGCCAGATTTGGATGAAAAAGTAAGAAGACGTTCAGAGAAAATGGTACAGCTTTTTAATGCATTTAAAGAAAAAGATTTATCCAACTTTCCGGTACCCCCCTTTTCAAAATGGTTAAATGGAAAATTAATTAAAGCAAAACGTGGAGACTTAGAATTAGAATTTAGGATAAGACCGGAAATGGGAAATCCCACGGGATTGTTACACGGGGGCATGCAATCTGCGATAATTGATGATGCCATTGGGATGATGACTGCTACTTTGGGATATGAAGGATTTTTAATCTCGTTAGATTTGCATGTAAATTATTTAGACAAGATAAAAGTGGGAGAAAGAATTCGTGTTAAAGCGGAACTGGTAAGAGACGGGCGTAATGTGGCTCATGCATTCGCACAAATTCTCAGCATGGATGGAAGATTAATCGCGACAGGCAATTCTAATTTACTTAAGACTAATTTTACTCCAGATTATGTAAAATATGCTGACCAAAAATCCGTATAATACAACTCATTTTGCTCTTGAATGTTTTAAGCATGGACCCACACCAAAGGAAAAAAATTTAAATAGTCAAATTGAAAAGTACTTATATGAATTTCACTCAAATTTCTGAAAATTGCTTTTTATTTGAGGATTATGCAAACGTTTACGTGGTAAAAAAAGAGAAGAAAGCTATTTTAATTGACTTTGGTTCAGGGGAAATATTGAATTTCCTTCCAGAAATCGGAATTGATGGTATAGAGTATATTTTCCACACGCATTATCATCGAGATCAATCTTTTGGCGATCAGAGAGCGATTGAGATGCAAATTAAGATTGCTGCCCCGGCGAAGGAGAAAAAACTTTTTTTAAATGCGGAACAATTTTGGGAAAGTAAATCCTATTATGATATTTATAATTTCAAGCCAACATTCTTCGTCTCTACTTTCAACATTCCTCTCGAAAGGACACTTAGGGAAGGAGATGAATTAAATTGGAAGGGATATCATTTTAAAATAATAGAGACTGGTGGACATACCATTGGAAGCATATCTTATCTGGTAGAATTAGATGGGAAAATGATGGCCTTTACCGGAGATCTAATTCATTCTGGGGGAAAAACTCTAACTTATTATGATTTAGAATATATCTATGATGATAATGGTGAAGGTGGGATCAGTGGGTCATTAACTTCTTTTAAGAAGTTATTATCACATAAACCAAGTATGCTACTTCCTTCTCATGGAAGTATTATAACTAAACCCGCCGAAGAAATAAAAAGCTTGAAACAAAAGTTACAACGGGCAAGAGAAGCTTTTTATTCTCAACATTCAAGTATCTTGGAAGAAATAAATTTAACTTTAAATAGAAAAATAAAACCAATCAATCTTGAAAGAGAATTTCCTCATGTTCTTCATGATGGATTCAAGCCTCCTTATATCCTCATAGGGTCTGATCATAATTGCATACTTATAGATTTTTCAGGTTCCTCCTATTTCGGATACAGACTTGAAGAGCTACAAGAAATTTTTACGAAGCACGGTATTGAGAGGATCGATTTTATCATTCCTACGCATTATCATGACGATCACGTAGCGGGAATTCCTTTATTACAAAAGATTTTTCATACAAATGTATATGCCCTTGAAAACATGGTTGATATTTTAGAGAATCCCACGGATTATCGGATGGGTTGTCTGATAGAGCAATCTATTAAAGTAGATAAGATTTTGAAGGAGGGGGATATTTTAAAATGGGATAAATATGAATTTCAGATATTTCATTTTCCTGGACAAACAGAATACCATGCAGGCTTATTTGGGAAAATAGATGGAAAAAGTGTATTTTTCACGGGAGATAGCATCATTGCTAATACTTTCGATGATAAAAATACCAATTTAAATGGTCTGAATTTATGCAAACTAGGAGAGAACGTTGGATACATGAGATGTGCAGATATTTTGCTCCAATATAATCCAGAATATCTTGCAATTAGTCATTATGGAATTATCCCGGTAAATGAAGCCCTACTTAAACAATATAAGAAAATTGTATCCGAGTACGAGCCAATAATCACTGATATTGTTGCACAAGAAAACCCCAATATGGGATTGGATCCTAATTGGATCTGTTTTAAACCAATTCGAATTATTGCGAAGAATCATGGGCAAGTAAACACCAATTTGCAAGTCAGAAATTATCTAAACAAGTACTCAACTGTTAAATTTAAATTAAATCTACCCCTCTATTGGAAAGCTTCTTATGAAACAGGTGAAATTAGGTTAAGTCCCGGAGAAATCAAGAGAATTCCCGTGAGAATTTTTATCCCCGATATTGATAAAAGTTTAGGGAGATCCATGATTACTGCAAATGTACTCTTCAATAATAAAAAATTGGGACCCATGGCTGATTTAATGATTGATTATAATTACCACCCCTCTAAAACATGGCGGGGATGGACATATGAAGCTAAAAAAGATCTTCTTCCTTGGATAATTCATCAGATTAGAGTGGGTTATAAATACTTCTCATGATCTTTAAGAGTTAGCTATAGAAGAATTATATTTTAACCTCATTTTTTTAGAAAAAATAAAAAGAAAAAAGCTTTTATAGAATTCTTAATCTCTTAATCATTAAACGTAATTTAATTGATTTTAATTATAATTAAAAAATATAAAATGAATTAAAAATGTCTCTTCAAGAAGAAAATGCTTATTCCATAACAGACCGGTTAGCCTTTCCCAGATTAATAGGTTCTGAAGGAGAAAAGAAAGCCATTGATGTGCTTTTGGATGAATTGAAAAAAGCAGGATATTCAGATATTCATCGAGAACAATTCAAGACATCTTTTTATACATGGTACTTAGCACGAATTGGCTTCATCCCACTTGGGCTTCTGATAATTTTGATCTCGATTTTCTTCATATTAATTCCGTGGATTTCGATCATATTTTCTCTCATTACTTTATTTTATCTGTTGAAAATGTTAAAAATATCCAATGCTATAGATATCAAATTAAGTAAAAATGAGAATAGAAACTTTGAAACAGAAAATCTTTATGTTAAATTAAAAAGTAAAAATGCAAGAGGGAAAGTAATTATTTTAGGCCATTGGGATAGTAAGAGTCAAACAATGCCCATATTGGTAAGATTAATTGTGTATATCATAACAATAATTGGAGATTTAATTTTAATCGCACTTTTTATCATTTTTAGTATAATTAAAGTCTTCCTTTCTGTTGCTCTCCCCATCATGAGTTTTGGGTTAATGATTATCAGCATCATCGTGGCATTAATTGGAATGACTAATATCTTTAATAAAACGGAAAATAAATCCCCCGGTGCAAAAGATAATGCTACCGCTACAGGTATCGTGATAGAATTAGCCAGATTTTTTAAGCTAAATCCTTTAGATAACTTGGACATGATTTTTTTATTAACAGGTTCGGAAGAATTAAATTTGGGTGGTGCAAAGTATTTTATCTCATCTCACCAAACTGAATTTGATAAAGAAAATACTTATGTTATCAATTTAGATTCGGTTGGAGGATATGGTGCACTAAATGTGTTAACAGGATATGGCATTCCTAAGAAATCTCTTTCTAAAGAATTGGAAACATATTCTACCAAAGCAAGTGAAAAACTTGGTATTGAACTCAAAAAAATGTCCATTCCCACGGGTGCTTGGGCGGATCATTCACCATTTACGGAATTAGGATTCAATGCTACCACGTTAGGATCGAATGGAGGTTTGAAAGAAATGCATACATCAAAAGATACCATGAAGTTAGTGTCTAAGGAGGGTTTAAAGAAGTGTCTATTATTATGTGCCGAAGTAGTTAGGGAAATTAATAACAAATACTCTTAAAGAATGATCCCATTATTCTAACTTGCTGTTTTATCGTTATTTCTTTTTTTTTTCCCCTTTATGACGGCCGTTCCAAGTTCAATCACTCGATTAAAGGGTTCTTCTAAATCTTCTCGAAGAACCATCTGGATTGCCTCTTCTGGGCAACCGGAAGCACATAAGCCACAACCCAAACAATTCTCTCTATCCACGATGGCAATCTCTTGTAATTCTATGGCATGAACAGGACATCTATCCACGCAACTTCCGCATCCTATACATTTGGATTTGTCAATTATAGATTCAAAAATCGCATTTAAATATTTATGCTTATCATGTCCAAGTTTAGTAATACCTTTCATGGAGGCGCAACAACAAGGGCAACAATTACATATATTAGAAAGGTGTTTAGTATTTGCTCCTGCATGGACCAATCCCGCTTTATCTGCTTCTTCTATAATACGAATGGCTTCTTGAGCCGTAATTTCGCGACCGATTCCATTCTCAATATAATATTCCGCAGCGACTCCAAAGCTCAAGCATGTTTCTAAGGGAAAATCACATCCTTCTCCTAATAATCTGCTTTCTTTCCTACAGATACATTCAGTAACGGCAATTTTACGGGCATTTAAAACGCTTTCCTTCAACTTTTGATAGGGTAAGAGGACGGTATTTGATTCAACATGCTCGTCTATCGGGATCACCTTGAATCCGGGCACATTACTCGCTCCTAATTCATCCAAAAAAGCTTCTTCATAATATTTTTTATATAATCGGGCTAAGCTCTCATCAATTTTTTTTACAGAATATTCATATAGTCCGATCATGAAAGGGGCGGAATTATAATACTTTTTGTTTTGGTGTCGTGATCTAAAAATAAGCCCTTTTTTGGAAATACTTTCCAATTTCTGTTCCAAATATGTGGGGTCTAAATTGTAACGCTTGGCTATTTGTTTAACTTCTTGAGGAATGGGTGTTAAAAGGGTTGCTAAACGAGCTTCTTCTGGGGAAAAAAGCTTTTTTAAGATTTCAATTTCTACTCCTGAACGTGTTTTTGGAAAACCAATGGGAAATTCATTTAAGAATTCTCCTAATTTAACATACTCATCCATTGTTTTAAACTTCTTTTTCCTTCTTTATATTTATTAAAATTATTTAATTTAATTGATAATAAATTTATTTGTTGATAATGTTAAGATTTCAGTCCAATGGACTTTTATGATTTAACTTTTGATTATTTTGCAACAATTTGATAGATATATTCATCAAAAGCAGTAAAATCAAATTCATTATTAACATCTACTCCGAAAGATCTAATTGAAAGATCAGTATCTACAAGAAAAGTATTATCGGTTACAGTTGTAGCATCATGAGTAAGAGCCCATACTTTTCCAACGATATAATCGGCATAGGAAAATTTTCTCATCAAATTAGATTGCTTATCACCTCTATAAACAAAACCCCTGTGATACACTGACCAAGAGAATAACTATATTCGAAAATTGATAAGCTTAATCCCATTTGATGACAAGCTGTGGTGTCATTGCAGTGTTATTATAGAAAATCCCCTAACTCAATAAAACTATTAATTTAAATACTAATATGGAAAAAAAGGAAGTTAAATCTTATTCTTCTTTTTCAAGAATAGTCAATTTTGTTTTTGCTCCAATCTCATTAAATTCTGATGGGGAAAATTCCAACTCCTTCCCTGTAATTTTATTTGCAATGGATGCTGCAAAAATCGCCCAGGGACAAATCGCATTTTCCAGTTCTTCTGCATTCATGACACTTCTAACGCGTGCAGTGGAACAGTTCACGGATTCTACCGTGAAACTTTTTTCAGATTCCCATTTAATTTTTATTTTTTCAGCCATGCCAATTTCAGATGCCATCTTCATGAATTTATCCATTGCATCTGCTAAGGACATTCTTTCAAGTTCTTTAATACTAAATCCACTCATTGTCATCATTCGTTCAATAAATTCATAAGTTCGAGGAATAACGTATCGATACAGAGCAGGCATTCCAATTAACTCTTTTGCGAATTTTTCGTATCCAAAAGTAATTCCATGAAGAACAAACGCAATCTGATTTGTTTCAAATCGCAATTTTGATCCTTGTTTTCTTGATCCCATTTTATATAAGACTGCAAGAAAAAGTGCACTAGCAATGATAAAGGGAATAATTCCTGTCCATAACGCGGTTCTTGGCATAAAAAGAAAAGGAAAGGTGCCATTAGCATTTACGACAAAATAGAAATTATATAAAAACGTAAAAAAAGAGATGGTCCATCCCGTATAACCGATAGGTCCCAGAATCCATCCATAATTATAAATTTCATCCTTTTTCCATCTCGCAAAAAAAAATTTGGTAGATACTAAAAGGACAGAAATAAAGCCTCCAATCCAAGCATGTGTCCAGATCCCCGAAGGTTGATATAAATTAGGATCCTTTGCCACGATATGTAATGAAAACATGTAAATGCATTGCACAGTAATTGCATAAAATAGAAAAATTTCCGTCCATCCGAATCGTTTATGGGCTCTAACCACCGTGAAATTACCTTTCATCAAATTTAAATCTCTAATATTATACAAACCAATAAACGCATTAGCGGTGGCAAAACTGTATCCTACAATTGCTTGTAGTATCATCAATTCAATCCAAAGCATCATTAAATTAATTGCCATAATTTTTTCTCCTTAAAATTATCTTATGATTACGATATAAACATAAGTTACTATATTTAGTTTTAGTTTGTTATACTATTGCCATGAATAAAATATTAACTATAATATTTTTAAATCATTTTTGAATATTCGCCCCATTTTGCTTATTAAATATGTTCTGCTAAATGAATAAAACTATTTTTGAAGTTTACTTGAAAAAGTTAGGTATTCCGAGGAAGAGTTGATGATTACTTCTTGATTACTTCTCTTTTCCTTTCTTATTCTTTGGTCTTATCAATATAATATGAGTGGATACCGAGATCCCAACTATAAATAAAATCACTCTAATCCAAAGGATTTGAACAAAAATAAACGCGCTGATCAATAAAACAACCCATAAAAAAGAAATCGTGATAACTTTTATTTTAATCGGCATTCCATTTCCTTCGCGATAATTCTTGAGATAGGAACCAAATATTCTATTGGTCATGAGCCAATTATAAGCACGTTCAGAGCTCCTCATGTAACATGCTGCGGTTAATAACAAGAAGGGAGTAGTAGGTAAAACAGGTAAAACTATTCCAATTAATCCTAAACATAAAAAGATAGAGCCAAGGAGGAAATATAATTTTTTTTTTATTTTGCTTCCTTCTTCATGTTTATCATTTTCTTCCTCTATTTTTCGCTCCTCATTTTTTAAACTTGTTTGCATTATTTCCAACTTTGAATTGTTGTATATTTTATATCTAAATTAAAAAATTGTAAATCTTTTCTTCTATATTTTTATAAAAAGGTTTTCAGAAAGATAGTTTATTTACCCTTTAAAAAAGATTATGTTTATGACTTTTAAAAGAACACTTTAAGAGTAGACGGGATAGGTATGATAAAAAAGAAAAGGATTCCACAAAAATAAGGAGTTCTTTATATTGCATTCTCTGTTTTGATTTTCTTATTAGTTTCCCAGATATAAATCTTTATTAGAAGTAATAAATTAAGCCTTCATCAAAAATGAAGAATTTTTGAGCATAATGTATTGGATCTCACGAAAATAAAAGGAAATTCTTTTTCGAAAATATTTAATGCTCATTTAAGGTAGTAAAATCAAATAAAATGCTTTTTATATTTTCCTTTTAAAATTAACTACAAATTGATTTTTTGTGTTTTTTCCATTTCTAGAATTCAAAAGAATGGTATTTAAATTAAAAATGAAATCATAACTGATTGCATATTAGGTTGTTATTGAGATATGCAAAGTTTCTTGAAAAAATTAAATAAAATAAGCAAAAATGCAAAATCGTAAAAATTATGGTGTAGAATTTGAGTAGTGAAATGATTTCTGATGATAAGACAAGTAAATTCTTAAGCTTTCTTTCCAAGAAAAAATTATATATTATCATATTGGGATTAGCCATCTGGATAATTGTAATGAGTTTTGTTATTGTTCCTCTTCAAGGAGGATTGACTTCTTCCACTCAATTGTTACCACCTTCCCAAGAATCTTCAAGTGCATATAGTCTAGGATTACCAATACAAGAATTTATGGGGTTATATGGAAGATCCACGAGTATAGCTTTCGTCATGCTATCTCATACATTATTAGCCAATCTACATTTAGGAGGCTCTTGGATTGCAGTAACCACAGAATCCATTTATCTAAGAAATAATAAAATGCGATTCAAAAGAGTCGCTCGATCGTTTACATTGTTTAATGTAATGCTTTTTAGCCTAGGCTCAACTTTTGCAGCAGCTGGGATAGTCTTTTTTATCGCATACATGCCCTCATTTACGGCAAATCTATTTCATATTTATTGGTGGCCTTTATTTACCGAAGCAATCTTATTTGCAGTAGAAATTATTTTTCTTTATAGCTATTGGTTCTCGTGGGATAAAATTAAACCCCGGTATCATCAAATATTAGGATATGGATATATTATATCTGTTTTTTTTCAAGTATTAATGATTACCATGGTTGCTTCAGGCATGCTCACTCCTGGTGAATCTTCAATCGTTTATAGTGAGAATGGATTAATTACGATGGATTTTAATACCATAATGTCTTGGTGGTTTAATCCAACAACAATAAGACTTCAAATTCATAGAGTATTTGCCTCGATTTCGTTCTGTGGATTCCTTTTAGCCATGCTGGCGATGTTTCATTTCAACGATCAGAAAGATCTCGCAGCTAAGAAATACTGGGACTGGGTGGGCTCCTACGGCATTGCATGGGGCCTTTTAGGTCTTATTCTAGGACCTCCTTTTGGAATGATATATATGATTGCGATATCCGATGCAGAACCACAAGCGTTCACGATGATCATGCAAGGACCGCGAGCTTGGGAGATGCTTCTCATGGTCTCTCTCTTATCTGCATTATTTCTAGTTGTAATTGTGTATTTTATTGATAGGAGGGAAAGAATATTAACTTCCTTGGAAAATAAAAGAATACGTAACTTATTCAACGTTTTTCTCGTAATTGCCGCTGTCTGTGCGCTGGTTTTAGTGCAACCCGCATGGCTGGGCTCTCCTTATGAAGATTCAGCTCCCATTATCAACTTCTGGGGTCAAATGGATTATAAATATCCTGCACTCTTTACTCTGGTAATAATAGGCTCGCTAGTTCTAATGACCGACAGAATAATGCTAAGTGATATAAAAGAATCAGATTGGGGGAAAGTACCCAATATTGCCAGATATGCGGGAATATTAACTGGAATTTTAGGAACTTTTATCGTTATAGTAATGGGCTATGTAAGGGAATCAGCTCGGCAACCTTATTTAATTTTCAATATCATCCCTGTTCGCGGTTCAGAAACACATCCAACACCCATTCCCATAGATATAATTTTTATTGTATGGGGTTTAATCATAGGTATAATCATAACTGTCTTCTGGTTTACTTCGAAAGTCACCGCTCATCACCCAGAAGAAGCAGAGGAATTAGATCCAAAACCCTTAAAAGGTGTTGAAGAAGAATATAAAGATATACAAGAAGAAACAAGTGATCAATAAAAAAAACGAAAAGTAAAAAGTAAAAATGATTGAAACTACATTTTTTTCTAAGGATAATGAAATTTTTTGTAAATTCGATAATTGTACGGAATCCAAATTTGAAATTCTTGCCTTACCGAGAGATTTTCTAACATGGCAGTCATCCACGAGATTAAAAATGTTAGAAATAATAAAACGGGGACATGCCGATGCCATTAGAACTCAACCGGCACATCTTCCTGTCTTAGCCACGATGACAAAAGGTCCTTTTTTCATAAATTTAACTACTAAAGGTATGGGATTGCTTCCCAAAGATGATAAGTTAGAAAAATTCACCGATTTATTCAATGATGCAATCAAAAGATATAAATCAGGACCTTGGCAGGAAAGTTTAATGGAACGCATGGATATTGCAAATATGTTCTATGGGGACTTGGATAATTTTAATGATAAATTACTTGGAGGGTTAGAAATATTCGAGGGTCATACGCCCCAAAACTTAAAAAAGTATCCCTTGGCTTCACTATTATATACTGGAGATGCTCCAAAATTTCTAAGTTATCAATTTAATGGTTTTATTGAATTCATTGATAAAGAAAGTAAGTATTACAAGTTTTTACGAGCAGCCAGAGAATTATTTGCGTTTGATGCATTTCACATCACACAAATTGACTATCCTTTTGGATATCTGTTCTATACCGTTGAAATTAAGAGTAAAACCCCCTATCCAAGAAGAACTAACTAAATTTTCAAACTTTAATAAATTTTAAATCAATTTTTTTTTAAAAAAATGGTATAAATTAATCGCAATACATTCACTAAATTCTAAATTTTAAAAAGAAAAATGTATGATAAAATATTATTGGCATTAGATGGTTCCAGCTACTCTGATATGGCCTTAGATGCAGGAATTTTACTTTCAAGAAATAATTCAACTACATTAGTTGGATGTCATGTTTATTCCTCACAAATGCATGCCATAAGATTTGTAGAAATGGAACCTGGCTTACCGGAAAGGTATCAAGAAGAAGAGAGGATAAAATCCTTGAGAAATACCCATACTGATCTTATTGATACTGGTATGCAATTAATTTCAGATGCGTATATTTCTCCCATGATAAAAATGGCTCAGGAACATGGAGTAACATTTCAAGGAAGCACACCAGAAGGGAGGAATTATGTACAACTCCTTAGATTGATATGTGAAATTAAACCTGATTTGGTTATTTTAGGCGGTTATGGTCACGGAAAAGAATGTAACAATACATTAGGGAGCCTTACACAACGAATATTATTGCATGGAACTGATTCTGATCTTCTTATCGTGAAAGAACCGATCAATTTTAAATATCGTCCTATCATTGTAGGTATCGATGGCAGCGAAAATAGTTATAATGCACTTACAAGAGCAATCAAGCTTTCCAAAATTGTTGGTGCTGAAATAAAAACCATCGCTGCGTATGATCCTTATTTTCATTCAGGAGTGTTTCGCACTATTTCAGATGCACTGCCGGAAAAAGATAAAGAACGATTTAATTTTGTTGCTCAAGAAAAGCTACACGATGAAATCATTGACAAAGGCTTGGAAAAGTTATATTTTGAAGGACTGAAAAGGGGAGAATTGCTGGCTGAATCCATGAAAAGCAAGGTGACAATGGAAGTCTTAATGGGAAAAGTATATACAAAAATTCTAAATTACGCTGATCTTAAAAATGCCGGGTTAATTGTCCTGGGCCGATGGGGACTTCATCAAGAGCAAGTGTCTTTAATAGGATCTAATACATTTAACATTGCCATGGCTTGTAATATGAATATCTTAATTGTATCGAAATCAAATGGTCAAATAGAAATTCCTAATCTTCCTAAAGTAGAAAAATTACCTTTGAAATGGACATCAGAGGCACAAGATTTAATTAAAAACGTACCCGTTTTTGCAAGAAAAATGGCAATTGCCGCTATTGAAGATTACGCCCGTGAAAAAGGATTTTCTGAAGTAATTCCCGAAGTGGTTGAGGAGGTCGCTAATAATATGGGGATGGGCGCAAAAATGGCGCCCTTAAAATCTACTGAGGAAGAGAAGCATGATAAACCGAAAGAAACTAACGAAAACAACATACCTGAAGCCCAGAAAATCGTGTTGAAAAAAATTAAGAAATTAGCTCCAAATTTTCATAAAAACATAGTGGGGAGCAAGATTGTTGGTGAAATCGTTGAGAAAGGAGAAATTAAATTAGTCTATGAAATAATAGAGGTATATCCTTCCAGTCCAGCGAAGGTAACAGAAAAAACAGCATTAGAGTTTAAATAAAATGCCAGAAATAATGAATTTAAAGTCCATTTCCAAGTCTTATGGGAAAATATTGGCTTTAGAAGATATTTCTCTCAGTTTGAATGAAGGAGAAATATTAGTCTTGTTAGGGCCTAATGGATCAGGCAAATCAACATTAGTTCGAATCATTGCTTCTTTAATACAACCAGACGCAGGAGAAATATATCGAAATGGATATACTCGTGAGTCTAAAAAGTTACACTTTTATAGTCAATTGGGCTTATTGTTTGATCTATCCATTCACTGGGATAAATTATCCGGCTATGAAAATGCTTGGTTTTTTGCTAAAAATTATGGTTTGAGTAACAAGGATGCCTCTGTTCGATTAGAGGAATTATTCAAATGGAGTAATTTATGGGAGAAAAAAGATGATCTCGTACAAACCTATTCCTTTGGAATGAAAAGAAAGTTAGCATTAATTGAAACTTTAATTCACAAACCTAAATTGCTCTTGTTAGATGAACCTACGATGGGTTTAGATTATAAATCGCGCATTGCATTCTATACCCTTTTAAAAAATGAAGCAGAAAAAGGAACCTCGATCGTGTTAGCCACTAATGATGTGAATGAAGCGGCTTTTCTGGCTCATAAAGTAGCCTTCATGGATAAAGGGAGAATATTGTTATTAGATACGCCAAAAAATTTAATGAATTCTCTTGAAACCTTTGTTAAAATCGAAATCACTCTTGCGCTTCCCATCGATCTTACTTTTTTAAAGGAAATTTCGGACATTCAATATCTAAAAATCCTCGAAAATGAGGTAAACCAATTTAAAGCAGAAATACTTCTAAAACCTGAAAATTTGAATAATTCCACGGGAATTTTAGCTCGAATTATCAATTTAATTGCAGTTAATCGGGGAATATTATTGAATTTTAATATAAAAAACCCCAGTTTAGGAGATATTTTTATAAAATTAACAGGTGATTGAAAATGTTACCCAATAATTTATGGCAAGAAGAATTATTACTCTTTAGCAAGAATAAGAAAACCATGATAATCAAAATTTTATTGCCATTTATTTTAACATCCCCTATCTTTTTTCAAGGCATTCCCGATGCAGTTAAAAGCGGAATTTTTACCTTGGCAATTATCTTTATAGGAATCTTTAGTTCTACCATTGGATTAATTCAATTGAAAGATAGTAAAATGTTAGAACGCTTGGCATTATTGCCCATTTCGAAGAAAAGGTTGGTCCTAGAGTATATTTTTGTGAGAGGTTTTTTAGATTCTATTAAATTCGTCTTACCTTTAGGAATTATCATAATTCTCAATTTTCAGCTCTTTTCCGCTACCGCAATTGTTTGGCTTATAATTTGTTATCTATCTACAATCTTTGCAGCAAATAGTTTTGGCATTATTTTTGCAATAGTCTCCGGATCTTCTGCAGAAGCTCATTTGTACGCGATTATCTCAGTGTTGTTAATTGTTGTTGTGTCGGGTGTTTTTGGGACCTTCAATTTTATTCTGCTAGATATCACATCTTCTATTTTACCCTTTCGATACTTTTCTAATTCATTAATCTTCTTTTTAAGCGGTCATCCTCAGGATCTATTTTTTTTGGCACCAATTTCAAGTATAGTAATCATCATCACAACTTTGATTATCTCTTCCAATCTTTTTAAATTTTAAACTAATATCAAAAATCTTTTTTTTAAGTGGGAGCAAATATAATTTTTATTTCTAAACAAGAATTTTATACATGAATTTTAGATCATTTTTCTTAGTGTAAATTTAAAATAATGATGAGAAGAAATTATAAATTAACAAATATACTTAATAATCAACGAACTTCATGTTTCAAACATGAACCTTATTTTTTTATATTTCCTAAGATCATGAATTTATAAAGTTATTATTACATGTGAATTAAAGATGGCAGATTTATTAATCATAAATGAAGCTGGTCAATTACTATATAGTTGGCATGAAGGGGAAACTACGGGGGATGATACCCTCATAAGCGGGTTTTTGATCGCTTTAAATAGTTTTGCAACCATTGAGAGAGGAGAAGAAATTAAATCCTTGAAATTAAAGGAAACTACCTTGATTTTCGAAAAATTTGAACAATATCTTCAGAAATTAGTATTCGTAATTACAACAAAATCCGAAGATCTAATCACGTTGCTTTCTGAACTTTTAAAAGATATTATTCGCAAATTTACGGAAGTCTATGAAACAGATTTAAATAAGCAATTTAACGGAGATGTTTCCATGTATAATAAATTTACTCCCGTAATGGAAGAACTTTTAAGATCTTATGGCATGGATGAATTAACTGCATACAAAAACAATATTGATGATGAAAACACCATGAAGGCAGTGATGTTTATAACACCTAAAGAGGGAGAGATTCTCTATATTCATGCCAAACAATATATCGATAAAAATAAAGTAAGTTATTTAATGCCTTTTATTCACACCTCTGCATCTGTCTTCTTTAATAAAACCTTTAATCAGGAAATTAATCGAATTTTAATTCGAACTATTAAAGATGAAGGGCTCATGGTAGAAAGTAGAAGTCTCGTATTACTCGCTACTCTCTATAAATTTCATGATGATTTTGAAGAACTCTTTGAGGCTCAGATTTCGTCTAAAAAACTAGATAAATACGTGAAAAATATAGAGAAGCTTGAAAAAGTATTTCAGAAAATAAATTGGAATTCTGCCATTTCCGAATTGTATATTGTCAATCCGTTAGGAAAACCACTTTTTCATTCATCACTAATTCATTCACAACAACAACAAGGAATTCTCTTCCCGGAGCTCATTACAGTTTTAACAAGCTCAGAAAATTTGTCCAAGCAATTTTTCAACCGAGAATTATTTTTTTTTAGCATTTTGGGAAATCAAGAATTTGGGATTGCTTGCTTAAATTTTAAGGTATTTTATATGGTAATGTTATTTGATATTAAAAAGATGAACGATTTCCATTCCATTGAAATAGTTTGGAAAACATTATTGGAGGAAATCAATTTTTAACGATAGATAATTTTTGCCATATATATTTCATTAAAGTTATCTTTAAATCTCTATTTAGAAAACTAATAGGCAATTTAAAATTCAATTTTTAAATAATTTCTTGTAAGATTAATTCGTGCTTCATAATCTTTCACTTTCTTGAATAAGAAAGCGTTAAGACATGATGAAATAAAAATGTGATTGGAAACGTCAATCCCTAAAAACTGAATTCAGCTTCATCACTTGAAATGAGAATTGAGAATAGGTTAAGATTTATAGAGATAAAGAATTTCAATGGTAAAGATTTATATATCATAGTCTTAATCTTAGAATGAACTAAAAATGTGAAATTTAAAATGTTTACACCTGAACAAATAAAAGATGTATTAAATGAAAACTGTATAAATCTTCGATTTCATGCGAGAGGCGGTCAAGGAGGAGTTACCGCGTCCAACTTATGCGTCGAAGCGTTTCAAGGGTATGGCGTATGTCAACCAAGCTTTGGCGCTGAAAGAATGGGCTCCCCTACTGAAAGCTATGTAAGACTTTCCTTGAATGAAAATTTAGTTCGATCCAATGAACAAGTGTATGTTCCCCATTTTGTTTCTGTATTGGATCCCACGTTATTAACAGAGGTTGATGTAACCGCAGGAGTACCAAGTGGAGGATGGTTAATCGTAAATACTACCATGAATCAAGAAGAAATACAAGATTTGGTAAAGCGAAAGGACTTGAATGTCGCTACAGTAGATGCCTTAAACATCGCAATGGAAATCTTGGGAAGAAACATTACAAATACTATTATTTTAGGTGCCTTAATCCGTGTATCTTACCTCTTTTCCTTGGATCAACTTTCCGAAGCCATCATGACAAGATTCGTGGGAGAAATAGCGGGAAAAAATATGGAAGCAGTGAAACGAGCTTATGATGAAGTATGCGTTTACGAAAGCGGAGTTCAACTTGATTTCACCGTAGACTCTAAAATTCCTTGGCAACAAGTTCGACCTGGTTTGCCGGGATATAAAGAGCTTGATAAGTCCGGAGTATGGTATTGTGATGAAGATGTAATTGAATACGGAAGTAATCAAGTAAAAACGGGATCGTGGGGAGAATGGGATGTAATTTGGATTGAAGATAAATGCACGGATTGTGCCCTATGTTGGTATATTTGCCCCGATTTTGCCATCATGAGGAAAAAAGGAGATGATGGTCTGTGGCACATGGCAGGTATTGATTCTTATCATTGTAAATCTTGTTTAAATTGTCTCAACATTTGTCCTGTAAATGCAATTGATAAAAAATTAAGACAAGGGCCAGCATCATGCGCTGCGCCAGAAAAAGCATAGAGGTGGTATCATGTCTATCGAACCTATGAAGTTATTCTTTAAAGAAATAAAAGAACCTGTCGAAACTGCGATGATAGGAAATTATGCAGTGGCTGGGGCAGTTACTCAAACGGATCCCGATGTAATTTGTGCGTTTCCTATAACCCCACAAACTCAATCTGTAGAAGGTCTCTCGGATGTCGTTCACCAAGGAAGACTCAAGGCTGCTTTCGTGAATGTTGAATCTGAACTGGCAGCAATAAGTTATTCTACTGCTGCGAGTGCTGCAGGTGCCAGAGCATTTACGGCGACCGCGTCTCAAGGTTTTTTATTGATGACAGAAGCCCTTCCCATGGCAGTGGGATGGCGCGTTCCTTTAACCATGATGATTTCAGCACGAGCTTTTAATTCTCCTAATTTATCTATTTGGAATTCATGGGAATTTACCGAAGTAAATTCGGAATTGGGATGGAATTGCTTGGTCTCTGAAAATGTCCAAGAAACTTACGATGCAGCAATTATATCAGTTATGGTTTCTGAAGATTCCTTATTTCCCACCATGTTTGTCCACGATGGCTTTATCATCTCTCATTCCGTACAAAAACTCTGGCTCATCCCCGATGAAATTGTACGAAAAATGACACCAAAGAAACCCCGGCAAACGATTAATCCAGAAAATCCCGGAACATGGGGCGGAATCGTGACTCCGGATTTTTTCATGGAAGGTAGAAAAAAGTTAGATGAAGATAAAGAAGCGGTATTGGGCATCATGAAAAACTGCTTTAAAACGTTCGAAAAGGAGACGGGGCGCAAGTATGATCTAATTGAAACCTACAATCTTGATAATTCTTCAAAAACAGCCATCATAACGATGGGGTCAATGTGTGGAAATATTATAAGTTGGATGACGAAAAATCCCGATATCGGCTTGATAAAAATTCGTGCCTTTCGTCCATTTCCCTATGCAGAATTGAGGAAAATCGTGGAAGAACACAATATTGAAAAGATCATCATCATTGAAAAATCAGATTCATTGAATGGAATGCTCCCTCCCTTTTCCATGTCGATTGCTAGCGCGTTATATCCCCTTGGAACTCTTTTCAGGAGCTTCATCGCGGGATTAGGTGGGCGAGATGTTACCCGGGACGAATTTAATGTAGCTAAAAAGAAAATGGAAAAAGTAACGGACATGAATGGAAAATTATACATGTATTTAGGGGTTAGAGAAACAAAACAAAAAATTCACGAGGTTGATGCATAATGTCAAAACCAGAAAATAATATCATTAACATGGAAGAAATTCTCGAGAGAAAGGAAAAAAGTAATGTCTTGTTTGTCAATTATGATAATGAGGCGTTCATGAATACTGGAAATTGAAAAAAAAATATTTTTTCAAACAGAGTTCAAGAATCAGGCGGAACGCCTCCACATGCATCCACGACCACGGGTCCTGGGGGAGAAAAGATTCCTGGGAAGGTCGGTGTCAAGCAAGATTTAGTGACTCCATTCAGCTTTTTTGGAACTAAATCACTATTTCTGGCCACGGCAAATCCAGCTTATCCCATGGATTTAATGGGAAAAGTAATGGAAGCATTAAAGACGAATGGTTCCGGTTTTATACAAATCTTCAGCGATTGCATGCGTGGGTGGCGGCACGGCGCGGAAGACACGCTTAATGTCTCAAAATTGGCGACAGACTGTGGTTATTGGCCCCTTTTTACCATTCGAGTTAAAAATGCCAAGCCTGTATATTCTTACTATCGTGGATTAGATGTAGATAAAGAAAAGTTTGAACAATTCTTGAAATCAATGGGTAGATTTAAACATTTATTTCGTCCTAAATTTATGGAAGAGGAAATAGATGAGATTATCTACTACACGGAACAACGAAATGCCCGATTAAAAGCTTTAATACAAGTGTTTGGAGCTGAAAAACCTGTAGATATTTATAGAATCAACCGAAAGAAATTAGAGCCTCAATACCATCTCCAACCAGGTCACGGTCTTTGTCCGGGATGCGGTGCGGGCATGTTCTTGAACCAAATGGCAACCGCAGCCACTCAAGTTGCGGGGAAAAATATTATTTACGTGAATAATACCAGCTGTTCCGAGGTTTCCACTTCAAAAGACAATGTATCTTCATGGAACGTTCCATGGGTGCATCATCTTTTTGAATCAGGGGCTACTATTGCGGAAGCTATTAGTACAACGTATAAAATTCTCAAATTTAAAAATATATATCAAGGAGAAGTGCCCTACGTCATACATATCGGAGGAGATGGCTCAACTTATGATATAGGTTTCCAATTCCTAAAATCGGCTCTCGTTAGGACAAGCAGTTTTGTAGAAATGAATGAATATTTAGCAAATCAAAAATAATTTTTTTAACCTTCTATTTTTTTTAACTTAAGAAATCCTTTCTTTTTTTATCATTTTCAAAAATCGCAATGAGTATTGAACAAAATTTTCTCATCGCTCGATTTGGAAAAGAATATACTACTTATATGAAAGAGATAAATGGAATTATCCCATTTATTTACTAATCAAATAAAATTTTCAAATTCAGACTAAAAAAAATTTTTTAATTAAAAAATTCTTTAACGATTAACTGGCATAATTTTACCATTTTTTGACCTAAATCTTGTTCATCTTGCGAATTAGTTAAGATCCAATCTTTTTGGTATAATTTATCCAAATATTCCCCCTTTGCATCAATAGAGAAAGCATATACTTTAAAGCGTTTCCTAACGTCATGAATATCATTCATGGCTTCGTTTAAGCCATAATTCCCATCTCCCGCAGGCTGCCCATCCGAAATAACAATTATAAAGTCGTCCTTTTGTAGTTTATTAGCTTCATGTTTTATTGAAATCCCGTCTAAATTTTGACAATCATTAGCATGGCTTCCAAATTTGTCCATCTTCTTAGGATTCAAGGGTTCATCAAAATTTTTTACCAAGATATTTAATGCATCATGTTTTCCCGTGAATAGAACGATCCTTGTATTTGCTAGATATTCTAAAGCTTCACATAGCAATACAAGAGCAATTTTTGCCGCTTTCATCTTAACCCCTTTCATACTCCCGGAAATATCTACTATAATCAATAATCTTAACTCTCTCTCAACTGTTTTCTTTGTAAAACATTGTTTATATCTATAATCACTGGTGACTGCCTTAATTAATTTGCTATTTAGCCGTCCTCGCTTCTGAAAAGAATCGTAGTCTCTCTGATTTTTTAATTCTGCAAAAACTCTTTTAATTTTTTTTATTTGGTTATCATAATTAATTTTCATTTGAGCTAAAGTTAAATCGACAGGTATCATATTTTCTTTGTCAATCGTTGTTTCAATTACCTTTCTATCCTTAAAATCTCCTCCTATTTTAAGTACGCGCATCCCTAATTCTAATGTTTTTAATCGTCTATCCATCTCTTCCTCAGCTTTTTTAAGATTGTCTGCGATCTTTTTTAGTACTTCGACTTTGAATCTATGTCTTTTATCGTTGAGCAATTCCTCAATGTCAATTTTCTCATCTTTTTCATCAAATAGCTCTAATTGCTTAAAAATGGTTTCAAGTTGTTTGGAATTGAGCTTATCAACGCCTAATTTCTCACAGAGTCTTTCTTCAAATAAATCCAGGTCAGTTTTAGGATCTCCTTCACTTAGTCCATTATTTTTTATCTCATCTAACTCCATGAAAATATCTTTGAGGTCTTCACAGGAAATATCGCAATTCTCGAAGGTTTTATTTAATTCTTTAGATAAGTTCTCTAAATTAGACCCATAGTCTAAAGAGCCATTATTACTTCTTAAAAAATCCTCTTTTTGTTTTAATTCCTGGATATCCGAAATTAAATCATCTAATACCCCGTCTTCCAGATTTAAATCATCAAATTTCTCACGTAGGTTTTTTTTTAGCTCCTCTAATGCTTCTCTACTTTCAAAATGATTATTTAATAGATCTTGATTTTTTTCAATTTCTTGTAGGAATTCCTTCACTTGATCTGAATTTATCTCATTTTTATCGTGTGTTTCATTCCAACTTCTGGTGAATTCATCAATATCTTTTTCATAGGACATTTCCTCAGATTGAGATCCATAATAAGTACCATTCTCTCTAAAATTAGCTAGATCTTCTTCAATTTTCTCTAAATCTTTTGTAGATAAATCATATTCCTCCAAGTTTTTTATCAAATCTTCACTGTATTCTTGTAATTCCGTTTTTTCCTTGGTTAGCTTGTCAAATGTATTATTCTCAAATTGTTGGCTTTCATTCCAACGGGTTAAAAGATCAAAGTCTTCCATTGGGTTGCCCTGCTTTGGATTATCTTCATAGTTATAATATATTTCTCCATCCTCAATTTCAGATTCCATATCCTCCTCCCCTTCCTCAGGAACCATCGGGATAGGATAAGATCTCGATCCTCCGCCTGAACTAGACCCTGAACTTCCAGGAACACCTCTAACTTGAGGAAATTGATTAACTTTTCGTTCGATTTTTTTTGGAAAATATTTCTTTAAGATATTGCAAAGTTTATAGACGGAAAGTAAGGTCACGTTAGGAGTACGGAATTTTATGATAAACTTTTTGATATTAACAACGGAATTCCAATCTGAAATACTAATCTTAAATGGACCTAAATTAGGAATAGTCAAAAATCCTTCAAAATCCTCCATGAACAAATAGATGTAAGTTACAATATCTTTTAATTTTACAATTCTCGATTTAATTATGGGGATTAGTGTCAACTCTAAATTTCTCAAGTTTCTATAAAAACCGGGAAACTTTTTATCATTTATTGCATTAATCCTAACGTCTTCTACTACATTGACTAATTGTCGTACAAATCCCGAAGGTAAATCAAATTTCTTAGAAACTACCGCGACTAACTTGGCAAAATTTAATTCGAATGACCCATAACCCACATGTCCTGCTTCATGGGCAACCAATCCCTGACTTCCTTTGATATCTTCTTTATACTTTTGTGGAATATAAATAATTCTACAGTCAGTAAAAGCAGCATAATCGTTTCGTAAATAAGAAATGAGAATATCTTTATTACCACTGATTCTCTTTGCAGTATTTGTAAGGGCTAGTAAATCAGTATTTACATCTCGCTCAAATAAATCAAATAATCCTAATTCTTTAAACATGATCCCTCAATCATTCCATGTATTCTGTCTTTAAAGTACGGGAAATGTTGTTCTCATCAATTCTGTTAATTCCGCATTCATTTTTCGATATAGCCATTTAATGTATTTTAAAGTGATATTGCCAGCATAGATATGAGTTTTCCCAGTTTGCTGCTTGTACATATTATGATAACCTAACTCTTCTGTTAGTTTTATGTATTCCTGCAAGATTTTCTTATTATATGACCAGATCCATTCCAACGGAGTCCAAATTATTTTCCCGCTTCGATTCGTAATGGATCTATAATTGTTGTTTTTTCTATAATTATGTAACCATAACCGCATTTCTCCTATTACGTTAGAGTTTTTGTCTGATTCCTCTAATTTAATGGAACTTTGAATCTCTTCCTTAACCTCTTTTTTAACTATTAATTCATCCTTGAGTTTTTTTTCCAGCATCTTCCCATCGAGTATCATCGCAATGCTTTTCTTTTCCTCAGTATTTTCAGCTAATCTATTAATGATAGCATTTTCGATATTGCACTTGATATATTGTGGCTCCATACGGGTTATTAGATAGCAGAAATTTACAATCAGTCGTGTGGAAAAGATTTTGGTTAAGGAGAAATCTTCGAGGGCTTGTTTTCTAATTTCTCTTGCCGCATCTACCACGACCTCAGCAATTCGAGAACTGCAGCCTGAAATCCGAGAAGCAATGAGAATCTCCTTGTTTTTATCGGGATAATTTATCTCGGGGCTTGCAATAAAGCGATCATCAAATGCTTCCTGCAATTTATTAATTCCTATCACCCCCTTATTCATGGTACCAATGACAATCAACTTGCTTTCTGAGTTAAGTTCATACTTTTCAAATCCTTTGGAGATGAGGTTGATATGGTTCTCTGATAAGAGTGAATTAAGAGAAATCTGTTCACTCTCTCTAATTGCATTAACTTCATTTATAATTACAAAAGAAATTCCATTCTCATTCGCAGATTTTATTGCTAATGTGAGTGGACCATAATTAAATAGTGTATTTCCCTTGATCAATTCCCAATTCCCTTCTATATCTCTTCTGTCAAGATCAGGAGAGCCATCAATGATAAAATAAGGTGCATTAAAGTCCTTTGCTAAAGTTATTGCTAATAACGTCTTGCCAGTTCCAGGAGGCCCATGCAATAGAATACCTGCACACCTCCCTGGTTCCAATGATTCTATTAAACATTTTAAATAATCAAATTCGTCTTTTTGTTGAATATATTTTGGAGCTTTAATTATTGAAGCTTCTAACATTTTCCATCCTTATTACATTTTTTACTCAAATTTTTATTCTTTGGTCTTTATCTCTTATACCCTTAAAGTATTTTGTATAGAACTGAACTTTATTATAATTCAGATTTATAAACTCCTAAAAAAAGGGTGGAATTTTTATGGATCTAACAATTAAAATTATTTGTCATGATCATGAAAAATTATTTAAAATGAGGTAAATATCGTGGAGAATTCAATTTTATTAAAAGATGCCAAGATATTTGATGGAACGGGAAATCCCTGGTATAAGGGGGATATTTCTATTAAGAATGGGAAAGTTGAAGCGGTTAGCAGGCACGTTCATATTTCTCATGATAAAATAATTGATTGTTCCTCGCTCGCAATTGCCCCGGGATTTATTGATATTCATACCCATTCTGATTTAACGGTAGATATTAATCCCAAATTAGAAAGTACCATAAGACAAGGAGTCACGACCCACGTGGTGGGAAATTGCGGCATTAGCTATGCTCCCGTAAATCCGAATAAAGCCCACTTGCTTCAAGAATATACTCAAGGGATATGTCCATTGGATGTAAAAGTGAACATTTCTTGGAGCACTTTTGAAGAGTATTTAAACCATGAAGCAAAGCGTGGAATGTCCTCCAACATGGTGTATTTCGTGGGACATGGTACTGTTCGAATTGCAGTGATGGAATTTGATTCAAGAATTCCTACTGATGAAGAATTAGAACAAATGAAGGCGCATGTGGATGAAGCAATGAGGGCAGGTGCTTTTGGATTATCAACCGGGCTAGGGCATCCTCCCGGATTATTTGCTAAGACACCTGAATTGATCGAATTAGCAAAAGTAGCCAGTAAGCATGGGGGAATGTACGTATCTCATATCAGATCCTACGCCAGTGCATTGATGGAAGCAATAGACGAGATTATTACTATTGGAAGTAAAGCTCAATTACCCATTCACGTGTCTCATTTATCTGTATATGGCTCACCAAATTGGGGTGCCAGTAAAAAGGCTCTTGAAATGATTGAAAGGAAAAGAGAAGAGGGTATGGAAATCACTACAGATCTACACCCTTACGATTCCACCAGTTCTTTTTTAATTAATGTATTACCTCCTTGGGTGATTGATGGAGGAATGCAAAAACTACTGGAACGATTGAAAGATGATAACACGCGGAAAAAAATTACCCATGATTTGAAAAATGGTATTCCCGGATGGAAGGAATGGATTCCTCCCGAAAAAGTGGGTTTCAATAATCTCTTGGCAGTCTCTCTAAAATCCCCCAAAAATAAAAGGCTGGAAGGAAAAAGTTTTGAAGAAATTGCAAGGATATGGAACACGGATGTATATTCAGCAATTTATGACCTTTTAATTGAAGAAAATGGAGAAGTCACCATGATGATAAAGCACATGAGAGGGGAAGAAGATATTATTAATATCATGAAACATCCACTATCAGCCTTTGGCTCGGATGCTTGGACAATGGCACCCTATGGTCCTTTAAAAACAGGCAGCCCGCATCCCCGTATATATGGAACATTTCCTAAATTTTTGGGAGAATATGTACGAGAGAAAAAAGTTCTTTCTCTTGAAAATGCAATCCGAAAAATGACGTCATATCCTGCACAGATCCTCAAACTTCGGGATCGGGGATTGCTTAGAAAAAATTTTTGTGCAGACATCGTGATTTTTGACCCCAAAACGATTCAAGAAAAAGCGACCTATGAAAATTCCCATGTCTATCCGGAAGGGATAGAATACGTAATTGTCAATGGACAAATGGTAATAGAAAAGGGAGAGCATCTCGAAAATCTTCCCGGAATGGTATTACGCCATGACTCAAGTCATGTGCATTAATAATCATTTATATTTTTTAATATACTCGGTATTCGAGAGCTCTTCAATCAACTTATTTATTTTTTTATATTGAAGTTTTTTAAGAGAGGGTAAGGGAGATCTTACGATATTCGTTATGGGTAATCCAAGAGCGATTAACGTTTCTTTCATTAAACTCGGAGCACCGGATGGATATACTGCCCCAAAAATTGCTCCTACTTTCATCAAATAAGGAAGACAATCAGCAATTCTTTCCTTATTTTCCGCCTGAAATGCTTCATAAATGTCCACATAAATGCTGGGAAACATATTCAATCCTGAGAAAATTCCCCCATCAAATTTCAAATTCGCTTCACTAAATTTTCTCACGATGATTTCTGAACCAATAAAGAATAAAAATTTACTTCGGTCACTCAGATTATCAAGAAGAGGCATGACATAATTATCCCAATCTCCCCCAGAATACTTGATCCCATTTATAATGTTCTCATTTGTCAATTCGATAATTAAGTTATAGGATAATGCGGCTGTGGAAGGAACGGTACTGCTCAATTCATAAGCAAATAAGGGTTTAACTCCACAATTCTTGCTTAAAACCATATAATAGTTTTTTATTTCGCTATTTTGCAAGTTAAAATATTGGGGAATATTAGCCACATATCCACTTATACCTAAATCATCTCCAAATTTCAATAATTTTAAAGCTAATTTTAGCGAGGTGCAAGATAAGTTCATGAGAATAGGAACTCGTGATTTCACTTGATCTTTAATAATTTCAACACATTTCATTCTCTCTTCCAGATCCATGTAAGCAAATTCACTCGACGATCCGAGAGCGAAAATACCCGATACTCCTTGCTCTATTAAATAATCAACCACGATCCTGAGCCCCTCTTCATCAATATTTTCATCTTGTTTGAATGGGGTAATGATAGGTGGAATCATCCCGTTAATTTGAATCAAAAATTTAACCTCTATATGTTTTAATGCTTTAATTTCTATTATATTGTAAAATTAATGGTATGTGTTTTGATACTTGGGACGCTAGATCTTTTATTCCCTATATCTTGGTAAAATATAATTTATCTTATTTTATAAAATTTGTCATGATTATGAAAAATAGAGGAGATCCATTGGGCTTCAATGATTTTCCAATCAATGGATAATCCCCAAAAAAAAGGCAACTATTAGGAAAAAAATTATTTTATCATGGCTATACGTGCTTTTTTCCTCAATCATGCCCATTCTTTTTATTATTGATTTTATTTACGCTTTAATGCTTTATATTTCTCAATAATATTGGATTTGGAGACCTGTTATACTTCACTCCCTCATTATTTGAGGACTTCATAGATAAGAATCGATTAATAAAACCATTACATTAGAAAAAAACAAAAGAGCAGAAGCTAAGTTAATTCAATGATATTAATTTTTACAGAATTATCAAAGTGAACGACAAATTTTTTTCCAACCATGTCTTCTTCAAGTAATCTAGACAACATGTCCGGTTCTGCATTTAATTGAGCAAGTGTCCTTCTGCCATTTCCAAGAGTGCCTATAAAAATCCCTTTAATAGGATTTCCTTTACGATTATAAACCAAGGTATACCCTTCTACTTGAATAGTACCATTTGCCTCTTGTTGAGGAGGATCCAGAGCTTTTGATAAGATCAAATCTTGCATTTCCTCGTCGTTTATTTGTTCCCACGAGATTACCGGAGGAGTTCTTCCATATAACCCAAACGATTGCTTATGATTATATCCTCCATTTGCAACAATCATGACATTTAAAGCAGGATTAGTTCGAATTTTTTCAACTGCAGTAACCACGGCATGCATGGAATAATTACTCCACGGACCTCCAAAATATGGCAATCCTCCTGCAATGGTTAAATCTCGTGAATCACCTTCGGGAATTCCGATCTCATTCTTAATTATTTGTATGATAGAGGGAAAACAGCTATAAATGTCAAACACATGGATGTCCTTGAGGGAGATTCCAGCTTGATTTAAGGCTCTTTTAGAACCCACTCTTGCTGCGGGTGAGTCATGTAGGTTTGGGCGTCTGGTTATCTCGTATACATTTTGAAAATCAGCTCCCCCCCTTAAATATACCCAGTAATTCTCGTCTATACCTAAATCACGTGCTTGCTCAACTGTCATCATGAGGAGAGCAGCGGATTGATCCACAAACATGTTAGCACACATGCGTTTCGTATAAGGATAATTTATCATGCGATTGGAAGGCGTGGGGTTGATTATTTCTTTGGCACTAAATGATTCCTTAGTCCAAGAAAAGGGATTCTCTGATGCAATTTTCGAAAATCTTTCAAATAATTTTCCCATAGAAAGTTGATGTTCCTCCACAGTCCTTGCTAGCGATTTTCTTAACGCTGTTTCAAAAATTGCATAGGAGATTGATGGATTCTTGAGCCCATAACTATTTTCAAACTCATTAATACCATCCCATAATTCTCCTTCCATGTAGGAGGGTTTTTTAGAAGGCGGCCAATTCTTTATCTTCTTTGATTTATAAGCCGTATAAAAACATTCTCCTCCCGTAATAAGTATTGCTTTCGAACGTTCATGAAAAAAGTCTCTTGATGCTCTATTTATTAGGGCTTGAGGAGTATTTCCCCCATCGGGCAAATACACTCTCCTCCGAGGGATAATCCCAAGAGTTTTCCCCAATTCTCCCGGAGCATCTTCATAAGACCAGCTCCTAATATTCGTCATGAAGATCGTATCTATGGAATCTATGATTTGCGAAGAGTTCGCATTGGTATCTTTAATAGCATTTTCACATGCTTTAATTATCAAAGCCAAGGGATCTAAAGGACTTTCAATAATCTTGCGTTGAGTATATTGAGCAACTCCCACGAGCACGGCAGATTTATCTTTTTTCATTAAAACCCCTAAATAACAAGTAAGATTTTATCATAATTTTAATTTCCATAATGAATTAAAATTAATCTTTCTTACATTTTTACCGAGATCTCTTTAGAAATTTAAGCACCTACTTTAAATTTTTCATTTAGAACAAGATTGAAAAAAAAATCATAGAATTACGAGATTTGTTAGACTCCAAGACATATGGTAAAAATTAACCTTACGATTTAAATCCATTTTAATCACAGAACTTTATGGCGGAATGAACTTCATTAATACCACAAAAAGCTATTCCAAAGAATTCTAAAACTGACCCAATGACTAAGCGAATAAGATTGAGAATATGGAAAATCCCAGAAGAAAAGATTAAGTATTCAATTAAATCCTTGATCTCTCCTTAGATATTCCAGACACTCATAAGCCATAGAGATTTGTCATTTTTATGACAAACTTTAAATAACATTGTGACGAAATTTAAATTAGCTTCTTTAAAACAAAATTTAAAATAAAAAAATGGGAAAAAAGAATGGAACAAATTAAAAAAGATGGAATAAATGAATCAAGATCCCAATCTACACCGATAATGATTTCCTATTCCCTAGGTAATTTAATGTCCGAAGCCTTTTTCTTCATTTTCGGCACGTATTTCTACTTCTTCTATGAAGTAGAGGTGGGACTCTCTATTTGGTTAGTAAGCTTAGGCTACACGATCTACGCCATATGGAATGCGATCAACGACCCTATAATTGGAGTATTTACCGATCGTCCAAATAGGATGTGGAAAAGGTGGGGCAAGCGATTCCCCTTTGTCTTTATCGGGATTCTTGGATGGATTTTTACGTTAGCTTTATTATTTACTCCTCCAGATGTAAGTGCTGCCTCAGGGAGCATCATTTTGTTTATTTGGCTAATATTTTCCGCTTGCTTGTGCGATACATTATTTTCTTTAGGAGCAGTGAATTATGGTGCGTTATATCCCGATAAATTTAGAACGGATGGTGATCGACGGAAAGTAGCAGGTTATGGTAACATTTTTGCTCTGTTAGGTACTTTGGTCGGAGCAATAATTCCTCCGATGTTCATCACGTACGGTGATATATCCTCATATGCCACGATGTCTTGGTTAGTAATCATTATTTTACTTGTTGCGTTCGTGTTTTACATTCCAGGCATACGAGAAACGAAATGGATGAAGGAGCGATATTTGGAAAGGTGGGAAGTGGAAAAAGCGGAGAAAATTTCATTTGTTGATACTGTCAGGCGCGTCTTTAAACAGAAAAACTATGTCGTGTTCATGGTGGTTTACCTCGTAAGTGATATCGCTAGTGCTTGTTTAATGGCAAGTTTAAATTATGAGATTATCTACGTTCTAAATGAATCAACGGATGCACTCTTATTTATAATGTTAATCTATGTACTTTCCTCAATAATTTCGATACCATTTTGGGTATTGTTATCTCAAAGAATCAAAAATAACAAGAAAGTCTTCATTATTTCCTGCATTGCAAATGCCGCATTTTTGATTCCAATGGGGTTTATAAACATTCTATGGGCTTTTCTCATCGGAGCTGTCTTTTTGGGCATCGGAATGGCGGGCTTCAAGGTTAACTTGACTCCGCTTTCTGGGGATGCCCTAGATGAGGCATTGGTTCTTAATAAGCGCCACATGGAATCTTCTTATGGTGGCTTTATGGTCTTTATCTTGAGATTTTCATTAGTGGCACAAGCTCTTATATTCGGTATCGTGCACACCTTGACGGGATTCGATACGACCCCTGGAGCTACTCAACCCCCAGCGGCTGTCTTTGGTATTCAATTACACTTCGCCCTCATTCCGGCAGTTTTATTCATCATCGGAATCATCATTTTCTGGAAATATTACGGACTTACCCCTGAGAAAACAAAAGAATTGAAGGAAAAGATAAAGGAACTTCAGCAATAAATTAATTTTTTTCTTTTTTGTTACTTTATTCTTTTTTTTATGATTTTATTCAATTAGGTTAGGCTAATTTTACAAAAGAATGATCTTTTGCTTTGTGCGCGTTCAGGAAGTCACGAGCACCAGATGTAGCTCAAACTCCTTTATCCCGTCAATTACAAAAGATTTCAGAACTGCTTTTCATAAAATATTAATTTTCTTCAATCTTGTATATCATGAATTAATGAAAATTTAATTAGAAATAAAGATATGCATCTCATTAAAGACTAGAAAATGTGATATTGATGAGTGAAAAAATGAATGTATTGTTAATAATCACGGATCAACAACGTGCGGATCATTTGGGTTGTGCCGGTAATCCTATCTTGAAAACACCTAATTTAGATAGATTGGCAAGCGAAAGCATGAGATTTTCAAGTGCGTTTTGTGCTAATCCCATGTGCATGCCTAATAGAGCAACCATTCTTACTGGTCTATATCCGAATATGCACGGAGTTAGAAGTAATGGAATAAATTTGCCTGATGGGGTTCCCACAATAATGGAATGTCTTGAAAAAAAGGGATATCATACCATCAGTATCGGAAAAATTCATCTTCAATATTGGGTAAGAGCATTTGATCCATCTAATCAATCGGTGGAAGCTATCCGAAATTGGTTGAGCGATAGCCAACGACCAATCATGAAAGAAATTCTAACCAAACCATACTATGGGTTTGAAGAAGTGGATTTGGTGTTAGGTCATGGGGACCTTTGCACGGGACATTATTTCGATTGGTTGGAAGAAAAAGGGCCACAATATGTTGAATCAACTAAAATAAAGTTCAAAAGTTTTTTCACGCAGCCTTTCTATGAAACGGATTTACCAGAAAGCCTATACCCTACCACTTATATTACAGAAAAGACCATTAATTTTTTAGAGAGATATGCTAAGGGGGATTACGGGGAAAAGCCATTCTTTTTACACTGTTCAATTCCCGATCCCCATCATCCCGTATGTCCTCCGGGAAAATATAAAGAGATGTACGATCCCGGAAAAATTAATCTTCCCTCAAGTTATAATGATGCGAAAAAGTTAGAGGAACATGAATTTTTAGGCAAGCATATAAAAGATCCCCTATTTCGAGGAGCAATGTTAAGAATATCCCCTGAAGATGAGATTAGACAATTTATATCCTCAACGTATGGTAGCATCACGATGATTGACGATGGTATAGGGAAAATTTTAGCTTCCCTGGAAAAACTGGGTCTAGCGGATAATACCATGGTGATTTACACTAGCGATCACGGAGATTTAATGGGAGATCATGGTATGATTTTAAAAGGGCCATGTCCTTTTAAGGGTATATTAAATGTTCCTCTAATATGGAAGGTACCGGGGCTTACAAGACCAGGGACCTCTGATTCACTCACAGGTTCGATAGACATTCCCATGACCATCTTAAGTCTACTCAAGATTAGAAGAAGAGCTAGACCACCCGACATGCAAGGCGTAGATCTAACGCCAATTTTAAAAGATCCGAACCAGCAAGTTAGGGATTGCTTATTAATTGAAGAAGATGAAGAGTTTCCCATGTTAAGCGGAGAAGTTATCGTGAGATTACGACATTTAGTTACAAATGAATACAAGTTAACTCTTTATGAGCACATGAAAGGTTTTGGGGATTTATATCATCGAAAAAATGATCCCGATGAAGTCAATAATTTATGGTATTCTCGTAAGGATTTGCGATGTGAATTAATAGAACAAATATTTCATGAAACTCTTAAGGCTCAGAGTCGATACCCCAAAAGAGTCGCTCCAACATGAGATTACTTTCTAAAGAATAAAATAAAATGAAAATTTATTCAGAAAAGTTAAAGTAAAATCAATTATATTGATTTATCTAATTTATTTTTGAGCTTATTAAATTTTCAAGTGAGTAGAAATTAGGATATAAATATAATCTTGTGCAATTGGCGTTAATTGACAAAAGATGATTGTAATATAAGAGAAATATATTCAAGGTAAGAATTTTACTATTTTCCAAAAGGGTGGGATGCCCCCTTATTTGTCATCGATATGACAAATCGAAAGATTTAAAATTAAAAATTGCTTATTACAATTTAAAATAATTGTTTTTCTTTTTTATTGACGTTATACTAGTTTGAAAGTATGTGGAATAAAAAAGAATTCTAACATTACAATCAAAAGAATCATTATCATGTTAAACCCAGAAATTTTGGAAGAAGAAAAGGCAAGAGCTAAAATTACAGAACATGAAAAATCATTTTTAATGGAATTTCCGGAAGATAAAAATCATCCTTCCATTTTACATGTCCAAGGTTCAGCGTATGAAATGGGACATGCTCATGGCTATCTATTAGCAGACCGTATCAAGGATTTAATGAGTCTCTATGGAACGGTGGTTGCGGCTGCCGTGGGCGGTTGGAACATGGAATCCAAAAGGCCCTTTAGGATGCGGCATGTTGAGAAAGGATTAAGTCTCATGAAGCAATTTTGGGACCAAAATCAATTACCAGCAATACAAAAGCAAGCTCCCGAGATTTTAGAGGAAATCAATGGTATGGTTGATGGATTAAAAGCAAAAAATTCTCCGGTAACCCATAATCACATCTGTATTATATATGGGAATCCAGATCCTATTCAGGCAACTCAAATGGGCTTGCATTGCAGCAGCTGTTGCGCTTGGGGCGGTGCCACCGCAGATGGAAAGGTCATCCATGCTGGAAATTTAGATGAATTGAATTTTGATTATTTTCATAAAGCTCAAATAATAATGGTCTGCAAGCCGGAAAAAGGAAATAGTTTTATTGGATTCACAACCACGGGATCTGGAAACGTGGTGAGATGGATGAATGATAAGGGGCTTAGCTATACCGAAATGACATCTTTATCGAAGAACATGGAATGGCCTCAAATTCCAATGGGAATCTCAAGGAGGATGGTTGCTCAACACGCATCAAGCATAAAGCAAGCATATGAACTATTGAAATCTTTTGGAGGATCCACGGGATCTAATCACATGATCTGTGAAGGTACTGGTTCCAATCCTCATGGAGTTATTATTGAACAATCTGGAACTGAAATTGCGATGAGAGAAAAGTTAAGCGAGTTTCCAAATTTACTCTTTTCAACGAATTATTATAATTGCTATCCCGGATGGCAAGGATATAATGGTTATAATATGGTCCCAGGTCAAATAGCAGCATTTCAAAAATTAGGTGGCATTCCTTTTGGACCAAATCAAGGGAAGAAAGTCGAATGGAAGGACGTGGATACTGTCGAAAAATGGCGAGAAATGGTCAAATGTCCCCGCTATGAAAGATACATGGCCTTCTTTAAACGGAATAAAAGTAATCTTGACCTTAATAAAATCGTAGAGATACAAAGTGCTTATGAAATGACACTTGGACAATTAGAAAGTTTGGGATTAAAAGAAAAAGTAAGAATGGAATTATGTCAATCCTGTGCCCATCTATTTGGTGTGAATAAGGCCGTGGTGATGGAAGAATGCCCCAGTACGAATAGCATAATATTCAAACCAAGCGAAGGAGAGATTTGGGTTGCAGCAGGCGGCGTTCCTGCGCAAGAAGGTCCCTTCTGGAACATAAATTTTCAAGATCATTTAGAAATGCTGGAAAAATACGAATAAATTAAATTTAAATACTTTTCTTAAATTTTTAATCTTCTAATAGTCAAGATTTAATATTAATTTTAAATTAAATTCAAAGAACGTGTGATGAATTCTCAAGATACAAATCCTATTACTCGTCCATTTACAAGAGAATTGGAAGGTTATTGGAAAACGGAAGGATACAATTACTTCCTCGAAATTAAGGAAGGCAATTACATCGTTCATGAATATACCCAAGTTAGTTGTTTAACAATTAAAGGATTCATGGGATATCTGGACCCTACCGCTCCTACCTTCATTGCGAGGATAAATGATAAAAAAAACTTGGTATGTGAAAATCTTGGCACGACCTTTTATATTGAATCCAAGAGGATACCAGAGCTTCCTGAATTTCACCAGAGCACGAAGCTTTCTGAACCTGATAATCCCGAGATGAATTTTGAAGTGTTCTGGCACACCCTTAATGAGCTATATCCTTTTTTTGAACAAAGAAAAATCGATTGGAGAGAAATCCACGATACATATCGTTCTAAAGTAACTAATGAAACCTCAAGGGAAGAGCTAGCATATCTCTTACGTGAAATGGTGAATCCATTAAATGATGCTCACATGTTCTTGAAAGCTAAAGAAACAGATACCATTGATATCCTTGTGGTTTTCCCTCAGTGGGCGCGTGGTCCTATTAAGAATGCATTAAATGCTATTGAAGAAAATGCGGCCTTAGGCAAATGGAAAGGTGCAGAAGGGAAAGTTGCCTCTGTCTTAAACGAAACCTTTCAAGACTTTCTCCCCGTAATCAAACAAAAATATTTACACGGTAATTTTAAGACAGCATGTAATGAGATGATATTTTATGGAAAAGTAAGTGAAACTATAGGATACATTTATCTGGCACGTGTTTTTAATTATGCCAGCGATGTGAAGCATGAATCATTAAAAGAGATTGAAACCTTTAATAAAGCATTTGATTCGATCATTGACGAGTTCGATACTATGGAAAGCATTATATTAGATATTAGATTCTGTCTAGGAGGGGATGACTCTATAGGATTAGCAGTAACCGAGCGGTTTGCAGATAAGAAAAGAATGGTGCTTGCGAAGAGAGCAAAAGGTGCCGAAGGATTATCTCCCCCGAGAGAATTTTTTGTGGACCCTTCGGGAAAAAAAACTTTTGCACGGAAAAAGATATTTATCCTGACTAGTGGAGTCACGATTAGCGGGGGAGAAAACTTGGCAATCATGATGAAAGCACTTCCGAATACCACATTCATTGGAGAGTCTGGACCCGGAATCTTATCCGATACCATAGTGCGACATCTTCCGAACGGATGGCAGTTTTTTCTTCCCATGGAAGTATTTTATGGTCATGACGGCAAGGCTTATGAAACGCAACCCTTTCCCATTGATGTAAAAGTACCTTTAAATAAAGATCATTTTCAGCAACAAAAAGATGATATCTTGGAAAAAGCTATAGAATTAGTAAAAAAATCATGACTCACTTATTTAAAAGTTTCTTTCAATGTTTCGGAAAGAATTATTATGAGATCATTCACATTTTGAGGATTTAATGCCCATACACATAAGATTGCCTCCTCATTTAACTTGAACACGACTATTGCAGGACCTTCTCCGGTATTACCGGGTTTTTCTAAATTTGGAATATTGCCGAATATGGGAACCCATTCCTTCTTAAGGGTATAATTGATCCAATAGACAGTACATTCAATTCCATGAAGTGTTTGATGAGTCTCTTCACCAGTAATCTTTAATTGTTTTTCCAATCGTTCAATATAATCCTTGCCCCCCTCTAAAGTATCGGCGAACGCTCTTTTAATTTGATTTGGAATGGCAACACCTTTCTTAATCGGAAAATATCTCAAACCGCATAATTTAAAAAATGCTCTTTCTGGACCAGGAGATGCTAATCCTAACTCATCGGCACTATCGTGGCTGTTAGTATGATCTAGAAGAATTTTCCAATCTCTATTGAATAATTTCTGGATAAGGTTTGTCATGATTTTACTTTTTCTCATTCTTGGTCCCAAGAGATTAATATCTTCTTTTCCGTGTAATTCTATTTCTTTTTCAAGATAAATATGGGACAAGAGAATTGCATAGGTGTCTGCCACGTTTTTATCCGAAATTCTCATGGATAAACCAAATCCCGAGGTCACATTGCTAGTAAACACAAAATCGTCCAATACAATTAGTTGCGTTTGGATCTCGTTTGGATCGACTAATATCCGAACTCGCTCGGGAAGATTTTCTGTTATAGGTTTGGTTGTTTCCTCCTCTGAATCCGCATCATTATCATTCTTTTCATTTTTCATATTACGTGCAACAATCATTGCGAACCTATCCCTTCTATATTCGTCTCTAATTCTAATATTATTCTTTTCGTATATTTTAAAAATGCGTTGGAGCGAATTTAATATTGTTGGTTTCAATTCTTCAAAAAATTCAAAGGAAATGTAGAACATGATTCTCGTATCCGCATGTTCCATGTATTCTATCACTTGGCGATACAGTTCTGCTGTTGTTGGGATGACAAAAGTATTGGAGACTCTCCCCCCATAAAATTTATCTGAAGCTAAATAAGCGGTGACTTTTTCATCCACTAAGGATTTCAGTTCTTTTAACCTTTTTAATTTATTCTCTTGCTGGGTAATATACTTGTTCAATTTAACATTTGGATTCATTCCTCTAAATTGTAGTGGCTTCGTACCCACCTTTTTTGATTCTATCCATCCATCACGGTCTAATCTATTAAGTATTGTATAGATATGAGTCCGCTTTAATTTGGGAAATTTGCTCGTTATTTCAATACCGGTAAGATATTCTTTAGCTTTTAGTAATTCTATATAAACTCTCAAATCTTCTCCTTCTAATAATTCCAATTCAGTTAGACCGGAAGAGAGCAAGCTCGCCCAATCCAAATAACTCTCCATTTCTTTTAGCAATCTTCTTTTTTTACGTAGTTTATTTCAATATAGGATAAATATCAAAATATTTTTTATGTAAGTAATAACTTTTATTGTTTTTTAAGTGATTTGATAAGGAGTGACAAATATTTTCTTTGAAATCTTACTAAATCTCATAATAACTGAATATAATTCTTTCTTCTTGGGATATGATTTCACGAACTGCACGAAAACATAATTCACGTTAGCTCCTCCTTAACTTATTACAATAAAGGAATAATAAAAAAAGTTTATGGGTAAATTTATTTTCTTAATGTTGCTCTCGGTAATACATCTATTTTTTTTATAACTTCGATAAATCCTTTTGTTACGGGTTCGAGCTGGTTAACGGCAACCTTATCTATGGTATCTAGCGGGTGCCAGTTGTAATAGGGGCCGCTAATAAAGCTCAATACAGGAATTCCTTCTTCAAAAAAAGGCGTGGCGTCTGTCCATAAAGACATCTCTTGGGAATACTTGCTGTCGCTTCCTTCCTCTGAAGTCACTCCTGATGCAATGGGCATTAACCCCGTAAGTTCCAAGTTATTTTCGATTACCATGGTTTTAGCAGCATCTTTAAATTCAGGAATGTCAGAAACGTAGAGCCCCCTTATTTGAGGAAAGCCCGAAGTGATTAACTGACCATCTTTAATGATGGGCTCCTTTGCAATATGCTCCACGTGTATGCTGGTTACGACTCTCGAAACAATATCCTTATACTTTTTCTTGAATTCATATCCTCCAATAGAACCATAGAAATGACCTGTTGAAAAAAGGACGAGGATTGAACGATTTCTTTTCTCTTTGGGTATCTGAGAAAAATATTTAGCAAGCGCTAAAATCACCGATACTCCCGAAGCGTCTTGAACTGCATTGTGGAAAGCAGCATCATGATGAGATCCTAACTCTATCAATTCTTTAGATTTGCCGGGAAGGATTCCAAACACATTGGAGGTCTTACCGGGAGATTCTTTACCCGTTAAAATTATGTGTCCAGTCACGTTCTTTTTTCCACTGGAAAGTTGATCTTTTAATTTTAAGCCATCTGATTTGGATAAGAAAATTCCGGGAATTGGTCTGGGAAAATCATCCGTGCCTTCTGCTGGAAAGTATAAAATGGGACTATCAATGGGATAATTTGATAAAATTCCTACAAATCCAATTGCTCCTTTTTTAGCCGCACGATGATATCCCGCCCAATTTATCCCTCTTGACATATCCGGAATATTATGCTCCTGAAAATTAATGTTTCTCGGGTTATGTACATAATAACAGATGTGTGCTAAAAGGTGGTACTCCAAAAAATAGAATTCTAAATCCATCACCGCAATTTTTCCTTTCAGATCCACTCCTTCCAAGTCTTCTTCATTTCCCTTGCCAATATAGACAAGCTCTCCGGTCACTCCTTCTGGCTTAGTAAAAGCAGTATAACACGTATAAAAGCAAGGAAATTCGTAATTTTGATCATCTATCTTATAAGTGAAGCGCCAATATTCTGGCTCCCATAATTTAATATCAATAGATTGCTTCTCAACCGTTTCAAATCCAAAACTTCTTAATTGATTAGCTAAAAAATCCTCCACTTTATGGGAAGCGGGCATTCCGGGGCGACGATAACCCTTATCACAAATTGCCATGATCCATGATGTGATTTCTTCTTTTTTCGGAATGGGTATATTATCTTCCATATTTTTCACTTTACCTTAATATTTTATATTATTTTAAATGCAGTTATATAGCCTAGAAAAAACCAGTATTTTATTTAAAGTTTGTCGTCATTTGTCATAGTTATGACAAATAGTGTCTTTTTCCACTCGCCTTCTAATGTCCATGTATTATAAGTATAAACTTTCTTTTAAGCTATCAGCATGAGAATTTTAAATTACACATCAGAATTTTTTCATGCTTTCTCCTCTTACAGAAAAAGACTTAATAAATTTCTCATCCTAATTTTAATATGCCCGTAGAAATTGAGATTGCTTATCCGATTTATACCATACTTATAAACAATCCCGAAGTGCGAAATGCAGTAGATGGTCCCACCGCTTTACAGCTGGCCGATGCTTTCCGAAAATTCGAAAGTGATAAAAATGCATTGGTTGCCGTATTGCATGGGACTAATGGTACCTTTTGTTCGGGTGCAAATCTAAAAGCCATAACTGAAGGGAAAGGAAATAGAATTGAAAAGGAGGGAGATGGCCCCATGGGCCCCACGCGCATGCTATTAACAAAACCTGTCATCGCAGCTATCGCAGGACACGCCGTTGCGGGGGGATTAGAATTAGCTCTCTGGTGTGATTTGCGAGTTGTGGAGAAAAATGCCATTTTTGGAGTATTTTGTAGAAGATTTGGGGTACCTTTGATCGATGGTGGTACGGTAAGGCTTCCAAGATTGATAGGCTTGAGTCGAGCCATGGATATGATCCTCACCGGGCGTCCCATCACGGCAGAAGAGGCATACCATTGGGGATTAGCAAATACGATTGTAGAAGAAGGACGTTCAAGGCAGGAGGCAGAATTATTAGCCCGTGACATCGCAAAATTTCCACAGCATTGCATGAGAAACGATAGAATGTCAACAATCCAACAATTTGGCATTTCCATTAAAGAAGCCATGAAGAATGAATTTGAACTGGGATTAAAGAGTTTAGAAACGGGAGAATATCTGGAAGGAAGTACGAAATTCACAGAAGGAAAAGGAAAGCACGGAAATTTTGATTAACCATGCGTTCACTTTAGAAAGTAATAATTATATCCTTCCCTATTCATGATCAATTATTCAAATAGAAGTCGTCATATTTCTTGTTTATCAAGGTAATCCTGGTCTATTTCTTTAATTACTTTATTAATCTTTTCTTTATATGACCTCAACTTTTTTAATACTATTTCCTTGAATAGAACTTGTTGCTCCGGAATCACCTTCATGGCGTTAATCGCATCCGTAGAAATAGTATCATCAAAAAGAATTGGAATAAAAAGTGAATCATTATCAATGATGGGGAATAGCGATGAAAGCTCTAAAATAAAGTTGGGATCAATTAATTCTGGATCTTCAAAAATGTCGGAAAGGTTTTTATTTGGATACAATTGTTTCATGATTCTAAATACAATCGTAAGATGATTCTGCATCTGAAGGTTGATGTGGTTTCTAAAAAATCTTGCCATGGGAATAATTAATTGATTCAGATCTCCTAAAGTTGTTAACATGGTGAAAGCTTCTGGAATTCCCTTCTCAGTAATCGTATAGAGATTTCTGCTTTTCCCTTGATATTGCTCCGTTCTGGAAAACTTTATTAATTTCCTTTTCTCCAAGCTTTTTAACACCTGATAAATAGCTGGGGGTTTTTGCCAAGCCTCTAAATCCGATTTATCCTTCTGGGTAATGATTCGTGCATCCTTAATTAAATCCTTTAAATTTGCTTGAAGCTTGACATCTTTCTTCCCTTGTTCCAAGAACTCTAATAGAAGTTTTTTAGAGAAGGGAGATTCAATGCTATTAATCAAGGATATTATCTTCTTTTCTTGATTGCCATCTGTCTCTTCATTATCGAAGAAATCCATGATCATCGAACTATATTTAATCAATAATTCAAGGTTCCTTACTGGGGGTTTTTGTTTCCCCGCTACTCGTTCTATAAGTGTTTGATAAATTTCATAGGGATGGCTCTCTCCTTTTTCCATGATTATCGATAATATCATGAATTCCGAAGCAGCCCGTGTAATTTTTCTAAACTTCATTGTTTTATAATAACCTTTTTATAATATTAAGATTTGTTATTATTAAGAAAAATTAATATTAAGAAAAATTAATGATACAAATTGCAATAAATGATGAAAAATGAAGTTGAAAATGATTCCTAAATTGGTGTGCATTTATGGCTCCTTGTTAGATGGTTTCATGGGAATTATAATGATCCTTACCACTATGGCTCCTACAATCATCATTCCATATTCTTCCAATGCGATGAATTATCAATATATAATGGGTGTAGCAGCATCTCTAATGTTTGGATGGACAGTTCTATTATATTGGGCAAGTCTTGATCCCATTGCAAGGAGAGATGTAATGCTCTTGACTATTTTTCCCGTTGTCTTGGGACTTATCCTTACAGAAATATTGATTGACCCGCTCAAATTATTCTCAATATGGCTATATCAGATTATCGGTTGCATCATCCCGCTAATAATTGGATACGTCATAGCTCTTAAAATTGAAAGAAGTAAGGTGGTGGTCTAGATGACCGAAAATACAACGATTTACAACTTCTCTCAGATTTTTCTTGGCTTTCTTCCCCAAATCTTTACATTAGGATGCATAATCGTCGCCTTGGCCTTACTTGGATTGTTTATCATTAAATCAATAAAAAAAACCCTGAATCCGATATTTAGGATTAATTTATTAAGGTTTGGCTTTTGGGCAGGTGCACTAATCGATCTTTTCGCGTTTTTTAACATGATCGCCTCTATCTTCACGAATGTCTATTCCGGATATGAAGTTCATGGAACATCCATTGAATACATGTTCGCCATTGGATGGGGTGCGAGTTTAATGTTAGGTTGGACAAGCTTACTCATATGGGCGGATAGAAAACCAATTGAGAGGAGAATTACCATCCTCTTCACAGCCGTCCCGGTTATTATCGGAATTATCTTAACAAGTATTTTAACCAATATAGCATGCATGAATCAATTAATCGGTATATTTCTGTTTCTTTTTTGCTATTTTCAATCCCTATACGTCAAATAAGAATCATTTGGGAACGGAATCACTAAGAATAGAGCTAAAAATAGCACGGAAATTACATTACACTGATTTTATTTTCAATCCCATATTAATTATCTTTTTCTTAATTCTATAATATATCGGAATATTTCTTTATACGTGAAAGTGTGGTTTCACGAATTGCATGAAAATATAGTTGGCATTTAAACCAGCTAAAATTAAATTAATTAACTTCTATTTATCCAAGCCCTAACGCTTTAATCTCTAAGAAGCTTAAGACTCTGATTAAAAGATCGTCAAAATCGTGATAAATAACAAGTGTAATCTTTTACGCATTTCTAACCAGGAAGCTCTAACTCCTTTACATCTTTAGCGAGGGTCTTTGGACCATAATATAGGATAATGCCTATTGCTATTGCAATATCTATCAAAGCACGGTAATATTCAAGAGTTTGTGGCAAGTTTAAAAATTCTCCAATGAAATTTCCCATGAAATGATAAAATATTGCTCCCAAGATGCTATGTTTAGTATGATTAAAAATCCAAGTCATGATTACCGATGTTGCTATTAATCCGATACAATAATTTAGCCAAAATCTCAATGAGCCGAAAACCAATTCTTCTTTCTGATATGTCCCTTCCATAAAAAACAGGGGAAGGTGCCATGCAATCCAAAAAAATGCGACGATGAGCGTTGAAATGAAAGCATTCCACTCCTTTTGTAATCGCTCCAAGGCAAGGCCCCTCCATCCTAATTCTTCTGGAAGAGGCCCCACAACAAATGTCATTACCACAAAAATAATTAAGTTCAAGGGATTAGCTAAAAAAGTTTTCGTGGTTTCAAAATCGGGAATAGTCCCTGTTATCGCGAGATTAAGAAATATTGCAAGGAATGAAACAAGTGGTGGCAAGAAAATGATTAGAAGGAACCATCGAAACGTTAGTCTTTTTATGTTTATTAATCGATTAAGATAATTCATTTTCTCATCTCTATTATTATTGAGATGTAATGAAATTAATGCTCCAATAGTGGGCCCTAATCCCCCTAATGCAAATAATACAAGGTTTGGCATGGTATAAGACCCTTCATTGGAAAAAGTAATAGGAATCCAGAACAACCAGCTCCAACTTAATGTGATTAGGAAAAAAATCCATGGCCCTTTACTAAATTCTTTTAGACTGGACATTGTTTCTCTTTGCTCCTCCTATGATAATAATTTAACTCGGGAATAAAATTGAATAATATGAATTTAAATTTAAAGATCTAATTAAAATATTATGATGATTAAGAAATTTGGTGATTAGATGATAATTTGGGAAGAACTGCATGTAAAAACTCCAGAAAGGGAGATATTAATCGACATTAGCGATAAAATTAAAACCGTGCTGAGAAAATCTGATATTAAAGAAGGCGCATGTAAGATATTTGTACCCCATACTACCGCAGCGATAACGATTAATGAGAATGCGGATCCGAATGTTTTGAAAGATATTATCACTTATCTTAATAGATTAATCCCTAAAAAAAGTGGTTTAGGATATATCTTTCGGCACGGAGAAGGTAATTCGGACGCTCACATTAAAAGCAGCTTGATAGGACCTTCCTTAGAAATTTTAATCCATGAGGGAAAGTTGATGTTAGGGACCTGGCAAGGTATCATGTTCGCTGAATTTGATGGTCCTAGACCTCGAAAAGTGTTGGTCCAAATACAAGGAGAATAGATAACACGAATTAAAAATTAAATAAGAAAAAGTAGAATTAAATTGAGTTTACAATTTCATTTCTTTCAAGATTTCCTTGTTCTTTTTTGTTCGGTCTGGAGTCAGAGTATAGAATTTCCAGAAGACTAATAATCCGACAAATAAGATAATTGCAGGAATAAGCGAAGCTTGCAATCTAATCCCCAATAAAGCTAATGGCGTTTGTTCTGACAACTGTGCATCAAATCCCGTGAATTGGTGAACGAATGCGAAAATTACTGCTTGAGCAATAAGAGAAAAGCGCATGAAAAAAGTTTGCACTCCCATATAAATCGATTCTTGATGTTCTTTAGTATTAATTACCGCCTCATCAAGACAATCTCCGAGACAAGGGAACCTAGGTACCTTAAATGCTCCCACGCTTACCCCTAAAAGAATTAACACGATGATCATGGAAGTCAAATCCCAAAAAATCATGAGACCTAAAATGAATATCGTTAATATGATTATTCCAATAATATGCATTTTCCTATTGTTATTCAATTTATTTATCAGTTTTAACCAGAAGGGCATCGATACTACTGCTCCAATAAGATATGCGGCCATTATTAAAGTTGCCATATCTGCAGAAGCTTGTAAATTATATCGAACAAAATAATGGATGGATCCTGTAAGACAGGAAAACGCCACGTCTCCAATAAAAGTAATAAAAACTAATACGAGGAAGTTCTTTTGTTTGACGACTTTTTTCACTGAAGTCAAAAAACTCTCATTCGGCTTGTATACATCCCTGGCAGTATATCGCTCAATCATCTCTTTTTTTTCTCGAACCCCAGGAATCATCATTAAGAAGAAAATAATTGCTACTCCTGCCATGATCCAGGCCATCGTGGAATAACTTCCGCGATTTCCATATACAATTATTAAAGGAGGGATGAGCGCACCAAGAGTCGTTCCAAAGATTCCCAAAATCAACCCTAACCCCCCTGCCTTTCTCCTATCTGAATCTAAACGGAATTTGTCTGGAAATAAAGAATAATGATTGTTCTGCACCAAAGAATAAAAAGTATCAAATAAACAGGTGGAAAATAGCATCCATCCGAAAAGTAAGCCCGCATTTTGAACAGGATCGACGTCCGGTGGAGATAGGATGAGAACAATACATAGAATCCAAGGCACCGTACCCATCATGATTAAGGGAAACCTTTTTCCAAGACGAGTCCATAATCGATTTGGACGATCAAAAAGATATCCTAAAAGAGGATCATTTATAGAGTTAAAGATGGCATAAATACTATAAGCCGCAGTAACTAACCATACATAAAGTCCGACCTCTGTTTCATAAAAAAAAAATACGTAAGTTCCAAATACTGCATTCATAATTTCCATGATTAAATAACCAATTCCATAGGATGTAATGGTCAGATTTGAGACTTTTCCTATTTCGCTTGTTTTTTCACTTAATTTTTCGTTCATTTTTTCATTCATCATTTTTACAAATCGGTTACTTTGTCATCTACGCAACAACATATTTAAATGTTAGTAAAAGAGTTAAAAGTTCATTTTATAGAAATTTTTTCAATAATATCAAAATATAGGAAAAAATAATTTTAAAAATAATAGAACCTATCTTTTGGGAATATATTTTTAAACCAGATCAAGAAAAAGGATTGATTTTGCTTATTCAATTCTTCTCACTAACCAGTCCGGCATCACCAAGGAAAGATAAGAGAGAATAACAAAACCAACGGCAAAAAGCCACCCTACATATAAGAATGCTGAATATCCGGGATGATCAAATAGGACTACGAGTAGATTATCACCGGTTATACAAATAAAGAGGAGGATCAAACAGATCATTCCATAAATTAAAAGTTTTAATCCCGTTTTCGTAACTTTACTTTCTGACGTTTTTAAAACCATCTTACAAATAGCTATAATGTAAGCATAAATTGCACATGAGAAAATAACAAAGCTGCTGGTAGTATATAATCGTATGCTTAATTTTCCCGTATAATCCTCGTTAGGAACACCCCACCAATTCCATGGTAAAAAAAGAGCAATCATTATAAAAATACCTATAATAATGATAAATGGGATTAACTTTTGCCCTCGATTTGTCATGTAAGTTGCGAATATATACAAAGCGAAGTCTGCCAGCACTACTAAGCTATAAGCTAACGGTAAGCTTATTCGATAAATTTCCATGAAATATCCCGTGATTGCTGCTTCTGCCAGGCCCGTTGTAAGAGAAATTAACGCTAAGGTGAGAAATATGAATACCAACATTAAATATAGTGGAGATCTTACCCGCCTTTCACGATATTTTCGAAACATTTGTATCGAAATTAATCCACCAAATATGGATAGGATGATATAATAGATAAAAATCGGAAATAAATTCGGAGAGAATGGTGTATATCCCATAACATACTAATTAAAATTCATCGTTAAAAATTCATCGTAACATAAATTTCATTTTTAGATCTTTCTATTTTAGATCTTTCTATTTTAGATCTTTCTATTTTTTCTAATTCTCCGATTTTTTAAATTCCCTATTATTTAGCACTTTTAAATATTTTCTTAGATCTTCGGCATCGAAGGGCCCCCCATGAGCAGGATAAATCTTTTTGGCGCCATTCTTTAGCAATTTTTCCCAACTTTGAAATACTTGATTAATATCCTTAACAAAAATAGGTCTTCTTTTAAGCCCTGCGAATTTTAGAAAATTCATAGTAATGTCACCAGCAAAAGTTGAGCCATCTGGTAAAATTATTGCTTGATGATCATCCGTATGACCAGGAGTGGAGAGAATAGTCCCGTTAATTCCTATAGTTTTTAAGAATGATTTATCATCGCCCCGAATAATGACATCCTCTTCAGATAATTCAATGGGGGGAAAAGTAAAGCGGTGAAAGAGACTCATTAATCCCATGATAATTAGAATCCTTTTATTTAAAGGGCTAGAATCTCTTAGGGATTCTCCCGATTTTAGGGGGGATAGCGCTTTTTCCTGAGCAATAATCTTGATGTCCGAATTTTCTTTAAGTTGTGAAAGAAAACCCGCATGGTCATCATGATGATGCGTTAGAAACAGATATTTGATTTCCGAAAGAGAGATATTAAGATTTTGAATTTTATTTAAATATTTTTTGTAATCTCCCGGATAAGAAGTGTCAATTTGCATATACCCATCATTACACGGGATAAAATAACAATTCGTGAAGCTTAATTTAACCTTTAAAGGAGAATTTTCTGTCATATTATAAATTAATTCAACTAGTAATTATATTTTTTATTAATTAGTATTGAAAATAATCTGAATTTAAATGATTTTTTCCACATTCTTTATTGATTTCTTTCATCGTAGCAGCAAAATCCGCCCACCAAGTTTGTCCTTGTTGGGAAACGAAAATGGTATCTACTTTGCTCGAATCCAGGCACCTCATTTCTTCGTTATTTTTTATTTTATCTTGCCAGAGTTGCGAGAAAATTTTTTGCATGATTATTTTTACTTTTTTTAATAGCTGTTCATGGGTTACTCCCACGGATTCCTTTTTCTGTAGCTTTTTAAGTTGCTCGTATTTTGCTTTTTCTTGTAGTTGAGTTAAATCATTACAGTTGATTACCACCGTAAAAGGATTATCTTTTCCATTAGTACAATATTTTTGAATTTTGCATGGCACGCAATATTTTTGGAACGTCATGGAATAATCTTGCAAGCCGAACCTGGAAAAATCTAAAATTACTTTATTTATCATGATTTTACATCAATATTCTTTATTTTTAAGGACAATTAACTCCGGGATTGTGAATATTAAATAAGGATCAACAAAGAGTTATCGATGATTGGTTAAATTTTTTAATTCAATACACTATTAATTTTACAAGAATAGAATATATTTTGTATAGAAGATATGGGGTTAATCGAAGATTTATGGATAATGACCGATGCCGGAATTGTATTATTTCATCGACAATACGATGAAAAATTAGATGATCAGCTCTTTGGAGCATTACTTACCGCATTAAATTCATTTGCAGAAGAATTGACAAAAGGTGGGCTTTCCAACTTAAAAGTAGGGGATGTTATTTTCTATATTAAAAAAGAAGATGAATACATGTTTGTAGTTAATGCTCCGCGGGATGCTAAGCCTAAAAGAGTTCATGAGGAAATTGATAATATCATAAAGAGCTTTTTTAATACATATCCAAGAGATCTTCTTGATAGATGGGACGGTGAAGTGGACATGTTTAATGATTTTGAAAATAAAATAACCGATAATTTGAAACTTACTGCCGAGAGGTTCCAAAAAGCTTTTTGGTAAATGCTTTTTGGTAATTATGCAAATCTACCTTTTTTCATGAAAATTTCAACTATTTTCTCGATGGTTCAATGTATCTGTTTTTCAACTTGCTGAGAGAAATGCTTCATTCAGTAAGATACAAGGAAAAGGAGAAGAGTAAAGAAAAAAATATCAAAAACCGAAGATTAAATAAGAATTAGGTCGGTTTTTTTGAGATAGCAGATGAAGCCCTCATGAAAAATGATCAATGCAATATTTTACTGCATTTAAAATCTTGAACCCATTCCCAAAAGTATGCGGATCGAGATTTGATAGGGCATCCGTGTAAATTTTAACGTCGTGCTTGATATTTAAAGTTTGAAGCGTATCATGGATTTTTCGGGTCTCTTCAGCCAACCCATATTGGTCTTTTTTATGGCAATACATTAGGAGATGAATGGATTTTAACGCATCGGGATGTTCTTTAATCACGTTTTTGATATCATATTTTTTCCAGTTCTCAGCAGCCTTTTCGTCCATTTTGATGATTCTTCCATTTTTATCTTTTTGGATGGAGGGTAATAAGGGATCTTCTTTAGAAAAAATCAGATCACACGCTTCGTGAATATCATGTAAGGATTGAAAGCCCATTTCTTTAGCTTTATCCTCTCCAAATAAGAGTGCATTGAAAGGAGAAACCATTTCCCATTCTAGCGAATCCAAATTTAAATTTGCAGGTGCTAATGCTACAGCAGAACTGAAGTATTCAGGATGATGTAGTGTAATGTAAAGGGTACCATATCCTCCCATTGATGTTCCCATGATTGCTCGCCCATTCTTTTCAGGAATGGTGCGATAATTTGTATCCATGTATTCGATCACATCTTTTACGATATAATCAAGATATTTTCCGGTATATGGAGAATTAATATAAAAGCTCCCTTTCGTCTTGACCGCGCCCGTGAGCTCCTTTAATCCTAAATAATGGGGAAGATAAAGACTTGCATCTGGTTGTACTAAAATGAACGGTTTCCAGTTCTGTTTAGATATCAGCTCGTCAAATCTCTCATAAGAAGCCAATTTGTCAGTATCTACCATCTTTAAGAGTTCTTTGGGGATCTGATCAAATGATAAATTAGGGTTGGCATTCCATTTAATGTAAATATTTTGGTTATTCGTATTTCCCGTATATCCATGGATGCAATAGATTACAGGATACCGCTTTTTTGAATCCTCATGATATTTTAGGGGAAGATAAATGTGCAAGTCTCGGTCTACTGGGCTATTAATTGGATTCCCTTCTAACGATGCACCGTGGAAACTTATTATGAGATATCTATTCTCAGTTTTTAACATTAGTGATAACCAACTTTATTAATTTTAATTATAAGATATATTCTTTGAACTGATATTAACTTATTTGAACCGTAACTTCGCCATTGATTAAGTATTAAAAATAAGGGGTTAGTCCTTTTTAATAAAGAGATGTACTCTACTAAAATAAAATTGAATGAATGAAATGCAAGGAGTTAAATAATTTGGGAAAGATTGAATTAATTTTCTTCCAAACTTACTAAAGTGCTTAATACTGCTTTACATAATTTTGAAACTTGTTCAAAATCTATCTTATCTATGGTATCTGCGGGAGTATGATGATACGGATTTCTTTCCCCATCAGTATCAGTAAAAAATATTGCTGGAATTCCCGCTTTAAGAAAATTGGTATGATCCGATCCGAGTAATCCCCGTGAAAATTGAAATAATTCATTAACAGAAAATATATTTGAAAAATAAGCATGAGAAAGATTAATTAAATCTGATTTACAGAACCCTCGTAATTTATCTCCAACATTTTTAACTTCGGCAGAAGCAAGAATAAATATAAAATCTCCCAGTTCATTCTCGATATCCACGTTATATAACTCGAAGATATCTTTACTTAAAGAGGATGGAATTTGTTGGGAATGAGATTTTTTAATGACCGTGCCTAATTCATCGAAACATAAAGCCATTTTGATTTTCTTACCAAGAGATAGCGCTTCTTCTACCCATTTATGGCTCCCTATTAAGTTAGTTTCTCCAAAAAGATCCAGGGCACTTTTATTAGGATAAAGATATTGATACTCGCTCATGAATTTTATCGCGGGTTCGGGGAGTTCCCCTCTTAGTTTCTTGAGAGTTTTGGACATAATTTTAACGAAACTTTTTCCTGATGCTTGATACTTATTGAAAATCGTACTAAATTTTTCATAAAATTGTTTGTATGCATAGGAAGTAAAGTTAAGCTCATCATCTATAATTCCATGCTTTTGGGCAAGTTCCCTATACTTTAATTCTATTAGGGGATGCCATTCTTCTAAAGTCGAAAATAAGAATCGAAAATTTCCCTTGATATTTTCACTCGCAAGAACACGCGCAATTTCCAACATTAAAGCATTACTTGAAGCATTATCATTGGCTCCAGGGGAATTCCATACGGTATCATAATGACTCACCAAAATAATGGAAGGCTCCGTTTCTTTGCAATTACTTCCTTCAATATTCCTGAATGTGGGGGGAAAATCTCCGATCTTGAAATCTTGTTCCCTAACGATAAGCCCAAATTCTTTCAATTTTTGATTAAAATAATCTGCGGCAAGGTTTAAATTCTCTAAAGCATCAATGGGATGTCTTACACCTTCTAAATTTCTTACATGACGATATAAATTATCGATCTTTACCTCATTAATGATTTCATCTTCTTTCATTTTTTAATCCTTTAGTTAAAACTTCTGGTTCTTGATAATGATGGCATTTGTGGTGGAGAAAGGAGGCAAAACATTTAATTTTTTTGTATTGCCTTTAATTATTAGAATCTGAAATGGGCAATCATTTTTTGTTATTCACTCTGAAGTTAACCATCGTAATGCATTCTTTCATATCAAAAATTATATATTAGGTTAAAAATAAATGAATAATAATAACATTTACTTTAGTGATAATCTAATGGTTGAATTTAGTATTTTAACTTCTTTCATAGGGTTTATATTATGCGCACTTGCTGTAATTCACGTGTTTTTCGATATTAAAGAAAATCGCTTGCAAAGAATCCTAATGTTAATCACTCTATTTTGTTATGCCGTTATTTTTGAATACATCGGTATCGAGACGGGGAACCATGTTTATGCACGAGATGTTGTCATGATCTTCGGGCAAGTTGCCCTATCAATTCCCTTAGCTTGGGTCGGAATTATCTATAGTACATTTATCATCGCGGAACGCTTAGAATTGAGTACTTGGAAACGAATCTTGACCACTTCCTTAATATCACTTAGCTTGGATTGGGGGATGGATCCCATTGCAGTTAAAATGGGGTTATGGACCTGGTTGCGCGCAAATGGGGCCTATTTTGGAGTCCCAAGTTTCAATTTCATCGGGTGGTTTTTTATCCCCATCATGTATCTGATTTCTTATTCATTCAATTGGAATGCAGAAAAAAGGCGCCTGAAACTATTATCTATCAATGAAATAGATACTCATGACACACTTTATCGCAAATTATATACCCTATTCTTAGTCATCCCAATTGCGATAGGATTTTTATTACTGACTAGCATTCTCTATTTAATCCCAACAATATACAATTTACCAATATTTATTGTAATTCCCCTCGAGATTTTATCTATTGGTGGTGTTTCTCTTGCAATAATTTTAAAAAGAGATAAATTAAAAAGGTTGTATTGGAAAGACATGATTCCACCTTGTACATTATTATTCATTGCGCTTGATTATGGATTCATAGGATTATTTCAAGTGGATGTCTTATTGGGATTTTTAATGTTTGTAACCTCGATCCCCCTATTTCTAATTTTTATCTTTACATTTAGGAAAAAGAATGATACAAATCCTGAATCCGAAAATTAATATCAAATCTACTGAAGAAATTGTGGATTTTTACTATTACATTTTTCAAAGAAAAAGAGAATACATGGACGGGACTAAATAAAAAGATCAAAATGATGGTTATTTTATTTATTATTTAGTCGCTTTACCAATTCTATTATTTGCTTTATTTTAAAAGGATGTGAGAAACTTTCAGTCCAATTTAAAAAGAAAAAATGGGATTAAGAGCGGAACCATTCTCAATCCTCAAGAATATTGCTCTTCTTCAAAATAAGATTTACTAAAGTTAAGAAGATTTCTTCAACATTTTCTAAAGTTTTTGATGAACATTCAAAGTAATGATCAAAATTGAATTTTTTAGCTAAATTCTCACCTTTTTTAGATTTTACTTCTCTACTTCCAACTAAATCCGATTTTCCCCCTACCAATAAAAGAGGATTGCCAGACCCCCCTTCCATGCTACTTCTTCGAAAAATATTTATCCATTCCTCTACATTCTCTAACGTATACTCTCGCGTGAGGTCAAACATGAAGATTCCCCCATATGCCCCCCGAGCATAAACAGGAAGCAAGAACCTGAACCTTTCCTCGCCTCCAAAATCCCAAATCTGTAATGTCACTTTTGCTTTTTTTATAATGAGGAATTTCACATGAATGGCGGCCCCCAACGTTTTTTGTATTTTAGGATCAAAAGCTCCCGTTAGAAAGCATTGAGCTAAAGTGGATTTTCCAACTCCACTCTCTCCAAAAATGCAAACCTTAAAAGCTAAATCTTTTTCCATTTTAAATATCACCTCTTATAGAACTTTAAACGAGCTGAGCCATAGAAAACCCTGGTATAAGCATTTAAACGTCAAATTAACACTTCAAAAGAAAAATTGCTCCACTAAATTATCGACAGGTTTGAAAATTCTTAAATCTCCATTCCAATTTTCAAGAATCCCGTGGTATATATCTTCGAATTCTCTTATAAATTTTTGCAATAATATTCGCATTGAAAGTAAAAACTCATCACATATTATAATCACCAATACATTAATTGAAGGACAGATGGCCAAGGTTTTTTTCTCTTTCTTGATGAGAATAATGTCCTTTTCGGCAGTTATTTCTTCCAAAAGGAATTGAATCATGGTGACCCATCCAGAAATAATATTTACATTCACTTCGCTGTCTTTTGGACTGAAATATTTTTCATATAAAAACAATCCCGAATCTTTCACGATATATAAACATTGAATTTTCTCTTTCCAATGGTATTCTGTAAATTCGGGTAAAATTAATAAACAAATTGAGAAGAAGATAAGACTAATTAATTGTAAAATATCGCCTGCTAAACGGATATTGATCCCAGCTAAATTTACTATCTCTTCTACTGTTAAATGATAACCAATTACTAGAAGAAAAAAGTTCACGACTAACAGCAGATAGGGGATCCTGTATTTTTCAAAACCTTTTTTAAAATAGAAATTTTTCGCAGTTTGTATGAAGTACATGAGCACGAATAGAATAAAAATGATCCAAAGAGCATGTAAGAATATTAAGGAAAGAGAGAATGATATGAATAGGAAAATTACATACATTAATTCTGCAAGAAAAAATATTGTACTAAAAACGTATTTTCGATAAAAATAGCTTCTTTTTTCCAATCGGAAAATGAAAAATAACACCCCCGTCATTAACATGAGATTTCCAATGTTAATGATAACATCCCTCCAGAAAGTTGAATAAATATAATAATCTCCAATAATATTAAAGATCCAACTGAAAGAATACCCCAAGAAAATACTTAAAAAAGCTTCATACTGTAAAAACCCGCTTTTACCTCTATTTGTTTTTATCTTTTTTGAAAAAATTAGCGCCAATTCTAGAGGAATAAACACGAGAATCCATTCCAAATTTATTAAATAATATCGTAACTCCCCCGTTATTGGATATATAACAGAAAACATGAAAGCTGATATTAATTGAACGATTATCATAATAACTTTTTTCTATTGTTATTCTAATAATGGAATAATGAATTTATTAAAATATGTGAAAAAAATTGATTTATCGCCAATAAGGTTGGTTAAATGAGTGAAAATTGTTTCATAAGTCGATACAAATTTCTCTATGATCATTTGTAAAAAATAATGAATACTTTTCATGTCTTTTTGTATCATTAATAGAAAAATAATGGAATGAGATCCTATATCAGTATATTCCAATAAAATAGTCACATCCCCGTGAGCAATGATATTTATCTTCTTAGATGCAGAATTTGTTATATTGGCAAAAATTTTTTCAATGCCCTTAATCCCCCCTAAAGCAATTAGCATTTTGGAATCATTATGTGGTTCTATTAATGTATCGGCATTTGAGTTTTCAAAATAGGAACGAAAATCAAAATGAAATAACAATTCAAAATTTTCTTCATTAAAAATGTAAAGGGTTATTAAGTTCTTTCTCCACTCGAACTCTAAAAATGCTGGAAAATCATAAATTCCCAAAATAACGATAATTAATCCTAAAATTTGTAAAAACATCAAGATCACCAAATATGGTTCATGGTAAATAACAGAGATAAAATTAAGCACTTCTTCACTTCCTATTAAGAGAGTTAACAAAAAAATGACCTCCCCGGCCATAATATAAAGCAAGCGGCGTTTGATATTCCCATAAGTTAATTTAATTAATCTTAAGTTAAAAAATACGATATATATTAATCCCACTGCGTCTGCACTAAAAATTAAAATACTTCTAATAAAAATATCATGACTAATAAAAATCATGAAGCTAAAAAATATATTTAATAGAATTAATGATTTAGAAATTTTGATATTTAATACTTGATTGAAATCTTTCGAGGATACTATTATTTGAAATAGCAAAGTTCCTATAATAAGGATCACGTGTGAAATATCATCCAAAGGGTCTTTTATACTAACATCGGTTAGATAATAACTGTTTATCGTCCGTAGAAAAACGCCTGTGAATCCAAATGCATATAATAATCCGAAGGCAAGTAATATTTTGTTCAATCCCAGATTTTTATCTTTATATTTAAAATAGGTGTATATAAAATAAATTGCAACTTGCCAACTGATAATGTATGCAATGATTATTCCGGGTAACTGGGCTTCTACTAAAAGTATTAACATTGATACTATATTATTTTTCTCTATTTAAATTAAGAATTCCTTCCTTAAAATATATATTTAAGGACTTGTCCTATCATCCTATTATTTGTAGAACATCTTAAAATTGAAGGTGGAAAGCAATAATTTTTAGTTAATTTTATTATTTATCTTTTCAAGTTTTAATATATTATAAATATCGTAAATTATACTTAGGAAAGAGAAATGGCTCCAGAATTAACAGATAAAATTGGATTTTATTCGGGCAATAAAAAATTGGACACCTCCCATCTTGAAGAACCTGAGAACGATACGGAAGAGGTTCGGGAAAGATGGTTAGGTGGTAAAAAAGAGATAAAATTTCAAAGAAAATTAAAGAGATGGAAAGATAAGATTTCTAAGACGTTAAAGTTTGAAGACTTAACCATCCACATGGTGGGAGAGTCACACATTGATGTGGCATGGATGTGGCCATTCATCCAAACCAGAAAAAAAGCACAAAGGACCTTCCAAAAGGCCATTTTACATTCCCACATGTTTCCCGAAACCTTTCATTTTGCCTTGAGCGAACCTATTCTTTTAGAATGGATCAAACAAGATAATCCCGAATTATTTAGAAATATTCAAGAAACGGTAAAGAAAGGGAATATAGAATTGGTGGGCGGTTCTTATGTCGAACCGGATTGTCAAATGCCTTCTGGAGAAGCGATTATCCGGCAGAGATTGTATGGTATGCGCTTTTTTAAAGATAATTTCGGTATTTTACCAAAAGTTGAATGGTTTTTAGATTCTTTCGGATATAATCACGGATTACCTCAGATATTAATAAAGTCAGGAGCGAAATATTTCTGGACAACAAAAATAACTTGGAATAGAATCACCACTTTTCCATTCGTTCATTTTTGGTGGCAAGGACCTGATGGAACGCGCATATTAACCGCAAATTTCAACATGGGAGATAATTCTTTGGAGAGTTGGGATAAGTATGAAGTAGGACGTCATCTCTTAAAAGAAGGTGGGAAAAAAGCATGGAATTATACGGACGATTATAGTGAGTATGAAAACCACATTGATAGAAATTTAGCTTGTCCTCATGCTGGTTATTTCTTTGGAGAAGGGGATGGAGGGCACGGTCCTACGCATAAAGAAGTCGCCATGGCAAACAAATTGGCAGAACTACCTACTTTTAAATGGAGTACCGTGGAAACCTTCTTTACCTCCATTGAGAAATATGCGGATAAATTTCCAATCTGGCAAGACGAAATGTATTTGGAAACCCACAGAGGATGCTTTTCGAACCATGCAGTAGTTAAAAGGCAAAATCGTAAATTTGAAAATCTGATTGGATCTTTGGAAATATTGGCGTTAATCGCTGCATTAGAAAATGAAACATGCGAATATCCAATGCCTCAGCTTGAAAAGCTCTGGAAAATAACATTAAAAAATCAATTCCATGATACTCTTCCTGGAAGTTCCATTCCAGAAGTGTATGACGAAGTATGGGAAGATTGGATGGAACAAGATAACATCATTTCTAAAATAAAAAAGAATATTTCCTCTGCTTTAACATTCCAAGAAAAGGATGCTAAAAACAATGATATGGCCCACGTATTCCTTTTTAATTCACTCTCATGGAAAAGAAAAGCCAGAATTTTTATTCCTATTACGATCTTCAACGTGCTCCCTGAACTTGATTCTGAAGGAAAACCTCCTTATGCTAAAATCGAAACATGTAACTCGGAAAAAAAAATAGAAATTTGCCAACCTATTTCCAAAGAATCGGATGATCTAATTGGTAATAGACCTGCGGGATGGTGGACCATTTTAGATTTGAACCCCCTAGCTTACGTCATAGCAAAAGTAACCTTATTGGAGGGGGAACAAGCAAATGAACTTACATCGAACTCCAAGTTGAATGTAACTCAAGACGCAATTTCTAATAATCTAATACAATTAAAAATAAACCCAAAAAATGGAGCAATGAATGAAATCACGAGCAATGGGATTAATCAAAATCGGAATTTGATAAAAGGTGATTCATCAAATCTTAGTCTTGGATTTTTGGATGATGTTCAAGTAGGATTTCATGCTTGGAATATAAAAGATGAGTATTGGCAGTATCCCATTCCCCTATCAAACGAGCAGGACGTTAATATCAAAATAAGTGAACAAGGTCCGATTTTTAATACGATCATGATATCTAAGACTCTAGGAGTAAGTCCCGTCAGTCAAACCATCACGCTTTTCAAGGAAAAACCGGAAATATTTTTTGAATACATGGCAGATTGGAAACAAAAAGATATAATGTTAAAAATCTTATATTCAACCGCAACGAATGCCGAGCATGTGCATGCAGACAGCATGTTTTGTGCTTTACAGTCAAAAACAAATCCTGAAGTCCCCTGCGATAAAGCAAGATATGAAAAAATATGCCATAAATATTTTGACTTGAGCACCCCGGATAATTCTTGGGGAATTGCTTTATTAAACGAAGGAAAATATGCCTTTGACGTGAATGGAGGAGATTTTAGACTGACATTGTTACGAGCCTGCAGATACCCCGTGACTGCTCCAGAAGCATGGTCGAATATTGAACGCGAGATGAACATGAAAAAGTTCAATCATCAAGTACCGGAGTATAGCGGATTGGGTCCCTTTAGATGTAGGTATGCCTTGCTTCCCCACGAAGCGGGTACATTAAAGTTTGCCGACGGAAGACCCAATGTAGTGGTTAAAAGAAGTGCAGAAGAATTCAATAATCCCGTGATGGTAATACCAGTACAAAATACCACCAAAACTCAAAATAACACTTCCTTTCTCAATAAAAGCCTTTTAGAAATTCTTAATGAAAACGTAATGCTCAGTGCTTTAAAATTCAAGGAATGGAATAATAATAACTCCCTCATCGCGCGATTCTATGAGGTTTCTGGAATCCCTACTAATGTTAAAGTAAAACTAAATTCCTCCTTATTCAAACAAATTGAAAGAATTATATCCGTAGATTTAATTGAAAGGGAAGAAGATAACAAGTTTGAATGGGATGAAGAGATCGGAATGTTGTCCTTTTATGTCAATAAATTTGAGATTCGCACGTTTGAATTTAAACTGGCTTAGCTTTTTTTTTCTAATTTTAATTGTATAAATAATTAGATCACTTTTTTCATTTTTCTGAACATGCTCAATGAAAATATTGTAAACGAATTCAAAAAGTTCATTCTTACACGTAGATATGAAATCAAAATCAAGATATATTAGTGGAAATGTTTTTATCTGTGGAAAAAAAACTATGCGGGGTGATAAGATAAAAGTAAAATATTGCCGGAATTCCAATAATGGGAAAAACACTAAAAAAAATAAAAAAAAGTAAATGCTGATTAATATTTTAAAGACCTAATTCTTTAATCTTTGCTTTTAATTCTTGACTTTTCTCAGGAGTTAAGCCATACCATTTCCAAAAGATGATGATGCCGATAGCGAAAAATATCGCAGGAATCAAAGCGAAATGAAGTTGAATGCCGAAGACTGCGAGTGGAGTTTGTTGAACGTCAGGTACTGGATTAAACCCAGTAAGGGTATGGACCGTGGCAAAAATCACGGACTGAGCTACTAATGAAAAACGCAAGATAAAAGTCCTGAATCCGGTAAAGGAAGCTTCTATATGCCTATTATTAACGACAACGGCTTCATCAAGGGCATCCCCCGCTAAAGGTACTAACCCTACTTTAAATCCCGTCATGCCCACTCCCAAGAAAATAGCAAGGAATAAAAAGAGCCCTAACACTGATATAAGCCCGATTGGAACCAAAAATGCCAAATTGACAATGCACGCAATTGCTAATAACTTTTTGTTGTTGTTCATTCTTTGGGACAACTTTAACCAGATAGGAATTGACGCTATTGAGCCGATGATGTATAATAGCATTAATATCATCAGCATATCTGCTGATTGTCCCAAGACATATACGATAACGTAATTAAGAGAAGCCATTAAGCAGGCCGATGCAATATCGCTCATGAGGTATATAACCATTAAAACAACGTAGTTCTTCTGTCTAAATACTCTTTTAGCTGTATCAATAAATCCAATGTTTTCTACCTGTTTCACTTCTCCCCCCTCGAGATAGTTTTCTCTCATCCATTTAGGTTCTCGTATACCTGGGATAAAAAGGGCAAAAAGAACAAGTAATATCGCGATCATAACAAGCGCCATTGATGCGAATGATGATCTATCACCATATATGATGATCATGGGAGGAATAAGTGCGCCAACAACCGTCCCTAGTAAACTAAAAAGATTTAAATAGCCAGATACTCTTCTCCGATCTTGCTGGGAACGAAATTTATCCGGAAATAATGCTGCTTGGCTACATGCTACTACAGAAAAGAAAGTGTCGCATAAGCAAGTCGAAAACACTAACCATCCAAAAAGCAACATCGCGTCTGTTACAGCGCTTACGTTAGGTGGTGAAAAAATTAAGTAAATGCACAATAGCCAAGGAACGGTAAATAAAAGCATATACGGAAATCTCTTTCCCCATTTTTTCCATAGACGATTTGGTTTATCAATCAAAAATCCTACTAGCGGATCGTTAATTGCGTTGACTATAGCGTAGATGGCATATCCCAATGCTACTAACCATACAGCAAGTCCAACTTCCACTTCCCAAAAGTAATAGAGATATGTTCCGATGATGAAAAAATAGGCTTCAAATGACATGTTAGCGATTGAATAGGAAGCAATCGTTCTTGTGGATTGTTTAACTTCTACATTTTGCTCCATCATGAAAAATTTTCCTCGATTATTTTATTTAAAAAATCCCCTATTTCTTTTTTCTTAATTTTTTTTTGACAAAGTTGATTAACATAAAAAATTTTTCTTGATATATAAAGATTTGCCATGGTTATGACAAATAAATCTTTAAAGAAGAAAAATTAAATCTCTCTCAAATTTGTTACCTATCACAATATTAGGTCTCTTTAATCATTGCTAATTTTATTTATATTAGGTATTTTCATTAAATGAAATTTTTAAGATGGTTTCTCAAGAAACACCTCCCTTTATAATCGATGAGAAAATGCATAAAAAAGGGTTTAAAATCGTCCTTGATTTCCTCCTAAGTTGCAATTTCCCTATTATAATTATGCTTGGAAAATCAAACGAGTTTGCTAATACTGATAGGGATGAAAGGGTTAAAGCCCTAGCAAAATAATTTGCTTTTCAATTTTAACTATAAAATTTTGTAAAATTTAAGATATGAAATACACACTTTACAGATCGGTCTTGGAACAAACTTGTTTAAAGTATAATTAAAAAGAGAACCGTGATTAATAAAATAAAGTCTAAAAAAAATAGTGCTGTTCATTTAGAGAATCACTCTTCTATCAAAAAAAAAAACCTAATTTTCTTAGAGTTTTTATTTTTTCGATCAATTAATTTATTTAATATGAATGATTGGACTTCTTTTAAGCGAATAGAAGCTGTATTTAATAAAGAAATACCCGATCGGGTACCTAAATATGAGGGGTCCATCGAAATCAAGGATTTAAACCCTACAGCAGATGGTCAAAGGAGCGGTTCCGCTATCCTCTTTTTCTCACCAGAGATTATAGCAAGCTTTCATGGCAATCCTGCATTTCTTTCTTCCCTGGAAAGCTTAATTACTGATCCACGAAGTTTACGACGTTTTACGGGAGGATCAGTAAAAAAAAGAACGAGATTGCATAAGCAATTTAACTATGACATGTTTCTTACAGAACCGGGGGTGCCGATGGTATTTAATAAGATTCTTTTTAAAGATTTCCATTGCGAGGAAAATAATAGAGTGGTCAGAGACTCCAATGAACGCCTCATATGGCGTACAAGCCCCGATGGAGCCCATACTAGACATGGGTTCATGCAAAACATTGAGGATTGGGATAAATACATGGATTTTAACGCAGATCATCCCGCGAATTGGACTCTAGTTCAATCAACTATGAAAGAATGTAGAAAATTAGATATAGTTCCCGTGTTCTTGGCTTATGGTTGCGCGTTTTTTGAAGAATTGTGTGGAATATTCGGATTTGAAATGTTATTTAGATTGCTAATCAAACATAAGGATTTCATTCATAAAATAGTTCAACAGATGAGTGACTTTTCCATCAAAGTCGGAGAGAGAATCATAGAAGAAGGAGGAGAATATCTCTACATGACTAATGATATTGGATTAAAAGAAAAGAGCATGATCTCTCCTAAAATGTTCAATGAATTTTTCAAACAAGGGATTAAGAAGTTTTGCGAAAAAATACATAAAGCTGGGGGTAAAATCTTGATGCATTCATGTGGATATGTAATGGAAATGTTACCCCACTTCATTGAATGTGGGATTGATGCTTTACATCCAATTGAACAAGCTGCGGGAAATGATATCGTTGAAATAAAGGAAAAATATGGAAATGATTTAGTCATCGTGGGAAATGTACCAATTCCCTTACTAACCCAGGGTACGCCTCAAGAGACTCGTCATTACGTTAAGTTTCTTTTGAAAAACATTTCTAAGAATGGCGGACATATCATTTCCTCCTCTCATTCTATAACGCAATGGTGTAAGTTAGAAAATTTTCTAGCTTATCATGATGCATTAGCGGATCATGGAACTTATCCGATTGATTTTTTAATGTAAAGGATTGGTCATTTTTCTTAAATCCCTAATATATGCTCTATATTACTTTTCTTAAACGCGAGACTATTTAGATTGATCTCTATGAATTTTCAACTTTTTCCTTTATTTAAGAGATTTAAAAAGATCGAAGACAAGTCAATAATTCTCAGCAATTTTGGGTTTAATTTCATTTTCTCTTCTTTTTAATATTTGAACATTAAAAATTTTAGCCTATGTTGGTAAAATTAAAAAATCTTTAATGGTTGATTAAGAAACACAAGTGGCATTTTCTCTTGACAAAAATGTGTACTCTGTTAAAGAAATATTATGTGATAATTTGCTTTTAATCAAGTTTTTATATTAAAAGTTATTTCTAAATTTCATGAATTATATTAGGTTATATAAAAAAGAGGGGTAAACTCTGATGGGAATCGAAGATTTAGCCTATGAAGATGTATTATATGGAAGTCTAAGCTTGATTTTAGTTATTATCTCATTGATCGTGGGTATAAGAATACTCTCCAAGTATTTTACTTATAAGAAGTTTACACTCATTACGGTGGGATTATCTTGGGTATTCATTACTTCTGCTTGGTGGGTCTCTTCCAGTACCTTCGTACTAATAGCGCTTTTTGATTATAGATATAGTCCTTTCATGTATCTCTTGATTGAAAATGCATTCAGTCCGATCGCAGTCGTGTTATGGATCTATTCCTTTACAGCTATTATTTATCCTCAATATACCAAGATATTCACGACGATTTATTTCATCATATCTTTAGCATTCGAAATTGCGCTAATTATTATGCTGAATATTAATACCGATTTGATTGGTACGGGAATTGAGGAAGGTATCTTTACTTCCCAATTGACCCCATTTGCCGTTTCTTTTCAAATTTTTGGATTAATAACCTTAACAATCACGGGGTTAGTGTTCTCATATGACTCTCTAAAAGCCAATGATATCTTGATTAAATGGAAAGGAAGGTTCTTACTCGCAGCATTTTTATCTTTCGTGATAGGATCTATATTAGAAGCCTTATTTTTGTTAGACCCGCTTTCATTAATATTAGTTAGAATTCTGTTGATTTCATCGAGTATTGAATTTTACTTCGGATTCTTTTTGCCAAAACGATTAAAGGACTACTTAATGCAAGAATAACCTTAAATTTTCATCTTTTTTTTCTTTCTTTTTGAGAACAATTCTAAATTAAGTTATTAAAATATTTAAACAACCTTTTTACATTAAGGATAAAAGAGATTTATGCTTACGCTTCATTTTCTTTTATATATTAATCCTTTAGGGAAAAAAGGGCATAAAATCTTTAAAATACTTTCATTCATCTTTTCTACAGAAGTTAAACACAGTTTCTTTGTTATCTTTATAAATATGAAATTATTCAGAAAATTTCAATGACTTTCTTATGTTTTTATTCTATTTAGGAAATATTTTAAAATTTGAGCTAATAATTTAACATTTGGTTCCTTTAAAATATCCAAATGTTGACCTGGAATTATATAAGCATTGAATTTTCCAATCGCAATCTGTTTCCAAGGATTTATCCGAAATCTGGGATCTCTTGGAAATCGAGTTCTTTTACTTGACATGAATAACACGACTGGACCCCCATATTTTTTAGGCTTGTATTTCTCTGTAGCATTCTGCGTCTTCTCAATAACGTTATAGCGATAAAGGCCGAATTTTAAAATATAGTTTTTTCTTGTGGTTTTTGGAAATATGATTTCCTGGAAATAATTTGCAAGTCCGCGTAACCTTATTTGCGATACTAGATTGAAAAGAACTTGTATAACGGATTTAAGTTGGCATATCGGTTTAATTGATGTCTGCTCTAACTGCAAGGAATGAGGCAAGATCGTGTCTATTAAAATGAGTAACTCCACATTATCATCTTTAGAGGCTAGTTGATGAGCCATTTCTAATGCAATTATTCCTCCAACCCCGGCTCCTCCTAAGATATATGGACCAATTGGTTGAATTGCCCGAATCTCTTTCACGTAATGAGACGCCATATCTTCAACTCTCGTATAAGGTTCCTGCAGCCCCTCAAGACCTTGTGCCCTTAAAGCGTAATAAGGGAATTCTGGGGGAAGGTACTTGGTTAAGGTATTAAAGAACATAATTTCTCCCTCACAAGCGTGCACGCAATAAATCGGTGGTTTAATACCCGTTTTACGAATTGCAACTAAAGATGCGGAAGGAATCGCGAAGTCTTTTTGGTTTAATATTTGAGCCATTTTCTTTATTGTAGGTGCATGAAGGAAAATGGACAATGGAATTCTTTTTAAATGAAAGGAATCACAAATTATAGAAAGAATGATTGCCCCTTGTATTGAATCGCCCCCCAATTGAAAATAATTATCATTAATTCCAATTTGATCTAAACGTAATACTTCAGACCATATCTTTACTAATTTTTCTTCAATGGGAGTTTCAGGGGCTTTGTATAATGCTCTATTTTTTTCCGTTATGGAAATAGATAGTAATCCTAAATTTTTAGCTAAATTCACTCTCTGTAATTTTCCAGTAGGACCTTTTGGAATTTCTTCTAAAAATAGTATGTGATTGGGGACTTTAAAATCTGCTAATTGATTAGCCACGTACATTTGAACATCCCATTCAGTTATATTTACATTATCCCGTAGAACAATTGCTGCTCCTATTTCCTCCCCTAATTTAGAACTTGGGACCGCAAAAGTCATTGCTTGTAAGATATCTGGGTGATTTAATAGAACTTCATCGATTTCTTTAGGTGAAATCTTCTCACCGCCTCGATTGATAATTTCCTTAATCCTACCGCGGATAATAAGATAATCATCTTCATCAAAATACCCTTGATCTCCCGTGCGGAACCAACCATTAATAAAAGAACTTACATTTGCTTTGGGATTGTTTTCATAACCTCTAAATAGATTCGAACCTCGTACCACGATTTCTCCGATATCTCCCTTCTTTAAAAAATTTCCATTATCATCTATTATCGCTATTTCAGGACCAGTAGGTAAACCTACAGATCCAGCTTTTCTTTTATAGGGAGGAAGGGGATTGCTGGCTATTTGATGGGAAGCTTCCGTCATTCCATAGGATTCTATCACCGGAACATTAAACATCTCCTCCAGCTCATTCATTACTTTAGGAGATAAAGCGGAAGAAGAGGAACGAATCAAGCGTAACTTATTATAATTTAAAGGTTTTTTGCATTTCTTCAAACGCTCCAATATAGCTTGGTGCATTGTTGGTACAGCAGTATACCACGTTGGCTTGAATAATTTCACCCATTCAAAAAAATGAGGAGCATAAAAACCAGGAGTACAAGCGATACTTGCCCCAGCGATTATCGTTGATAGTAAAGCACCAATTAACCCATGAACATGAAACAATGGCATGATGTTTAAACAACAATCTTCTTCTTGAAGCTGAAGCGTTTTTTGAATACTTTTAGCTGAGGTGCATAGATTATAATGCGTTAGGGGTACCAATTTAGGTCGAGATGTTGTTCCCGAGGTATGTAAGATAAGTGCAATGTCATCGGATTGAGTAAATTGTTTATGAACATTAGGGTTAACAATTTTACTTTCAAGGGTAAAAAGACCTGCCTCTGACAAGGGGGATAAGTAAATAATTCCCATTTCTTGTCTCTCTGCAATTTTTATTGCTGGGGATTCCATATCAGTTGGTATTATAAGTGCTTTAGCTTTTAGATTCGAAAAGTAAAAATCAAATTCTTTGATCTTATAATTAGGATTAAGAGGAGCACAAGTAGTAGCTGCTGTAAGTGATAAAAAAGCCGTTGCCGTGTCTGGACCATTAGGTAATACTATAGCAACACGATCCTCTCTAGTTATATCCATTTCATTTAGACTTTCAACAGTTTTCTTAATATGTTGGTATAAACGAGAGTAAGTAAGAGGAAAACGATTAAGCCCCTTAATTGCAATAGAATTTGGCCGTTTTTCTGCCCATTTTGCTATAAGAGAATAAATTGTATGGCTAAATCTATCATCATTCAAGTTAGAATCCAATTGGGCCAAAATATTCCCTCCATTAAATTACAATTTAGCAATTACTTGGATGGGTTTATAATTAAATTTAAACTAAAGAAAATAATGTGATTTATCAAATTTATAAATAATACATAAAACTAATAGAAAATTGAATTTAAAAACGGGAATCTCATCTAATATATTAAAACTTTCACTCACTATTTTCTCTTTAATTTAAAATATACGCGATTACCTTCTTTAATTCTCCATATTAATTAAAGTTATAGCCATTTTCTTTTGAAATTCTCGAGTTCTTCTTCTGTATAAAAATGTCGAGCGTATTTAGAATTATATAATTTTTCTACATAAACTTGAGAAAGAAATTTCTCGGAGATAAATTTTCGATATATTGGATAATAAAATTTTGTTTCAGAAACATTGGAATTTTCAAGAGTAAATTCATCGACGTTTAAGAATTCTTTAAAAGCAACTGGAGCATATTGAGTGAGATTTTCTAACCTAATTAATAAAATTTCAAGCTTGTTTTTAGTTTTATATATTTGATATCCTTTTTTTTTAGGAAAGTTTACTGAATATATATCGATTCCAAATACCTTTTTCAACTCTAAATCAAACTATGTTAATGGAAAATCATGAGGATACGATTTAATAAAAATATCTTTTAATTGACTAATAGTTCTTTTCTTACCGCAATATTTCTTGAAATATCGATAATAATAATGGGAATCCCACCTTTGGAAAAAGGAAGATATATTTCGAATTATAGGTTCTCTTACTAAGCAAATTATCTTCCATTTTTTAGGTGTCCACTCTCGTGCTAGCTTTCTTTGTATATAAATACTATCCCTATAACCAGTTCGGGGAATCTTCCATCTTTTTATATTTTCAAGAACTAAACAGTTTACTTGATAATTGAGAAATCCTTCCTTTTCCAAGGATTTCGCAATGGTTGTAGAACCTACCTTACCCATCTGATATATTAATATTTTGGGACTTTTTTCAATTAGTTCTAAATCTCCAAAATATTCTTTGAATATGGAAATGACTAAAATACAGAATTTTAAGAGGGGATATCCCAATCTAAAGCTATAACCTTCTAATCTTTTTAAAATAGGGGGAATAACTTCAAGAGCTCTCTTTTTAAGGAAAAATAATCTTTTTTTTATGTTCATTAACCTAAATTTAAACAGATATCTTTTTTTTTAAATAGAAAAATCATAACGATACAAGAAGGATATAACATATAAAACATTACCTTCAAATGAAATTAGTGAATTTGGAAAGGAATATCAATAATTATTTTTAAAATATTAGAAGAGGGTTAAAAGATGGAATTAAAACACCAACACCCGTCAATTAAACATTTTCCTGCGTGGAAACATCCAAAATTCCCTATTGAACTCTCAATAAAAGAAACTCATATCTGGAGATTAGATTTGGATGATTCTTATCAAATTATTTATAATTTTAATCTCATACTCTCGGATCAGGAGAAAATGAAGGCATGTAAATTCTATTTTAAAAAGGATGGATTATGCTACATTATTACTCATGGGGCATTACGAACTATTTTAAGTTATTACTTAAAAATAAAGCCAAATCATATTAATTTTCGGTATAACTCTAAGGGGAAACCCTTTTTAAGTAAGCTAATCGATCCGCAAAATATTTTTTTCAATATATCACATTCGAATAATCTTATCCTATTTGTATTCGCAATTAATAAGAGAATAGGAGTTGATGTAGAGTACCTTGAGAAATTTCCTAACTTCGAAATAATTCTTTCTCGCTATATTGCTAATAAAGAGCAGTTTAGATTTCGTCCATTATCAAAAAATCGTCTATTAAAAGCATTCTTTAACTACTGGACGAAGTATGAAGCTTATCATAAAGCAATTGGAACGGGGTTAATCAATTCTCCTAATATATGTGAAAATTTTCTATTAAAAAATGAAATGACGCGTAATGTTGAAATTGAGCAATATAGCAAAATAATCCCTAACTGGAGCATTCACAATTTTATTCCTGCTCCTGGTTATCTCGCATCAGTAGCTTTTGAGGGAAAATGTAATAAATTTCGTTACTTTCATTTTAATCAATTAATATAATCAGTGTTGGAAATGGATCAATCATCTCATTGATTCATTTGAAATTTATGATTATATAAAATTTCTTGCAAGAAATAATCTGAATGATGATATTCTCAATAATCATCCTGCTTTAAAAAAACTTGTTGTCAGAACAATGACAAAGCAATCACAAGATTTAAATATTTTGCGAATTAATTTGCAATTATCTATAATTATAGGATTTAAAAATGTATCAATTATGAATATTTCAAATGAGGAACAAGTAAAATCAACTAAAGATAAAAAAAATTCTTCTCTAATCATGGCTTCATTTGGTTGCGGTGTGTTCCTATCAGAATTTTTTAATGCCGCTGCTGGTGCATTTGGCTTCTTTTATTATGAAACTGAGGTTGGGTTAAACGTCTGGTTAGTATCTCTCGCATTTAGCCTGTATGCCATTTGGAACGCGATAAATGACCCATTAATTGGTTATCTTGTAGATCGCCCTCAAAAGTTTTGGTTGAAATGGGGGAGGCGCTTTCCGTGGATTTTTGGTTCAGCAGTGCCTTGGTTTATTTGCCTCGTTTTGATGTATTCTGCTCCAGATGTGGATCCGACGCAAAATACCCTTCTTTTATTCTTTTGGCTCTTGATTTCGATGTGTCTATATGATACCTTTTATTCGATATATTCCGTGTCGTATTACTCTCTCGTACCTGAAAAATTCCGCTTAGACACGGAACGGCGGAGAGTTCAAGGGTTTTCAGGAACGATGGGATTTATTGCAATGATGTTAGGATTTATAGTTCCTTCCCTATTAGTTAGTTATGGAAATCGATCCTCCTATTCTTTTATGGCGTGGGTTATTTTTTTTAGTGGAATAGTAGTTCTAGTTGCGTTAATCCCGGGAGTTCGAGAAGATAAAAGCCGGATTGTAAATTATCTTGAACGAGAACATCAAGTCGAAAATGATTCATTCGTCCATCTCATGGTTTCCGCTTTGAAGCAAAAGAATTTTTTAATCTTTATTTTTGTTTATTTCATGAATCAAGTTCTCATGGGTTGCTTGGGGAGTTCCATTCATTATGTCGTCAGGTACGTATTACAAGAATCCTCGGATGCTGCATTAATAGTATATTTAGGTTATTTTATCGGTACTCTTTCGGGCGTTCCAATTTGGGTTAAGATAGGGCAAAAATTGAATAATAATAAGAAATTATTAATAATTTTAGGATTTTTGTTAGTCGTTGCTCAAATCCCGTTAATGTTCATAGGCGAATTAGGGCTTATAGGAACTGCAATAATGGTGATTCCCTATGGCTTTAGTTTTGCAGGGTTTTGGACAACTCTCACAATTCCTATTAGTGCCGATGTCATAGATGACGTGATCATAAACCTAAAGAGGCGGAAAGAGTCCACTTTTAATGGGATCCGCGCTTTTTTTGCTCGCTTAGCTATTGTTGCCCAATCCCTAATTTTTGCCATAGTGCATCAAATGACAGGGTTTATTGAGGGTGCAGAAACGCAATCACCTTTAGCTCAATTTGGAATTTTGTCCCACTTGGCATTGATACCTTTAATATTAATTTTTATTGCTACCATTGTTTTCTGGAAGTTTTACGATATTACTTCTGAAAGAAAGAAGATAATGTTGCAAAAGATGAAAGAATTAGGATTATAACCAGAAGAGAGGTGAAAGATTATAGAAAAGATAGTAGGGGTTAATTTAAGTAATGGGAATGTTTCTGTAAAAGAAGTAGCTAATGATATTTCTGAGAAATATATTGGTGGGAATGGGGTCGCTGCTGCCATATTTACCTCGGAAGTCTCTCCCGATATTAAACCATTTGATGAAAAAAATTATCTTATATTCTCAACTGGCCCTTTCTGTGGAACGAAGGTCCCCTTTTGCAGCCGGCATTTTATCATGGCAAAATCTCCTTTAACTGGAATCATAGGTGAATCTTCATCCGGAGGATTTTGGGGCAGGGAATTACGCAAAACGGGGCACGAGCACGTACTTATTGAGGGTAAGAGCGATTCACCAGTATATTTATGGATCAAAAATAATGATGTGGAAATCAGGGATGCAACACATCTTTGGGGCAAGGGGAATTATGAAGTAAATAGCCTCATTAAAGAAGAACTCGGAGATAAAATGATTCGCATTGCTTCCATTGGGATTGCCGGTGAAAATTTGGTTAAATATGCATCCATTATGAATGAAAGAGATCGCGCAGCAGGAAGGTGTGGGTTAGGGGCTGTCATGGGGAGTAAAAATTTGAAAGCCATAGCCGTAAGGGGAACTAACAAGATTCCCGTAGATGACGAAGAAACTCTTTCTAAAGCCGTGGAAAAAATTCGTGGTTTAGTGGATTTAGAATATATTTTATTTTCTGTACACGTGCAATATGGTACAACCCTTGGCATGGAAAATGGCCCGCATATGGGAGATGTTCCCATTAAAAACTATACAATGAGTCGCTGGCCAAAAATAAAGAATATTGGAGGTAATCCACTTTTTGAAATGAAACATAGAACCAATGCGTGCTTTAATTGCCCAGTGGGATGTGCGAAAGAGGTATGTTATCGGAATGAATGGATAAGATGGCCTGAATATGAGACACTTGCAATGTTAGGAGCAAATTTGTTGGTGGATGATTTGGATGCGCTAATTAGATGGAATTACATGGCAAATGACCTTGGAATGGATACAATCTCCCTTGGGTCTACCTTGAGTACGTTTTTTGAAAGCTTAGAACGCGGATTTCTAAAAGACGAGATCAATGAACCGGTATTAAAAAAATTAGTGGCGGAAAATGCTTTTTGGGGGGCTAAAGATGCTATTGAACTCTTAATCGAAAGAATTGCTAATCGAGAAGGTATTGGTAATGATCTTGCTGAAGGAGTTAAAAAATTTATAGAGATGAAAAATTTACCCGAAGATCTTTCTGTCCACGTAAAAGGTTTGGAAGTTCCCGCCCATGAACCTCGATCTAATAATTTAACTGCTTTAGATTATGTTACTACTCCTAGAGGTGCTTATCACTGTTACATGCCCATGGATTTATCTTCAGCAATGTATGTAAAAAAGGAACTGGGATTAGTAGAAAAGATTGATAGATTATCCAAAGAACCTATTGTGGTAGAATCCGTAATTAAAGTACAAGATTCCAGTGAAGCCTACTCGGCATGTGGAGGATGCATTTTTGGATTTAAATGGATACCTGAAATCACTCCTTGGATTGAAGCTTTAAATGCAATCACGGGAAGAAATTATACTGTAGATACTTGGATGGCCGTGGGAGAGAGGAATTTCAACATGAAACGAAAATATAACATGGAATGCGGAATAACCAAATCTGATGATAAATTAAGCGCCCGATTTAGAATTCCAATTAAAAAAGGAGCTACCATGGGAAACATACCCCCTATTGAAGATTTCTTGCCTCTTTATTATGAGTTAAGGCGATGGGATGAGGAAGGAAAACCTACTTATAATTATTAATATTTTTTTATTATTTTCAAATTTCTGTTAATTTAAAAGTCTTTAATCATTAATTTAGTAATACTTACAAGAATAGTCCTAAAAGAATTATGATAAGCGAAGAACTAAGAAAATATAAAACCGATCTTAAAAAAATGCAAACCAGGATTTTAAAATACATGAAGCCCGAACAGCTTAATGCACAAAAACTGAGACAAGCAGAAATTTTACTTGGAACACCTCCCGTTTTATCTGAAAAAGTAAGTTGGAAAGAATTCAAGGTCAGTGATAAGATCCCATGTGAATGGGTCTCATTTTCTGGAGCTCTTTCCGAGAAAGTCATTTATTACATTCATGGCGGGTCCTATTATGCGGGTTCTGCAGTTCAAAGTAGAGGATTTTTAGGTTATTGTATTGAGAACCTGAGGGTGAATGGTCTCTCAATAGATTATCGTTTAGCTCCTGAATTTCCTTTTCCTTTAGGTTTAGAAGATTGTATCGAAGTATATCAATGGCTTATCACTTCAAAGAATGTTAAATCTCAAGATATAATCATTATTGGTTCTTCTGCTGGAGGAGGATTAGCTTTAGCAACGATAATTAAATTAAGGGAACTGGGGTCTCCCCTGCCAAGAATGACCATATTGCTCTGCCCATGGCTTGATTTGTCTCTTTCGGGGAAATCTATTAAAGCTAAAGCGGTATATGATGGGGTGTTAAACGAAATGTTTTTGGAGGTATCTTCAAAATGGTATTGTGGTGAAAAAGATCCCAAGGATCCTTTACTATCTCCACTTTTTGCAGATTTGGCGGGGCTCCCTCCCTTTTTTGTACAAGTAGGATCGCATGACATTTTAATGGATGATTCTGTGCGGTTCTCAGAAAAAGCTAGAGCTGCAGGAGTTGAAGTAAAATTAGACCTTTGGGAAGAAATGCCTCATGGCTTTATGGGATTGAATATTAATGTTAAAGAAGTAAAGGAAGCACGAGCACATATGACGGATTTTATTCTTGAAAGATGGTAATTAATTTTCCGAAGAATAATTCTTTGTAGTTTAAAATTCTCTTTTTAAGACCTTATTTTCCTTCGAAAATTAAATTTGAAATGTCCTTTACTCTATCGAAGATTCTTTAAAGACGTAAGCGACGTGCTTTAGAGAATAAGCTAATTCTCTTCAAAAAGTAAATCTAAGATATATTTCACGCGATCGGGATTTATTCCCCAGACACATAAAGCTCCTTGATCCTCAAAATTAAACGTGGCACTCACTATTGCTTCTCCATTTATATCGACAGATTCTAATTTTGGGGTCTCTCCCACGATAGGAATCCATTCTTTTTTTACTTTAAACGTGATTTTAAGAACATACATTTCTTGCCCGAACATGTTAACCGTATCCGCACGAGCTATAATCATGAATTGTCTCTTAATTCGATTGATATAGATTTTCCCATTAACTAGATTAAACTCATACAGCTCTTTAACTTGTTCTTCTTTTGATTTAGTTTTTGTAAAAGGATGAAATTGGATGGCGCATATGCGATAAAAATGCCGTTCAGTGCCGGGAGCCACAATACCCATCTCATAATCCCTTGCCATTGAATGATCTGGGATCATCTTCCAACCCTGATCAAACAATTTTTCTATTAAATTTCTAATTTTATCATTCTCTGCTAGAGCCTTGCCAATAAGATTTATGTCGGACTTTCCTAACAATTCACATTCTTTTTCTATGAACGTTTGGGTAAGCATCGTAGCATAAACTGAAGCGGTACTCGTATCTAAAATTCGAAGGGCTAATCCAAAACCTGTACCCACGTTATTAATAAATACATTGTCATCTATTACAATTAACTGAGCTGCTAATACTCCCTTTTCAAAAATAAGAAGTACGGGAGATAATTCTTTCCATTTTCTAATTTCATCCTCTTGCTCTTCTTCTTCCATGCCCACGATTACTATTGGAAAATGATCTCTCCGATATTCCGATGAATTTCTAACTCCCTCTGTCATGGCCATTTCCAAAGTTTTAGTAATAGCGTTCAAGATGGGCTCCTGCAGTTCGGAAAATAGTTGCGCAGAAACATGCATCATGATTCGTTTCTCCGCTTGTTTTAAATGTTCGATAATTAATCTATATAATTCTGAAATGGTGGGAATGACAAAAGTGTTTGAAATTCTCCCCCCATAGAGTTGCTCGGAATTAAGAAGAGGTTCCACCTCACTTTTAATATATACATGTAGATCTTTTATTTTTTTAACATTTTCTTCACGTTTCTTAATAATATTTTCAAGAGCTCTCGATGGATTGATCCCTCTATAAAGTGCTGGGCGCTTATTAGGATTTGTCAGTTCAATCCAGCCCCCTTCTTGAAGACGATTTAAGATGGAATAAACGTGTGTTCTTTTTAAATCCGGTAATTTTTTAGAAATCTCACTTCCAGTTAATTCATTTTTGGATTTTAGAAGAATGAGGTATAATTCTAAATCATTGTCCTCCAAAATGCTAAGTTCATTGAATTTCTCTCTTATTTCTTTTTCCCAACCTAAATTATCTTTTTGATACATGCCCGAAGTGTTGTCATTTGAAATATTATTAGAGTTCATTGTAAACAATCACTATATTAACTTATTTTTTTCATTTTATACTTTTGGATTATTATGTCTAATACTATTTTAATTAAAAAAAAAAATATATGCTATTTAGGGAGTTGGATGGAACTGGGTATAATACATGCGGAAGGTGAATTTCCAAATTGAGCTTCCAATTTACTTATCAGCGTTTCAAAAATCTTCTCGTGAACCAAAGTGTCTGGAAAAAAATGTTTAACATCTGCCTTTGTTACATTAGGCGAAAATAAATACGTACTTCTCCTTCCAAATGTTTTCCAAAGAACATGTTCTCCATAATTTGTATAAATGGGGGCTCCCGTTTCTGCATTAAGAGAATGATATCCCCTTCCTTCTGTAGAGGCAGACATCATCACTACTGCCCCTTTAAATGCGATGAGCTTCGGCCTAAGCAGATACATGTTCAATGCTTTAATGCTCTGTGATAACTCTGTATCCTCTGGATAGGCATTAAAAAATCCAATGTCAAATTTTTTGCCTTCTGGTATCTCTGTCTCGTAAATAGTTCTTAAAAAGTCAATCGCACGCCTGTGAGCAGTCACAAAATTACCAGGAAAAATACCAGCACTCTCGCCATCCATCTTAGGTATGACATTTATGCTAAAATCTAAGCAAGCCTTAGTACATACTTCCTCAATGTCCCTTCGAAGATCTGTGATATACCCTAATCCTATTCCAATACCTCTTAAACTTGCCCGATGATTTGCTTCAAGCGTTTGCAATCCACATACGCCGGGTAAAACTATTTTTGCCCCTCCCCCGAATCCCGCAAGGGAATGAGGTATAACCCCACTAATAGCAATTTTTAATTCTGCATCTGAATACGTTTTATTAACCCATATTGGTGTACCTAATTGCGATTCCCCAACGTATTCCAAGTTCAAAAAGGGATGATGATTTTTTACATTTACCCGTTCCATGATCTCGAGTCCCACTTTCTTGATTAAATCTTCTCGCATCATGGGACGATGGGCTCCCAAGGCAACGATTACAGTAATGTCATCGTCGCTAAT
>CAYLZE010000001.1:95324-147833 GCA_964388035.1 uncultured archaeon
TACCAAGAAGCCCAGGGAATTTTAAATTTTTGAACCATTTAATTCACTCATTTTTAGAATAGTTAACAAATTGTATTTTAAAAAATGAAATTCTCTTTAAAATTAATAATTGACTGCTAAAATGTAATTCTATATTATTGTTATGGAGCTGACAACATTTAAACATTATGGTAAAATCAATAAAATCAATCCTTACTCCTCCCTTTTAGCTTGAAATAAGCGAGTGATATTAGGCCAGAATATCAAGAGCAGAGCTGTCAAGATTAAAATAGTAATGGTACTATCAACATTTAAAATCGATACAGGAACGTTATAGAGGGCATGAATTCCCATTGCAATAAAGATATTTTTTGTTCGGAGATAAACCAAGGCAAAAAGCCAGCCTAATCCGAATACTATTAACAGACTTAGAACTAAATCCCATCCCATAATTCCCCCCAGCAATCGTATGGGAACATGTATTAAAGCAAAAATTGCTTGTGAAACGAGTAATGCTTGGGTTAGTGTTATTTTAACGGATTTCTCTTCCTTTTGGAATAAGAAATAGAATTGAGGGACTAAGAATGCCCGGAAAACCATTTCTTCATAAAACGCATTGCCAAAAATTTGAGCAATAAAACTTCCGAGAGGAGGTAATAGACCATAAGTTATCCAAATTGGATTTATTTCAAGGTTTTGAATTGCAATGAGCATTACGACCAAATTAATTAGTTGCAATATTCCCCAAAAGGCTACTATTAGAATAATTGCGGGAATTATTTTAGATTTGATTAACCCGAGATCGTTAGCGGAGACATTATTTCTAATAATAATTAAGAAATATGCAATAAAAATTAATCCTAAATTAACGATTAATGTAATATTTATCAAGCCATGGGTATAGATTTCCACAGGATCAAGCCAGTCATGAGTGAAAACCACAAAAACAATGAAAATGGTGAGTATAATGTCCGCAATAAGGACGAATAAAATATTAATCTTCTTACTTTTCTGAATCTGGTCAAACATGAATCGGAGTAATCAGAGTTATAATTGGAGAAAATGAAAAAAATCTTATAAATGTATCAAATTTGAACTATATAAATTAAAATTAAATAAAATTATTAAGAAAGAAAATTCGTTTTTGCTACTTACGGATACTAATTTATCTTAAGAAGATTAGAATTACTACTTTTCGAATATAAGGAGATTCCATCTATTAAGATTAATAATTAATTCCCATAATGAGTTAGCAAATCAGATATTCAGTTTAGAATAGATTTTTAATAGTAATTAAGTATAATAATGCATATAACTATCTTTTAAATGGTAAAGAATATCGCATCAAAAACTATTAAGATCCAAGAAGAAACGTATTTAAGACTTATCCAATTAAAGCAAGAAAATGAGATTTTAGATGACTTAATTCAGCGATTAACCTTTCAAAAGCAAGATATTTCTCCCTTTTTTGGATTTTTCACAGAGAAGGAAGGAGATGAAATTGAAAAAGCCATTTAAGATGCTATAGATTAAATGATTTAATTGAAGAAAGTAGAGATGAGGAAAGTTAATTGGATAAAGCAGTTTGCATAGATACTCGGGTCTTATCTAATTATCTTAAGGGAAAAGACACTGCAAGGTGCAAGGAAAATCATAAATAAATATGAGGAAAAAAGATTTGAAATTTATACAACCATTATAAATATTACTGAGTTTTTTATGGGAGCATATAAGATAGGTAATTTATCTGATGAACGTCTCAAAGTATTAAAAGCTTTTTTTTCTTATACTCAATCCAAGAACAATTGATTACGTACAAGTATTTTAGCAGGAAAGTTATATGCAAACGTGTTAAAAGGAAAAGAAATTGGATGGAGAGACACTTTTATTGCTGCTATTACAATACATAAGGGAAATACAATTATAACCAGTAATGCCGAACATTTCAGACGCATTCCAGAATTGGTGGTAAATGAAAATTTTTAATTAGAAAAATTAAACCGAATCAATGGAATAATAAAAAGATAACTGGAAGTAGGAGTTGGCGCTTATTTATTTCCTTAAATCGTAAGAATTTATATTTTTTCCCGTTGCTATTAAACCATGGCGGGTTTACCCTTTATTTAAAATATTTAATGAGATTTATTCCCCCCAGTTTTTCTGTCCAGCAATATCTACTGCATTAATTTCAGCATGATGATATCTTTTATTTTTAGTAGTTTTTCCTTTTCTAATTTGAATAGCTTGAACAGGACAATAATGAATGCACGCGTAACAATAAGTACATTTAATATTTTCTTTCCATTCTGGTTTATCATTATTTATTCTTATTTTTCCCGATAAGCACACTCTTTCACACGTTCCGCATCCTTTACATTTTGAATCTGAATAAAAAGTTTTTTCCACGTTGAAAAAACTTGTTCTTTGATATATCCATGTAATTAATGGAAAGATTAAATGGAATACTAAAAATAATGAAATCGGGTCTTTTTGCATTTGGACTTTCTTATTAATGATAATTTCTTGAATTGTATCCAATTTCTCTTGTAAATTATGTTCTATTTCCTCGATCTCCTGTTCAGATGGAATTTTAAACATGGGAATATAATTTATCGGCATTTCGACCGAGAAGGATGCATTAAGAAACTTATTTTTTTTAGCTAGTAATTTATTCATGTCTGAAAAAACTTTAGAGCTACATATTCGTGAGGTTATCGCAAATATATAGGATGAGGTACTTACGTCAACTCTTTGGAGAAATTTCTTAACTATATGAGGAAAAGTAAAAGCTTGTATTGGAAAAACAAATCCTATAATTTCTGCTTTTGTTTCAATACTAGGAAGATCTAATGCACTGATAATTGGTATGAGAGTAGTATTAGGAATTCTCTTTTTCAATTCTCGCGCAATATGAAGGGAATTTCCGGTTCCTGAAAAATAATATATTTCGAGGTCTTTCATGTGAATTTTCCAAATATATTAATATCTCATTATAAATCTATATTTGGAATTCTTTAATATTTATTACAGAATGATTAATGTTAATTAAGAGTGACCTTTTTGCTCTTATTCTATGTTATTGTGAACTTAAATCGCGTGTAATTTATGATAAATGCATGGAATTCTTTTATAGATGCGAATATGTTTTTATAATAGATATGACTAAAAAGATTAATATAAAATTACCTATTGATTTGCTTGAATTAACTGGCCTTAGTTCTGAACGATTAGAAGAAAAAAGTCTTTTAATCTGGGTGTTAGAGTTATATTCAGAAGGTAAGATTACTCTTTTTAAAGCAGCAAATTTAGCTCACTTAAAAGTTGATAATTTTTTATCTGAATTTAAAAGGTGGCACCTAAAGCATATTGGATGCTCAGAAAATCTCCAACAAGCACAAAACGATCAAGATGTAATTCATAACTTAATTAAAGATCAATGATCATGATAATTCTTGATAATAGTATATATTGAGTGCCTTTTCATATCTTGAACTTTTACCTTCATTAGAAAAACTTCTTAAATCAGCGCTTATTACAAAAGAAATGCAAAACGATTATTCGATTGGCTGGCTACAATCTATTCCTAACGGGATATAAAAATATAGGAGACAGATAATATTGATTTAAAAAATATTCCTTTATCATTGAGTTCAGTATATTGAGTCTCATTAGGTTAGCGTTAGAACATAATATGCCTCTAACCTCAGATGATAGACCTTTAAGAAATTACGCAAAAAGACTTCAGCTCTCAATTACAGGTTCACTTGGATTATTGAAAACCCTATATCAAAAGAAAATAATTAAAACTAAGGAAAAATATACTTATTATTTTCAGAAACTTCAAGATATCGATATATATCTGATGAACTTAGGAAATGGGCATTAGAAGATTAAATATAATTCTTCCTCATATTTGACGAATTAACCATTGTGCTACAATTACTTTGATTAACATGTTAATGATATCTCATGCTATATATATTTATTTATTAAAATAAGAGTAAATCAATTGAGGCCCACTTATAACTCGTTGTTATTACTGTGACAATCTATCCCAATATTTTTATGGATTTTAACATTATATAGAATTAATAATCAATAACCAAAGAAAAATTAATGATGTCTTCAAAAAATAAATACATAATAATGAACAATCAAGATAATTGTGCGACCACATTGGATGATCTTCCTCAAGGAGAAACACTAAATATTCGGGGAAATACTATTGTATTGAATCAACCCATAGCTCTGGGACATAAACTTGCCTTGGAGGATATACCCTCGGGAAAGTTAGTATACAAATATGGTCAAATCATCGGAATTACGACAAAAGCAATCCAGAAAGGAGAGTGGATTCACATTCATAATCTAAAAAGCCATTATTTGGAGATGGTTTCCAAATGACAGAAGAATTTATGGGGTATGCGCGCCCTAAAGGAATGGTGGGAATTCGAAATAAGATAGGTATAATGGCCAGCGTGTCATGTGTAGATTTTGTGGTAGAAAAGATTGCTCGAGGTGTTGAAAATTCCGTTGCTATTACCCATCCTCTTGGTTGCGGTCAATTTGGGCAAGATCTTACCAATGTTCAGCGTACCTTAGTAGGGCTTGGATCTAATCCTAATCTTTATGGCGTGCTCATCGTTGGACTTGGTTGTGAGAACTTGAAGAGCGATTATCTGGCTAAAAACATTAAGCGAACGAAAAAACCAGTAGAACATTTTGATTTACAAGATGTCAACGGAGGGGAGCCGGTGGCTGTTGAAAAAGGAATAAAAATCGCCAAGCAGATGACCGCAGAGGCTAAGGAGTTGAAAAGAGAGCCATTTGATTTTTCTCATTTAATTTTAGGATTGGAATGTGGGGGTTCCGATTCTATTTCTGGAATAACCGCAAATCCAGCAGTAGGCGTGGTATCGGATAAAATAGTTAAATATGGAGGCACGAGCATCCTGCCTGAATTCACGGAATGGATTGGGACGGAGCATCTTCTCATGAAAAGGGCAATAAGTGAAAAAGTGGCAAGGCAGATCGAGCTTCCTATTAAACGGCTGTTGGAACGCACCATGGAAATAGGCGTGGATTTTAGAGGTTCCCAGCCCACTCCTGGAAATATTGAAGGAGGCTTAACTACTATTGAAGAAAAATCCCTCGGAACAACCGCAAAATCGGGGAAATCTCCCATCAGTGGAGTAATTAATTATTCCCAAAAACCTAAAAGGAAAGGGCTTTGGCTAATGGTGGAACCCGGGAATGATATTGAATCAATGACGGGGCTGGCTGCAGCCGGAGCTCAAATAATAACGATGACTACAGGGAGAGGCACTCCGACAGGAAATCCAATTGCTCCGGTGATAAAGTTATGCGGTAATCCTCACACTTGCGACTGGTTAAAAGTGCATATTGATGTTGATGCAAGTAAGATTATCACGGAAAATAAATCAGTAGAAAATGTGGGTGAAATATTATGGCAAGATGTCAAAGCAACATGTAATGGGAAATTAACTAAAGCAGAGTTGTTTGGACATTATAATATTGCAATTTGGAGGCACTTAGCATTTCCATTTTCCCTGGTTTAACTTTATTAATATAACATTGAAATTATTATAATTAATTAATAAAAATGTAGGTGAAAATACACGTTAGAAAAAATTTTCGGTATAATACCTCCTATTATTACACCTCTCAAGGAGGATGAGAGTATCGATGAAGAGGGTCTTCGAGCAGTGGTTGATTTTCTTGTCAAGTATGGGGCTTCAGGAATTTTTGTGAATGGCACGGCAGGAGAATTTCCTTATCTATCGGTAAAAGAACGAGTTTCAGTGACAAGAATTGTTAAGGATCAAGTTCGCTCTAAAGTTTGCGTGTTAATGGGAGTTTCTGATGTATCACTAAAAAGAACCCTGAAATTAGTCGATCATGGCGTGGAATTAGGCGTGGATGGTTTCGTTACCACATTTCCTCAATATTTTTCGCTAGATTCCAATGATATTAGATTAATCTTAACTCAAATTCATGATAGAATCCCCGATAAGCCAGTTTTAGCTTATGACGTGAGTAGTGTAGTACCCACCACAGCAAGCCTGAATCCAAAATTGATTATAGAACTAGCAAATGCGAAAATTCTTCTAGGGTTGAAATATACTGGAGCTGATTGGGAAAATTATGCCTCTATTATCCTTAATGGATTGAATAATCGAGATTTTTTTAGATTATTTGCAGGTTCAGAAGCACTAACTAGAAAGATATATGAAGAGGGCTATCAATTTGATGGAGGGATCTACTCTGGATCAAATATCTTTCCACGACTTTATCGTGATTATTATGAAGCAATGAAATGCAAGGATGAACCATTAATTTCAAAAACTCTCGGGCTCTTGTTCCTTTCAGGGGGTATTTTTGGAACAGTTCCCCCTTCAAGCGGACCTGGGCTGATAAAAGAAATATTAACTAAACTAGGGCTTCCCATCTCGTCAAAAGTACATTCGCCCTTGCCCCCTATTAAAGATAGGATTTTCAAGAAAATTGATAAATTGCTTGAAACTATTGAAAATGCGGGTTATTTGGATAAATATGATTAATTTTATTTATTCTACTTAAAATTTAATTTAAGCTTGTTAAATGATGATTAAGATGACCGAAAAAGAAGTAGATATAAAAGAAAGAAGTAAAAGTATTTTTGAGCCAATCAAGAACACTCCCAACTATTTTGGTCCATATGGTGTTTGGAGAGGGGTAGGCTTGGAAGAAAAAGAAATTGATAAAAAGCCATTAGTAGCAATTGCGAACACGTGGAGTGATTTCAACCCCGGACATCGGCATCTTCGACAAATTTCTGAAGGTGTAAGATGGGGAATACTTGAAGCCGGAGGCATTCCCATGGAATTTAATACCATTGCCCCTTGTGATGGCATAGCCCAAGGTAATGAGGGAATGAGATACATTCTCCTCCAAAGAGATCTCATTGCAGATTCTATTGAAGCCACGCTTGAAGCCCACCGCTTGGATGCTATGGTGACTTTATCCTCTTGTGATAAGATTAATCCTGCTGTCTTGATGGCGGCAGCTCGCTTGAATATTCCCACAATTTGCATTCCGGGAGGACCGGGGATGATGCAGATCGAATTTAGTCCCAATTATAAGGGATTATATCATCATGATTATGAACGACCCGATGACGTTTTTGCTTGTCATACTTGTGAGACCCAAGGAGCTTGCGGGTACATGGGTACGGCTAATTCTATGCAATGTCTTGCTGAAGCTCTAGGAATGACAATGCCCAATGCTGCGACAATTCCTGCAGTAAGTGAATATAAATATATCATTGCGAAGCACTCCGGGAGACAAATTATAGAGCTACTTAAAAAAGGAATCAAACCCTCGGATATCCTCACCCAGGAAGCATTGGAAAATGCTATCATGGTGGATATGGCCATCGGAGGTTCCACGAATGTTGCGCTACATTTACCTGCTATAGCTCAAGAGTTAGGAATTGATTTAGACCTTGAACTCTTCAACAAGTATAGTAAAATTATTCCCATGATTGCAAATGTTCAACCCAGTGGCGTTTATTCTATTACCGATCTTTATGGAGCTGGGGGCATACCCGCTGTCATGAAACGAATAGAAAAATTTCTTCACTTGGATTGTCTCACCGTGTCTGGAAAAACGTGGAAGCAGTTATTGCGCAGGATTAAATTCCAAGAAGAGGAAATAATTAGACCTTTAGCGAATCCCATTTTTCCCGAAGGAGGAACCGTCATACTGAAAGGTAATCTTGCTCCTAATGGTGCGGTTATAAAGCAATCGGGTATAAAGGATAAAAAGATGTTAAATTTCACGGGGGAAGCGATGGTATTTGATTCTCATCATGAAGCGGTTCAAGCTCTCACCCGAAATGAAATAAAAAATGGACACGTGGTAATCATTCGATATGAAGGGCCTAAAGGCGCGCCAGGGATGCCCGAGAATCAAGCCTTCGGTGAATTACTTAATGTGCGCAAGGATATCACGGATGTGGCAATGATTACGGATGGTAGATTTTCAGGAGCTACCTTCGGACCTGTCATTGGTCATGTTTCTCCAGAAGCATACGTTGGAGGACCCATTGCCATCATAGAGAATGGAGATACGATTAAGATTGATATCCCAAATAGAACAATGGATGTTTCACTCTCTGATGAAACCATTAAAAAAAGACTAGAAAAATGGCATCCTATTGAACATGAGGTTAAGAGCAAAGTCCTAAAACGGTATCGCATGCTCGTTACTTCTGCCGATAAGGGTGCGGTCTTAAAATGTTAAAGCAAGGGTTCCTATTTATTTTTTTTCTTTATCTAAGTAATGTTTCCCTTTCTATTAGTAAACTATTAAGAATTTTTATTTAATTAAACAACTTTTAAAAAAATAATCTTAAATAGAATTTTGTATGATTTTTACTTGTACTAAAATTATCAATGAAAATTCTAAAAATAAAAATTAAAAACTTATAAAAAGGTGTGGAATAAGAATGAAGGAATCCGGTGAGATGGAGCTAGTAAAACCCGGAGTATCCTGGAGACATTTAGTGGTTACTGCTTTAGCTACGGGAGTAGCAACAATATTAGCAATATATGCGGTCATTGCTGCCCCAGTAGCTCCTTTTCCGGGGGTTTCAGGGTTATATCTCGCAGCTGCGGTGTACGTACCTCTTAGTCTTTGGCTAGGTATTTGGGGTGTTCTTGCTGGTTATATTTCATGTATAATTCTAGGTTTTATTTCAGGATTCGGAGTTTGGAGCTTTTACTGGGCTTTAGCAGATTTATTTGAAGGATTAGTACCACTTTTAGTGTTCAGGATTGCGAGAGCTGACGTAGATATAGGAAAAGATTTGAAACATCCTAAAGAATTATACTTATTATTAGGGGTATTAGTTATTAATCTAATTGTTTCTGCCGTTGCAACTGCCTTGGTGTTATCTATCTTATGGATTATTACCTTGATCATTACAATTGGTCTTTTAATTGCAATGTACGCACTTAATCCCTCAAAATCTTGGCTACTCTATGTTATTTTTGGAGTATTTGGCGCAGCATTAGTTTCTGCATTATTTGGAATCTCCGGACTCGTTTTAGCGGGATTCGCTCCTATAGAAGCCTTCTGGGTAGGAGTAATTGGATGGTTTGCTGGAGACCTAATTGTGCTCTCAGCAATTGCTACTCCTATGATGGTATCTCTCACGGGAAGATTAAAAGAAACTTCCGTATTTGTAGAGAAGTGGTTTTCTTGACAATAATTAATTATAAATTAGTAAGGTGAGAAGAGTTTCAACTCTTTCTAAAACTTTTTTTTCTTATATCCCATCCAATAGCGTGATGGCAAAAACCCATCCCGTTGTAAAAATAGCGATGACATTAATTTTAAGTATAAGCGCCTTTTTCTTAACTAATTTTCTGGATTTAATCGCCCTCTTGATATTTGATATCCTTCTCATCCTCATTACTAAAATTCCTGTATTTTCAAAGAAATTTAGAAAAATTCTCATTGCTTTCTTTTTCATGAATGTATCTATTTTTATTGCGTGGTGTTTCTTTTCCCAACGTCCCGGAAATATTGTTTTTTACCAAAGAACTATCGAGTTAATCAAAAATAAATGGACGTGGCATATTCTTATTACTGAAAACACGCTCCAATCGGCGGCTACCATCTCTTTAAGAGCAATCATCATGTTCTTGTTGATGCTGTTTTTTTTCGTGAGCGTATCTGATCGCGATTTAATTTATGGATTGAGATCGATTAAAATTCCATTTGCCCTCTGTTTAATGATTAATTTGACCTTCCGTGGATTATCAATGTTTCAACAAGAATATTCGATTGTGAAAGAAGCAATGATGACGAGGGGGGTTGAATTTAAGAAAGTCTCTCTTACCAAACGGATTAGCAATTTTGTTTCCATCTTCATGGCTTTAATTGTGCTCATGTTCAAAAAAACAGAGGACATGTCGAATTCTATTGAGGCTAGAGGCATACCTTTTCGTTCTAAAAATAGGACAATATATCAATATTATCCCTTAACCAAGAAAGATTATGTAAGTCTTGTTATATTGTTTCTTTTCCTATCCCTGACTATTTGTCTGAGAATTATTAATCAAAACTTGATATTAACTTTAATTAGTTTAGTGGTGTGAATCTCGTGGTTCCAATCATCAAGATAACAGGTTTTAACTGGAAATATAAAGCTTCTCAAGATTTGGTACTTAAAAATATTAACTTGGAGATAAATAAAGGGGAATTTATTGGGATCATGGGTCCCACCGGGGCGGGAAAATCCACGTTATGCCATTGCATGAATGGATTAATTCCGTTGCGAACTCGAGGATGGATAAAAGGAACCGTGGAACTCTTTGGAAAAAATACCCGGAAAGCCAAGATGACGGAATTAGGGCAAAGAGTTGGTATTGTATTTCAAGATCCCGAAACGCAATTCATCATGATGTCTGTTGAAGATGAAATTGCTTTAGGATTAGAAACGTTAGGGTTAAAGCGAAATGAAATCAAAGAACGGATTGAATGGGCTTTAAAGCTCGTGGATCTTGAGGGATATGAGCAAAAAGCGCCTGATGAGCTTTCGGGGGGGCAAAAACAAAGGATCGCAATGGCTTCTATCATGGCAATGCGTCCCGAAATTTTGATCTTAGATGAACCCACCTCTGATTTAGATCCCGAGGGAAAAAAGGAAGTATTTGAACTATTAGAGGTAATTAGAGAAAAGTTTGATATAACCATAATATTGGTGAGTCATGAAACCCAGAAAGTTGTAGATTTTTGCGATCGTGTCATTCTTCTTGATGAAGGAATGATAAAATTTGATGGCCCCACCCAGGATTTTATTAAAAAGGAAGATTTACTAAAATCCACAGGAATCGGTATTCCTTCCCAGTTGACCCATGAATATTACTCACAAACTCATAAAACGTTTAATATTCAGCAAGTCGCACGGAATAGAATACCCGTGATAGAAATTAAAAATCTGAATTTCACTTATCCCAACCTGACACGAGCGTTGAAAAACATAAATCTGACTCTCTATCAAGGGGATTTTGTTGCAATCATTGGCAGAAATGGATCGGGAAAAACTACTCTTATAAAGCATTTTAACGGGCTCTTAAAACCGCAAGAAGGAAGCGTGTTTTTAAATAATAAATCAATTACCGAATATTCCATCCCTGAAATCGCCCAAAATGTCGGATATTGTTATCAAAATCCCGATCATCAACTTTTTAAAAATACCGTTAAAGAGGAAATCGAATTTGGATTGAAAAATCTTCATGTTCCCGATGAAGAAATAAAAATACGATATGAAAAAATTGTAGAGTTATTGGGTTTAGCTAAATTTGAAAAAGATTACTCCTCCACACTTTATCTCAGTAAAGGCATCCGACAACGCTTAGCATTGGCATCCGTATTGGTTTTAGAACCGAATATTCTAATCATCGATGAGCCCGCCACAGGGCAAGATTATAAATTGATTAAAAGTTCCATGCAAATTCTTGAAGATTTAAATGAAAAAAACAAAACCATAATCATTGTCACTCATAACCCATTTATCATTTCAAATTATTCGCGAGAAGTAATCGTATTACACGACGGAAAACTCATCGCAAAAGTACCCACGATGGACTTTTTAAAAGATGCTAAACTGCAAAAAATTGCTTGTTTCACTCCTCTCTAAAAAGCTTTAACGCAGCTTTATTTTTATTCCAAATTGTGAAAAAATACATGAACTCCAAATTTACCATGCTGAATTTATCGAATCGAGTAATTCTTTGAATTTCTTATAATCCGGAACAAGTTGACGAATAGAAATTGCATCTAATTTAGCATTTTCAAGTATTCCATTTTTTGCTTTTGTAATAAAGTCATCCGTATTTTCTTCCTTCCATTTCTCAAGAATGATACGAATTGTTTTTTGAACATGTTGGAGTTTAAAAGTAACTAACTCTCGTGCAACTTCTTTCTCTAGTTTAACATCCATATTATGTGAACAATTATTTTTGTAAGTATTATCTAGTATGGTTAAAATTTTTTATTTGTCTTTTATTCTAAATTCTGCGATAAAAACTTAAATTCTTCTAATTTAAAACCAGCAACTTCAATTTTACATGAGGAAAAATAGGTTTCAATCCTCTATGATTGGCAAGATGGCATTACCGGGGCAATCCTTAAAGCACTTTAAACATTTAAAGCACTTTGCTAAGTCTTCTATTCGAAATTGTATCCTCTCCTCCCCGCCCTCTTTATCCTTACCTAAATAAAACAATCCTTGAAAGCAAAATCCCTCTTTTAAGCAGAGATTACAGTGTTGGCACTTTTCTTGATCAACCGTAAATCCTTTTAAGGTGCCTTCTTCAATCGAAATCACCTCAAGGGCACCGTGCTCGCACACATCCACGCATTTCAAGCAACCTTCACATTTTTCATAGTCCACATAGCGAAGGGAATCTTTGAAAAATATGGCTTTAGGAGAACAACTGTACACGCAGCGCTGGCATCTCACGCATAGACTTGGATTGATGCTAATGGGAAACAGTTTTTCTGATTTCATCGCGATTCGTTAATAAAATAAACCTTTTTAAATCTAAAGAATTTTTTCTTTTTTTCTTCTTTAATTCAAATTACATCTACATCATGCTTATAATTTTAAGAATAACATTTTCAATTTAGCGAGGATGGAAATAATATTTTTTCAATTCTTTAATCCCTTTAAAATTAATGATCTTTGTTTTTTCTTTTAGTTCTTTAAAAAAAGTAAGAGTGATTATAATCTATAATAATTTTAAATTTATTGATTCCTCAGTAATAGAATATAAAAATGAAGACTTGAATGAATTAGGTTATTCTATCATTAATCCTTCCTGTTTATAACAAAAACGTTATGCTACTAATAATTTATTTATAGAGATAATATTTTTGTCAATATGAATGAGGATTTGAATTCCTTCCGTCTACTGAACATGACATTATGATTTAAAAACATATTTACCAGAACCATTTGATAAGTAACTATATAAAGGATTAAAAAGTTTTACATGTATGGTGGAAGAGGTAGACAAATTTTCTGGAACATGTTATTCCAAGATAACTGATTTTCATTCTATTGCACAATGTCTTAAACCTTTAAATGGTGGTTAAGTTGGCGCACGTTATACTAAAAAATAAAAAAATCGAAGTAAAAAATAGGCAACTAAATTTATCAGAAAAGAAAATAAAGGAGATCAGTAATATCAAAGGTATTGATAAACTCACCGAACTAGAGGAATTAAACCTAGCCTATAATAAAATTACTAATATTGAAGGCATTGAGAATTTAACTAAATTGAAATTATTAGATTTACACGGAAATAAAATATCAGAGATAATTGGTCTTGATAGTTTAAATAACTTAAGGGTGTTAATTTTAAGCAGTAATCAAATTAATGAGATTAAAGAGCTTGAAGAACTATCAAAATTACAGAGCTTACAACTCGGCGGTAACAAGATAGCAAAGATTAATCATCTCGAGAGGTTGCAAAATTTAGAAAGTATTCATCTTAATGGAAATCAAATCCATGAAATTCAAGGATTAGATAATCATCCTAAATTGAAACAATTAGATATATCCCAGAATAAGATTACAGAGATAAAAGACCTCGAATCACTTCCTAATTTATTAAAATTGAATTTAGATCAAAATAGAATAGTTGACATTAAAGATCTTAACTCTTTAACTAAGTTAGAAGTGTTATTTCTATGTAATAATTTCATATCGGAGATTAAAAATTTGGAATCTTTAAAGAAATTAAAGGTCTTAGCGCTTTCTTCTAATAAGATCACAAAAATTCAAGGCTTAGAACAATTGGCATTGTTAGAAAAGATTTATTTAGAAAATAATCAAATTAAGGAGATTAAAGGTCTGGATAAATTATTAAATTTAGCATGGATATATCTTGAGGATAATCAGATTCAGGAGATTAAAGGGTTAGAAGCGCAAAGTAAATTAGCGTGGCTCTCTCTTAACAACAATCCAATTCCTAAGGAAATTACCGACAAATTAGGGGGCTTATCAAATGGGAGTGCAATTAATCCCCAAGCCTTTGTAGAATATTGCCGTCTTAAAACTACTTCCTAATCGTCCCATTCCAAGGACTTTTTGAACAAGTGGGGCACATCGATAAATCCCCCTTATCATTTATCAGCAATTTACCCGCTTCAGCACGTTTATTGCATGTGGGCTCTCCGCACTATTCACATTTTCTAGTATCCCTGATTTTAACTCTGATTTACAGAAATAGCATTTAGTCATAAATATTATCGAACAGTATTGATAGTTTCAATCAATTATCATTGAATAATGAGTCACCTGATTTTATTTTAATTAAGAAAGGTATGAATTTATCATGCAGAAATTTTTGATTATAATTTAAATCTAAATAATAAAGAATAATGTAATAATTGTGAGTTTTTAAGGTCTTTTTCCCATTAAATGATTTTAATAAGTTTACGCAGAATTCTTGATTTTACCTCTACAGTAAAAGTTTCTATTAATCTTAACTATTTGATATTCTTCTATGCTTGGGAAGGGATAAGATTAAAAAAAAAAAATGCACAATTTAACTACTTGAGTATTTTCAATTGATTCTCGTGGATTTTCTCGGGTGTAAGATTGTAGAATTTATAGAAGATGATTAATCCGATGATCATTGCTATTATTGGAATGAGTGCCAAGTGCACGTGAATTCCCCACTGTGCTAAGGGTGTCTGAACGGAAGCTCCTTCCACGAAACCGGTCATGATATGCACCGTGGCGAAACTTAAGGCTTGCACGACAATTGCTAGTCTTGAAAAAAACTGTTGAAATCCATTGTATATCCCTTCCTTTCGCTCGCCCGTCCTGACGACGGACTCGTCAATGACATCTGCAAGAATTACAGGCTGAATCATCCAGAAGGCGCCAAGAGGGATGCCCCATAGAATCATTGAGAGCAAAAATCCTAGGTAAGTATTAGTAAAGATCATGGGTGTTGTTAATGCCGTGAGCATCGCGCCCGTTATAATGGCGAGCTTGCGATTATCATTTAATTTATGCATCACTTTTACCCAAACAGGAGTAAATACAAGGACAGATATTAAAAACCCTGCCATGATAAAGGTAACGGCACTCGCTTCCATTTTTAGAATGAAGTTCACCGCATAGGGCAGCGAAGCTGTCATGGATCTTATCATTACTTGATAGCATAGCAAGAGGATAATGAATACCACGAAACTCCGTTGTTTGAGAGCTTTTCTAAGCTCACCGAAGAAGGAAACCCTTTTTACTTGTTTTTGCATGCCTAAATATTCTGTAATTCTTTCTTTTTCCTCCTTGCATCCCGGAAGGCATAAAGCGACTGCTATACCGCCAATAGCCGCGACCACCCAAGCTTGTATGAGATAGGATTTTAGATCCCCGAAAATTATCAATAAGGGAGGAATGATGGCGCCAAATGCGGATCCGAAAACACCAATAAATATGCTAAAGCCCGTAGCCGTCCTTCTTTCCTTTAGGGCCCGGAACTTATCCGGAAACAAAGACGAATAATTAACCCACATGATAGAGGCGAATGTATCAAACAAGCAAATCGTACCTACTAACCATATAAAGAGGATAAAAGCATCGGTCTTAGGATCCACTACTGGCGGGTTAAAGATTAATACATAGGACAAGACATAAGGAAATCCCCCTAAAATGATCCACGGAAATCTTCTTCCCCATTTTTTAGTAAACTTAAAAGGGCGTTCCGTTAAATAGCCAACCAAGGGGTCATTTACTGCATTCCAGATGGCATAAATAACATAGCCGATTCCAACTAACCAGGAGTTTAGTCCGATCTCTGCTTCATAATAATAAAAAGTAAAAGCGCTGAATGCCATGGCCATGAATTCATTAACTAGCGTTCCAAAACCGTAGGAAGCCATGTTTAAATTGGAGTGCTTTATAAGTATCTCTTCATCTTTCATGATTTTGACTGTTCTATATTGATATAAATTAATTATAAAGATCCTTATTCTTTTTAATTTCGTTGAAGTTCTTTATATAACTATCGAATTTTGCTCATTGATAAAAATAAAAAAAAGTCTTACTAAACGTTAGCGCCAATTTTAAATAAAGCAGTAGCTTATTAAAATTCAACATGGATGATCATCTCACTTTAGTCAGTTTTCTAAGTTCAAAAGTTAATCTTGTTAAGCTGGTCATTTTCACAATCATTTTTTTCTTCGTGGATCTAATGAATCAAGGAATTAGTGGAGGGCTTGCTCTTACATGGACTTACTTTATTCTTGCTATTTGTACAGGTTTTGTGTATGGGATTGTTATAGGGTTTCTTGTACAGTTAATAACGTATACAAAGAAAGGGCTTCTTCTTGTATTTTGGCCGCTTCTTTTCATAGTACAGCAATTTAATAACCTACTTGAAGGATATTTTTTCACGGAAAGCGTGGGGAATACCGAATTAATATTTGGTTCCTTACTATCATTATTAATCACGTTCATTTATTCGATCTCTCTAATTATTTTATTTCAAGTAAAACCAACTTCAGAAATATTCCCTGAAAATATTAAGTCATATTTTGCGAAGCACTCATCATTTTCCTGGATCATGAGAATAATTTTAGGAGGGGTGGCATATTTTCCCGTCTATTTCATCTTTGGCGCATTAGTGAGTCCTTTTATTCTCCAATATTATAATACCGGGGGGAATTTAGTTGTACCGGATTTGTTAACCATTTTTCTCTTACAAATAATTAAGGGATTTCTCTATACCCTAGCGTTCCTTCTATTATTTGGTTCTCTAAATTTTGATAAAAAACGCTGGTTTGCAGCCATCGTTTCAATCCTCTATGTTCCGGGGGTATTCGTACCTTTTTTAATAAGAGAGAGTTTTGTTCCCGCCCTCAGGTTCTTTCACGGTTTTGAATTACTTGCGGATTGCGTGGTCTATGGAATAATTCTTGTTGTTCTATTCGTGAGCGGAAGGGCTCCCGAAAGGGAAGAATAATAACTTAAACCAATTTTTTAGTTATTCTTAGATGTTCAATGAGGTTTGATGCATCGATAATGCAAAATCAAAGTTTTAACTAAATTAAAACTTATAAATCATCTGGCTCTAGGATTTCAAAGCATTCTTTAATCGTTCTTAAATCTATATTGGCACCTGATATGACAATAGCAACCTTGCGATTCACAAACTTCTCCCTATACCTTTTAACTGCTGCCAATCCAACAGCACCAGCCCCTTCACAAATGAGGTGATGATATTCCATGAATTCTAGTATCGCTTTCTTTATTTCCCTTTCACTGACCAATAGAACCTCTTCACACAAGCGTTGTATGTAGGGGAAAGTTATAGAACCTTTTTCAACGCCACCATGCAAACCATCTGCAATAGTTTCCTCCATCGGAACATCCACTATTTGTCCTTGTTTCAGGGACTCTAGCATCACGGGGCATCTTTCCACTTGAACTCCATAACACCGAATAGAGGGATTGATAGCTTTCGCGGCTATAGCTATTCCCGAGAAAAGACCACCCCCGCTAATTGGGATTAATATATCATCAACATCAGGAGCTTGTTCTAAAATTTCAAGACCTATTGTGCCCTGTCCCGCGATTACATGGGGATTATTATAAGGTGATATATAAGGAATGTCCTTGACCCTCGAATCTTCAATTGCTATTCGTTCTGTATCATCATAGATAGATCCTTTGATTTTAAGAGAAACGCCATAAGATTTAATCGCTTCTATTTTCGTTAGTGGAGCATTTTCGGGTACATAAATAATTGCCGGAATATTTAATAACTTAGCAGCAAATCCTATTCCTTGAGCATGATTTCCAGCCGATGCCGTTATCACCCCTTTATTTTTTTGTTCTGAAGGTAGTGATAGCATTGTATTTAGAGCCCCTCTAAGCTTGAAAGAACCCGTGAGTTGTAAATTTTCTAATTTTAGGTAAATTTCAGCGTTGCTTTGAGTAGAATAATAATGACTGAATCTTAAAGGAGTCTTCAGAACATGAGACTTGATCAATTTTCGGGCAGAAAATATGTTCAATATTGTGATTTCGGGTTTCATAATGTCATTTACACTCTTATAAATTTATAATAGTCATTACGTTAATTATACTAGATATAGATCATATAATTTTTGAGGAATAGAAAGATTTAATCTATTTTTAATTATATAAAAAAAAAAAATTGATTAAGAAAATATTATCATCAAATTCTATTACTTATTCGGAAAAAATGTTCTATTTTCACCTATTCTGGTGCTGGCGCCTTCATGCCCAACATTTCTAATGCTTCAGAGACTGTAAAACGAACTTCAATTTTATACCGAAATCCCATAACTTTATGATATTTAACCATGTAATTTTGTTGAATAAGTAGAAATTCATCTAATTTACCTGGTTTTACCTCGTAGACTCCCGTGACCTCTATGCAACCTTTTCGTGCTTTTACGGCATTTGGAATAATTTCTTTAGTTAGACCCCTCACTTTAGATCTAATTTCTTTTACAGTTTCCACCCATATTTTTGCACATTCTTCTGTTTTATCATTAGGCATGTAAGAAGTCGTAAAAACATATGGCATGGTACTCTCCCTCCGTTTTTTTATTTAATATACAATTTATAAGGATGAATATATAAAAAAATCAAATTACATCCTACTTATTTTTTATAAATTGGATTTCAGAAGAGAAAGATAATATATTATTATTTAAATATTTCCATTTTTGTCAAATTTCTGCAAAGGATAAAAATCAATTTTTTAATTTTATCCTTGAAGATCGCTTTTAATCATGAGGTTAGAATAGCCATCCGTGATCAAAATTTATTAAATCTTGGGAATAAAGCAATAGCATTATCATGTTCAATAATAATTCGATCTTGAGCGTTTAACCTATTAAAACTTTCAAATTCTTTAATCATGCTCATTGTAACGGGTTCAGGAGCAAAGGGATAATCCGTACCGAAAAGAACGTGTCTTGACTCGACTAATTACAAGAGTGAATTGAGAGAATATGGCGTTGCGGCAAGGGCAATATCGTAATAGAGGTGTTTTAAAAGATTAATTATCTTTTTGTTGCCAAACGATATTCTCCATGTTAAATAGGGAATTGTTCCACCTCCATGAGCAAAAATGAATCTGATATTTGGATATCGTTTGATGGCACCACCATGAATCAAGTTAGCAACAGCCCGCGTGGTATCAAAAACAAATTCTAATATGGCCGGACGGAAATTTGTCATCGTTAATTTATCAGCAGGAGGAATGTTGGGATGAACAAAAACAACCGCATTTCTTTGATTTAACTCGTTTAAAACGTCGTTGAATTTGGGATCACCTAAATACGTTCCATCGATATTTGTTAGCATTACTATTCCGTCTAACATCAATGTATCTAGTGCGTAAGTTATTTTCTCTAATGATGCTTTAATATCTGGCATGGGCAAAACAGCAAATGCTCCAAATCGTTGGGGATACTCTTTTACCAAGCGGGCTGAATATTCATTGCATTTGCGCGCAAGATTTTTTGAAAAATCTAAATCACCAAAATATATCCCAGGAGCTGAAATGGAGGTAATTGCTATCTTAATCCCGTGTCGATCCATGAGTTCAATACTCTTTTCTGGAGTCCAACTTGGAAAAGGTTCCCCCACTGCAGTCTTAATGCCAACACCAGCAAGAGCTGTAAGATACTCTGCCGGAACGATATGGTGATGAACGTCAATTCGGTCTAACATGATTACCGTGACAATTTTCCATTCTGCTTAAGGAATCTAAATTTCATTTCTTTATAACACTTTAACATGCTAAAATATTTAAAAAAAATTCAATCGTTTTAGAATCTAAAATTGAAAATGTTTCGCATTTGAGAAATTTAAGCGTTAAATAAGGTAAAGTTCTAAGAGTGGTTATATTGAAAATTATAAAAAAACTAGTTTTTAATCTTACAATAACTTTTTACAATCTCAATAGGGTTAAATGTATTTAAAAAAATATCGAATCTTGTTAATTAAATTAGAAATTAAATATATTTAATTCAAATCTTTGATACACTCAGATCTACGATTTGAAGTCCTAATAATTTTGCTCCTATTATGAATTCTTCCTTCCAATCTCCGATAAAAGAAACTCTATGCCATCCAAATGTTTCCCAATCATAATTTTGCATTATCGTTTTTACATTACTCTTCACCAGCATTTTTGAGACACACCCTCCATCATTGATAATATTATCTATTATTTTTCCCGTGCGAAGTTCCATTTTCTTATTGAACATGCTTATTTTAATGGTAGTGACGGTCTCTCCGATGGGAAATTTCACGCGGGGACAAGCACCTATATAATGGGATTCGCCATGGTAAACGATGTCATAATCGCCCAATTGAGTGGTATCTCCAAAGTAATCTATGGGTGCCACACAGTGCATATAAGTGATAGTTCCATTGATCATATCGAATGTATGGTTTGAAACATATCCTGGTCTCCCCGTGATGGTTAATCCATAAATGAAACTAATTAAAGAGTCCATATCGGATTCACACGTACCAAAGACTCCTTCCATGTAAAGTTGCATGAAGGCTAAGCAAGGATACGCAGGAATTTTGCCACTAAGGAGAAAGGAACCGCAATCTGGGCTAAAATATTTAATACCCTTGTCTTTCAATAGCTTTTTAAACGCTAAATATAATCTTGCGGAATTTATAACAGTATTTTCTGAAGGTTCGCTTTTCAGAGCATTCTTTACCCATATTTCTGCGATTTTTTCAGCTTCTTTTTTATCTATTTCATCATAATAAGTTAAAATTTCATCAGGCTCTTCCTTAATCATCTCCATTCCAAACACTTGTTTAACGTTTTGCTTATAAAGCACCTCATTTCTTCTCCATTGATGCGCTTGGTCATTCCCTACTGTGTCGGTATAGAATTCAAACTCTTTATCCGTACTCTTGCTGATGAGTTCTTGTAGGACTTCAGGATGATTTTTCATTAAAATCTTTCTTTCGGGATTAAGTAATCCTAATACTCTATCCCAATTAATGGAATAATCATCACTTACATAGACCAAAACCTTTTCTCCTTTCAGTTGCAATAGATTACACATTACTCCGATCGGTTTGTCAAACATTTCATTATTGAGGGATGAAATTAGTTGAAGTGGGTAATTTTTATCCTTAAGCAAAGCCATGATTTTGGTAAAAGTATGATCCCCGGCATAAATTAAATTGGCCAAAACAACGGGCTTTCCCATTTCTATGAGTTCCACTCCCGCCGTTATCAATCCGGGATCTCCATAATGACCTATCGTGAAGATTATCATGCCATCTGATTGTTTTATCCCACTTTTAATTTTGTTAACTTGATCCTTATTGTAAGTATAGATTAAGTCATTAGATATGAAATCAATTCCGGGAAATTTCTCCTTCACATGAGTCAATAATTTCTGAATAATTTCGTCATTATCATGACCCAAATAAGGCCATCCTGCCTCCCATTGACTTTTTCCAATGAATATAACTTGAATTTTTACCATTACATGTTACCTCTCTTTTCTACTAATTTTAATTTTGATTCTAATGCATGTATATTTGAATTCTTTAAGTATAAAAGAATTTCTACATTTTTTCTCATAACATGGGGTATTCAGTTAAAGTATCGTATCTTTTCCCAATTTTAGTATTCAGCAAAGAATATGATGATAAAAAATGGTCGACATAAGGAACTCCCGCAGAACTGCAGTATTAATTGACCTTCAAGCAATTAAATACAATTTACTCCAGATAAGGAAGAGGGTTGGAAATCACGTAAAAATATGTGCAGTGGTAAAAGCAGATGCGTACGGACACGGAGCTAAGGAAGTGTCAAGTTTTATTGAAGAAGAGAAATTAGCAGATTATTTCGCGGTAGCCACGGTCATTGAAGGCTTTGAATTAAGGAAAAATGGCATTAAATTGCCAATCCTAATATTGGGATTAATAATGCCCGATGAGACGTTAGACGCGATAAGGCAGGAGTTAACTATTACGGTAAGTGATGAGTCATTAGTGGACGTTATCGATGATATTGCGGTTGCGTGGTGTAAGAAGGCAAAAGTTCATCTGAAAATCGATACGGGAATGGGAAGGATCGGCTGTCATCCTGAAAACGCCCTAGCTTTGGCCCAATACATCCATTCGAAATCAAATATCTTTTTTGAAGGGATTTTCTCGCACTTTTCAACTTCTGAAAGCAAGGATAAAACCTATTCGGATGAACAACTGAATTCTTTTTTATCATGCATTCGTGATATGGATAATAATAATATTCACGTGCCTCTTCTTCACATGGCAAACAGTGGAGCCATTTTAGATCTGCCCAATACCTATTTTAATATGGTCCGAGCGGGAATCATGATTTATGGCGTATATCCTTCCGAGGATGTATCTCATTCCATCGCATTAAAGCCAGCCATGAGCATGAAATCGGCAATCGTGTTCATTAAGAAATTGCCCAAGGGACATCCCATTTCTTATGGAAATACCTATAAAACGACAAAAGAAACTTATATTGCCACGATTCCTGCGGGATATGCTGATGGCATCCCAAGATCCCTCTCAAATAAGTATCGCGTGTATATTCAAGGAAATCTTTATCCCATTGCCGGTAGAGTGTGCATGGATCAATTTTTAGTGGAATTGGGTGACAAATTCTTTCCCATAGGAACGGAAGTGGAAATATTTGGAGGTAATGGCTTTTCCATTTCAGAATTGGCAGAACAGGCTCACACTATTCCTCATGAGATCATGATTCGCATGAAAAGACCGTTAAGATATTATTTATAATTTCATGGAATCTTTTTAAAAGGTAATTGATAAAGTTAAGAAAAAAAGAGGTTAGAGCGATCACGCTTTTGAGCTCTTCTTGTTTTTACAATTTTTTCGGGAGCAAGAACATTTACTTTTATTAACATTACAAGTGCAATCAGAGTTAAAATTTTAAAAAGATATAAATAACATATCAAATTCCTTAACCCGTCACATTTAATATAAATTTTATATATATTATTGAGAATAGTAAAAAATAGGGGACATTAAAAAAATGGAAGTGGAAATAGAAGCAGACAATGTATCAAATCTTTCTATCGTGTCTTATGGGATGGCAGATTTCAATTTCGAAATTTTTAATGGAATCTATGGTGCTTTTTTCTTTATCTTTTGGGAAACTGAAATTGGTTTAAATGTATGGCTGGTTGCCTTAGCATATACGATTTATGCCATCTGGAACGCTGTGAACGACCCCCTAGTTGGTTATTTTGAAGATCGTCCTAATCGATTATGGAAGCGCTATGGAAAACGGTTTCCATTCGTATTAATCGGAGGTGTACCCGCATTACTTACCTTAGCCGCTATTTTTAGCCCACCTTACTTAGATCCGGTGAGTGGCGCTTGGATATATTTTGTCTGGATTTTGCTTTTTGCTTGTTCTTATGAATTCTTTTTTACTCTCATAGCATTAAGCCATTCCGCCCTATATCCCGATAAATTTCGAATGGATAATGAGAGACGTAAAGTGGGTGCCATTCAAATGGCACTAGGTCTCGGGGGAACAACAGTAGGATTCATACTTCCGCCATTTTTCATTACTTATGGAGATAGAGCTTCTTACATGAGCATGGCATGGATCTTTGCATTGATCGGGGGCGTCATATTTCTTTCAATGCTTCCAGGTCATCGAGAATCTCAAAAAATGAAAGACCGTTATATCTTGGAGCAACAAAATCCTGAAAGATTATCTTTTATTCAAGCATTCAAAATTATTCTAAGTCGAAAGAATTTTATCGTAGTCTTATTGGTGCTTTTCATGGACGCCATCATCGGAGCGTCACTTACGGGGTCTATCCACTATGTCACAAAATATATTTTGGAAGAACCCGCAGAAATGGCAACCCTTGTTCTTGCGGGATTTATAATAGGAGCGTTAGGTTCCATCTGGCCGTGGCTGATCTTATCAAATAAAATGAAAAATCACCGGAGAATGCTAATTATAGGGGTCTTTTTAAATACGATATTCTTGTTACCTTTCATGTTCGCTCATACACTTATTGCTTTTGTGATATCAGCACTTTTACTTGGCATTGGTGGTGGGGCTCTGAGGGTCGGGAGGAATCCAGTTTTTGCGGACACGGTGGATGAAACAACATTAAAGTCGGGCCAACACGTGGAAGGGGCTTTTATGGGCGTATACACGTTCTTTATGCGGTTTGCGCTCATTGCACAAGGCTACATATTCGCAATCGTGCATCAACTCACGGGATTTAATCCCGATGCGGAGCATCAAACAGAATTGGCAAAATTCGGGATCTTATTGCATACGGCTTTTATACCCATGATTCTTTGTCTCATCGGTTTAATTGTGTTTGTCTTGGTATATAATCTCACTCCTGAGAGAACAAAACAAATAAAAGAAGAATTAAAGCAAAAAAAATTATAAGAAAATACAATCTTCATTTTTTCATTTTTTTTTAATATTTCATCCTTGCTACAACTTTTTTTATGATCATTAAATCGTTCATTAAAAATTAAGTATATTTCAATCGATTTTACTTTTTTTACAATCCTTGAGTTATGGGTTTTATCAAAATCTACATGAATAAAAAAAAGCTCTCAAATAAATCAAAATAATATATCCTTACCCTTGGATACCCACTATGGAATTTTTTCTTAATAAAATAAAAAGATAAAATAATTTCTGATTGAAATATTTATCAGTTAAAATGCCGTTGCTCCTTTCCTTGAAGATAATTTTTCATCAAATTTTCTAAATTCTTGGCAAATATCAATCTTTTTTCTTCAGCTGAGATCGGCAGAGCTAACACCTTTTCTATTTCTATTCGGGCATTTAAACTTGGCATGTCAGTACCGAAGAAAATTCTCTCAACACCAATGTCAGGATCTTTTATGGCTTCAACGAATTTATAAGTATAAGGATTACCACACATCTCTAGATAAGAATTCGGACATTTTTTTGCAACCTCAAGAGCGTGGTTCACTTGCGGACATAAACCTGAATGTCCGATTATAAATATGGATTCCTCATTCTTCTTTAAAATAGGAAGGATGTTAATAATATCGGAATGACTCCCCGTGTGGGAAAGGATGATAATGTGATTTTTTCCACAAAATTCGAAAATCTTCATTAATTCCTCGAAATGAGTGGTGAATCTAAATTTCATGATGTCGGGATGGATCTTAATTCCACATACCTTTTTAATAACAAGTTCTTCTAAATCTCTTTCTAAGGTTTTAGAATTGGGATTAATGTAACCGAAACCTACCATTCTTTCGGGGCACATTTCATTCATTCTATAACTAAGCTTCCTATCCATTTTAAATACGGGCAAACAGACGGCTTTATCGATATGATAATAATCCTGCATTAATCTAAAGAGGTGCACGTTTTTTTCTGTTCTATTTTTAGATATGCTTTTAAATCTTTGCCAGTTTGAGAAAATTAAATCCATTATTTCAATAGTTGCCATGTTTTTAAACAAAAATCTAAGAGGGCGGGCTATCAAGTTAGAAAAATGACTATGCGCATCAAAAAGCACGTATTTCTCATCTTGATGGATTATCATTAGGAAAACAACACCTCCGCATTGGAATTGAAAATAAATTTCTTATCCGTATCCGTAATATGATATAAACTGAACACTTTCACTATTTCGATGCTCGTCCCGCAATACGGATAATTACTCCCGAATAAAAGGCGTTGTGGTCCTATTTTCCAGATGACTTCTTCTAAAGGTGTAGTAGATGGAGCCATGGAAGTCTCCACATGAACATTTGGATACATTTTACAGGTTTTCCAAATTTTCAAATAATCGGCGGAACCTCCTGCATGTCCCATTATGAAGGAAAATTCCGGAAAATAAGCAGGAAACTTGTTGAAAGTATCTTTCAATCCATTGGGTTGGAATCCTTTCTCTTCTAATAAAGGCCAATCGGTATGGATGTATATGGGAGTATTTTGACCCAAAGCGTCGGTTATCGCTCTAAAATAAGGTTTCAAAAAATTTTTGTTGAGCTCAAACCCTTGTTCGGGATGGATTTTAACTCCTTGTATCTTAATTTTCGTTTTTTGCTCTGACAATAATTTTTCATTCGCTTCTTTATCTTTAGAAAAATCTAGAAGTCCAAAGATAAAAGCCCTGTCTCCGTATTTTTCCTTAAAAGGTCTAATTTTTTCGATATAGGATTTAATGTCGTTAAAATCATTTTCAATTACAGTGGGCATCAAGCAAAATTTTTTAATCTTAAATTTCGCCCTATCCTTTTCAAATTCTTCCATGTTCGAAACATGGCAATGAAAGTCAAATAGTTCGAAATCCGGTATATCTAAAAATAATTCTTTTTTCATATTTTAATTCCTTAATTATTTTGCTTATAAATAAAAATTAGGTAATTATTTTAAATTAAATTTTTCTCAGTTATCAAAAAAATGCAACAACGATTAAATCGGGACGGAAAGGGGGTTATTAAATTGATAATATTGTTTGGAAAGTTTGATTTTCCTTATATTCTTTATTTTATATCTCGAATCAAATTTAACAAAAATGTTTGTGCTCCTTGACGGAATCGAATTTTTTTATGTTTAACTTCCTATAGGACGTGGTTGGTTAAACTTTTTTAAATATCAATACTATTTACATCTCATGAAAGCATTAGTTGCATATTTTACAATGGGTGGACGTACTAAGAAAATGGCGGAAACCATCGCAGGTGAGCTCAAGAATTATGAAATTAATTATATTCCCATCGAACTTGAGGGAAAGTTTAGAGACAAGATGAAGGTGGTACAAATGTTCATGCGTGGTGATTTTACCGCTATAGAAAATGAATTAAATCAACTTGGTACTCAAGATTACGATTTAATTATCATCGGAATGCCCACGCATGGTGGATTCCCGCCGAAAGCCTTTGATGAGATTTTAAAAAGATTGGGAGATCCTAGTGGGAAAAAAGCGATCATGTTCTCAAAAGCGCGATTTTCAGGTGAAAAATCTAAAAATTACATGAAACAAAAAATGGAAGAAAAGGGCGCTAATGTAATAGCGGAAGCCGGGTTCCGGGGATTTTTTCGACTAAGCTCGAAAAGTGCGCTTAAATTCGTAAATCAAATTGACTTGTGAATTTTCCCGCCTGATTGTTGTCGAATCCTAATTAAATCTAAGTCTAATTTGACTCAATCTTAAATCAATTAAGATTTTTATTGCTCGAGGCATGAAATTAATCGTATGATCATAACTCTTAAAATACCATACTATCAATCATTCTAAAAATTATGGGAAAACCTAAAAAAACGGGAACTTATCCTCATTTTTGTTTAGTAATATTCGCTCAAGGAACTTGGTCTGAAAAGGAACGGGCTTCATTTCGTCTGAGTTTTATAAAAATGCGAGAAAAATTATCAGATAATGATTATCCGTTCTTTACTAAGTTAGTTTACAGAGAAGAAAAACCATTTTATTCTGATTGTAGTCTATGTGGCATGATCCATGATCTACTCCAAGAAACGGTAGGTTCAAATGACCATCTTTTTTATCAAGGGCATCATCTCATCATTCTTGAAGATGATAGGGAAAATATGAAAGAATTGATTAACATCATTAAGAGCAATGATAAAATAAAAAAAATAATAATTTTATATCTCGATCCCCTCAAGGAGATAGACCGAAATACGATTAAGAAATGGAACTTAGAAGAATTGAAGAGGCTTCTTAATCATCAAAAAGTCACCATATCAAGTTTCGAGAAAACCCTTGAGATGAACGATTTTAAATCACGAACCTTATACGAAATCTCTAAATTTTAATAGAAAATTATGAAATGACTGCACAAGATTTTAATTAAAATCTCCTAAAGATAGTCTTATAGAAAGGTAGTAATGAATCAATTTGGTGTTTATTTCCCTCTTTTTCTATAAAAATTGCTTAATAAAGTTAATACTATTTCTTAATGCAGTTGAGCTGAATACTTCTATGATCAATGCTCCAGAATAATCATGAGATTTGATAATTTTAAAGATCTCTTCGAAATTAACCGTTCCTAATCCTAATTGAGGATGTTTATCGGTTTCCTTGTCATTATTCTCAACTACATGTACATTTTTAATTCTTTTGTGGAATTTGTCCCATAATAAATCGACATTCCCATCATTGGTCCAGAAATGCGATGTATCATATGTAAAAAATAAATCGTCACGATTTAACATTGAGAAAAACTCTTCAATCTCATTTACATTCAGGAATAAACCAGCATCTTTAGGCATGTTCTCAATGCATATGTTTACTCCTAAATCTTCCGCTGCATCCAATAATTTTATGACTGCATTAATCAAGATGGTCGTGTTATGCTTTTTCAATGAGTCAATAGGGAGATCAACGGGACCGGGATGTATGGTCATGATTTTTGCGCCTATTTCCGCACAAACCCGTGCATTTTTAATGTATGATTCTACCGTCGCGTTGGAAATCCATGGATTAAAAGAACAGAGAGAAACATCTATAAAATTAGCGTGGATCTGTTTTTCAATTGAATATGTCCCGCACAATTCAATGAAATCCTTAATCCGTTCATCTTCTATTATATTTGGCGGATCTAATACAATTTCACATACTTTTAAATTTTTTTTCTCACAATATTCTAAGGAAGACTCGGTAGCTTTTAATAATAAATCGTTTAAATCTGTAAATTTCTGCCTGACAGCATTATATACCAGATGACCTAATGAACTAATTCCTAATTTCATGTTTAAATCTCTCGTTAATTTAAGTATAGCTAATTTTTATTTTGCTTTAATACATTTGTAATCTTTTTAACTAAGACAAAAATGAATTTCTTGATTTAATTTAGCCATGTATATTTCATATATTATTTTATTTACTGTGTAAGAATATTTTGAGACTGTTTCTCTAATCCTGTTCTTGATTTTTGACATTAGGGTTAAACATGCTAATGAAAATTAAACAAATTAAGGATTAATTAAATTTTAAATTATTTGATTAATATAATTCATGTATGAAACCATTACGATTGGCATTCTGTGGTTTTGGTCCTAATGCGAATGAACACCATCACGAGCTATTGAACGATGAAATCCTGAAAAATCGCACGAAATTAATCGCGGGTTTTGATCCTGATCCCCAGGTTCAAGAGCACTTCAAAAGATATAATGATGTAAAGATAGCTAACTCTTTAGAAGATCTTTTTAATACGGAAGGGCTTGAGGCAGTTATAATTAGCAGTCCGCCTCAATATCATGCAGAACAAGCAGTTGCCGCTTTAGAATCGGGACTTCATGTCTATTCGGAAGTTCCCATGGCATTAAAGCCCGAGGATCTTGAAAAAATCATTGCAGCGGAAGATTCTTCTGGAAAGGTATATCAATTAGGGGAGAATTATTGCTTTTTTCCCGAGGTACTTTTTGCAGGTTATTTAACATCCTCAGGCAAATTAGGGTCAGTGGTTTACGCAGAAGCAGAATACTTACATGATGTTACTTATCGTTGGAGGGAGGGAAATACTGGGGATGAAAATACCCCGAGAATCGATTCTTGGTATCAACTCTTTGATCCCATGATGTATGCGCATTCCATTGGACCTGCTCAAGTAGCCATGGGAGGGATTGAAAATCCTTTACCTTTTACAGAAGTAACGAGTTTTGCTAACGATAATGGGGGGCTTCAAGGAAAGCCAATATGTGCACCAGCAAAAGCTTTTCAAGTGGCTTTATTTCGAGCGGAAAATGAAGCAATAGCGAAATGTGCGAATGCCTATGTATTTGCCAGAGAACCCAACCGAATTTCCGTTCAAGTTTCTGGCGAGTTAGGAACTTATGAATGCTATCAAGTAGGTCAACCCGGAAGATTTTTTCTAGCAGATGGGCATAAAATCACGCGCAGCCGACATCGCAAGGGTAAGACTACAAATATAGATAATGCAGAATTATCCAAGGTTATTCCGGAAATTAAAGGATTATACTTCGGTGGATTGACAAGAATAATGGATGATTGGTTAAATGCTATAGATAAAAAAGCTATCTCAAAAATTAATGCTCGAATTGGAGCTAATTTCTGCGAAGCCGGGTTAGCTGCATCGCAATCTGCCCGTGATGGAGGAAAACCCGTGAAAATTAAAACATTTACCAAGTAATTTTTAATTTTTCTTCCTATTTGCCCGGATAAGTTTCAGATAATACTTGATTAATTAACACGTCATGAAATTTCGCGGGTTCCTCAAAATTTGGAGAGTGAGCCGACTTTTCGAACCATATCAATTTCTTTTTAGGTGCTTTCAGTTCATTAAAATACTTTTCAGCCAATTCAAAAGGTGTATTGTAATCATGTCTTCCAATGCAATAATAAACGGGTATTTTAAGTTCAATTGCTTGTTTAAAAAAGTCTATTTCATATAAATGGGGCCACATGTTCTCTAAGGAAAATTTACTTCCCTTGAAGAACTTAAAGAGATCTTTAAAACTATATTCGGGAGAACCGAATGCTATTTTAAATAAAGGCCATCTACTTTTTTCACCATACATGAATCCTCCAAATTCTTTAAGCCATTTTCTCTCTATTCTTAAGTGTTCAATATTTTGTCCGTTATATGGTTGAATGGCTTTTAGTTGTTCGATCGCTTTTTGGTTCCCACTTTTTTGAGCTTGTTCAAAAGTATAATCATAGGATACTCTCTCATTATCATATTGATTCACAACTTGGCCCACTCCGACATAGGCATAGAAAAGCTCGGGATATCGATTAGCTAAAAGCGTTCCTAAAATACTTCCCCAAGAATGACCTACTATATAAATTTTTTCTTTCTTAAATCTCTTTCTTAGATATTCTATTAACTCATGAGCATCTTGAACAAATTGCTCGGGAGTCATAGTCTCTTTAGGGATTGTTTTTGAGTAGGATTTACCGGCGGCTCTTTGATCCCAATTAATCACGATAAAATACTTTTCTAATTCACGTTCGAACTTATATGCCATCGGCCCTTCAATTGTTCCAGGACCACCGTGTAGAACCAATAAGATGGGATTATTTACATCATGTCCCCGAATAAGTATCCATTGAACTATTCCCCCAATTTCCACCTTTTCTATGGATGCAATGCTATCTGGATTAATATTTCCTCGAGCATCCTTTATTTTTGGGGTCTTAGAATAGAACATTCTAAAAATATTAACCATAATTAGGAATTCTGATTTATTCAATATAAAGATTTGGAAATATACTTTAATGGGTTCTTCTCCGAACAGCATGACCTTCTATTCCAGATGATATCGATAATAAGATCCATATTAGGATTTTCTTGATATACCATAAAGAAACAATTGATTAATGAAATTCAAAATTAGATTTAAAAAAAAATTAATTTTGTATATATTAGATAATAACAAAATTTTAATCGAATTCCATGAAAAAGGAGGAATTATTTATAAATAACATTCACCCATAATGTGACATTAAAGGAATTCAATAATAACTTTTTAAATACAAGTGCTAAAAATGAATGCAAATCCAAAATGGCACGTGCCCGATGATAGACCTTGGTTCAATTCTGGTTTATGGCAAGAAGGAGTTCCAAAGCAACCTGATTTTCCCGTCATGAGCCTTGGAGATTGGTTTGATCAAAAAACGGAGGAATTTGCAAGGCAAAAATATTCTTGGTTTTTAAAAACTACGATGAATTATAGCGTTCTCAGGAAACATGTAGATACTCTTGCCACCTCTCTAGCTAAAAGAGGAATTAGGAAAGGTGACGTGATAGCTATATTACTTCCCAATAGCTTTCAATTTACTATATCTTATTTTGCCACGGTGAAATTAGGTGCTATAGTTAACCCCATAAATCCCACTTATAAACCATTGGAAATATTAAATGTATTAAACCAAATCAAACCAAAAGCTCTTATCTGCATGGATGCAATGTACGGATTAATAAAACCTATCTCCGATAAATATGCCTTTGATTTCATCATTTCCACGAATATCGCGGATTTAGCTGCAATCCCGGGTCCAATCAAACAAAAATTGATAAGTGAGGGAACCATTCCCAGCGGTGAGGTTCCAGGAGCTCTAAACTTCTTGGAATTGGCACCCAAGCGCGGAGAGGTGGATATTCCGGAGGTTGAAATAGATCCCTTAAAGGATACCGCCGTATATTTGATGACGGGAGGAACGACAGGGGTTCCTAAAGCAGCAATCATCACCCATTATAATTGTATCTGTAATGCCAAGCAAAATTTCATGTGGATGCCGGATGCCGTGCATCCAATGGCATGTATTGGCATTCTACCCATGTTTCACGCGTTTGGTATGACAATAGTGCAGAACGTGGTAATAGAAGGAGGAGATTTTAACATTTTGTTTCCCCGTCCTCCGTCTTCTCTAAAAGAAGTAGTGGATACCATATTAGAAGTCGGTCCTGAAGGCGGCACCATTTTACCGGGAGTAGAAAATCTATTTATTGGACTAACTCGGTATTTAAAAGAAAATCCTGAACCTAAATTGAAAGGAATGTTCCGCTTATGCGTGAGTGGAGCCGGTCCTTTGCATAAACCGGTTAAAGATAATTTTGAAAAAATCAGTGAAGGCCGATTGGTAGAGGCTTATGGATTAACGGAATGCACGACCGCAGTAAGTGCAGGACCTTTCAATGGAAAGGATCAAACGGGTACTATTGGCTTGCCATATCCCGGGACGGAATGGATGATTTTTGATATGGAAGATTTTGACAATGGTCCATTGAAAGGACATGGTCCAGAATACACCGGTGAAATTTGTGTAAGCGGGCCCCAAGTTTTTAAAGGTTATCTAAATAATCCAGAAGCTACTGCTCAGACGTTAAGAGAATGGGAGGGTAAAACATGGTGCCTAACGGGAGATATCGGGTACATGGATCCCTCCGGACAAATGGTCATAAGAGATAGAAAAAAACAAATGATTAAATATAAAGGATATTCCGTCTTTCCTAAAGAAGTAGAAGAATTAATAGGCAGTCATCCCGATGTATTAGAAGTGGCGGTGGCAGGATTGCCAGATCCTGAGACGGGTGAGTTCGTAAAAGCTTGGATTCAAATTAAAAACGAAAGTTTCGGTAAAATCACGGTACCAGAATTAATGGAATGGTGCGAAGAAAATATAACTCATTACAAGTGTCCTAAAGAAATTGAGTTGATAGAAGAGATACCAAAATCCATGGTGGGTAAAGTAGAGAGAAGACAATTGCAAATTAACGATCCTAAATGGAAAGAAAAATATGGGGGTTCTCTATAACAAATTTTTCATTTTTCTTTTTTCTTTTGAATAGTAAGAAGTAGGATTAATGATTATAAATCCATGAATAAAGTTTTTATTCAGTTGTAATATTTTACAACAGAATATGCTAAACAGCACGACTCATTTCATTCACGATATTTTAAATCCGAAAACTGTTGCGATATATGGTGCCAATAATTCGGGAGCTTCTTTAGCCTGCATACAGCTCATGAATCTCATCATATCTCAATTTCCGGGAAAGATTTATCCCATCCATTTAAATTTAGAATCCATCATGGGTTTTAAAGCTTACAAGACTATTACCGAAGTACCAGAAACTCCAGACGTGGTTATAATTGTATTACCACCTAAAGTTGTTCCCGAAATTTTCGAAGAATGCGGTAGAAAGGGAGTAAAATATATCATCCTTATCTCGGGAGGGTTTAGAGAATTAACGGGAGATCGTCATAATGATCTCACGGAACAACTAAATGAAATTGCTCATCGTCATGGCATAAGGTTCATCGGTCCAAATTGTTTGGGCGTGTTTAATAATTGGATTACCGAAGAAGAGGGAAAAGCATTCAATATTTCTATATGGGAAAGATTAAAGAGAAATCACTTTTCCATTGCTTCGCAGAGTGGAACTCTTTCGAGTCATATCTATTTCGATCCCGAAAATTTAGATCTTGGTTTGGGCAAATCAATTTCGGTGGGAAACGAGGCTAATATCGATCTCTTGGATTGCCTTGAGTATTATAAAGATGATAATCAAACTAAGGTGATTGGATTATATATAGAGGAAATAAAACGGGGCAGGAAATTTCTAAAGCTGGCTAAAGAAGTTACCAAAAAAAAGCCAATAGTTGCTATTTATGGGGGAGGATCGGAGGCAGGTAATCGCGCGCTGTCAAGCCATACGGGTTCTCTGGCAGGAGATGGTAGAATATACCACGCAATGTTTCGAGAGACGGGTATCATAGAAACAAATCAGGTACAAGAATTTTTGGATATTTCTCAAACTCTTGTTAAGGGATTTCTTCCCAGGGGCAAACGCGTTGGAATTATAACAAACTCGGGGGGTCCCGGAACAATGCTAGCAAACAATGCTGAAAACAGTGGGCTCTTAGTTCCCGAACTATCCGAAGGATTGCAACAAGAATTGAAGAGCATGTTGCCTCCAATAGCCAGCTTTAAAAATCCCATTGATGTTACGTTTGATATGAATTTACCTTATTATTATATCACTTTACCGGAAATTCTCATGAAATCCGGAGAAATCGATGTTCTAATCCAGTATGGTGTCGTAGGTTTTCAAGATGTGATGGATAATTACTTGAAATGTGAAGAAATAGCGAAACATGCCGAATTTTCGGAGCAAGATCCTAAAAAGAGTGATAAGTTGGCCGAAAAACTAGTGCGTCCAACTATAGAAAATGCAAAGAGATATTCAGTGCCTATTTTTCACATTAGCCCCCAAAATTACAATAGTCCTTGGTCAAAGCGTTTGCGTCAAAATGGAGCAATGTTATTCAGACTATGGGATCGCCCTATCCCCATGATTAAAAAGCTCTGCGATTATGCGGAATTTAGACAAAAGTGCTTATAATCAGAAATTTTCTTCAAAATTCATCAAAAAATTATTATGCTTTTTACCTTTTAAATAAATAGGATGATGACACAAGACTTTAAAATATTCGATGCTCACATGCATTCCTATGGAATATGGTTGAAACCATTTGATGGGGATTTACTCAAGTACATGGATCATTATAACGTGGAAAAAGCGATTATCACTACGATAAATCGAACGAAGTATTATGAAAATGAAAAGACTGCAACACCTTCAGATGGCTCTAAGAAAGAGGAAAGTCAAATAGATAAATTCTTTCGAATGGTTCCTAAAGGACAAATACCCCATGAGGATGTGATAAAAATAGCTGAACGTGCCCCAACACGATTTTTTAAATTCTTTTGGTTTAATCCCACAATTTCCCCTGAAAAGGAAGCAGAAAGCTATAAAGTCTTGGAGGACCATTTTAAAATGGGTTTTCAAGGAGTAAAGATTCATTCGGCATTTAACATGGTGCGAATTCCTCGCGATGTCATTAAATTAGCAACTTTCATGCAGGAACATGATAAAAATCTCATGCTTTATATCCATTCTATGCCAAAAACAAGCTATTTTAGCGGAGTATCCTGTAAAGAAATTGCGAAACTTGCGAACATGTTTCCAGAGTTGAAAATTATTGTAGGTCATGCGGCCTATGCCATGGAGTTTGCCGTGGAAGTTGGAATGTTTCTTAAAAAAAATTCTAATGTTTATTTTGAAACCTCCTGTTCAGTTTCCTTTGGTATCTTTCATATTTTAAAAACGATTGGACATGAACGCATAGTATATGGTTCGGATTCTCCCACGGCTTCAGATTTACCCCTTGAAATACAGAAAATTGTAACATTACCAAATATTTCGGATGAAATAAAACAAGACATTCTCTATAATAATATCTCAAGATTAATAGAGAAGTTATGAACGAATTGGGAGAAAATGTTTAGGGCGGCTGGTCTCCAATCCTTGCTTTTATTTTGATTTCTTAAATGATTACTATAAGGTTTGCCCTACAAATTTGTCATTATTAAGCTGGAAAAAAAAGAGAGGTTCTCTATTCTTTCTTTAACCCTTTTTGGATGAAATCCTTCACTTTGGTATTAAATTCCTTTACCTTTACTAATTGTTCCTTAGGAGTGGGAAGATTAATAATTTTTTTGTGGGATGGAGAATTCACTAGTCTTTGAATTCCCACTTTCTCTTCCAGCCATACTTTTTCGAAAAAATCATCGCCTTCTGGCCATTTTTTAGATTCTGAAGCTCGTTTAATACCTTCATTAAACCATTTATTTGCTATTTCTTTTATTTCTTCCTCTTTCATTTTCATGTGGGTCTTTTGTCATTCTTTAATTTTCAATATACTCTTATTAGAAATTATTCATATGGTAAATTTATATTTTACGTAAAACTTTTCACGGGAATCATGACCTATTATCTGAAAAGAATTAAATCAACATTTTCTCTTTACATGGTTTTTAACAGAGAGATTTTTTTTCTGATGTCTAGTTTTTTTTAACAATAAAGATAAGAACCATAATTTTAATATCTTCTATTGGGATCAAGATTTAATTATCTTAAAAAAATTAGAAATTAGTTGAACTTAATTGAACTATCATTGGTATTTAAATCATGACGGAATACTATGCAAATATTAATGGAATTCGGATGTGCTATGAAGTATATGGAAAAGATGGTAGTTTTCCTGTGTTTTGCGTACATGGGTTTGGCTCGAAAAAAGAAACCTGGGTTGCACAAATCAACGATTTATCTCAATATTTTATACTAATTACATATGATCAGCGTGGGGCTGGTAAATCTGATCGTCCCGAAGAACCTTTTACCATGGACGTGCTTGCTGCTGATTTAGCGGCTCTTATGGATTTTTTAAAAATCGAAAAAGCCCATTTTATCGGTTTTTCATTAGGGGGGATGATCCTGCAACATTTTGTTTTGAAATATCCAACGAGAGTTGAAAAATTAGTGTTAATAAATACCAGTCCCGGTATCCCACAAAAAGGTGGGATTGAAGCCTTCCGAAAGAATCAGCTGGAAAGAATTGAAGCGATTAAAAAAGATCCGGAGCAAGTACTTTGGAATGATATAAAGAGAGGATTCCATATTAGCTTTCAAAAAGAAATGAAAGCGAATCCAAAAAAGAAATTTTATGGGAGCTGGTCGGTTCAAGATTTAATTGAATACATGCGAACGAACCCAAGCACGCCTCAAGATGTAGAAAACCAAGTACACGCTTTAAAGTCTCACGATACTTGGAATCAACTTAACAAGATTAAACATGATACTTTATTAATAGCAGCATCTCACGATAAACTCACTCCTCGTGCCGTGATGGAACAAATTCATCATGAGATTCCTAATAGTACGATACAAGTAATTGATAAAGCGGGACATGAAGTTCATCGATCGCGAGCTCCAGAAGTTAACAAGATAATAATCGATTTTTTAATGAAATCATAAACAATAGGATTTCATTTCTATGAAAAAATGAAATTTTTAACAAGTTAATATTTATTCTTTAAAGTTGGGTTTCAAATTTTATATCAAAAACGCATTATGAAGTGTAGTCTTAACTTGACATAACTTACACGTAATTTCCTAATCCTAAAAATGGTTAATAACATCTTGCTTTTCTCAAACATTTGAACGTTGTCCCATTGAGCATGTAGAATTATTTGGAATTATTTAATTCAGAACATAATAAATACAGATCTTGAAGTAAACAATACAGTATTTATAGATTAATGCTTTACCTTTAATTATCATATATCATTTACAAAAATGAAAATCGTTTAAAAATAAAAATGACCGAAATAGAGAAAAGTAACGTTTCCAAAATGGCTCCCAGAAGTACTAAAAAGATGATCTTTTATAATTTAGGAGCGATTGTTGGTGGATTACTTTATACCATGTATAATCAGCTTCAATTTTTTGCTGTTTCCTTGCTTTTAATACCCCAAGCAGTCATGGCTATTGTATTTTTAATCTTTTCAATCGTGGATGGCTCTAATGACCCCATTATTGGTTATCTCACGGATAGATCAAAAAGGTTCACCGCAACGTTAGGAAAAAGATTTCCCTATATAATGATCGGTACTTTTTTATCTCCCATCTTCCTTATTTTTTGCTTTACCCCTTTAGGAGGCAGTTCCATTATTATTTCCGTTGTAATACTGACCTTTTTAATTTGTATTTATGAAACGTTAAGAACTACATCTGAAGTAAACATAAGTGCCTTATTTCCTGATATGTTTAGGGGCCAGAAGGAGAGAAGGAAAGTAACTTCAATTGCCGTGATTATAGGTCTTGTAAATAGTCTTCTGGGAATAATACTCATCCCCATGTTTATACAAATGTATGGAGGAGTCACCAGCATCTCTGCTTACACCTTAGCAGTCATTTCTGTCGTGATTGTAGTTTATATAATAGCAATTCCTTTTAGTTTTGGAGTGAAAGAACCCGATGACATGAAAGAATTACGTGTCAGATTAGACGCAGAAAATAGAAGCAGTTCTCCCGTAAAAGAAGTTGTTGTTCGAGTATTTAAAGACCGAAATTGGATGTCATTCACGTGTGCATATTTCTTGTATACTGTTGCGGGCTATTCCTTGCTTGCGGGAATTAACTTTTACGTGATTCACGGCTTAGGCCTACAAATAAGTGATACAATATTACCTCAATTACTGGCACTTATTATGAGTGTCGTGTCAATTCCCATCTTTTCCAAGATAACTAAAAAATCGGGAGCAAAAATAGGATTTTTTATTAGTCTGGCGGTATTTGCCCTGTTTTTCATCCTATTTTTTGTTCTGGTAAACGATATCATTTGGTTTACCATCATGTTCTTGATTGCAGGTATTGCGCTGGGAGGACACGGGTTCATGTATAACATCGTCACTTCTGAATCAATAGATAATGCCGTGGTAAAATCTGGAAAGAGGGAAGAAGCTACATATAATGGAATTCTCCGTATTTTTTCAGGATTTTGTTATTTCTTCCAATCCCTTATTTTTGCTATAACCAGTGCCTTTTCAGGTTATGATCCCTCCTTGGGAGCTGATCAGACCGAGCTTGCAAAACTTGGCTTGAAATTGCAAATGTCTCTCATCCCTTTCTTTATAATCATCATTGCAATGACTATATTTTACTTTGGTTATGCAATCAACAAATCAGATGCGATTAAAAATACTAAAAAATTAGCTGAAATGTCCCTTTAATTTTTTTTTATTTTATTTAAATTTTCTAAAGGTTTTTTATACAATTTAGTTTTCTTTAAAAAATAGATCTTTATTCAATTTACTTTCTTTTTGGAAAGCTTGATTGCATTTACTCTAGAAATATACATCTCTTCCGATTCAATAAAATGTGTGAAAAAACCAATATAAATGGGTTTCTTACTAGTTTTTTAATTTGTATAAAATTACTTTTTTGGATATCACTTCTATATTATATTCATTGATTAACATCCATTTTGAAAGATAATCACGAAGAATAAATCAAGTAACTAGTTCTATTTTGGATTTAATAATAACTTAAATAAAGGAAATAACCTAATATTAATATATAATAAAATTGAATATCTTTCTTGTGAACAAAGTGAATCATATAGGGGATTATGGAAGTGAAGAGGAAGTAGATAATGTTCAATGGAATTTAATAAAAATTTCTCACGTGGACGACAAAATTATAAAAAAGTTGATAACCCACATGAAATCCGAATTATCTGATAACTTTTTCATTTCTTTCGAATCGTTAATCAACATTGGCATGAAAGCGAGAGAATTAGTATCAAAAACTTACAATGAATATTCGGATTCCACCAATTTCCGCAAGTATCTATTTCAATTTATTTTAAATTTTTACGATGATATCGTAGAATGTCCTTTAGTGTTAAGGTTATATCATCCGGATTTCATAATTCGTGCCAAAAATTTAATGCAAATTGAAGAAAAGGGAGATATATCATATTTGAAATTCATTATTCCTTTAATGAATGATCCGGATGACAGTGTAAGATGGGCGACTATTAGAGTACTGGAATCCTTCAAACAATTTGAGGACAATCCTATAATGGTTAAAAAAATTCAACATAGAATTAATAAAGAACCTAATCCTGTTATAAAAGAAAAGTTAGAAAAAATTTTTTCTCAAAATTGAAATTTTTAGAGTCATAATCATCTTTTTCTAATATCTGCATTTGCCCTGTACATTTTGTCTTTAAATTCTTGAGATTTTTGGCGCAATATTTTCCGTCGCTCTACGATGCTAACTCGGTTTTGTTTTAAGAGCGTATCTAATTGTTCCATGTATTCTTCCACGCTTAGCTCTAAATTAAAAACCGAGTCATAATCTACTTTATCACTCAATTTCATGATGTTTCCTTTCCTTATTTAATCAAACTATATTTTTATATCTTATAGACTTTATATACTTGGAATATTTATTTTTTTCTTTCTCAAAAAAAGACCTAAAAAACTATCTTAATCATTAATCTCTACTTGATAACATGTACATGATATTAAATTATTATGAAAGTAACCACGATTAAATTAATCAAGCACCTTTCCATCTCTTACAATTATCATGGACGAGTATCCGATTTGACCGCTTGAAAATGATGGGAGATAATTTAAATTATATCTTTGCTTGAATGTTTGTATAGTCTTTTTTAACGATCTCTGATATCCCAAAACGCAATGTAATAAGTTTTGTATCAACTTTAGTAGTTTGGCAAAATACGGTGGGAACATTAGCTTCATGCTTGTCTAAAATATCTATAATAATTATTCGTTCTTTATTGGAATTAAAGAATATTTCATAAAGAGCACTAATTTCAAATTCATGGATATTCTTTTTCAAGAGCTTTCTTACATAAATATCATAGCGTAAAAAAAAGGAAAAAAGAGAATCATCCACAGCTACCTCTAAATTCGGGAATTGTGAATTTGCCAAGTGTTTTAAATATTCAAAACGAATTTTATTCGCTCGAATCCACTCAAAAGCAAAATCTAATCCTGTTTTTTCCGATTCCAATTTATCTTCATAATATGTCAGAACACCTTTAACATCTTCAAATTGAGCCCCAATGGACTGCGTGTTATGCAGGAAATATGCAATGGAATGAATAAACTCTGGATTCTCTAAACTATGACGAACTCGCTGAAAATAATCGTTTAATTTTTCTTTATCAATTGCAAAAGAATCTATCATTTCTCGTTCTTGCATGCCTTTAATTAGCTCCGTTTCTAAATATTGATTATTTATTTCGGTGATTATTATATATTAATTTATATCTCAATTTTGATTTATTTTTATTTAATCAGCTTGAATTTTACTTTTTTAGACTGCGCATCATTTAACGCTATCTAGGGTATTTTGAATATCATGGAGTGGATCTTTTTCTAATGTCCCCCAATTCACAAATGGATTTATCATGGGATTAATTTCTGCCACAGTCTGCTCAAAGCTCTTCTTTTTATCGATTATTTGGCGAAGTTTTTGTCGATAATGAATCATTTTATTCGGTTCGGAAGATAAGTTCACCTTATTGACTAGAATTACTCCATAGCTTTCTTTAACATTATCATCTATTAAATATTCTTCCAAATATATGACGATTTTATCTTCTTTACTCAATTTTATCAATCGAATGTTGGGGCTAAGCCCAGATACGTCAAATAAAAACAAAGTTTCCTTAATTCGTTGTTCGTAATAATTTGGAAGTATGGACATGACATAAAAGGAAGGAATACTCTTTAAAATCTCTATTCTATTAACATCCTCCGGATCACAGGTAAATAAACCCGACTCTTTTTTATCTTCGGCTATTTTTCTCTTAATTACGCCCACGCAATAATATTCTATGGGAGCTTCCCAATAAATTTTACGGGATGATCCGAGGGAATATTCAATTAAACTCAGGCCCCGTTTAAGTTCCGCTTGAAGGAAGTTTTCAAGTCGGAAATCCTCGCCCATGATCGCTTCTTTTACAACCTTTCCCTGTAAGATGCTTGGGTGTATCAATTTATCCATTTTATCATAGATGATCTTAATATCTTCCGTATACGGAGATCCGATAAATGCAAATAAATTCGTGATCTTTCCTTGAAATTGGATGGTTGAATTTAACAAGAAAAAAGATTGCAGAAAATCTTTAACATTTCCATGCGCTTCATTAATTGATATGGAGGATTCTATTCTTTCAATCGTCCAAGAACTAGTTTCTTTCAAGGCTTTGGTCAAGAATATAGGTCCTAAATACCTCAAAGATAAAGTGCGAATCCCATCTAGGGCGGACTTGGATAAGGTTCCCGGAACTTTTATTTCCTCGAAAATCAAATTATTCTCCGTGCAAAAAAAGAGACCTAAAATGTAATTCGCTTCTTTCATGTTACCTTGGTGTACATGCCATAATAAGTGATTTAATAAAAAATATCTTTCTTTTATGACTGATGGTGAGAATTTATTTTAAAGCACACTAAGAAAATTTTGCATATTTCAATAATTAAATTATAGGCAGGTATATTATTTAATATAGCTATTGCATGTATATTAATTAATTCCAACAAAAAAATAGATCTTCATGATTTCCCCCAAATCTCTAACATTTAATCAAAATTCCTGTAAAAAGCCTTCTCCCCTCGAAGAATTTCTCCAAAAAACTCAAATTTTTAAGGGCGTGGAATTGAACTATGAAAGTATTAAAACGGAATTATCCGATAATTTCAAGTTAAAAGAGTTGGCTGAAATCCTACAAGTATATGATCATGAGGCCGTAAGCATTTTCTCCTTAGAAGACTTTTCCTTAAGTTCTGATGAAAACTTTAAATCAAAAATTATTCCGCAGCTGAAGGAGATGATGGATTTTTGTTATAAATTAGAATGTGATTTAATTACAGTCCATCCTTCATCAATAGATTTGGAATTGCATGGCAGCGATCCTCCAAAATGGAGAATTATAAAAAGAACCACGAAACGACTTCAAGCAATAGCAAAAATGGCATGGGAGGAAGATATTAATATCGGATTTGAAATGGTAAGTGATGCAAAGAGTTCAATTCAGACGATTGAAAATGCAATGGAAGTGCTGAATCCCCTGAAGTCCCAAGAGAATGTGGGATACATAATAGATTTATTTCATTTGATTAAAACACAAACTGATTTTACTTTGCTTGCCCCTATTAAGGAATTTATTTTTCTTGTTCAGATATGTGATTTCAAAAATAATGCGGAACAAAAACCGGGAGAATTAACAGAAGAAGACAGAATTCTGCCAGGTCAGGGAAATTATAATTTTAAACAGTTCTTCACCTCATTACATAAAATTCGATACAGAAAAAGAATCTCGGTAGAAGGATTCCAATGCGAAGAATGTGATGCTACTGCAATAAAGGAAGCTTATCAAGTTTTATTGAACTTTTGAGAAGTAAATCTAATTAGAGTTGCTGTAATCAATTATTACATGTGTTGGTTTATCCATTTGGAGCAATTAAGGTATTTTCTTTAATGCAGATTTTAAAAATCTAAGAATTTATTTAATAAGAATTTTAATTATTTATATAAATTAGTTTTCTTTACTATTACACGTAATATAAACTATTAACCAAAATCTATGTTGATTTGAATGCCATCCTCTTATGATTATACATTCAAGTTTCTTTTGCTAGGAGATGCCTCAGTGGGCAAAACTTCCTTCACAAAACGGTATTGTTATAATATTTTCAACCCATCCGAACGCTTAACTATAGGAGTTGATTTTCATGTCAAGACCATTGATTTACGAGGCAAGAAGATAAAACTCCAAATTTGGGACATCGGAGGCGAGGCCAGGTTCCGATTTCTACTTCCAACTTACTGTTTGGGTGCAAATGGCGCATTTTTGTTGTATGATATATCACGTTCCTCTACTTTAGAAAACATACAGGAGTGGATTTCTATTGTTAGACAAAAAGCAGGACCGATTCCCATCATGCTTCTTGGTTCTAAAACCGATTTAGCACCTTCCCAAAGAAAAATAACTTCTGAATTTGGACTTCAAATCGCACAGAAAAATGATATTGCAGCTTTTGCAGAAATTAGCTCAAAAAATAACGTGAATATTGATGAAACCTTTGACACGCTTACCAAGCTAACCTTGGAAAAAATGGAATAGTTGAGGTGATCAATGTGGAAGAAGGAGAATTCTTAATTCTTAGCCAATTATTTGATTCAATTGGGATAGTAGAAAAAGGAATTGAGAGGATTTATGATTATCTTTTAAGAAATAAAAAAATTGAAAACCTCAATGAAGTGTGCGAACAAAATGGACTTTCCTTAAAACGAGGATACAAGATATGTTCGGTATTAAATGATCTCAATCTAGTTCAAATCTATGACCGACCCATGAAAATCTTCCTTCAGACGGAAGTCGTTGCCCGTTGGCAAGAATTAATTAACCTTCGCATCGAAAAACTTCAAAAAGAATTTCAAGAGCAGAAAGAAAAATGTGAATTAAACCTAGAGGAATTTTTAAAAAACTATGATTTAAAGGAAAAGGAGATACAAGAGCCCGTAGAATTTTATGGGTTGAATATTCCCAATTTTTCGGAGATTTTAAGAAATTACAAAGTCGCGAGTTCTGAATGTCGCATAGCAATTGGAATCCATTATGAGAATCCTTTAATATCCTTGATTAAAAAAGAACAAAAAGATGATATTCAAAAGCTATTAAAAAACGAAATCCTTCCCGAAATTCTATCTGTGGAACCCAATTTAAGGAAGTTAAATGTAATCCTCGTATTGAATGAAGAGCTATTTATAGAATTGATTAATAGCAGTGAATATGCCTTATTAAATGAACTCATCAATTCCATGGATTTAAAAGTTAATAAAATCGATGCAAGGATCACGAATGTAAATTTCAGCAATTTTAGTCTAACAGATGACGAGCTTATCCAGCCAAGCTTCGATCCCACGAACCAACTAATCGGTTGTTATATTTCAAGAAATAAGAATATTTATCAAATCTTTTCGGATAAATTTAACGAGATAAGTAAAAATGGCATTTCACTGAAGGATTTTGTAAAACAGAATAAATCTATTCCCTTGGATTCCATTTCAGAGAAGACTTTCTTAACCTTAAGCTTATTGTAATTAAGGAAATCTTTTCTTGAACGCTTATTCTAATATCAATTCCCTTAATAAAGAGAAATCAAATATAAAAGGAGTTAAAAAAAATTATTTATTATTATTAAGTTCTTTTTTAAACTGCATGGCCTTTCTGAACTTCTTTAGCTGCTCTCGGGGTGTAACCGTAGGTCGTTCATAACGTTTTAGTTTGGATTTAATTCCAAAAAGATATTTGGCAATATCCTTCAGCTTTTCAGTATCGTAGCGCATCATCATGGTAATGGTTTCCATTTGGGGGCTACCCCCACCATGAAGGCCTGCTACCTGCATTAGGCCCGCTAGTTCCGAGACAGCCAGCGCTTCAATACCCTTGAAGCATTTATACACGTTCTCTGGCTTGACCCTCGGGTTGCGCTGCATGTATTTCATGGCAAGTTCTCCGACTTCTTCAGAAAAAAAGGAACCCTCTAATGGAAGAGTAGCGATAAGGCCACCGGATAAATCGGCAAGCAATTTATATTCTTCATAAATCATCTCTCCAGCAAGCCTCCTTCCTGCATTGGTTAATATTTCATCCGGTACTTGAGTGCCGGAAGGGGCTTTTTCAGAATGCTTAGCGCTGGACTCTCCGGCTGCAAATACTAATTCTGCGGTGCCAATAATGTGAGAAATTTTATCTTGCGCATGAGAAGCCTTTTCAATTCCATTGTATTCTGCAACTAAAGCTGCTGAACTAGCTATTACCTCAGAAACTGCAGGTTTACATCCTGTATAACTATGGCGATGATAATGTGCAAACATGAGGGCAAGGAATCCTGCATATGCGGTCTGTCGGGGGTCTCCATTTCCATTTAAGAAAACTCTTTCATTTGGGACAAAAACATCATCAAAAATAATAAAAGTCTCCGCATCCCCCAAATTCATTGTGGGAATGTCGTAATGCTCGCTTTTATGTTGATATGCCGGGCGAGTTAATAACTTTACTCCATCCCAATCACACGGCAAAGCGAAAGCCACGGCATAATCATTATCTTCAGGTCCCATATATCGACAAGGGACAACAATCATCTCATCGGCATAAGGCGTGTTAGTAATATTGCACTTGGCGCCCCGTACGATTATCCCATCCTCACGAGTTTCCACTACCCTTAAATACATGTCGGGATCGGCTTGTTCGTGAGGTCTTTTCAACCTATCTCCCTTGACATCTGTTTGAGCGCAACTAGCTACTAAATCATTTTCCTGAAAATACTCCATGTACTTTTTAAATCTTTGATAATAATCCGTTCCCAATGCCTCGTCCATTTCATATGTGATGACAGATAATCCATTCAATGCATCAATTCCCATGCACCTTTGTATGCATCCTCCCACGCGATGACAGAGTAAGCGCGTCATGCGTTGTTTCTTTAACAGATCATCTTCACTCTGATGAATGTGACAAAATCTATTTATTTTTTTTCCAGTTAGGTGAGAAGTAGCCGTGCATACATCTTCATAGTCCGGATCTTGGGCTCTATCAAATGTCTCTCTAATGATATACATGCCTCCCGCAAGTCTAGGATCATCTCTGCCCACTTTTTCATCACCGATATACACGTTAGGTTTCATCTTATATAATTTGTCTAGATATTCCTGATAAGTTCTCATATAATCACTTTCTTAGTTTTATTGATCAATATGAATAGTGAATCTATTCTTAAATATACTATTTACGCTAACATAAAGAATATAATCATTATAATGAAATGGAATTTTTGCATTTCATTTTATATCATGAAAAGAAAGCCATTATCTTTCTTGAAAATTCGCTTAGAATCTTATATGCGTTCTTAAATTTATCCGTTTTTTAAAACACAATAAAGACAGAAAATAAAATAATAAAATAGAAATTCACGACAGAGAATTAATAAATACGATGTGAAAAGATCCACAAATCTCAAATCTTCATGAGCCCGTAAGTTATCAAGACTTATTGATTATTAAAGAAATCATCAAGTTTATTACATAATTTTTTTTATTGAATATGAAATTAAGAGAAATGCATGAAAAAGGTGTTAAAAGATTGACAGAAGTATATATTGTTGATACCAAACAAGGAGTATCCTCTGCAGTCAAGGAAATGTTTTCCCATCTGGAAAAAACGGGACCCCTATTAAAATCTAGTAAAGAAGTTTTCATTAAAGTTAATGGAATAGATTATAAAAAACACGTCTACACTTCCCCCGAAGTGCTGGAAGCCGTTATCAATTATTTAAATGAACTCGGCGCAAAAGTCCACGTCATGGAAAATTCCACGCAAGCTAACATGACACGAGTGGTATTCGCCATAAATGGATATAAAGACGTTTGTGAAAGAACGGGAGCAAAAATTATTTATTTGGATGAAGAAGATACTAAATCCTTCGAATTTAAGGGAAAATTCTCAATAGAAAAAGATTCTAAAGGATATAAATTAAAAACTTTTCGCTTACCCTCGACAATTGTAAAAATTATAGAAAATAGGGATGAGGTGACCTATATTAACATCCCAAAGCTTAAGACTCATAGCATGGCACGTGTTACGCTTGGAATAAAAAATCAATGGGGCTTTCCACAGCATGAAGACCGTGGTAAAGATCATAACTTTAACTTGCATTCAAAACTCGTGGATGTATACGAGTATATCCGGCCTGATATTACATTAATTGACGGGATTGAGGGAACAATCCACGGCCATTACCCACCCACAGCTTTCGTGGACCGCCTTGTAAAACAATTCAATATCCTCATAGGTGGAAGAGATACTCTTTCCGTGGACGTTGTAGGCGCAAGAGTGTTTGGATTATCAATTGATGAAGTACCTCATTTGAAGATTGCTCAAGAGCGAGAATTAGGGGAAGGAGATCTAAATAAAATCCATGTCATTGGGAAGAATCTGGAGGACTATAAGGAAAAATATGGATGGAATTTATTACAAGAGTTTCCTGATAACGTGAAAGTCGTTATAGGTAAACAGCTGGCATGCATTGAAGGATGCGTCAATAATCCAATGGCAACCCTGCAAGGATTTGCCTATGATTATCCAGACAAGTTTAAAGGCGGATGGTTCATAGTAATGGGAAAGGGACACGATGAAAATATCGTGGAACAACTGAAAGCAGAGGGATACACTAAAGGGCTCGTGGCAGGGTATTGTGCCATAGATGAAGTGGGAGAAAAACTCAAAAATGCATTCGGAAAGAGAAAAGTCTTTTTTTCCGGAGATTGTAACAACCTTGCCGAAACGGTGAGAGCAGAACTTAAATTAGCAGGCATGACCGTCTTCGATTTGGTTCCCATTCCTACAGAGCAACTCATGGCCCTAGTTGACGATGCATTAAAGCACGGTAGTACTGCTTTGACACCTCTCTAATCCTAAAATATAACCTCTCGATGCTATTGATTTTAAGCTATTACCTTATTTTTTTAAAAATAATCCATAATCTTATTATAATAGCTTTCACGTGATTTTATTAAACTTAATCAACTTTATTTATGAGAATACAACGAGATACTATAACGGTATTAAATCTATCAGCAGTTTCCTTTTTAGTGCTACTCGGATTGAGCATCGTGGCTCCTATTCTTCCGGAATACGCGGAAACCTTTAATGTAAGCTACACGCTTGTGGGATTAATTGTCTCAGCATTTGGCATAGGACGCATATTTCTTGATTTGCCCGCGGGATCATTGGCACGAAAATACAATAAAAAAGTGATCATGATTTTTGGGCTAAGTCTTGTAATTATTTCCTCAATTATGGCCGGATTAGCACCAAATTATTCTATTCTACTATTAGCACGATTTATTGAGGGAATTGGTTCCGCTCTTTATGTAACAACAGCCACAATTTTTATTGCCTTAGTAGCATCTCCTGAACGAAGAGGTCGATTAATGAGCATTTTCACGGGCTCTTTTCTTCTTGGGTCCATTTTTGGTCCTAGTTTCGGAGGATTTATAGCCACTTTATATGGTATACGTGCTCCCTTCTTTGTTTATGCTATAGTTGTGACGATAGGATTAATTCCAACCTTCATGCTTCCAAGAGCTAGCAATCCTTTTAGCGAAGGGGGCTTTACCCTTCGAGAAATTCCCCGTAAAGCTTGGAAAAGCTTGAAAGATCGCAATTTTCTCCTGATTTTTCCTGCAATTTTTTCCCTTTTCTTCATCCGGACGGGGGTTAGAAGTACCCTCGTTCCATTATATGGTGGAAATGTACTGGGATTAAATGAAAGTGATATTGGAATCCTTATCACCCTCGCCGGTATTGCTACAATGGCAACAATCTTACCCATCGGCAATATATCGGATCGAATAGGTCGAAGGAGACCGCTTATCTCATGTCTCATTCTTGCGGCACCTGTAACCGTCCTAATTCCATTTACCAAAAACATGCTTAGCCTTTCCATCTGCTTGTTAGCATACGGGGCAATAATTGGGTTATCAGGACCCATTGCTGCTTATGTTACCGATATTTCGCCACCTGATCAAATAGAACTTTACATGGGTGTTTACCGAACCATAGGTGATATCGGGTTTGTTATTGGGCCATTATTGCTGGGATTCATAGCAGACCTCACCAGCACGCCTGCCGTCGTGGGAGGCAAGATAGTAAATTTGGTGGGATGGCCGCCCTTTGTCGTTGCGGCATGTATCATGATAATATCAGGGCTTTTTCTCCTAAAGGCACCAGATCCTGCATTAAATAAAAAATTGAAATCTTTCGAACCCTAATCCCCAACCTTAACCTCTCTCATCAAGAAGAAATTTAAGTATAAGAACTACTTCTAAAGATGTTTGAAATTACTACTTTTGATTTTATTATGGGAAGAGAGAACTTTTCTTCACTATAGAGAATCTACTAAATTCAAAAAACTAAAAACTCTAAAATTTATTTTCCTTTTCTTCAAATTAATTTCTCATGGTTTATTGACAATTGTTTTAGCGGTGGGGTCTTTTTCATAACCAAAATGATTCCCATGAATACCGTTTAAAATGAGCATGGAATTTTCACCCATCAGCGCCCCACAATAATCTCCTACTGCACCTTTTATCTCTAAAACCCTTTTACTGGGCAATAAATATCCTATAAAATCAAGGGAAAATCCTATTTCCTTTCGATCGTAAAAAGTCTCTATCATGGGCTTATTAGCATCTCTAGCATCATTTATCACTTTTAAACAAAAGGGTTCTAAATTTAAATTTATCTGATCGCGTTGTTCAAATAATCTCGTTAAGAGTGCATTAATGAATAGTCCGGCAATTACGGGGAAAAATGGTTTACGATTGAATTTACAAGCCTCATTATCTAAAAGTGCTTGAATATCTTCTAAATTAAAAGACTCAAATGTTTGAACCATTTCTACAAATTCTTGATAAATTGCGAAGACTTTATCCAAGATTTCTTCGGGTATGTTCATTGAGACTTCCACGACTTTATCCAAAAGCCCATAATACTGAAATATTTCATTAAGGGCTTGTGTCAATTCCAAATTCATATCTGCATATTTGTGGTAAAAACGGTCATATTTAAAATTAGTTTTTCAGAAAAAAAGCTTTTTAAAATATTTAAGAAAAACTTTCAAATAGGAGAAAAATTATTGTTATAAAATAAAGTAAAAATTAATTCACTTAGTTAAAGTGAACTAAAACTTGAGAAAAGTATTGGTCTTGTTTGGAATCGTGCATTGGGGATTAATCGGATTTTTAATTTACTTATTTATAGTTCCCTTGCAAGTAAGCTGGGTGTGGGTGTTAACTGGAGTTCTATTGTACACGGTTTTTTTCGTATTAGTAATTGTAAGGATTCTGCGACATTATTACCATTTCCCAATTCCCTCTATAATTACACGTGTTATTGACAATCCCCTCCGAAGGAGATTTATTCAAAATCCTGATGTTATAGCGGAACGCATGCAACTTAAACCCGGCATGAAAGTTGTTGAAATCGGTCCAGGTAAGGGATCCTACACCAAAGCAGTAGCAAAAAGGATTTTGCCAGATGGAAAAGTATTTGCGGTAGATATATCAGAACGAGTGATAGACCATTTGAAACAAATCATTGAAAAAGAAGGAATCGACAATATCATTCCTAAGATTGAAGATGCTTATAATTTTACGTTTTCTGATCAGAGTTTTGACCGAATATTTGCAGTTGCCTGCTTACCGGAGATCCCTGAACCAGTGAGAGTTTTAAAGGAATGCCGAAGAATATTAAAGCCAGATGGTTTAATCTCTCTCTGTGAATTATTTGTAGATCCCGATTATCCTCGTCGAAAAACTGAAAAAAGATGGGCAGATGAAGCACGACTTGAATTGGCTAATGAGTTTGGCGGTTGGGGTGCTTATCAGCTAAACTTTAGCAAAAAAACTTAGGAATCTTAATTATAAGGAGGGGATGTTTTATTGGAATGGACCAGGATGATGAGAGGAGCAAGAACTATTTTGGATGATTGCGCTTCTCTAAAAAAGGGAGAGTCCGTATTAATTATTACGGATACTTTAACTTTAAACATTGCTCAAGTTTTGTTAGCAGCAGTGCAAGAACGGGATGCCGAACCCATTTTGGCCGTGATAAATCCTCGAGCGATGGATGGTCAAGAGCCCCCCTCGCCCCTCGCTGAAGCCATGAAATCTGCAGATGTAATTCTTTGTCCCGTCCAAAAATCCATCACGCATACTAATGCTGTGAAAAATGCCGCCGCCGCAGGAGCAAGAATTCTGGTCATGACTGCTTTTACAGAACGTTTAATGATCCATGGAGGAATTGAAGCAGATTTTAGGGCGCAAAAACCTATTTGTGAAAAATTAGCGAAATTATTCACAGAAGCGAAAATTTTAAAATTAACCACTCCGGCTGGTACGGAATTAACAATGAAAATTAATAATAGAAAAGGAAATGCCCTAATTGGCATGGTAAGTCCCGGCACCTTTTCTCCCATCCCAATCATAGAAGCCAATGTATCTCCTATAGAAGGTTCTTGTCAAGGTATAATGGTTGTAGATGCAAGTATACCTTATATCAATATCGGTTTGCTAAAAGAGCCGATTTATATTAAAGTGGAAAATGGATATATCGCTGAAATCAGCGGAGGATATCAAGCAAGAATATTAAAAGTTGATTTGGAATCAAAAAACGACAAGAATGTGTATAATATCGCAGAAGTCGGAGTAGGATTGAATCCAAAATGTCAAATGACGGGCATCATGCTTGATGATGAGGGCGTGCTTGGATCCTGCCACATCGGAATCGGAACCAATGTAACTCTGGGAGGAACCATAAAAGCACCGATCCATTATGATCTAGTATTGTGGAAACCTACTCTTCAATTGGATGGAAAAATTCTCATTGAAAATGGTGAACTTAAATTTTAGAATAATTTTTCGAAATATTAGCAAATGGATCTATCATTTTTTTT
>CAYLZE010000002.1:0-98040 GCA_964388035.1 uncultured archaeon
AATAGCAGGAAAAATGAACATTAATGTTCTTAACCCGAAGATTATCTCTGGCGTCACCACATCAGGAGCAAAAACAGCCCATCCGACATTCGTGAACACGGTGCTAATAGCGAGAAAAATCAGTATTGTAGTAAATCGCAAGAATAACGCATTGACTCCATAATATCCTGCTTCTCTTCGCATTCCAGTAGCAATTTCATCCTCGTCTACTATATCAGACACGACCAAATCAATTATATATAAAGACCCGCTAAGCCCCATTCCAATTAAAAAGAAGACGATAAGTCCTCCAATAAAGTTATTGATGAACATTAGTGGTGTTAAGGTTGCAATCCATAATGTCATGGATATCATCCAAGATTTTCGATTACCGATTTTTTCAACCAACGGCTTCCAGAGGATGGTGATGAAAAGAGCTGCAGAAATAAATGTAAATCCTAAGAGTAAAGATATTAAGAACGTGTCTTGAATGCCTAATACGAATTTCCCATACAGTGGAACTATTGTAGGTAACATGCCATAAACAAACCAATTGCAGATTTCTGATACCATGTACCATCTGAAGGATTTGTTCCTCACGCAAAATTTGATGTTTTCCACAAATCCAGGAGCATTCTTATGATCTGCACGAAATTCTGCTCGTTCTTTAGGGCCAAATTTTAAGAAAATTAATCCAAATGCAATAATGATAACCATGCATACAATTCCAAAGATTTGATATTGGGGGAGACTTGCCGGGCTTGAATAATCCGAGATAAAAAAACTAGGTAAGATGAAGGCTACGATTAAACCAATTATGGTAAAGACTTGTCTTACATTATTTGCCTTGGTTCTTTGGTCACTTAAAATAAAAACTTCAGGAAATAATGATGTTAAATTCAAGGAATACATCGTGTAAAAGAGTTCAAAGAGAATAATTATTATAAGAAAATAAATAAAATTTGCCATCTCCGCGGGATTCCCAAGCATTTTGGGCGGTGTAAAAAGCCAGAACATTGTTATTGCTAAAGGAATGAATGCTGCCATTATATATGGAATTCGACGCCCATATCTAGTACTTGTCCTGTCCGAAATAAACCCTAACAAGGGATCATTAAGAGCATTCCACACGCTCCAAATCATGAATCCTATACTTATTAACAGAACATTTATGCCTACTACGGCATAGTAGAAGGTGAATATTAAAAACGTAAACGTCTGATACGCAGTGACATCTCCAATCTGGCCGAAACTGTAAAATATTGCTGACTTACCAATGTTATTTTCTTGTTCTTTCATGATAAAATCTATTTTATTTTTTAATTTTTATTTAATTGAAATTAAATGTTAAAATAATTAAAGCTTAATAAAAAATTCATAAAAGTCATAAAAAGATAAATTCCCAATTTTTTTTTCAAATTTTAAAAATCTCGACAGAAAAACCCACTCTGATAAATAAGGAATAAAAGTAAATATTTTTCAAAGAAAGAAATTTACCGTTATTTATAATTTAAATAAGGAAGAATCAGAGAATTTAATTAAGATATTAAATCGAGGTTTAAATGATAAAGCTAAGAAATTTGTAAAAGAATCTCTCAATTTTTACAATGAGATGACAAAAAAAAGCAACTTATCATAATTTAATTTATTGTTTAATATAATATTAGATTTCTTTCTAAAAATTTATAGATTCTAAGATTTGGAAAATCCTCCATGATGGAATTCGATCCTGCAATCAATTCCATTTTTTTCACAGAAATTACGAATATCTGCTTCAATGATATTCCATCTTGAGGGATCCTCTCTAAACTGCTTGTATGTTTCCAGCAAGTTAGGATATTGTTCCTTAATTAATCGATAAATGCGAGGGATATTATGCGGGCGAAAATTAAGATTCTCGAACATGTAATAGTCCGTAAAAGTTGTCGATTGATTAATTATTTCCTGATAATTAGTTATTTCGGGTAAAAACGGAGAAATAAATATATATGTTTCTAACCCGTTATCATGAAGTTCTTTCACGGCTTGTAATCGATCTTGAGGTCTTGAAGCTACGGGTTCCAGTAATCGGGAAAATCTTTCATTTAAAGTGCTGATGGAAACCCCTACTTCGATATTTTCAAATTTCTTGAATATATCAATGTCTCTCACAACAAGCTTAGACTTCGTAAGAATGGTGATGCTCGCTTTAGTACCCATGAGGGCTTCTAAGATTTTTCGGGTATTTTGACATTTAAGTTCTAAAGGAAGATAGGGATCGGTCACGGAACTCAATAGAATGGATTTTCCATCATATTTCCTTGGTTTAATTTTGGAAAAATCATACGTTTTCACATCTATGAACTGCCCCCATTTATCTCCTTTATGGTTGGTAAACCGTTTCATAAATTCGGCATAACAATATATGCATCCGTGTTGGCAGCCAATATAGGGATTTATTACATAATCAATCCCCGGAATATTACTTTTTGTTAGTATGCTTTTGGCTTGTTTATAATTTATTTTCATTAGAAATTAATGCATTTCAAAATTTGACGTTAAAAAATAAAATATATAAAAAAAAATGAATATCCTTTTACCATCTTAAATTTTAATAATATAATAAATCCTTGCCTAAATATTCTCCATTGAATTTCCATAAATATTTAAGGAAAATAGTTCATTGAAAGATTTTCTCGATCTCGCTGGTGGATCTTCATCCGCAATTCCAATAGGTAAAAGAGCTACGATTTCAAAACCAATAGGAATTTTAAAAAGCTCTTTTATTTTGTCATGATCAAAGGATCCAATCCAAATTGTTCCATATCCTAATTCTGTTGCTTGTAGGATCATCTGTTGAAATGCTATGGTTAAATCAACTTTATACCATTTCTCTCGCTCTAGCTTACCCAAACCAATGATTACGATCGAAGCATCCGAAATAAATATTTGATGAGAAGCTAATTTACCTAATTTTTTCTTTAGTTCGGAATCCTGCACGATGATGAAGTGGTATGGCTGTTGATTGGAAGCAGAAGGGGCTAATTGAGCAGCTTGAAAGATCATCTTTAAATGATCCAAAGGGATCTCTCCTTGCTTAAATTTCCGTATACTTTTACGTTTTTTAATGATTTCTGATACATTCATATATATTCCCTATTTCCTCTTAATTTTTATTAAGATACTATTCTTCATGAAGTTTAATGATTGCGATAAGGTCTAAAATTCTTGAAAAGTCCGTAGATTCCGGATCATCCTCTTTCGGATTCCAGCCAAATAATAATTGAGCAGCCCTGCCAAATCTGGAAACGTATGTTTTCATTATCTCTGTCTTCTGATTCATATCCTCAAGTATCTCAACACGGGGTTTAAACGTATAAAAGCCCTTTTTTACCAATACATCATCGGGATAAGCACGTAAATTTTTCACCCAAACTGATTTCTCACCGAATGCTGAAAAAATAGTAATAATTCCATTGAACGTTCGGTATTCCAAGGGAGTCCTTCTCTTTTTGCCGGATTTTACGCTTTTAGTTGTCAATAGGAGGATCACTTTCCCAATTCCGAAGAGAGGTAAAATATTTGCTCTATACAAGGGGATCATGAAATATTTATTTAACCCTTGCCATCTTTTTAGCTTCTTTTTCCTTGATTCCGCATCTTGAAAATGAAAATTGTACATCGTCGATCCCTCTCGTGGCAATTCTCCTCCATTCTCTTCTTTTTTATCTTCTTCGGCCATCTATTCTCCACGGTTTATATATTATTTAATAATTTAAAAAGTGAATATGAGTTCTAATTAATATACTTTTTTAACATAAATAGAAAAACATTCGACAAGAATTCATGCAATTTATTTATTTTATGCACTTCTAAGGAAATTAGAAAAGTTTCCATGTTTCGAGGCACTATATTAATCCTACTTTAAAATAAAAAAAATCAATTAGTCTCTTCTAATTTATCCATCCAACCTAATATTTCTTTTTCAATATTGGGGAAATCTTGAGATAGCTGACGTAATCCTTCAAATAATAGCTTATAGTTAATATTATTGTATTGATGAACCAAAATATTTCTCATTTTTATCATTTGACTTGCTTTTATTGTTGTTTCTGGTTTTAAAATCCCTAATTTTCCAAGCAATTTCATGCAATCAGAGTATGAATTTGGAGGGGATTCATTTGATTGTGCAATAATGTGAGTGCATACATCCAGCAAAGTCTGAGTTAATACTTCAAATAAACGTTCTGCCTTAAGTTGGAGATCCAAATCCTCCTCTAAAGCTTTGACATCATTTTCATTAATGAGTTCAATCAGTTTATTAATATATTTTTTACTTGTCAAGAATTTTTCTTTAATTCGCAATTTATTAATCGACATTTGATTGAATCACCTAAAGGAATGAGAATATTTCGATTGATTTATAAGGGATTTATACCAAATTATATGATCATAATATCGGGGAAGTAATTTTTCTAAAAATTGCTTTCTTTCATCAGTATTTTTTTCAAATATGACTATACCATCTGAAATTACATTAAATTGAACGTGTAAAGGCATTGTTTCCAAGATAGATATCTCAACGTTTTCATAACCAGTTAAGTCTGTTGCTTCTTGGTTCAGAGTTGCTAATAAATTTAATTGTTCTTTTGGACTTATTTTTTTAAAGCTGGGGATAGAAACAAAAATGTCTATATCACTCCACCAAGCATTGCAATTTCTTGCCCACGAGCCTCCCAGATACGCAAACTCAACAGAAGCAGATTTAAAAAGTTCTGCGAGTGATTTCTTTAATTGATTTGCCAAATCCCGTGCAGATAATTTTATATTATTATCTTGATTAAAAATGTTCTATTCCTCCGAAAAATCAATCAGACTCCTTCTACATTATAGAATTACTTTTTCTTATTTAAATTTTTAACTCTTTTTACAATTAAAAAGAACACGATCAGTATTCAACTATAATTTAACCTTTAATAGAGTAGACTCGATTAAATATCAAAAAGATTTAATTTGCATAATCTGAGATTTTATAATTAACATGTTATAATTGAATAAAATTATTTGTTAAGAAACTTACTGAGAAATATAATGAATGTAACAAGCTTTCTTCGAATAAGATCTGTTAATTCTGGTTGTCCTAATGAAGAGAAAAAAAAATGGGAATTAAATAAAAATTTATTTTTTTATGGAATATAGAAACATGTATAATGATATAACTAACAAGGGAACGTGAAGTGTGGTTAACCACCATGAATTCATGAGATTGGAAATCCCAAGATACAGGGTAATGATTCCAAAATAAATCCCGATGAAGCTCGTTACTCTGATGGTTGTTTATTTAAATTTTCTATAACTTCTGTTGATCCTTTTCTAAAGCCATGATTTTAATTTGTACTATTAATTTTTAAAGATAAGAAAAATAATTGATATTTAAAGCTTGGTAATTTTTAAGAGGAAAATAGACAAAATTGGAGCAATAAATTTACCTTTCTCTGTGACTATTCAACGATTTTAAATTTATTATTCAAATTTTGATTAAAAAAGTCTTGAAAAATAGGATAAGAGATTGAGACGAGCTCTCAATACATGGTTAAATATTTAGAAGGAATTAGTAATATTTACTCAAATACATTCTTATAGAATAAGTAAATACATCATTAAAAAAAGTTAAGAGAAAAAAAGTGGAAAAGAAAAAAGTTTATGCGGTCATTGGAGCAATTGTTATTGTTATGGCAAATCTGCTTGCCGTTATTCTTTTATATCCTCCCGTGCTTACCGTTGAAGGGTCTGGTGTCACTCAAAATAAAACCTACAACCTCGCTGATTTAGAATCAACTCAATATGATCAAGTCACGAATGGCTATTTTAAATATAAAAATGATGAAGAAATTAGTAAAGTGGAAAAGTATTCTGGCTTGAGTGTATGGAGCCTACTTGCTCCAATAATTAAAGGAGATCCTAATACATTAACCGTTACAATAACAGCATCTACTGGTTATTCTCAGCGATTAAGTCTAAGCGTGATTCAAGCTGCAGGCATAAAAATTATTCTTGCTTATGGTGGAGATAGTTTTGATGCTGCTCAAGATGGCACAATTAAACTAATCGTAGATCAGAGTGTTTTGGGTCCAAACGCAGTTAATAGTCATCTTTGGATAAGGGACGTCGTTTCCATAACAGTAGCATGAAATTCTTTTATTTTTTTAATATTCAATAAAATTTTCTTTTTTCTTATTCTTAGTATTTTAATAAAATAGCATTAGCAAAAGCTTCTTGATTTAAACTTCTATCAACAAATTAGAAAAAAAAAGGGGAATTAATTAAAAACCTAATTGTTTCAATTTATCTTTATTCTCTTGGACTTTTTCAGGAGTTAGAGGATAGATTCGCCAAAAAATTAAAGTACCAATAAATAGAATAATCGCCGGAATAATTCCTAATAGATATCGGATTCCCCATAATATCGGCGTTACATCCACAACCGCGACTACTAATGCTTCATAGGTATCATAGCCCGCTACAAATCCAGTGGCACCAAAAACCGCCGCAATAACTAATTCATCGAGAAAAGCTGTCACTAATCCAAAGATTGCCCAAGTCCCAATTAATAATCCTTTTTGGTTTTTTTTCGTGCGTACCACGTAATCATCTTGAACGTTCGAGAGTATCCATGGAATACCCATTGTCCACACCGAGCCCATAAAAAATCCAGTAATAAATAAGAAAATACTGAGATCTATCATTGTTTGAAAGAGAGTAAGCGGTATGAGCGCAGCACATAAGATAAAACTCCCCATGATATAGACTTTCCGGTTATTATTTGTCTTTCTGGTTAGTTTAATCCAAAAAGGTACAGAAATCAAGGATCCTGTCAAGAAGATAGCAAATAGAACGGTCATCATATCGGCGGAAGTCCTTAAAACAAAGGTTGTAATATATACAACCATTGCCGTCATTATTGTAGTAGCTATGCCAAAGCAAGAATAATGGATAAAGAAACCGATAAAGCTCCTCTGCTTTATAACCTCTAGTATGCCTTTAAAAAAAGGCATTCGTTCATATTCGGTTGAAAAATAACGATCAATGATAATTTTATCTTCACGAGCTCCCGGTAGGAATAAAATCCCACAAACAAGGGAAATTGCTGCGATTAAAATGCCCATGATGGTATATGCCATCTTACCAGTACTAAATCCAATCAATAGGGGGGGTACTGTCATTCCAATCACTTGCGCTACCATATCAAATGGTCCGAAATAGGAGGAATATTTTCTTCTCTCAATTTCAGATCTAAATTTATCTGCTCTAAGGGTCGACACGTTAACATCCGCTAAGGTACCAAAGGTATCCGTGAGAAGTAGCGCCATCATTAACCACCAAAAAGCAGGTAAAGGATGATTGGGATCAATATCGGGGGCGGAAAAAAGAAGGATGAACGTGAGGGGCCAAAAAATGATACCTATGAGGATCCAGGGAAAGCGTCGGCCCCACTTCCGGGTCCATTTTAAATTCCTGTCCGTTAAATAACCGATAATTGGATCATTCAATGAAGCCCAAACAGTAGTTATTGCCGTAGCCAGGAAAATAAACCATGGATCCAGACCCACAACAGCGTGATAATAAAAAAATAAGAATAAATTTTGCGAAGAGAACAAGATTGTCCAAGTAAATTGATAACTTCCAAATGATAAATAAGTTTTTCTAGAATGTCTATTAGACTGAATTTCTAATTCATTCATTAAATTGTCTCCCTATATCCTTTTAATCATTAACGATAGTTTAGGTATAATAAAATTTGATCTGATTCTATTTAAAGATAATGCTTCCGCATAACTATAGCAATAGTGATATTATTGGGATAGCCCATTTTATTCAAAAAACAATTATTTTGCATTCATGTTAACATTCTTTTCTTCTAGAATAAATAAAGGAAAGACCGGCTTATTGATTATTTTTTGCTAAAAAATTGGTTATTAAAACAAGGGCAATGGATTGACTCATACTATACTTTAGGAGGGATTATTTTAGGAATTTTAAATGAAAAAACACTCCCTTTTCCCAAGCTACTTTGGAACTCTATAGTTCCGCCGTGCAAATTAACGAGCTTTTTGGCTAAGGCCAATCCTAAGCCATTTCCGGGAATTGAATTAACGATGGGAGAATCGATTCTTTGGAATTCTTTGAAAATAAGGTCTTTATCTTTTTCTGCTATCCCTATTCCCGTATCTTTAACCGAAAAGATCCAGAAATCATCCTCATCTAAAACTTCTAGCGTGATACTTCCTTTCAAGGTAAATTTCACGGCATTATTTAATAAATTCGTTAATATTTGTTTGATCCTAATGGGATCGGCATATATTTCATCCACATCGTTAGAAAGTTTAATATTAAATTCTAATTCTTTTTGATTTAACATTGTTATCATGAGTGAATTAATTTGGTTTAACATGACTTGAATTTTTATCTTTTCAATTTTTAATTCTAATTTACCTGATTCGATTTTTGAAATATCTAAAATTTTACTTATCATTTCCAATAAAAGGTTTGAAGATTCTTTAATATCCTTGAGGAATTCTAGCTGCTCTCTATTTAATTTTCCATAAAGTCCTTCCAATAACAATTCCGTGAACCCTATAATGGCGTTTAGAGGAGTTCTCAATTCGTGAGACATTCTCGCCATGAAATCCGATTTAAACGCCGAAGCTTTTATAATTTCTGCCAAATATAAACTTTGGCGCGCGACTAAATCATTAAGCTCTTTTGTTCTTCTTTTTACTTCTTCTTCAAGCTTTTCTCTAAATTTTTTTTCAATTAATTCATTCTCTTTCCGTTGAGTAATATCTCGTATCATGCCAAAATATCCTACAAGATGTTCGTTGGAATCTTTTTTTATCGAAATTGTGGTCTCAAAAAATTTTCTTTTTTCATTCTTCTTAGTTATTTGAATTTGCTTATTTTTATATCTTATACCCTCCTCATTTGATTCTGGACCTACTAAAAGATCTTCAGCAATGAATTCTTTATAATTTTTTCCTAATAATTCACTGGAATCAATATTTAAAAGTTTACTTAAAGATTGATTAAAGAATGTTATATTTCCATCCAAATCTATTTCAAAATATCCTTCAATAATGCTTTCTATTATCTCTCTATATTTTTTTTCACTTTTTTTTAATAATTCAACACTTTTTTGTAACATGTCTAAATCCTCTTTTTTTTGAGACATGCTCCATAAACGGATCTCAGGTATTTTTGAAGTAAAATCTTCAAGTTTTGATCTGGATGTAGATAATTCCTCTTCCAATCTTTTTTTATCTTTTACATTTCGTGCAATGCATAGGATCAATTCTTTTTCTTCCCGGTTTAACCTCATGCTATATCCTTCCACGGGGATTTTTTCACCTTTTATTGCTTGCAATATATACTCAAGTTCGGATCTTTCTTTTATAAGAGAAGTATAAAATGATTTTTTCTGCTTTTCATTCTTATATTGATTTTTATCGAGTATATCAAATATTGGTTTATCAATAATCTCTTTCTTATTTTTAAATTTAAGGGCTTTAAGTAGGGTGTCATTAACATCAAGAAGATTACCTTGGAGATCCATTAAAAATATTAGATCTGGAGAAATATCAAAAAAGTGTTTAAATTCTGATGAAATATCTCGCCAAATATCGAATGTCAATTGTATTATCTCTTATATATTGAATTATTAATGATTGCTAATCTTGAAAATATAAACATCTTAACCTCAATTTTTGTTTCTCATGTATATTATCATTTTCCATCATATAAAGGGATATAAACCTCATTTTAATGATACATGTTGTATCTTGATGAATTTTCTTTTTAATTTTTAATTATTCTTAAATAACCTAAATAACCCGAAATGTCTCCTATTAAAACAAAAATCCAAGAGAGAAAATAAAAAATTGTAAATCCAAACGAACCGAGAAATATATAAATACGATCAATTGATATGCATAATAAAACAAGAATATAGCTTAGTGCCATAATAAATAAGGATAAAAAAGCTTTCTTAAAGTGCGAACGGGAAGCGCTTTTATATGTCTTGAACGCTTTTATCATAAATGGAAAGTATACAATAACCATGTATCCAAAAACGGAGATAAAAACAATTAAATCAAAAACCAACACTTCTTTTTGAAAAATAAACAATGAAATAAAAATATTAATTCCGTTATATAGCATATTTCCATATGAATAACGCCTTTCTTGTTCGCTATAAAATATCTTATCTTTCAAGTAATAGGAAAAGAAAATTGCATTAGATATAAAGACAAACGTAATTCTAAAATAGGAAATTCGTAATAAAATCCAAGATGCAGGAGTTAGAGGATCTGGCACGGTTTCATGTAAAACATAATCCATTTTTGAAAAAAGGCTCAAATATTTCGAATACCAAGAAAATAGAATGGCTAAAAAAAAATTAAGAAAAGTTAGAAACAAGAAAAGAGCTATTGCCTTCCTATTTTTAACATAGTTTAGTAGGCTTGCGATTACGATGGGTATTGTAATTATAATTACAATTCCCTCATAGACAAGACCAATAAGATAATAGTTCATTATTATACTGATTAATTGTTATTTCAATAATATAAAATATTTCCTTCTTCAGCAATAATTTCACTGATTTTTAAATATTATCGCATTCTATTATTTATGATGGACATTATATCCTCAATATGTATTTCTTGTTGCTCTAATTGTTTCTTTAATTCTCATTTCACGCAGTCTGAAAGTAGTATCTCCTGATTCATCATATCTTTTTGTCCAAAATTTAAAACTATTCTTTTTTAATATAAAGATTTTATAATTTTGATATAAATCTATGTTTTTTTTGAAGCAAGTTAAGTAGTTATCATCATTCCGTGGAAAATAAGGAAATAAAGGATAAGTTTATAAAAGAAATATGTTTAAAAATAGATTCTTTTATTATGTATTACAAGAAATGATTTAAAATTATAGATTTTACAAAAAATTGATTCGCTGTTAATTCCAAATTAGATAAAAAATGTATTCATATGTTCAATTCCTTTCAGTTGGATCTTTGACTTTTTTAAATTCAAATGGACTAATTTTAAAAATGAGTGGAGATCAAGACTTCATTTCCTAAAAGGTAGTGTAATTTTAATGAATGTGAAAAAAATGGATTGCGAAAACTTATTAAAATATGCACCAGAACCTGTTATAATTGCAAATTCTAATGGGGAAATCCTTGAAAAAAATGAAGCTTTTAGAAATCTAATGGATTTTATAAATGATGGGAATAATAACAATTTAACTCTTCAAAATATTATTATATTTAAAAATAAAAAACTTCACAAAAAGGATTTGGATCCTTTTTTAAATGAATTAAAAAACTCCAAGAAATGTGTTGAGTTTAATATCGAAATCTCAAAAAAGAAGTCCTTAGACGTGGAAGGATTCGCAATTCCCCTTAAAGTCAATAACGAATCTCAAACTTTTATTATTTTTTTTAGAATTTTTAATGATCAACGGATTTCTCAAGAAAAGCTTAATAAATCCATGGAAGAGTTAGATAAATTATCGGAATCACTGCCAGAGTATCGATTTTGGAATCTCTTGCAAAATAAAACATCGAGTGAATTAATTGAGAAAAGTCAACAAGAATATGAAATACTTTTCCAAGAAGCACCCATAGGGTTATTGAATAGTAATAAGGAAGGTTTTATCATTAATATTAACAAGGAGGCTTTAGGGATATTTGGTCTTGAGAATTTGACGCATGAGGTTGATCGATTAAACATTTTATATGATGATCCTTTTAAATTGAGTGGTATTTCTGATATTTTTGCACGTTGCATAAATAGCAAGGAGATAATCGAGGCTGAAGCTAGAATGATGTTGGAAAGTAAGCATCCAAAGATTTTAAAATTAAAATTAGTACCTTCTATTAATAAAAAACAAGATATTACCAATATCTTATCTGTGATAATTGAAATAACAGATTATAAGAAAAAACAAAATCTGATTAAAAAGAAAGTTAAATTAGAGAGATTAATTTCTCTTATATCTTCAAGATTTTTGAAGGAATTAGATATTGATGCGATAATAAATGAGTCATTAAAAGATATCGGTAGCTTTAGTGGAACCAGTAGGGCATATCTCTACTTAATTGATGAAAGTAAAAATGTAATGACCAATTCTCATTATTGGTATTCTCCTAAAGTAGATATGCATCAAAGATTTGTCCAAACCGTTTCCATCAATGATTTCCCTTGGGTGATACAACAGTTTCAAGAGCGAAAAGCTCTTATCATTTCAGATATTTCAAAATTACCTCCAGAAGCAAGCGCAATAAAAAAGTTCATGGAGACACAAGAAATAAAATCACTTATTGGATCCCCAATCATCATTAAAGAAGATTTGCTTGGAATTATAGGATTAGATAATATAAAAAAAGAGAAAAAGTGGAAATCAGAGAATTTATTGCTTTTGCGTCTTTGCTCAGAAATCGTTGGTAATGCACTATTAAGGCAACAATTTTCCAAAAAACTGGAATCGCAAGTCAATTTACGGACAAAAGAACTGAATGAAGCGTTGCAACAACAGAAACTTTATGTAGAAGAAATCACAAAAGCATCCCAATTTAAAACGGAATTCCTTGCCACCATGTCTCATGAATTGAGGACCCCGCTGAATGCCATTATCGGCTTCACGGACCTATTATTGGAAGAGCTTTATGGCCCTTTAAATTCTGAGCAATTGAGTTTTATGAAAGATATAAAATCCTCAGCTGAACATCAATTCGATATGATAAGTCATATCTTAAACATCTCTAAAATCGAATTAGGTCAAGTAGTATTAAAACCACAAGTCATATCGCTTGGTGAAATAGTTAATCAATTGGTTTCATCCATCAAACCTTTATATGAAAAAAAAGGAATAAATTTTAAAGTTCAGGGGTTAAAAAGTAATTTAAGAATCATTGCAGATCCTATCAAATTGAAAGAGATTTTATACAATTTATTTAGCAATGCGATTAAATTTACCAAAAATGGTAAAATTATTTTTAAATTTTCCGAAGATGTGAATAATTGGATATTTTCGGTAGAAGACTCGGGCATTGGCATCGCAGAAAAGGATTATCCTATCATATTTAAAGATTTTAAAAGAGTCGATTCTCCCATCGTTAATTCAATTCCCGGGACGGGGTTAGGATTATCCCTTACGAAACGATTAGTCAATTTGCACGGAGGCAACATCTTTTTTATAAGTATTATTGGAAAAGGCACAACCTTTACCTTTACTATACCAAAATCAATAACCACCCATAAATTAAGTTCTGAAGATTTTTTGGGCATTATATAAAATGTAAAATTGTATAATATATTTACAATGTCTATAAGAGATTAATGATTCTTATATTTCTACATCTCAGCTTTTTTAGTCAAATCTTTTTTTACAAACATTTCCTTTAATTCAGACATTATCGCCATTCTGACGTTTCCTTCGGGGGGTTGCGTCTTGGGAGGAGGAGTTGATCCTTTTGGCGGAGACGGAGGTTTAAGCATAGATAATTCGGGGGCGGGGACTCCCTCACTTTCACTTTTTTTTGTTGGTCTTCCTCTTTTTCTCTTTTCCATGGTTTCCAACCGTTTTTCCATTTCCATGACATGCGTGCTTAATTGTATCACTGCGTTGATTGCTGATTCCACGAGATTTCCTAATTCTGTTAATTTTAATTGATTTGGGTCCGTGATATTGGAATGAACAGTCATTGTATTTTTTATTAATTTTGAAAATTCTGGCTCATTAGAAATCATTGAATAGATTGAACTTAAATGCACTTCAAAATTTAATTCTTTATCCTTCAAGAGCTCTTTGATGTTATCTTTTATGAATTCGATATTTAACAATACCTCTTCGTCTTCTCTGATATCGGGATCAAATTTATGGAGAAATATTAACACATGGGGAGATTCTCCTAACTTAAGAACTTCATCGATAACTTGAGTAAAATATTTTAAAGATTCTTCATATCGTTCCGGTGCTTGTAAATCTATTACATATATGAGGAGATTCAATCCGAAGAAATATTTATCCGGAGATGCTAAATATTCATTTCGATGATCCACTTGTCCACCAAAGTCCCAAATATGAATATTTATATCTTTCGTGCGTACTTCTTGCCGGCTTATCCCACGGGTGGGTTGCAAAGATGCAAGAGTTTCAATTCCCATTTGTCCTCCAAATTTAGATAAAATGGCTGTTTTTCCCGCATTATTAAGTCCCAATACTATAATTTTCTGGTCCGGGACTATTTCAGAAACGGTCTTGCGTTTTATTCTTTGAATGATCAAGCTAATAGTTATGCCTTTTTTTAATCGTTCTTTAAATTCAGGATCTTTCTTTTTGATTTCATTAATAAGTGCCTGCTTTTTTTTATTTCGCTTAATTTTACTAAAGGGCTTTTCTTGGTCTAAACTGGCTAAATCTTTAATAGTCTCAATTTTAAATAAGTTCCAAATTAAATCAGCATCTTCCTTAGAAAGAAATTTAAAAGCTATTAAAGGAAGAATTTCTATTTTTTTAATGGATTTTAATGATGTTGAATCTATATTTTCAGTGTCAAGAAATCTCTCAATTAGCTTTATTTTTTCTGTTTCTTCTTTACCCATAATATTTGTAGAATTTTTGATTTTCATGTAAAAAAAAATTAATTCACAGTGGTAATAATAATCCTATTTTATAAATTTAAGGAAAAGCAAAATCTTCAAATCAATTTGAAGATCTCCAATACAAATTGACTAATATTTAATATTTTCAATAGGGGTTCAAAACGGGAGAAATCAAAAAATTTAAGCAGGTATCCATCAGCTTCTGTTTCCTTCAATCTTTTTATAACTTCAGTCTTAGGTATAGCTGTAATATAATATATTAAAGCATTACTGAGCCTTTCTGTCTCTCGAATTTTCTTACATGAGCTAAATCCATCGATGTCGGGTTTCATAATATCAATTAAAATAACTCTTGGAAATTATCGCTCTAATTCTTCCAAACACCTTGTTCCTGTTCTAGTACCTTTAAAACTTATTCCAAAAGATTCAAAATAATCTTTTAAAAGCAATATTGTCGATTGATCATCATCAACTATTAAAATGTCATATGTTTGTTTATTATGAGAGGAATTTAGAAAAATTTCATCAATATGTCTCCCTAACGGTTTGCCTTTTAAATCAACTTCAAAATATCCCTCAACCATATTTTCCATAATCTCCCGATATTTCATTTCACTCTTTTTCAATAAATCAACGCTTCTTTCTAACAGATCTAAATTATCTTTACTTTGAGAAAGGTTCGATAAACGTATTTCGGGTATTTTGGAAGAGAGATTTTCTAATTCGGATTTCATCTTATTTAACTCTTCCTTTAATTGTCTTATATCCCTTGTACTCGTAGGAAACCCTTCCCTTCAGGGAGGGGGGTCATTTCATGAATAAAAAGGAAAAGAAGAGAAAATTTAAAAAAAATAGGTTTAATAAAGGATAATTTCATTAATTTTTTATAAAAATGGTTTTTAAATATAGTATAGATCTAAATAGAAAGAGAATCCAAAATAAGATTTTATAAATTCCCTCCCTTCATAAAAAAATGTATTTCTTTGCACTATTATCATTATTAGGCGCTTTATTTACATTTTTCTTGGGTACATTTATTTTAGCAAAAAGTAACAAGCAAAAATTAAATCTCCTTATGTTGCCTCTACTTCAGGAACAGGTTTGGGATTGGCTTTAACAAAGAGATTAGTAAACTTGCAAGGTGGCGAAATTGGTTTTAACAGTATTTTGAGAAAAGGAACAACTTTCTTTTTCACAATTCCTAAAATAAAAGCTCAATTATCCATGAAAATTTAATTATTAATAGTCTTGATGATCGAATAGGATAGATAAAAATGTTTTAAAATACTCACCAGAACCAATTTTTATTGTCAATCTAAAGGGAGAAATATTAGACGGTAATGAGTATTTTGAAAGGATTATTGATAAAAAAACAACAGGTACTACTTCAGAAATAGTCTTATTTCGGATTCTTTGAATAATTAAACTAATTGTGATCGCTTTTTTAACTCTTTCTTCGAACTCAGGCTCTTTATGCAAAAATTTTATTCGATTCTAAAAGTCTTTAACAATACATATTATAAAAAAAAATAATGAATTTAACAATCCTTAGTTAAAAATGAACTATCAAAAAAAGAATATATAAAGATTTAAATTTATTTATTACTACCTTTTTGTTAAAATAGTTTAATGAAATTTCCTCTATCTTTAAATTAAAAATATTCCCAATGAGAGAAATGAGTAAGAAATCCATTAATATTGCATTAATTGAAGATAATTCCGGTGATGTTCGTCTAATCATGGAGTATCTAAAAGAGACAGAATTTATTACATCATCGTTGCAGCATTTTGGAACTCTTTCTGAAGCATTAAAGATGATTAATAAGAATAATCTGGATGTGATTCTTTTAGATCTGAATCTACCCGATAGTTTTGGAATGAATACCATAGAAAAAATTCTTTCGAATATAAAAGAGGTTCCAATTATTGCATTAACAATGATAAACGAGCAGTCCATCGCAATCGAAGCTTTAAAAAAGGGAATTCAAGATTATCTTGTTAAGGAATATCTTGATAGCTACAATTTGATAAGAGCTATAACATTTGCTATAGAACGAAAAAAAATTGAAAATACTCGTATAAAAAAAGATAGCGAATTAAAAGGATTATATAAAGAACTCGAAGGGATGTTTAGCAAAAACAAGCAAGATTTGAGAGGAGTAAAAAAAGGTTATACCTCATTATTACAGGAATTTGATTTGATAATAGATTCAATTCCCGGCATGATCTTTTATAAGGATGACAAGAATAATCTTTTAAAAGTTAATGCATATTTTGCGGCTACTCACGGATTTGCTAAAGAAGAGTTTGAAGAGAAAAATTGTTGTGATCTATATTCCAATGAATTAGCACAAAAATACTGGAAAGATGATTTAGAAGTAATTAAAACGGGAAAACCAAAAGAAGGTATAGAAGAGCTTTGGGAAAAAGACGGAGTAAGAAAATGGTTGCTAACTAATAAAATACCGCATTTTAAAAAGGAGGGAGAAATAGTCGGGATCATTGGATTTTCAATTGATATAACTAAACTTAAAATAACAGAACAAGAATTAATCAAATCCGAAAATGAATATCGTACTTTAGTAGAGAGTGCTTTAGAAGGAATTTGGAAAATTGATGAAAATGGAGTCACTACATTTGTTAATCAAAGGATGGAGGAAATTTTTGGATATAAGAAGAATGAGATGATCGGTAAACACTTATTTGAATTTATGGATAAAAATTCAGTGGAATTATGCAAATATTATTTAAAACGTAGAGAACAAGGTATTGGTGAAATCCACGATTTTGAATTCATTCGCAAAGATGGAACCAAGATACATGCACAATTAAAAGCAAATCCGATTTTCGACGAAAAAGGAATTTATAAAGGGGCGTTAGCTTATCTTTCTGACATTTCTAAACAAGTAAAATTCGAAAAAGAATTACAGGATAGCCTGATCTTATTCGAAAAAACCCTTAATAGCATGCCGGATGCTATTTTTATTCTAAACACAGATGATCCCCCTTTAATACTAAGTTGTAATCATGCAGCCGAAGAAATGTTTGATTATACTTTTAGGGAATTAATTGGAAAAGACATTACTATCTTATACAGAGATCTTGAACATTATAATCTTTTTCAACAATACACTTATGCCGATATAAAACAAGCGGGACTAATAAGGAATTTTAGATTCAAAATGAAAAAAAAAGGAGGATCAATTTTTCCTACTGAACATACTATTTTTCGCACACATGACGAGGAGAAAAAACCCACAGGATGGATTAGCTTTGTACATGATTTAACTGAAGTTCAAGATGTGGAAAAAAGATCCAAAGAACTTGAAAATTTAAGAAATGATTTTGTATACCGAGCTTCTCATGAATTAAAAACACCTCTCACCTCTATCTATAGTGCAACACAATTATTAAATTCTGATTTTAACGATTTATCTCCAAATCGTGCAAAAAAATTAATTGCAATTATATATGATGGCGCCAAAAGATTGAGGAGGTTAATTGAGAATCTTTTAGATATTTCTAGAATAGAATCTGATCAAATGAAATTAGAATTTTCAAGGATAGAAATCAACGCCATTATCCATAAGACAATACAATCATTGGAATTTCTTATTGAAGAAAGGAATTTATCATTAAAACTTACTCTACCCGATAAAATTATCATTAATATTGATGAGAATCGGATTGAACAAGTATTCATTAATATATTATCTAATGCGATAAATTATACTCCTCCTGGTGGAGAGATCACTATAAAATTAGAAGACTTAAAAGAATATTTAATGATTATAATACAAGATACGGGGATTGGATTTACACCGGAAGAGATAAAAAAAAGTTTTAAGAAATTTGGTAAAATAGAAAGATTTGGAGAAGGAATGGAAATTATTACAGAAGGTTCTGGGTTAGGATTATATATCTCAAAAGAAATTGTAATGAACCATGGAGGCACCATGTGGATTGAATCGGAAGGACGAAATAAAGGGTCTTCAATATTTATAAAATTGCCGAAAAAGCAAATCAATTAAAACTTTCAAAATTATTCACGATTATAATCAACTTCTAACATTTCCAATAATGGATTGAATACTGAAAAATCAAATGGTTTTAAAATATATCCATCAGCTCCCGTTTCTTTAAGTTTCTTTCTTACTTCTGTATGAGGTATGGCTGTTATATAATATATTAACACCCTTTGAAATTCCTTTTTTGCTTTTATAATTTTACACAATTCAAATCCATCAATATCTGGAATCATTATATCTAATAAAATTAGCTTTGGAATAGCTTTTTCAATTTCTTCTAAACAACTTTTTCCTGTTCGAACTCCATAACAGATTATACCATAAGAGTCGAAAAAATCTTTTAGAACCATAATAGTAGGAGCATCATCATCAACCAATAAAACATCATACTTTTGACTTTTATCAACCGTATTAAGAAAGATCTCATCAATTTTTCTTTCCAATAATTTGCTCTGTTCATAAATCTCCTTAATTCTTATTAATACATCAGGAGATACCTTGTCAGCATGATGTTGTAAGATGATGTGGGAAAATCCATTTATCACAGTTAAAGGTTCTTTTAGCATGTGAGATATTTTATTCGATTCTTCGAAATAAGAAATTCTTGGTGAATTCTTAATGTAAAAATCGACTGAGTTACGAATTAATTTTGATATAGATGTAAATTCTTTTGCATCGGCAAATTCCTGCCATTTATTTTTTGATTCTTCAGAAATTAATAAGGTAATTCTTTCGTTTTTTTTTTCACTCTTTAAGTGATCTTGACTTTTTTCTACCACTCACGGTTACCTTCGTATTATTTAATCAATTCACATATTTATTTAAGATAATATTATACTACATTCTAATTTATTTTTTCAATTAGCAATTATATTTTCTTCTGATTTTAATTGCTTATGAATTATATAATGTATTAAGGGGGTTATTTGGTTTTTTCTTTATCTAATATTATAATAAGGCATGATCATTAATTAAATTATTGCAATTTTCTATTGTTTTTATAGGAGAGATTGTCATAAAAAGTATTGATAAATATGGAATGTGATATGCTTTTTAGGATTTCCTTAAGGATCATTATAATTAGACTTAAATTTATCTATAAATTCTATTATTATAATAATAAAAGAACATGAAAAATACTGTATATTATAAGGATTATAAAAGAAATTTATAATAAAACTGGACTTTACGATGGATATTACATATAAGTTACACAAAGACGATTTGGAGAAATTGCCATTCTTGGTAATAATTGGAAAGTATGATCAGATTTTGGGGCCTAGAGCCCTTTATTCTTCTGTCGAAATGAAGGATGGAGAATTTATTAGAAATCTGCTGAGGGATGCTTTAAATACTAAAAATAAATTTGTCATTTTAGATTTTTATAAATTTTACTCTCAAATATGTAAGATTGAAGTGGAAGATAAAAATGCTCGAGGTGGAAAACAACTATATGCTCTTATTTTATTACGTCATGAAGATTATCCCATGATTCCTATACTTCATTTTAAAAAGATTGAAATGATGTTTCATAAAATTGGAAATAAAAAAATACTCTCTGATGATTTAAAAGCTTTTAAGAAATTCATAGATGAAGTAAAGGAAATTTACATTGATAAGAGCACGATCCTCCCTCTTGAATCGATAAACCTCCAAATACGCAGTGGTATAAATACTATCCAAGGATTCTGTGAACTTATATTGGAAGAAAAACGAAATGATGGTAAAATTTCCGAAGATACCATTCAAACATACCTTGAATTGATGTTAGATTCATGTGATGATATTATTGAAACATTAGAAGGAGATAACTTAAATGGTTCTATTAATAAATAATCAATCCATTAGTAATTGAAGCAAATTTCAGGTTCTTCTAAAAAATAGGAAAGAAAAGAAATATGTACACAAAAAATGAATATCGGTCCAAAGGCAACTAACAAATATTTAAATAAAAGTTTTTTTATCAAAGAATATGAAAAAAGTAAAAATGACAAAAAAGCAAGACCGCGTTATTAATACATTTTCTTTTTAAATATTTACACCCTTTGGAGGAGTTAAGTAATTTGATTCAAAATTTTGACCCTATATTTAGAAATATATTCGATAAAATGGAACAACTTATTTATATCTCTGATCCTAATAATTATGAAATTTTATATACTAATGATGCAGTGAATAATCTTTTCGGCGAAAGGTTAGAGGGAAAAAAATGCTATGAAATTTTCCAAGATTTAAAATCTCCTTGTTCTTTTTGTACAAATCATATTTTGTTTGGAGAGGAAGTCACATCTCCTCACGTTTGGGAGTATCATAATAAAAAAATTAATAGATGGTATCGCTGTATCGACCAAGCAGTTAAATGGGATGATAAGCGCATGGTTCGATTTGAAATGGCTGTCGATATCACGGATCAAAAGCAAATTGAGCTAGAATTAGAAAGAACTAAGATGCAATACGATTCTATTTTAGCAAGCATTAAAGATCCGATCTTGGTATTATCTTTAGAAAACGAGATCTTATATGCAAATAATAATGCCTTGGAATTATTTGGAAAGGATATAGTTGGGAAAAAATGCCATAAGATTATAAAAGGTATTGATGATGCATGCAAATTATGTCCCGTTCCCAGATTTTTAAACCAAGAAATTTGCTCCTATCGACTTCAGCAATGTGTTAAATTACCTGGTGTTGAAGACATTCACTTTTTTGATATAAAAATTTCGAAATTGGAAGTTTATGATGGAAAAAGTGCAATTATAGAAGTTCTACGAGATGTTACAAAACAACACCAATTAACCGGACAATTAAAAAATTCAGAAGCTGATTTAAAGCAACTGTCAACGGAATTTGAAACAATTATCGATAGCATGCCAAAATTAGTTTTCTACAAGGATGATAAAAATAATTTCGTGAGGGTCAATAAATACACTGCTGATGCTTACAGTTTATCAAAAAAAGAATTAGAAGGAAAGAGCCTTTTTGAATTGTATCCTAAAGAGCAAGCTGATGCCTATTGGAAAGATGATTTAGAAGTAATTAACAGCGGTAAGCCTAAAATCAACATTATCGAGCCTAGGAACACTGATAAAGGTAAAGCTTGGGTGAGTACGAGTAAAATTCCTTTTATTAATAAGGAAGGTAAAATTGTTGGCATAATTGGCGTCTCAATGGATATTACCGAACAGAAGGAAGCTGAGTTGACAATTTCTCGACAGGCTCACATTTTGGAAGCGATTAATATCATATTCAAAACTGCTCTCACTGTAGAGATGGAAGATGAGTTAGCTAAGAAATGTTTGGAAGTTGTAGAAAACCTAACAGGAGCAAAATTTGGATTCTTTGGAGAGTTAAATAAGAACGGTAAATTTGACACAATTGCTATAAGTAATCCGGGATGGGATGCTTGTAAAATGCCTGATACTAAAGCAACATTATTATTAAAAAATATGGAGCTAAGAGGAATATGGAGTACAATTCTGAAAGATGAAAAATCATATATTTTTAATCAACCAAATACACATCCATCATCAGTCGGAGTTCCAGAAAGTCATCCTCCCATTTCATCATTTCTAGGTGTTCCCTTAAAACAATTTGGGAAAACATTTGGAATGATAGGGGTTGCAAATAAAGAAGGGGGGTTTACCAAATTCAATCAAGAAGCAATTGAACAGTTATCCATCGCTATCGTAGAAACATTAATGCGAAAGCGGGCAGAAATCGAGCTTGAAAAACATCGAAAACACCTTGAATATTTAGTCAATGAACGTATTAAAGAATTAAAGTGTATCTATAACATATCCGAATTAATTGAAAAACAAGGCTCATCAATTGATCACGTATTAAAAGAACTAATCTCTATCATTCCGGCGGGATATCAATTTCCAGAAATAACAGGCGTTAGAATAATTTATGAGAGTGAGGAGTATAAGACGGACAATTTTGAAAAAACCAAATGGTGTCAGGAAAGTAATATAGTAGTAGAAAAGAAGATTGTTGGTAATATTGAAGTGTGTTATTTGGAAGAAAAGCCTGTTTTTGATGAAGGTCCTTTTCTAAATGAAGAAAGAGATTTGATTAAAACAATCTCTGATTTTTTAGGAAGATATATTCAAAGAGAAATTATTCAAACTCAATTAATCAATAGTGAGAAGTATATCAGGGAAATCACCTCAAACGTTCCAGGAATAATATTTCAATATGAAATTGATACCGCTGGGAAAGAAAAGTTTAACTTTCTAAGTGATGGCATAAAAAAGTTAATGGAATTAGAATCTGAAGCTATTTTAAGTGATGGTAGTGCAATTTGGGAAATTTGTTTAAAAGGATACTTGCCAGATTTGCGTGAAAAGATTAAAAAATCTCGAATTGAATTAGTTCCATGGAAAGCCGAGTATCAAATAAAAACACCAATCACGGGAACAACTAAATGGGTTGAAGGAAGGGGAATCCCAAAAAGATTAATTAGCGGAGAAACGATTTGGAACGGGTGGATACGTGATATTGCAGATCAGAAGAATTCAGAATTAATTCTAAAAAATACTATGGAACAATTAAAAAAATCAAATGAGGAATTGGAACAATTCGCCTATGTCGCATCCCACGATCTACAGGAACCATTGCGAATGGTTTCTAGCTTCACTCAGTTATTGCAAAGACGATATGCGGATAAATTGGATAAAGATGCAAACGAATTTATAAATTTTGCAGTAGATGGAGCAACTAGAATGCAGAGTTTAATTAGTGATTTGCTGATCTACTCCCGTGTTGGTACTAGAGGGAATCCATTTAAGCGCACGGATATGAACGTGATTTTAGAAGATGTTTTACTGAATTTAAAAAGTGCTATTGAAGAGACAAGAGCGAATATTACCAATGATCCTTTACCCATTATAAAAGCAGATGAATCTCAAATGATCCAACTCATGCAAAATTTACTTTCAAATGCTATCAAATTTCATGGAATAGAATCGCCAAAGATATATGTATCCGCTGAAATTAAACAAGATAAATTCATTTTTTCCGTTAAGGATAATGGGATAGGAATAGAATCACAATATTTTGAACGTATTTTTATAATCTTTCAAAGACTCCATAAAAAGGGAGAATATGAGGGTACAGGGATAGGATTATCAGTTTGTAAAAAAATTGTTCAACGACATAAAGGAGAAATTTGGTTGGAGTCTGAACTTGGAAAGGGAACAACATTTTATTTTTCAATCCCCAGAAATATCAATTAATCGATTTTTTAAATTGTAATAAAAATAATAAAAATAATATAAAAAAAATAGAAAACTGTGAAAAAAATGGATAAAAATATAAGTATAAAACCTGTTGAGATCTTATTAATCGAAGATAATCCGGGAGATGTACGATTAACTGTTGAAGCTTTAAAAGAAGGCAAGATCCTTAATAATTTAAATGTTGTATATGATGGAGTGGAAGCCATGGAATATTTAAAAAGAGAGAGAGAATTCAAGGATAAACCCCGTCCAGAATTAATAATTTTAGACCTTAATTTACCTAAAAAAGATGGACGTGAAGTATTAGAAGAGATTAAGCAAGATGATAAACTAAAACGGATACCCGTGGTAATTTTAACCACATCAGAAGCAGATAGAGATATATTAAAGACGTATAATCTTCACGCAAATTGTTACATTACTAAACCAGTGGATATGGACCAATTTATAAAGGTAGTGAAGTCTGTTTCGGATTTATGGTTCAGTATTGTAAAATTACCCCCTAATGGACAGGGATAAGAAAGATTTAGCTGTAAAAAAGTTATACGTATAATAACGATTAAAATGAGGAGGATAAGATGGAAGATATTAAAGGAGTAATTGAGAAAAATATTGAAAATGCTAATAATAATATACTGCAAAGAGAGATTGAGATCCTCATGATTGAAGATAATCTTGGAGATGTTCGATTAATTGAAGAAATGTTAAATATTAAAATACAAAAGCAATTTAGAATTACAAATTCGTTTTCCTTAAATGAAGGGATAACATTATTAAACAAAGGAGGTTTCGATATCCTCTTTTTAGATTTGTCTTTACCCGATAGTCAAGGATTAGAATCACTTAAACTCATTTATAATAATAATATTGACCTTCCAATTATTATTCTTACCGGTATAGATGATGAAGTTACCGCTATAAAGGCGGTCCAAATGGGTGCTCAAGATTACATCGTAAAAGGATCTGTTAATTCTAAGCTACTAGAACGATTTATATTTCATTCTATTGAAAGGTTTCAGATAGAAAGAAAATTAAAGGAATCAAAAGAGGAACTGCAAAATGCATTTAAAAAGACAGAATTCTTAAAGGACATATTATCACATGATATTAACAATATATTTCAAAATATCTTATGTGCTACTGAAATAATTAAAAAAATCTTAACGAAAGCTAATAATGAGCTTGACATATCTGATTTTTTACATCATATTGAAGAAGTTATTGATAAGGGGGCCAAGCTAATCTCTAATACAAAATTGATTTCTCAAATAAAAAATGAAAGTTTAGAATCAAATCAAATAAATATTTTAGAAACCTTAGAAAAAGTAATTCAAGAGCTTAAATACGAATTTCCAGAAAAGAGAATAGAAGTTAAATTTTCATTAAAAATTATCACTTCTTTTTTGAATAGGGACACATTTTTTGATGAAATTTTTTATAATGTTTTGAAAAATGCAATAATACACAATAATAACACAAATGTAGAAATTGAAATAAACACTTTTGAAATTAAAATTGATAATCTCCCATATATTAGATTAGAATTTATTGATAACGGTATTGGTATTGTGGATTATCGTAAAGAAAGGATTTTCTTAAGAGGCCTTGATGAGGATGAGAGCATCTACGGCACGGGATTGGGATTATCCGTAGTGAAGCGGATTTTAGACAAGTATCAAGGACAAATTTGGGTTGAAGATAAAGTTAGTGGAGATTATTCGAAAGGTAGTAAATTTGTAATTGTATTCCCCGAGGTGAAGCAAGATCGTTAGTATTTTTATCGTTGAAGACGACGTTTCCATGTGTAGAATGTATAAGATCCTCTTGGAAATAGAGGGATTTACCGTTTTAGGTTGGGCGAATAATGGGGATGAAGCACTGAAAATGCTTAATTCTGAGGAAATAAATCCCGATGTCATTCTAATGGATCATAGAATGCCCGTAAGAAATGGGTTTGATACTGCATTAAATTTATTAAAAAACAATAAAAATTTAAAAATTATATTTATAAGTGCAGATAATAGCATTAAAGATAAAGCTTTAAAATTGGGAGCACTCCACTTTATTGAAAAACCTTTTCATAATCAGGATTTAATAAAAATAATAAATAATATTATTATGGCTTAAGTAATTACATCTTAAATCTTTTTAGTAAAAAACTTCTAAATTATTGTAAGAAGAATAGATTATATTCCGTTTTTAAGATATTCTATTCTCAATTTAAGGCAACTCTTAGATAAATAATGGAAAGTCAAATTAGAAGGAATTAATATAAAGATATATAACTATGTTTTAACATAATATTAATTAGTATTTTGTTGAAACAAAAGTTATTAGCATGAATGAACGAAATAGTAAAGGAAAATCTTATAATTATTATGCTATTGGTATTTTACTAATAGAAGATAACATAGGAGATGCTAGGATAATAAGCGAATTATTACGAGATGTTAAAGATTTCAATTTTTCCTTGACTCATGTGCAAACATTAAATGAAGGTCTATTACTTCTAGAAAAAAGTACATATGATGTAATTCTTCTGGATTTAGGATTACCCGATAGTATTGGATATGAAACCATTTCTAAAGCACGTGAAAAAGCTCAAAATATCCCAATTGTAATTTTAACAGGATCTGCTGACGAAAAAGTAGAAAGAATAGCGGTCCAATCGGGGATTCAAGATTACTTAATTAAAGGGCAGATTGAGAGCAGTCCTTTAGCAAAATCGATATATCATGCCATTGATAGGCATAAAATGATAAAAACTATTGAATCCTTAGCCAAAGAAGTGCAGGAAAATGAACGCAAATTAAATTCCATAATAGAAGGAAATGCAGATGGTATCATTATAGTAGATAATCAAGGATTGATTCAGTTTGTGAATTCTGCAGCGGAAAAGCTTTTGTCCAAGGGAAAGGAACCATTATTTGGGACTCAATTTAAATTTGTTTTGGAAAAAGGGAAAAAGAAGGAGATAGAAGTGAAAGACATTCATGATAATATTAACTATGTCGAGCTTAATATCGCAGAAATTCCATGGGAAGGGCAATTAATGAATCTTATTACTTTAAGAGATATTACGGATCGAAAAAATATAGAAAATATAGTTAAAGAATTAGCAAAATTTCCTTCAGAAAATCCCGCTCCAGTTCTAAAGATAGATAGATATAAAGTAATTTATATAAATGAAGCTGGTAGGACTAATTATGGTATTGAAATCGGAGACGATATCCCCACTTTTTTAAAAGAAACCGTAATTGAAGTCATTACAAGTGGAGCCACTATAGAAAAAGAGTTGGAGATAAATAATAATTATTATTCTTTAATTTTCAAACCTATCGAGGATTCCACTCATATCAATATCTATGGAATGGACATTACAGGAAGAAAAAAAGCAAATATTGCTTTAAAAGAATCGGAAATAAAATTTCGTAGCTTAATTGAAAATCTAGATTCAGGAATTATTTGCATGGATAAAAAGGGAATTTTTACAATTGTTAATGAGAAAGCTGCTAGGATTCGTGGCAAAAAACCACAAGATTTTTTGGGAAAATCAATCTTTGAAGTATTTCCTAGGGAAATTGCTGAGCAAGAACAAAATATTAATATAGATATATTTAGGAGTGGAAAGGGAATCATTTATGAAGAAACCTTTGATTCACCAGACGGAAATAAAACCTTCTTTGTTAATAAACAACCTCTAATGGATGATAAAGGAGAAATCATTGGCATTCAAAATGTGATGCTAGATGTTACTAAAGTTAAGGAATCAGAACAGGAAGTAAAAAAACTCGAAGAAACTCTATTTGAATTAAATGCACTCTTAGAACATGCTCCTTTAGCTATTTTTTTAATTGATAAAACAGGTAAAATTTTAAGAGCAAATGAAATAGCTAAAGTTCTACTCGAAAGTAATAATGATATACTAAACTATAATATCTATGATTTTTTTAATTCTGATTCTAAAGTTAAAATGATTAAATATTATAAAGAAGATGTTTATAATCCTGGAGTTCGGGATAATGTGGAAGCAAAGATTAAAACTATAAGAGGGAATACTATAGATGTTGAAATCTACTCAACAATTATAAAAATTGCGGATAATATCATCATTCAATCTTTTTTTTCCGATATTTCCAAAAGAAAAGCTTTTGAGATGCATAGAGAACAATTATTGGATGAACTAATTACAAATTTAGAATTTAAGTCCAAATTTCTTGCTACTATATCTCATGAATTAAGGACACCATTAAATGCAATATTGGGATTCTCCGAACTTCTTTTGGAGGGAAGTTATGGAGAGATTAATCCCGAGCAAGCAGACTTTTTAAATGATATCCTTTCAGCAGGAAATCATCTATTAAATCTAATTAATTCAATTTTAGATATCTCTAAAATTGATGCGGGCAAGTTTGAATTAAATATTAAAAGTTCTAATCTAATAAATGTAATTAAAGAAGCTGAAAACATGCTTAGTCCCCTTTTAAGAAAGAAAAATATTGAGATTAGTATTAATGGAGTATCTGAAGATGCTACCGTTCCAGTGGATGAATTACGTTTTAAACAAATAATTTTCAACTTGTTATCAAATTCTGTTAAATTTACAAATGAAGGGTTCATTAATATAAAGGTAATAGAAAAGAAAAGTTTATGGGAATTTCAAATGAAAGATACTGGCATTGGGATTGCAAAAGAAGATTTTCCTATAATTTTCAAAGAATTTGGCAGGATTGAAAATGATACGACTAGAACAATACCAGGAATTGGATTAGGGTTAGCACTTACGAAGCGATTGATAAATCTTCATGGGGGCGAAATTTGGTTTGAAAGTGAATTGGGAAAAGGAACCACGTTTTACTTTACAATACCAAAAAATGAATCATGTGCAATAAATAATTGAAATTCAATTTAATGCTAAAAATGTTTGAATGAATTAAATATAATTTGTGATAATTCAAAAATGTACCAATTAGTTGATATTTTAGCAAATAATGTTAATCAATTAATTCAGATTTTGGATAAAGAATTTAGAATTGATTTTATCAATGAAAATATTCACTATAAATTATTAGGATTTAACAAGGAAGAGTTGATTGGTAAAAATTTCTTCGAAATGGTTGATCCTTCTGTTATATCTCAAGATAAAGAAAAAATATTGGAATTTCTTCAAGAGGGAGAATTTAAAAGTACATTAAAATTACTGAATAAAAATAAAGAACCAATATGGATAGATATAAAATCAATTCCTTTTTATAACGAAAAAGGAGAAAAACAAATATTATTAATCGCTAACAAAAGTATACATCAAGAGAATGATAGCTCCAAGGATTTTAAAGTTATTAGCGCAAATGAAAAGTTAAAACTCCATGATGAGCCTTTAAAATCCGCTTTAGAAAAATTAAAATTAATATACGATTTTGTAAATGATTTTATTGTTGTTTTAAACGAGAAGGGGAAATTCATAGAAATTAATCAAAAAGTCGTGGAATTATTGGGCTATTCCAAAGAGGAATTGTTAGAGATGAGCCCTATAGACATAAGTATATCTGAAGAAGCTCAATTAGTAGAGGAAAGAATAAAAGATACATTCAAAGATGGTGCAAATTTGTTTGAAATAAAACTTTATGATTACAAAAAAAGAATTATCCCCTTAGAATTAAATGCTAAATTACTTCAATTTAATGATGAACCAGCGATCATAGCTGTTGGGCGAAATATACTTGAAAGAAAACGTATGGAGTCATCAATTAAGGAATCCGAGTTAAAATATCGCTCAATTCTTGAAAATATTAGAGAAGGATATTATGAAATTGATATAAATGGTGATTTCACCTTCTTGAATAATTATTTTTCCGAACTGCTAAATTACTCTCCAGAACAATTGTTTCATAAAAATCTTATTGATCTTATAGATACACCTTTCAAAAATTTATTTCTTCAGGCTTTAAATTTCGTACGCTTGAAAAAAGCGCATTTAAAAAACGTTCAACTTGAATTAATTAAAGGGAATGGATATAAAATATATTTAGAAATATCTATCGATCTACGATTGAGTGAAGAGGGAAATGAATTGGGTTTTTTCGGCTTGGTAAGGGATATATCAGATCAAAAGAAAACACAAATATTAGAAAGTAAGTTCAAAGAAGAATTAGAGAAAGAAGTAGAACTAAGAACGAAAGAACTTAACCAAGCACTGGAATTACAAGAGCTATACCTTGACGAATTAGCAAAAAGTTCCCATTTTAAGACTGAATTTTTAGCTACAATGTCTCATGAATTAAGAACTCCTTTAAATGCCATTATTGGATTCACGGATTTATTATTAGAACAATGCTATGGTGAATTAAATATGGATCAGTTAGAATTTCTTAATGATATTAAGTCATCTGCTGAGCATCAGTTAGATATGATAAAAAACATATTAGATATTACGAAAATCGAATCGGGAAAGATGGTGCTAAATTTAAGCACGTTCTCATTAAACACCCTTGTCAATCAAATTCTTTCAAATTTAAAACCTTTATATTCCAAAAAAAATCTTTATTTAGAAGTGATTGGATTACATGATGAGAGAGAAATTAAAGCAGATCCTATAAAATTCAAAGAGATCTTGTTTAATCTTTTAAGTAATGCTATTAAATTTACCATAAAGGGAGGGATCACTCTTATTTTTCAACAAAATTCTAATGAGTGGGTTTTTAAGGTTAAAGATACAGGGATTGGGATTGCAGAAAGTGATCATGACATTATCTTTAAAGAATTTAAAAGAGTTAATAATCCTTATGTGAATTCAATCCAGGGTACGGGACTAGGATTATCATTGACTAAACGACTAGTTGTTCTTCATGGGGGTACAATCACGTTTGAGAGTGAATTAGGTAAGGGGTCAACTTTTACTTTTACCATCCCAAAGTCAGGTAAAAGGAAAAAAGTTAATGTAGAAGATTTTTTAACATTCTTCTAAATATTAATTTCCAATTATCGATAATTATATTAATATTATTTTAAATTTCGGGAAGAGAAAATTGGATGATCATTATAACTGACTCAGATTTAAATATTAACAATATATATTATTACTATTATAAGATTTTTCTAAAAAGGATAGATTTTAATCCGAAAACAAAAAGACTTGATCCTAATTAAGAGATTAATGGAAAAAAAGAAAATTATACTCATTGGCCCTCCAAGTACTGGAAAAACAACAATCAAGCTTGCTTTTTTTGATAATGCAGATCCTGTCAAGCTGTTCAAAAATTCACTTAAACCAACAAGGGGGATAAATTCTGATATCTATACTTTCTTCGATTATACTCTGGGTATTTTTGATTTGGCAGGTCAAGAAAGTGAGAACTGGTTAACTTTAGATAAAGAAGTGTTCACGGATTCAAGTGCCATAATAGTTGTATTTGATGTTCATAACTCCCTTGAATCAATGTTACAATTTTTAGTTAAAATCATGAGAATTAAAAAAGAAATATTATCTGCAAATACACCTATATATATTTTAATTCATAAAATAGATTTATTAAGTCAAAAATATATTGATTTAAAGATCAATAAGATCTTAGATTTTTTTAAGATGCAATTTTCTGAAGAGATGAATTACATTAAAATTTTTAAAACTTCTATTGTTGAGCAATATTATTATGAATCTTTTTTCCACATTTTAGAAATATTATTGACTATAATCAATAAAACAAAGGTACTTATATCGAATTCAGAATTTGAAGCCTTGAAAATTGATTTATCATTCATATTGAAATTAGATACGCAGCTAGAACATGATAAGATTAAAGTATGCCCTAATTTTCATTTATCAGAGGATCAAATGGAATATCATTTACAAAGATTGCAAAAATTAGGCTTTATAACTTTGAGAAAGGAGGGTGCCCTTAAATTTAGGTTTACAAAAAGAGCAGAACTCTTTAAGGTTGGTATCATAAAAGAAAAGGAGACCTTGAATGCATTATTAGATCTAAGAAATTTTGAACTTTTACATTCGTTTTTAAATTTTGAAAAAATCTCGATTGATGTTTGATTATCTGATAAAAAATAGATATTCTAATATTAAAAATTAAGTTAGATAACTAAGCTGTAGATCTCTTGCTCTCTTTGCTAAATATTTCAATTCTTCAAAATCTTCGTTTACTGTTGCTTTTAACAAATTTATTTTAATTTCTTTAATTTTTTCTAATTTTATTCCCATTTTCAATTTGATTTCACTGTAAATATCATCCATATCTTTATATAATTTATTAGCTTGGGCAATATCGCATAACTCTAAATTTGAAACCATGTGTTCATAATTATTATTTAAGTCCGATAACCATTCTCTGCCATATTGCTCAATCTCTCCAAATGATTCTAAAGAATGATTTTGTTTAAAATCATCAAATTGAACTTTAAACCTCTCAAAGAGTCCGAGAAAAAAATCAATTATTTTATACTCTATGGATTTTAAATTGATATTTGGATTTGTAAAAAGAGTTACTGTATACTCATTAAAACTGAATATTTGCATTTTTAAATTCGAACCATTCAAATTAAACCCAGAGAGATCTTTAATATTTACTTCTTTTGAAAATTTTTCCAGAGCACTTATAAACATTGGGATTAATTGAATATCAAAATCAGGTTTTTTTTCAAAAAATACATTATCTTCTGCTAAAAAGGAGATTAAGGCATTTTCATAAACATCTGTTGATAGGATGGTTATTCCATCCTTATTAGCAATAAAATACCCCACGAATGGCGGAATGATCTTTTCTTCAAGTTCCACATCGTTCAATGTTTCATTCTTGGTTTTAAATAGGGAACTAAGGGAGAATTCATTTACTATCTTTTTAAAATAAGTTTTACCTTTATTAGTTAAAGTGATGATTCTTTCATTATTATTACCTGTTATCGAAATAAAATCCAGTCTACTTAGAAAGTCTAAAATTTCTAATAATTTTTCTTCAGTTAGGATGAAAATTTTTTGTAATTCTCTTAAGGATATTGCTAATTCTTGGTCAATATGATATAGAATTTCAACCGCCTTCGTAAGCAAATTAAAGTCCACATTTTGAGTTGACAATTCATTACTAATACAGCTTTTTAATATAGTTATAAAAATAGAAAAAGTTTGGGTAATATATTTCTTTTTAATGCTTGTGAAGGATAAGATAATTTGTTTTTCGGTTCGGATAACATGGTTAATTTCCAATTTTAAGGTTTCTAAAGTTCTTTTATCAATAAGATCAATTTTGTGTCCTAAAAGGAATATTTTCGATAAGGGAGTAAGTTCATTTCTAATAGCAATTATTTTTTTTATGAATTCTAATATTTCCTTAATTGAAGTTGCTTTTACATCAAAAACAACAATAATCACTTCCGTATTATCAAAAATTTTTTTATCTCCGGTTTCAAACCACCTATAATTTTCTTGACCGGCTAAATCAAAAATACCAATATCATCTTTTAATCTTAATATTAAAGATTCTTCACCAAAAGTGGGATCTAAGGCATATTCTAATAATCGGGTTGAATTTTCTCCTTCGAAAAATATTTTTCTAAGAGTGGTTTTTCCCGCTCCTGGCGGGCCTACAAAAATTATTTTTTTACTCATTATTATTGCCGTCTACATTTTTAAGGAAATAAATCTTATTAATTTCTAATCGTATTCTTCCTGCTAATCCTATTAATTTATTAGCATTAAGATCTTCAGCAATACAGATTAAATTTTTAAGATTAAATTTAGTAATATTTAAACTATTCATGATAATATTCAAATTTTTTTTACCAGAAATAATTAAATGAGAGATTTCGTCTTTATCTGTCATATCCTGAAAAGTTTTATTTAATTGAACTATAAGTTTATGAGAATGGTTAATAAGCAAAGGAGAAAAATCGGGAGTCATGGTCTGCAAAATGATACTATTATTTTGATTAGTAATAAAACACATAATTTTAGGGGTATCCTTTATAATATTATCAATTGCTGCCTTTAAATAAGAAGTCTCGCGGGAAAAACTACTTAAAATGTCATAAAATGCATTGTAGAGGTTATATATTAAATCGGGATGGATGCTCGTAAAATAAATCTTCAATTTTAATTGATTTTCGAATACTTCACGTATTTGATCAAATTCCTGGTTCCGAATTTCTTGATTGATGAGATCAATTTTATGAAGAAAAATAATTAATTTTGCTTTATTTTCCATAGCATGGATTAGTGATTTTATATGATTTACTTCTTGGATTATATCCTCTTTTTTTGACATCCAAGTTGATATATCAATTAAATATATCACGATCTCCGTATTTTCAAATGCTAAATTTTGCTCTTCTTTATCAGTTAATAAAAAATTCAATTCTTGACCAGCAGAATCAAATATTCCCAATTGAAGATCAAACCAAGAATACACGGTAGGAGTTATGCCTCGCGTGGGTTCCAAAGGATTGAATAATAATTCCTTAGGAGACAATCCTTCAAATACGATTTTTTTGATGGTAGTTTTTCCTGTTTCCGCCCTTCCCAAGAGCAGTAACTTCTTAGCAGTAGACTTTGGCACGAATTTATCTGCATTTTGTAAAAAAAATACTTTTCGAGATTCTCTATCATGTTGAAAAAGATTTTTTGCAAAATTTAATAATACTCTTTTAAGGGTAAATAGATTGGGTTTTTCCTTTTCATGTAACATGAGAATTAAAATCTCATATCCAAATTTAGGAACTCGTGCCTTATCGCAGTAGGAGAGAATTATTTTATCTTCATAATTAATTTCGATTAATTCTTCAGAATCTTTTTTTTCTCCATAAGAATGAGTCATATATATTTTATTCAAAAGTGTAATACCAATATTAAATGTATTGGGATATTGTACCTCTAAAATAGCGCCAATTTTATAATCCCAATTAAAAAGTGCTAATCCAATGCTCATGAGCTCATATAAATATTTTTTTGATTTAGAATTTATTATCAATATAAAAATTATTAAATATATTCTTTTATATTTAGATTAACTAAAATAAAAATAAAAAAAGTATAATTTTCATTTAAAAAAAAATTAAAAATTATAATTTTATTTGTGGTAAGTAAAATTATGGTAAAAAAAGTATATGTTATAGAAGATAATGATAAAAATTTAAAATTATTCAAAGCGATATTAAATAAAATACCTGGTATTGAATTATACACCGAGACAAGGGGAGATACAGGCTTAGAACTAGTTAAATCAGGAGATCCTGATTTGATTATTTTAGATATTCAACTTCCCGAAATAAGTGGTATTGATATATGCAAAGAATTGAGAACTCTGGAAAAGTTTAAAGAGATACCTATCTTGGCAGTGACCTCATTTGCAATGAAGGGTGATAAAGAAAGGATAATGTCAGCGGGCTTTACAAAATACATTTCCAAACCAATTAAAGTTCAAGAGTTTAGAGAAGTTATTCTTGAGTTTATCTAGTATATAAATATGCTTTAAATTTTATTGTGCTATGGTTTATTTATATACTATAATAATCGATTTTGAACCCTATAATTAATTAAAATTTTAAAATAGTAGGTTTGTAGGATGGATTCTAACGAAAATTTTGATGGAAAAAAACTTGTTTCAGATACTTCTAAGAAGCATAATATTAAAAAGAAAGTTTTGTTATTGGGTAAACCGGAAACAGGAAAATCAAGTATTAAAAAAGTTATTTTTGAAGGAGTAGATCCAATGGAAATAATCGTTAATCCCTTAACTCCCACGAGAGGAATCGATCCTTCAGTTCATTCCTGGTTTGATTTAACAATAGGTCTATTTGATACTTCTGGCCAGGAATTGAGGAGTTTATTTTCAGATTCTGCAGAACAAGAATTAGCATTTCAAAATTGTGATATTATTATTTATTTGTTCGATTATTATCAATGGATTATCGATAAAAAAGAAATATTGGAAGATATAAAGATAATTTCATTAATTAAAGAAAAGTTAAAGATAAATGCAAGGGTAATAACTTTTTTTCATAAAATAGACTTAATCGAAGTAAAAACGAGAGAAAGCCAAATAAAAGACATTAAAAAAATCTTTGACATTCCTATTTATTTTACTAGTGTTAAATATGAATTGTTATACCGTTTATATGAAGCATTTTATGATATTTTAAGTAATTTTTCTGAAGAAACCTCACGAATTAAGAACATATTGGATGAGAAATTAACCGTATTTCCAAAATCCATGTTTTTTATTACGAATGCAAACAACAATATTGTTGTCCAAACATCTTCTAAAGATTTTAATTTGTCACACATTAATTATATTCATTATTTAATTGCGATGTTAAATCTTACCTTAGAAAAAATGAGAGCCAACGATAAAATTGACCATTTAATCCTTCAAACCCAAAATAATTATAATATTATCATGAAACATTTAGAACTTTTAGATTACAATTTAAAAAGTATTATATGTATTTCAGAAACCTTGTCATCTAATAAATTAATCTGGTTAGTAGGAGAAATAGCCTTACAGTTAAATAGTTTTTACCATCTAGAATAATATTAAGCTTGTAAAAGACCCGTTATTATAAAAGGTTTGAGATTATCTCCAGTCATCTTTTCCTTTTTAATTCTCGAAATTCTTGGATTTTGGAACGTATTAAGGCTTTTTTTTGTATGAGTGTTAAATCCATGGAATTTATCAATTCCTCTAATTTTTCCCGATATTGTTCAACATTTAAATTTAAATCAAAAATTTCATCTAGAGGATTCTGTTTTTGGCTTTCGCCATCTTTTAAGTTATCTTTTCCAATAACAGGATTCTTATATACTTCAAATCTAATTTTGTTGTCTTTAACTTGGATGTTTTTAGGATCCAAGAGCCTATCAATAAATTTCATGAGAAAGTTCTTTAATATGGGTTTAAGATCATTTATCCAAGCAATACCATCTAATTTTTTATATTTTTCTAAATCTTCCCTTTCTCTTAATTCACTAGAGATTAACATTTTTAAATAGCTTTCTTGATATAAGGGTTTAAAATTATCTGTTAATCCCGTGAGAATATCTTCAGTTAGACTTTGAACTAAAACATCGATTATTTCAGGATACTCATAGAATTGACCGAATTTAAAATAAGAATTAAGGAATTGCTCAATGGATTTCTCCAACTCTTTTGGTTCCAAGGTTCCTTTTTTGATTAGAAAGGTTTTTATTATTCTCTCGAGTAGAGTACCCCTAAATTTTCCGTCATATTCAGTTGTATCAACATTAATTGCTGGGAGCGAGTTCTTTTTCCTTATATTATCCTTTCTTGAATAAAGAATATTAACATAATCTTTAACGATCACATTTGAAAGCCCCATTCTTAATGTTATAATATTAATATGCAATGGCTCATCTGACGAAGATTGGGGATAATTTTTTTCATATTTATTCAATATATCTTCAATCTTTAAAACTTCCGCAACATAATCATTGAAAAAAATTTCATAAAGTGCAGCAATTTCATATTCCTTGATTTCTTTTTCTAATAATTTTCTTAAAAAACGATCATAATTTAAGAAAAAACAAGAGATACAATCATCAATAGCGAGTGCTAAATCATCATTCGGATAATTAGTTTGTACTAGATATTTCTTATATTCAAGTCGAATTTTTTGAGCGCGAATCCATTCTAAAGTAAAATCGAATATTTCCCTATTAAAAGTTAATTTATTCTCAAAATGTCTAAGAATTTCAAGAACTTCATGAGATGTCGTGCCAATAGATTGACTGCTTAAAAATTTAGCTGCTAATTGAAGATTGCTGAGGTTTTGAAATTTTTGTTTCATCCTATGATAATAGGATGCTAATCTTTCCTCATCTATGGTAAATAAATTGTCTACTTCTTCTTGTTCTGGCATGATTTTTTACAATATGCGCCCATTAAAGTTTACCATTTCTAATTTTTATTGTCTAACAACATGTTAATCTGATTAAGATCGGCATCTGATATTAGGTTCCATCCAAAATCTGAGAAGTTAGTGTTGAATACTTTTAAATTATGCTTCATTTGTTCATCATTATCTAATATGGTCCTTACCTTTTTTTGATAAAAGATTATATCGGTAATTTCTTCAAAATCGACATTCTTCAGGGGAATTAAAATACATCCTATACTTCGTTTTATACCTTCCTTTACGCAGAAATCTTCAATATATAATACTTCTTTTTCTTTTAAGGTTAGATCAATTTGGCGAAGGTTAGGAAAAATACCTTTTTTATCAAATATGATTAAGGTATCATTTAGCAAATTTTCATAATAATCGGGTAATATTGCCATCACGTAAAAGGAAGGAATGAGATCTAAAATTTGTCTTCTTATTGAATCCTCTGTCTTAAAAGTGTATAATTTCGAACTTTTTATATTTTCACCAATTTTCCTTTCAATTAATCCGATACAATAATAAGTCCTCTTTTCTTTCCAATAAATCTTTCTCGAAGAACCGAGATAATATTCCATTAAATGTAATCCTCTGATTAATTCTTCCTTAATCAATTTTTCCCGACTATAATTACCCTCTGAAAGCTTAAAGTTGAAATATATTTCTTGAATTATGCTAGGATGGACATATTCTCTTAACTTTTGAAATAATATTTTTAAATCTTCAGTATAAGAAGAGCCGACTAATGCAAATAAATTTGTTAGTTCTCCTTTCTTAGATTCAATTGTCGAATTCAAAGCGAAAAAAGTTTGTAATACATCAGCATTAATTGTACCTTTTTGTTTTAATGAAATTGAATATTCGATAAAATCTATTTTCCAAGAACCCTCCTTTCCATTAGCGGCAGTCATAAAAATTGGTCCTAAATATTGAAATGGAAGCATTTTCAATTTACTCTTTTGTTCAATTGTTAATTCTTCTTCATATTTAATCTCCTCAAAAACGAGGTTAGATTCATCCGAAAAGAATAAGGCTAATATCGTATTCGATTCATTCATTTTCTTATGAAATAATACATGATGTTTTTTTTAAGAGTTTTTAATCAAATAATAAACTCAAAATTATTTAATTTAAATTTTAGGGATATTATTTTCGTTTATATATATTAAATTAATATAAATTGTTTTATTAGAAATGGTTCAAGATTTAAATGTCGGATTAATATCCAGTTATTGAATATGTAATGGAACACCTTGCTCATACGAAAATATTTTATAGTTAAATCCTCACCTAATTGATTTTTCATTATATTAATAATCTCAGTAAGTAAATTAACCAGAAAAACTTTCACTAGCAGGGGATCACATTTAGTTGGATTAATTTTAAAAATATTAATACCTTTCTCTCTTTCAAAATATAATTTTTGTAGTTCTGGATCGTCTTTTACCTCAGATTCATTTTTAAATGTATTAAAGAATTCCTCAACTTTTTGATAAATTTCTTCTTTTTGCCTCTCTGAGATATAGGATATCAAAATCTTTTGAATTAAATTAAATAATTGTTGAAAAATTCCGAGAAGATCATAAAAATCAGCTAAAACATTCATAATTTCTGCGTCTTCCCATTGAAAATAAATTTTTTCAATTATTTGATTAAATTTATCATAAATTCTAAGATTTCCATCCCATTGTTTTCCTTTTGTTTTCCATATCTCTTCGAATTCCTTAATAAAGCTATCTTTAATTGTACTTAACCTTGCTCTCAAAATGTATGCGGTTATGTCTTTCGTATCCGCAGCAATATATAATAAATCATGTTCCGCATCTAAGATATATATCCAACGTAATCCCGCCATTTCAATAGATTCTATTGGTTGTTGAAATTCAACCATCGTAAACTGATTAAATGCCGATAATAATCCGCTTAGGAGTTCATTATTAACTGTAATTTTCATAAATGATTTATATAGTAACTTTAAACCCGAAGAACTTTCAATAATCCATACATTCATTTTTTATCTTCTCTATCGACTTATCATTGATAAATTTCTTTCTCACGGTTAAGAATTTTTTTAGTGAGAGATTCGAAAGCTTCTGAGACATTTATGCCATTTTTAGAAGATACCTTCTTATATTCAAATAGATTATGTTTCTCCATTAGTGAATTCGGAACCTGATCCTCAACCGAAATTTTTTCTTGAAGGTCTAATTTTGAACCAATAAAAATAATCGGGAGTTTCTTATCATACATCCTGCAAATTTCGACCCACTCACCTATATTTTCTAATGTGTCCCTACGGGTCAAATCAAATACAATTAGAGCCCCTTTCGCACCCAATGCATATCTTTTAAGTAAATGGCGAAAATGTTCTTGTCCTCCAAAATCCCATAACTGGAGCATGATATGTAATTCATTAATATCTAATTCTTTAATAATAAATTCTACTCCGAGAGTAGTCTGTGTATGAGAGAGAAAGATGCCTTTCACATATCTATTTAATAAGGTAGTTTTCCCGACACCCTCATCTCCAGCTGTAATTATTTTTAACACAATGGACGTGTTTAATTCCTCTCTTTATTTTTTTACATTTTTATTAAAACAAATAGAATTATTTTGGTGAAGCTCATTTTTTAAAAATCTTGTGATTTGACTCTACTTTTAATGATATAAGGGATTTTCCTATTATTTGCGTAAATGAAAATGTATATATACATTTTTTTTTATTATATTTTTGTAGTTTTTATGACAATTATATATATAAAAAAGGAGTATTAATTATTTTTCTACTTTTAATCGATAATTGATTTAAAAAAAAATATTTAAAAATTATGCGCAGAAAAATATGTTTGATAGGGAGAGCGGGAACAGGAAAAACAAGTATTAAAAAGGTGTTATTTGAAGGAATAGAGCCTAAAAACATCATGCTTCATTCACCTGAACCCACCCGAGGTATTGAAATAAATATTTATGATTGGTTAGATCTTGAGGTAGGACTTATTGATACATCGGGGCAAGAGTTATCTTTTTTCTTAGAAAACAAGGAAGAAAAAAATCAAATTTTTGAAAATTCAAATATAGTATTATATCTCTTGGATTACCCCACATGGACATTTAAATCAACTGAAATTATAAAAGAGATTAAAAAGGTATATAATATTCTTAAGGAAGAATATCCAAATGCCCAATTAATTATAATCTTTCATAAAATTGACTTAATAAATCAGAAAATTGACGGAAATTACCAAAACTATCGAGATTCATTGTCTTCACAATTAGAAATTCCTGAAAAAATTAAAATATTTTTTACAAGTATTCATCCAGAATTAATATTTAGCTTATTTAATGCAATTTCAGAAATATTAGCCACATTATCCCAAGAGACAAAAGTAATGAAGGATATATTAGATAAATTTTTATTAAATGTAGCGCAAACGATATGTATCATTATAAATACTGATAATAGCATTTTAGTCCAATCCTTTACACCAGATTTTGATACTAAAATAGTTTATTCCATTCAACGAAAATTACATTCTTTCATTCAAAGTCTTGAAATATCGCTAGAAAAAGAATATGTCATATGTTTTATAGATTGCGGAAGAAAAGTTTTAAGAATAATTTTAGGAGATATTCACAGTTTAGATCCATGCTTGGGTAAATTAATTTGTTTATCTGAAGATTTTGATAGAGAAAAGATAATTATGTTATTTCAAAAAATTAGAAACAATTTGAGAACAATTAAAATAGCTAATAATAAATAATAAAGGGACGTGAAAGTGCTAAGACAAGTATACATCATAAAAAATGAATCGGTTTTAATAAAAAGAATCTATGGAAAAGGGTTAAATGATAATGAACTTGAGACTGCTTTGGGTGATTTGAAAAAGGAAAGAATTTCAAAAGTACGTAATGAAATGGGATTTTTCACATTTTTTAAATATAAATTATCTTTTCTCATTGCAAAAGAGCATGAGTTAATTTTTATATTAATTACGGGATTAGGTGATAGCATAGATAGAATTAAGACAGAAATATTGAAACTGAAAAATAACTTTTTAAATTATTTTTCCGAGATTATAGATAATTCTATTGATCAAAAAACGTTAGAAGTTTTTATTCCATTTTTAGATTCCATTCATAGAAATTTAAAGCCCAAGATTTCTCTCGTAGGATTTTCGGGAGTTGGGAAAACGACAATAACGAACTTAATTAAAGCTAAGGAAATTCCTATTGAACACATTCCTACTATTACGGGTGATGTTGCTACCATTAAAATTGGAAAATTAGAATACTTATTATGGGATTTCGCAGGGCAAGAGCAATTTAGTTTCTTATGGAATAAGTTTATTCAAGGAAGTGATGCAATCTTAATAATTACAGATTCTACTCTTATGAATGTAGAAAAAAGTAAGTTCTTCTTGGAATTAATTAATGAAGAAGCCCCTTATTCCCATGTCGCTGTAATAGCAAATAAACAAGATTTACCTGATGCTTTGAAAACAGAAAATATTGAACAAATCATGGGATTGAAAACGTACTCTATTGTGGCTATTGATCCTAATAATAGACAAAGAATATTCAACATAATAGCTGATGTTTTAGAAATGAGCGCACAAATTTCTCCTCTTCTAAGTCCTTTGTTACAGAGAGATGAGTTGCTCGCTAAAGCTGAAAAAGCTTTAGAAGAAGATAGATTGAAAGAAACCATAGAAATATTTCAAAAGATATCTGATCTTTGCATTGAACTAGGGGATGATACGTTAGCCACTGAATTTTACCAAAAATCAATGATTTTTAAAAGTCATCTTGAATCGTTTTGAATAAAATTAAATGGAATTCTTAATTTAACTGACCCGACAATTGCATCATTTTATGAGCAATTGATGCAAATAAAGTTTCCACATTTTCTCCTGTTTTAGAAGAACATTCGATAAAATCATATAGATTATGTTCTTTCCCAAATTTTCCGGCATATTCTCTTTCAATAGATCTTTTTCCTTCATTTTCCAAATCCAGCTTTCCTCCTACTAATAAAATTGGAAAAGATTGTTCTTGGAACTCTTGGTTTTTATTAATGACCTTTAGCCAACTTTCTAAATTCTTTAAACTTGAGAACCTAGTAATATCAAACATGAAAACACCTCCAGAAGCACCAATCACGTAATTAGGTAAGAGTGATTTAAATTGTTGCTCTCCGGCAAAATCCCATATTTGAAGTTGGGCTTTTTTTCCTTCAATTTCAACGATCTTGGTATAAAACTCGACACCAATAGTCATTTGAAAATTATCTCGGTATTTCCCTGTGACGTACCGATTTACTAATGTTGTCTTTCCTACTCCACCATCTCCGAAAATACACGTCTTATAGCGGAGAAAGTCCTTTTGATCGTTCAATTTTTAGACCTTTTTTTTTTAAATTATAATTATATTGTTTGTATTAAAACAGAAACAATCATTATTTATTTTTTTACTAGCTTATTAATTTTTTCTTGTAAAAGAATGTTCTCATCCCTTAATCTTTCAATTTCTAACATTAAAGTATTAGTTATCAATAATACTTGTTCTTTAGAAAAAATATCATCATCTGCCAGCTTTTTAGTTTCCACGCCCCTTATTTCTAAATTTTTATCAAGATACAAGGTGGTTAATATATCTTTTAATTCTCCGTGTAAATAAACATAGGGAAATGGAAATTCGGATTGATTCTTAATTATGGATTTCTGAAGCATTATTTCGTGAATAGCATTACAATAGGGACATTTGTAATTTCTTGAAATACAGCTTTTTTGATCCATTTTTGAAAATTAAATATCTTTTGTTGTAATATGAATATGACTTGATATAAGCATGTAGAAATTTTAGAACTATAGAAATAATATACCACAAATATAAAAATTTAAAGAAATGCAAAAGGATATTTATTTAAACAAGGATCTTTATTTTGACTAATCCTTTAATCAATTATATTAGATGGGCACCAATTTAATTCTACTTAAAACTTATAATCGAGTTTCATTAATAAGGGGCCTTAAGAGGGCAGATTCCTTTTAATGGGGATTTTGGAGTATATCCCCGGGAGGATAATGAAATTATTGAAATATTTTAGCGAGAATGTTAGTAACAGATCGTTATAAATATATCTGGAATGATGGAGATTTGGACGAGTTGCATGAATTAAAAGAGGACCCATTTGAGATGAATAATATCATCAATGTTCAAGCATATGAAGTTATATTGAAAGAAATGAGAAAACGCTTGGAAATATGGCGAAAAAAGACGGGGGTTGATATCACCTCCGAAATGATTAAGGGAAGGAAATTAAAGAGAAAAATACCAAATCATTATTAGAATGGCATTAATATTAAGAATTTTTGTGTTTTCAATCCTTTTTGAATCACATGAGTTCGTTTAAAAACTATGATATTTTACTTATAGGTATTCTTTCTTCTTTTCAAATTCTCGATTTAAGCTTAAGATATGCCACGAATCTGCTTTAATTCATTAAAAGAATTATTTCATTGAATCTCTAAATCTTTCAAAGCATCGATCTCTTGAGAGAATAAAATAGCGATTATATGCACTTTCAAATCCGAAAGAAGGGAAGATCAACCTTTAAATAGAATTATTTAGGTATTATATTAATGGCATTGTTAAATCTAAATACTCATGAATATAACATCTTATTTCTTCTTAAGATTATTTTATTAGGTATTAAGCTAACTATTTCTATATTTTGAAAAAAGAAAAGAAAAAAAAATCATAAAATGAGGTCATAATCTTCACATTTTTAACTCCTTTAGTTTAATGACATTTTCGTCCATTTCTTCGGGTGTAATTTTATAGAGCAAGGAAAAAACTATAACTCCAATTCCCAAAATAATTATTGGAAAAATGCCCACTTGAATCCGTAATCCTATTAACTGTTCGGGTGTATTGTTACCTTGAGGATTGTAATTGAAAAATGTTTGAACAATCCAAAAAATACCCGACTGAATTGCTATCGATATGCGAGAAAAGAAAATCCATGTTCCTCGATAAAGTCCTTCGCGCCGAGATCCCGAATTAATGGTGGCTTTATCTACCACGGATGAAAAGAGCGGCCACGTCATGGTAATAATGGCTCCATCCGCGGTTCCCGCAGCAAGAAATCCGATAATTACGATGGGAATTCCGGATACACCTACAGGAATAAACAGAAATAACAACATGATGCTTCCTAAAATGATTCCTCCAATCATGACGGTTCTTTTTATCCCAAGTTTAAAAGAAGCTTTGTACCAAAACGGAGTTGCTACGATCACCGCAAGAATATAGAAAAGCACGAATAGTTCTCCAATTTTGGAAAGTTGGAGGAAATCTCTTACCACAAAGGGTAAAGAGGCCATAACAAGGCCCATGCAGCTCGAATAACATACAAAAAAGAACATATGCCCCAAGAAGTTTCTGTCTGTCAATGCCGTCTTCATGTTACCAAAAAAAGGTTCAGGTTTTTTATCTTTCTCCATTTGTAATCTCCGATCTATCATTTCTTTATCCTCTCTCACCCCTGGAATCATTCCTATCATGGCTCCAACTGCAATGATTGCAATTATTATCGACATGTAAGTGTATCCAATTTCTGTCCCATATGTTTCTATTATTAACACAGGCACTAGCACGCCCGTGAGGATTCCGAATGTCTCAAGGTATGTTTCTAAGGTACCCGCAATTCTCCTATCTTTATTATGACGGAATTTGTCGGGAAAAAGCGCATATCGATTAATATCATAGAGCGAGAAGAATGTGTCCATCAAGCATTGGGAGAGAAGAAACCATAGAAATACGGTCGATTGTCCTGCTTGAGCAGCTTTAGGAGCAGTATAGATAATAATTACCATGAAACAATACGGAATGGCGCCCGTGATGATAAACGGAAATCTTTTACCCCATTTTTTGACAAATCGAGTTGATCTATCGCAAAAATAGCCCATGATTGGGTCATTAAACATGTTGAAAAGCATGTAGATTACTTGTGCAATAAAGTAGAACGTGATGGCAATCCCTATTTCGCTCTGATAATAAAAAGCTAATTGCTGTGAATACATCTGACTCATCATCAAGTTTACAAAATTCCCCAGCTGAAAGCTGGCAAGGATCTTTTTTGAATACCGTTTAATATCCGCTTTCCCTAATTCTTCTTTTTCCATATTTACTACGTTTTTTATTTTTAATTTTTAATTGAATATGTTGTTTTTAGCTTGGAAAGTATTAAAAACTTTGCCTTGGATTTTTCTTGTTTAAAGTAAAATCAAGTGAGATCGCAATTTAAAAAAGAATTTTTTTACTTTCTCATATTAAAGGGATTCAAATAACATAATAATATTTTTGTATATTAGAATGCTATTGTGATAAGATTAATAAACTAGTAATATCAATTTAAATAACAATAACTAATCTATAATAAAAAATGGGAATTAAATAATATGGGAATTGAAGCTTTAACGGATATAGAGATATTACAAGGCAGTTTTACCTTGGTGTTTGTGATAATCTCAATTTTACTGGGCTTGATCATTCTTTCTAAATATTTTTCGTTAAAAAAGCAGGAATTCATCTATGTGGGTTTAGCTTGGGTTTTTCTTAGTTCCGGATGGTGGGGAAGCTCGTTTTCCTTTCTCTCGATTCTTCTCATTGGTGTTGCATTTTCTTCATCTTTATTTATTCTAATTGCTAATGTCTTCATTCCGATCGCAATAATTTGTTGGATGAATGCTATTGGAATACTCATGTTTAAAGAACAAAAGAAGAAGATCAATATAATTACCTTGTTAATCTGTATCCCTTATGATGTCGTTATTATAATACTACTTTTCATCGATCCTCTTTTGTTAGGAGAAATTAAGCAATCATTTTATTATCAACCCGCTCTGCTTCCATTGATCTTTCAGATTTGTGCACTTTTAGTTACTATTTCTACGGGAATATTATTTTCAGTGCGATCCATGAAAACTAGTGATCTCTTGGTGAAATGGAAAGCAAAATTTTTATTAATAGGATTCATATCATTCACAATCGGTGCGTTTATTGATGCAACCATCGCCATGGGTGCGTTATTACTTGTCTTAGTGAGACTCATCCTAATTTTTAGTGCGTTGATGTATTTCTTAGGATTCTTGCTTCCCGATAAGATTGCTAAACTTTTAATCGCTGAAAAATAATAATTTTATTTTTTTCTTTCTTTTTTATTTACATAAATTGCGGTTTCCTAAATTTATCACTTTTTATTGCAAGAATTATTTCAAATAAAAGGTTCTAAAATGGAGTGTTTCTAAGTTGGAATTTATTACAATATTTGAAAGTTATAGAAATTAAATAATTAAACTTGCTTTCATTTTGTCAATATTAATAATAGAAAAATTAAGAGAAATGTCAGAATATAATTTAAAGACCAAAATGAATGATTGGGGACCGTGGGGTGAAAAAGAATCTCGTTGCCTCATTTTTTCCGTTGGTAATCCAAATGAAGGACACGGATATGCTATTCCACGGAATATTGACGATTTACACGCTAAAAAAGCATCCTATGATCTTGAATTTCACACGGGGCAACGTTACATAGCACATATTCCTTATACTACGGATAGATGTGGTTCCGTAGCAAAAGATTGGTCTCCCTCTTACATACCATTTGAGGAATTCTTGCAGAAATCCATTGATTTTATGAAGTATCATATTAATTTCATTAGAGAGCGTGGAGAGGACATCTCGTTAATAATGTTAATCACGGGTCATGGTGGAAATGCTCAGATTTTGGAGAGAAAAAATCAAAAACTCATTCAACAAGAATTAGGAGTAAAAAAATTTATTTCAAATACCGCGTTAGTTGATAGGAGAGATGCGGGAAGAGTTCTAGAAAAAGTAAAAAAGCTGGCAATAAGCGTGATAGATACTCAAGGTTCTCGATTTGGCATCAATTCGGCTGAGAATTTGGCAGATCTTTACACTAAGATTCTTCTTTCGGCAGGTCATGCAAGTCATGCGGAGCATAGCCTTGCTGCTGCATTAAACGTGTTAGATTTGAAAAAGGTGGAAGTAATGAATGAATTATTAGAAAAGAATTTTGAAGCCGCACTTCGAAAGTGGCCCCCTATTGGCGGACTTGGTGGGTACTTATTACTCGGAGGGAAGTATACCGAAGCGTTGGGAACTGAGGATAATGATAAATTCGGTTTATGGAATTGTCTTAAGGGCTTAAGAAATTTAAATAGAGGAAAGTTAATCATCGCTCCCGAACTCGGCCATCTCATCCATCAATTAAGTGTGGAAATTAAAACAGAGATCATAAATAAGTACATTTAATCATAACATTAGAAGGGTTTATCACAAAATAAAAAAAAGCGTGAGAAGATGGAATATTTAAATCTAAAGGGAAAAATGATGAATTGGGGCCCTTTCGAGGAGAATGAATCGAAATGGTTAATCTTTTCCGTGGGTAATCCCAATGAAGGGCATGGACCCGCAATTCCAAGAGCCACGGACGATTTTCTAGCTAAAAAAGCGGCATATGATCTTGAATTTCATACTGGGCAACGCTATGTAGCTCATATTCCTTTTACCACGGATAGTGTAGGGGTTGTTGCTAAAGATTGGTCTCCTGCTTACATTCCTTGGGAAGATTTTTTTACAAAAACGATTGAATATTTGAAATATCACATTAATTTGATTAAGGAAAGAAATGAAGATGTTTCGCGAGTATTATTAATAAATGGACACGGAGGGAATCGACAACTCTTCGAAAGAAAAAATCAAAAGGCAATCCAAAAAGAATTAGGTGTGAGTACCTTTCTCGCTGTTACAGCCTTAGTCGATAGAAAAGATGCTGCGCCCGTCTTAGAAGAAGTTAAGATAGTTGCCAATAAAATGATCGAAACTAAAGGGAATAGATTTGGATGTTCAACTTCAGAAGATCTTAATGATTTTTACACCAAACTCTTATTATCAGCAGGACATGCATCCCATGTGGAACATTCTCTGATGGCAGCATTAGGCATGTGCGACATGCAAAAAATCGAAGTAATGAACAAAGTATTGGCGAGTGATTTTGATCAAGCTTTCAAACTCTGGCCTCCGATAGGAGGGTTAGGAGGGTACCTTTTAGCGGGAGGAAAATATCTGGAAGCATTAAAAACCATCGCTCCGAATGAAGCAGCCCTATGGAATTGTTTTAATGGATTAAAGACCTTGAATCAGGGTAAATTGATTATTGCACCAGAATTAGGAGAGCTCATTTTCAAAATTAGTTTGGAGAAAAAAACCGCTTTAATCAAAAAATATTTATAATTATTAAGGAAAAAAGGAAAAGAAGGGATTAAATTAAAAAAAAGAAAGATTGTTTCTTTTTATTCTACTGATTCTGGTGTTGGTTTTAAAGCGTTCGCCTTTTCATTTTTATGCAATTTCATGTAGTAATTCATCCCATAAAACGCTAAAAATATCATTAGTGGGACGAAAAGGATAAAAACGGCTATATTCTTGAAAAGGCTTGCTTCCATATTTGGAAGTGCTTCAGCAAATCGGAACGATGCCGTGCTAAACATCAACCATAGAAGAATTGTATCCCATTTGAATATTCTGAGCTTGCTTGCCAGTAGCTCTGATTGTTCTCCGAGAAGGTTACCAAAACTATTTAATATTAGTATGAGGTTCCCGATGAAAATGACCACCGTTATAGCCATAGCGTAACCACTTCCATCATCAGGTTGTAATGCCGATGTTATGCTATACATTTGATAGCCAGCATATACGGCAACCCCCAAGAAGAAGACTCCTATCCAAGAATTGAACGCACCACGCAAATTGAGAATTCCAGTGACAACCGCTAGAATGATAATAGAGATGATTAATATCCATGCAATGCCATACGGATTAAAGGTAGTTTCATCAATCGTATATCCCAATAAATTATGCAGGACAAAAGCCGTTCCATAAATTATTGCTATTGAAATAACGGTTCCTCCTAAAAAAATACTCCATTGCGAGAATTCTTTAACTCCTCTTGGTAATTTATTCGTTCCATCATAAATTTTCACACCGGTCTTGTAACACGTGTACATGGTAAAAAATGCCGTAAGAAAAATGTAGGAAATAAAGGATACGTAAAAGAGATAAATGCCTATGTAAAAGAGAATAATGATAAATGGGAGCGTAATAATTACATGTAGAAATATTCGCTTATTGCTAAATTGATCGACAGTTTTTCTAGTAAATAAAGAGGCGAAGAAGAAAATGAGACAAATTGCCATTAAAGGAAGGAATATTATTACGCTAACGAGGGGAGGCAAGAATTCATTTACGGTAAATCCAATCAATGTCCATATGACCAATATCAGATAGATGTTGTTTTTTCCTTGTGTTAACTTTTTTAAGTTTGAAAAACTACTCATGAAACTATAATAAAATTATCTTTATTTAAAGATTCACCAAAATTACCCTCGACCATGCTAATAAAGAAAAAAAAATTTGTAGGAATTTTGACAATGTATTTAGAAAAATAGAAATTTCACCTCACGCTACGAGATTTTTATTATCATGAGTTTCATTTTAATCATTTTTTTGATTTTCTCTATAATGCCATTGAATGATTGATTAAGAAAAAAACTATATTGTATCTCCTTGTCTAAATTTTTTGACTTGTATTGTAAAATATTCTTGTTAAAAAGTTATTTAAAACCGTGATGACAAACAAAATTTGAGGTGATTATTATGGCAATCATGTCAGAAGAAGTTATTTTTCATGGTTTAAATCATCAAATTAGACGTGAAATCTTATATATCTTAAATAATAGTCCTAAAACATTCTCCGAATTACTAAATTATTTTGATATCTCTTCGGGGAAATTAGATTATCATTTAAAGCAGATCAAGGGATTTATAAAGAAAAATGATAAAAACACTTATGAATTAACCATCTTAGGAAATAAAGCCCTCGAAATCTTATCATCAATTCGGAAAGAACTTACGTATAATGAGCGTGGTTTATTGAAAGAGGCGTATATCTCTCAAATAGAGAGCTCGCGCCCCATAATCCTCCAAGGGATCAATCTGGGGATAGGTGGTATTGCGTTTATTATGGGAATCACAATATTTTTGATAATCGTATTCATACTGGTTCAAGATTCTCCAATATTCGTATGGCCTATCCTCATAACTATGTTAGCGGGTGAAACTATAGGCTTAATCTGGACGTTTCGCTTGAGAAAGGCAGCACCTGTTTTCATGGACCGAATTAGTAAACATTTAATGAATGGAGATTAAAAATATCTTAAAATACTTAATTTTATAAAATTACTTTTTTTTCCTTAATATTCTCGATAGAAAAAGATCTAAACAAAACTTATCTCCATGTTATTTTATAATGATCCAAGCGGAAATTTGAGGGAAAGTTTTAGTATAAAAAGGTAAAGGTAAAAAGAAAAAAATAAGACCGAGGGGTTCAAAAAATTAAAAAAGTTACTAAGTTATAAATACATCAATAGATAATTCCTTTTTAAGTGTGAATTATAATTATATTTTTTATAAAATCAGAAAGTATGAATATTAAAGAACTTCTGATTCCAAGGAGTATTGGTGGTACTCTTAGTGCCATTCAATACTTTTCTTCTAAATCTCCTCCAAGTTCTATCAAGGGGAAAGCTCCCTTGTTAATATCATGTCATGGGTTTACGGGCGATAAATATGAAGTGGAACGGTTTCCTAAAGTATCTAAGGCCTTCAATCAAGAGGGCTTTGATACGCTCATTTTTGACTTTTCTGGCTCGGGAGAAAATCCTAGAGAAGTTGTGACTCTTTCCAAGCAAGTTAGAGATTTGAAAGATGTACATGATTGGGCTGAAAAGCAAGAATATACGTGGATTGCATTATTAGGGTTGTCTTTTGGAGGTTTAACTTCAGTTGCTGCAAATTTATCTGATATTAAGGCCATGATCTTATGGGCTCCCGTATTAGATTATCATGAAACCTTTGAAAATGAAAATTTAAATCTCTTTAAAGCTTTAGATAATCTTTGGAAACGACCTTTAAAATTACCTACTTCTGGAAAAGGGGGAAAAATATTAGTAGATAAAAGTTTTTCTGAGGATCTCTTAAAGCATGATGTGAAATCCTTATTAAAAAAACAAAACATACCAACTTTGATAATTCAAGGAACAAATGATTCCGTTGTTAAACTTGAGACTACAAGAAGTGCTTTCAAGTTGTTTCCTCGAGATGATTTACACGTTTTAGTGGAAGTAGAAGGAGCAACCCATGATTTTAATAATAAGCATTTAGACCAATTCATTGCAATTTCGATTAATTGGATGACCAAAATCATGAATATTGCTACATGATTGGTTGCTTAATTTGATAAAAAAAAGGGATTAAGAGTAATATTTTAGTGCTCTTCCGTTAGATAATGCAAGGCCGTGAGTGCAAATAATTTGGTAGTATTCATTAAGTCCTCAACATGTACAAACTCATCCTGCGCGTGAACATTATTATCCCCTCGGGATGATCCAATCAAAATAGTTTCAATTCCTCGTTCTTGAAACCAATGAGCATCCGTGGATGGTAAGAAGAGCTTGAATTCTCTCTCTTCTTTAAATGCCGCTTTTGTAGCATTTTTAACCGCTCGTGCAAAAGGGGATTTCTCATCAATTACTTGAGGCTCGAACACTACGGGCATCTGAACTGTAATGTCTAAATAGGGATCTTCCTTTTTTAATTTTTCAACATGCTCCAGTATTCTTGACTGTATGCTCGCCACATCTTGTTCTGGAATGGTATTAATACTGCAATGCATGAAACACTTATCTGGCACGGTGGTAATCTTGTTCCCACCATGGATTTCTGCGATATTAATACTGCTAACGGCAGCATTCCACCCAGGAGGTAACGAATATTTTGTTTCCTTCTTTAAAAATTCTTGCTTGAGTTCTAATAAGAAATTCTGTATTTTCACCATTTTTTCAATTGCATTTATACCTGAATGTTCATTACGATAAGGAGAGGGTAAATCAGGAAATCCCAATCCATGAGCTTGTTTTCCTTTGATAGTAAAGGTAATATACATGGTGCCACCGCAATAGCCAAAGGGATAATCACAAGGAGCATCTCCCAGTAGACAAGCATCCCCATTAATGAATTGTTTATCCAGGAGATAATCCACCCCTCTATAACCTCCCGTTTCTTCATCGACCGCAGCCGTAAGAATCAATTTTCCCTTTAATTTAGTAGTTTGTTCCAATAATGCTTTAGTCGCAAAGATTTCTGCAGTCACGCTGGATTTATCATCTGAAGAACCACGACCATAAATTTTCCCATCCACTAACTCTCCTCCAAAGGGATCTTTACTCCAACCTCCAAATGCTTCTACCGTATCTAAATGTCCATAAAGTATGAGGGTGGGACCTTTATCCCCTTTAATTTCTCCAATAACATTATCCCTTTTCACGCTTGAATCTAAACCTAATTCTTTAAAAATTGTCAAAATATAATTTGAAAGCTCTTTATATTTTCGAGGAGGATTTTCAGAAGGGATTTGTATTATTTTTTGATGAAAAGCAATAATTTCCTCCTGCATTTCATCTATACGCTTCAATATCTTTTGCTCTAACTCATTCATAATACTGATAATAATTTCAATTAATTTTTTGTATTAATTAAAATAAATCAACGAATAATTATATATTCTTTAGACGAGTTTGTTCTAAAACGATATCGATTGCGAATCAATTAGTTAGAATTAATGTTCTTTAGAAAAATAATTAATTTTCTCAGTAGGGAAAATTCTCCCCATAATTAAAAGAAACTTAATTGATTTGGGGAAAATGGTAAATTGGCTGTTTGAAATTATCATTTAATCTTATAATAATAATAAAAAAATTGTTTTTTATCTTCTGCATAGGGATTATTATCCCTTCACGATGCTCCAATTAAAATGGTTTCAATTTCTCGTTCTTGAAACCATTAAGCATCTGTAAAAGGTAAAAAGAGCTTAAATTCTCTCTCTTTATTAAATACTGCTTTCGTCGCATTTTTAACCGCTTGAGCAAACGGAAAATTCTCATCAATTACTTGAGACTCGAACACCACGAGCGTTTGAACTTTAAGATCTAAATATAGGGACCACCAGGCTGCCGTATTCTTAAGCTCAATTAGAAGAATTTCGAAAATACTTAAAAAATAAATATAAAAAAGATCCGACGTGGAACCTTTACTTTTCTAAGAAATAAATTGCTTTTCCTTCCATTGAATAAAATAAGGACCATAGGTTTACTAAAATTTTTATTTTATATTATAGCTAAAATTTTTTTGATTTAGATTATTAATTTAGTTAAATTACTCATGCCCCGAATAATGAAAGTCATAAAAGGTCCCTTGAGCTCAGCGAGGTTTGTTACGTTTTTTCGTGCCTGTTCTTATAAGGAGAAGAATGAATTTTTACATAGTGCAGATAATTATGCTCAACAATTCATAAGTACTTTAGGACGATTAGCTTTATGGTTTTCTCCAATTATTATTCCGATCATTAAAAAGTCGGCTCTTGGCTCATATGATTGGATAGTTGCACGTACTTTATATTTGGATCATATTATGGGAAAAGCTCAAGAATTGAATTTTGAGCAGATAGTCATTTTAGGGGCAGGATTTGATAGTCGATCTTTAAGATTTGGGAAAAATTTGAACACTTTCCCGTTTTTTGAAGTGGATTTATGTCAAACTCAACTTGAGAAAATAAAAGCGTTAAAAAATAAAAAAATATTAATTCCTCTTAATTTACATTTTGTTTCCGTCGATTTTAACTCTCAAAAACTTGATGTAGAACTATTTAAAAGTGGATTTAAGAAAGATGCTAAAAACCTATTTATATGGGAAGGTGTAACCAGATATTTAACTCAAGAAGGCATAGACGCTACTCTTAAATCTATCCATTCAATATCAGCGACTGGTAGTGAAGTTGCTTTAACATATCATATACGATATCAAAGTAAGAAAGAAAATAAAAAATTAAGAAAAAGTGAAAAATATATAAAAAAATGGATTAGAAGAAGGGGAACATCGTTTGATTTTAGTTTGGAGGAAAATGAAATAAAAAATTTCCTTCGTGATCGTGGTTTTAGACTTCTTGAAAATAAGATGGCTCAAGATTTGGATGAGTTATACTTTAAAAAGGCAAATGGAAAGTTTGCGGGGCATGTTACACTTCACAGCGCTATAGCTCTTGTAGAAGTTTTATAATTCATTTTGCAATTAAATAATCATCTAATACTAGAGTTAATTAACTAAAAATTAATTTGAAATTTCTTTCTATTTTCGAGGAGGATTTTCGGAAGAGATTTGTATTATTTTTTGATGAAATGAAACAATTTCCTTCGGCATTTCATTCATTATTTTTATTATTTTTTGCTCTAACTCCTTCAAAGTATTAACAATATTTTCAGATTTTTTATATTAATAAACGATAAATCAATGAGAATTATATAATTCGTTGGATGGGTTTTTTCTAAAGAGATCTCGTCCGTGATTATATCTTTGAATCTCATATTTTTTCAAAGAATATCAATTATTTACCTATGACTGTAACTCTCTCTTTAGTAACTAACAAAATGAAATTCAGGTGTTTTGGGAAGATGATATATCATATGATTGTGGAATTTTATCTATAATTTATTCTGCTTTATATTGCTCAAAATATATAAAAAAAGAACGAGAGAATGTAATAAAAAAAGTAAAAATAGTATTTACAAATTTAAAGCATTATTTACCATACAATATTCGCTATTACGTCTTTAGCCTTGTCCGCCTCTTTCTGCTTTAAGATCTTTTTGATCCGGAGATCATTTATCGCATCTTCAAGTAACGTGTCAAGATTTTTCATTTCTATTAAATTAGCTTCTTGACTTTGATTTTCAACCAGATCAACCATTGGAGGGAATTTATTCATGAGATCCCGGATTTTATCTCGAAACCCATCCGTGATTTTATTGTGAAGCACTCTGTCTTTTTCGATCATCACGGGAAATACTGGGGCTCTTTCTACGCTTTTTTTAGTATCGGGATTAACGAACAAGAAAATGAAAATCGGGATGCCTACTACGATATTCTTAGTTTTTATTTCTAGAGTATAATTTTGCAAGAATTGTTGCATGCTACTTAAATCGGCGTCCTTAATCGTTTCAATATTGTTTAAACACGACTGCTTTTCTTCACGGATTTTCACGACAATATCTTCCGTGGTAGCCACTTCACTACTCAAATTACTGTGCTTTTCCTCAATTTGTTTTTGAACATCATATATTTTCGATTCTAAATTCGATATTTTCTGCTTGTGAACCTTCTCTGCCTGATATAGTTCATTATCCAGATTTTTCTTTAATTGATTAATTTCTGTCTTATAACGATCAATAGAGCTACCTAAATTCCTATATTGAAGATCCACATTACTCATAGCTTCATCAAAAAGGAATAGATTTTGCTTACTAACTGCATTCTTTAGCTTATCTATAGCTGCCTTCAACGTATTAAGATCATTTAATAAATCTCCTGTCTTATCATTTATTTTATATTTTCCTGTAGCAAGTAATTCATTTCGATCTTTTTCGATCTTTTTTTCCTTTTCTGCTTGAAGTTCCTTGTTCAGTACTGCTAATTGCTTTTCCTCTTCACGCGTATCTACTTTAGAAGCCCTTAACTCTCCTGATCTTTGCGACATTTTGGATATCCATTGGTCACATAGTGAAGAAATTTGATCTTTATAATTATCAAGCATTTTGATATCTTTTAAGTCTACAAAATCTTGGATCTCTTGAACAATTTTAATTTGATCAACACTTTTTGCGATAGGTTCTCCTTCAAGAATGAAATATTTTTCACCAAGTGCGTTTAAATTATACATGTTAAAGAAAAAATTCTTAAAATAATCAACCTCGTTTGCATTAAAGAGCGCTTCTTGTACTACCGTATTTCTCTTATAATTTTTACTTTTCGCTAAGTAATTAGAGTTATAGGATCTTAGGGCATCCAAAAAGGAATTCGCATCTGCCGCTTTTATGACGTTTTCTGGAGGAGGAGGGGAAACGGAAAAAGTTCCTACATTCAACTTTTCTACTTTATTTAATAAATAGCTACACACGCATGCACGAGTATCCGTCAATGGGATAAGTCGTACAGGCCAAAAACTCATTGCTATTCTATTGATTTTTCCCATTTTTTTTATTTTCTTCCCATAAATGCCAAGACACTCAATTAATGCCATCCCAATTTCATTGAGCAGCGTTCCTTTACTGCGTGCAGGGCTGGGCTCGCCAATGTTGATTAAGAAGGGAACAATTTGATCAACCATGTAGAATCACCTTAAATTATTAAAATAGCTAATATAATTAAGTTTTGCTATGGGTAAAATTTTTAGATGTCGTCGATTTCTTTTTTAATTTATCTTTAAAGATAAATTTATTCATCTTTTCCGTCCTCTTTTTAATTATTTTGAACATGGAATAAGAATCAAATATGGTTAAAATAGAGAAAAGGAGTGAGAATCTTCTAATTTCAACAAAATCTTTCTATAGACTTGCTAGAATTAAAAAAAGATATTATTCTAAATTTGATTTTTAATCATATTTGAAAGAAACTTTTATAAATTTGAAATTAATCAAGATACTCGTATAAGTGCTGCATTACATCTATAGATTAATCTTTATAGGTTTAGAGGTCTAGAGAAATAACAATTTTCTCCTCACTATCCAAAAAATTCCGTTTCAATTATATTGGCGGGGATTTCCGTGATCTTTCCCATAATTTTAATGATTGTTGTTGTTTTTAATGGGATAGTTCATTTGGTTTCTATTTTAAGAACCGAAAATATAATCCCGGATTAGTTGTTAACGTAATAGGAAATCTTCCATTAGGGTTATATGTATTGATTGGATTATGCTTAACTGGTATGGCTTCCAGCATCGAATTAATTATTGGTGTACTAATCAGTTCCGTTCTTAATCTGCTTTTACTTGTTCTTCTTTTTTCTAGAAGAAGAAAAGGAGCTATAAATAGAAATAAATCCTAAACTGAGAAAAAAAAAATAATGGAGGGGAGGTTGGAATAACCATCCATAAATTCAAAATTAATTTTTATTAATTATTGCTATCTTTTAATTCCACATTAAATCATCAATTTTGACGATTAAATTACTTAACGAATTCAAATCTAAATGTTCTATAACATTTGCCTTCAGAGACCATCATGCACCCATTTACTTGGGGATCTACCTTATAATTTAATCTTAATTCTTCGAACCATCCCTTTAATCTTTCAAATATTCCACATTCATATTGTTCTATCACCCCTATCCTCTTTACTCCGTCATATGCAAAGCAGTTATTCATCGTAAATTTTAAGATATTAAATTCAGGAAATTCATATTCAAAGTCCATAAACTTAGCTTTAACCACTTTAAACAGGGTATTTGCAAATTCTTTAAATTCTGAAAAGGATTGAATTTTTTCGACACTCAAAGCAGCCATTATTCTCCTAAGTTCAACTTTTGCCATGGAACGTACTGCTGCTTTATTTATTTTATTTGCTTTTTCAATACCACATTCCTGCAGGCAATGCAAAAACCACATCCCATCATGCGTCATCCAATTTTTAAATAAGAGTTCTCTTAATTCATCTTCCTCTAAAACTCTTAGGCTCATTCCTTCCATCTTTTCACATTCACCAGAATGTTGCATTCTTTATCTCCCTCCTTGAGGCAGGTTAAACATTCTTCTTTCACGCGTAGCCCTAAAGCTTTATACCATCCTTGTCGCATTGCAAAACATCCACATTCATAAAATTCAGTCACTCCAATGCTTTTTATTTGATCAATAACAGCACATTTTTTTATAACTGCTAAGAGTTGCATATCCGTGTTTTTTTTAAATTCATATAACATTATAGGAGAGGGATAATAGAAGTCTACTGCCGCGGAACAAATATCCATGAATTCCTCAGGGCTCCTTATATCTTCTATACTAAGTGCATTTTTCAAGCGAAACATCATTGTTTTTCCCATTTCCGTGATAATCTGCTTATTTAATTTATTTGCTTCTTCCCAACCAAATCGTTGCACGATAGTCATTTGATATTTCGCATCATGGGACATCCAATTTTTTCTCAATATTTCGATTTTCTTTTTATCACTTAATTGGTCGGATAATTTTATAGGAACATTCATGATCTAGATCATTATTTTTGCTTTTAAATTGATTTCCGATCCAATTCAACCTTTTTTTAGTGTTAAATTTTAAAATTAGAGAAGGAGCCATTTCCCTTACGATCGTTCGATTTCTTTCATCTGCTCTACGATCTCCGGGATAATGTTCAAGGTAGCAGTCCTGCAGAGCATAAATTCCTCATCTCCTATAAAGAGTTGTGACCGATCTAGAATCAGCTTTATCGTTAGTACTTCACGTCCATTCTGGTCCCGAACGGAAAACTGCCGCTTTATTTCGCTCATTTTTTATCCTAAAAAAAAATTTGTATTGTAAAAACAATATTCCATTGGCATTTTAAATTTTAGGGTGTTCCGAGTTTTTTGGTTTTTGAACTTATTTATCATGTTAAGAAGTACATATAAACAAATACAAGAAGAGGTTCTTGAAAGATTCAAGAGATCTTGACTTCTACGGAAACCATTTTTCCATGTACTAAAAAAAATAATATAGCCATCTCAAATGTCCATATACTCGAATGTCCATATATTTAAGTATTTATCACGAAGGTTTTTTGCTAGCAATGGATCATTTAAACTAATGCAAGATAAGATTCTTGAGGGATTTAAGGGATCTTGAACTTTAAGTAATACTCTTTTTCCATCAAGAATGTCAAATAACGTGGTCATTCGGGCTGAATAAAATTTCATTTTAATTAAGGAAGAATCTTTGGATAAATTCATTAACTCATAAAATTTATTAACGATCTTAAAATAAAGTGCTTTATCATGGTCCAATTCTTCTGCTTTTAATGGTCTCTCATCATGTTGAGTAGTCCATAAAATTTTAACGTTAATACCACGCTCAGCAACCTCCAGAATTCCTTTAAATAAATTTATTCCTCGTGTCATTATTTTGGGAGTGTTTTTATCAATGAAATAATAAAGTAACAATTCTTCTTTTAAATCAAAAAAGTATCGTAAATACATAGAAAAAATAGACTGATAACCATATACTGTTGTCCAAAAAGGTTCAATTTCTCCGATATTTTTTTTTATCTCACTCAAATGGTGTAATCTAGCTTCCAACACATCGGCTTCATTTTTTAAAATTTCTGTTTTTTTATTATGGATATTATCTAAATAGGAAATTAAATTGCTTATGGCGGTAGTAAATTTAAAAGCTTTATAGAACTTAGGATGAGAAGGAATGATTTGAATCATGGTTTTATCACTTAATTGAGTTAATACCTCGTAAATTCTGCCGATTGGAATATTGGATTGTTGACTTAAATCTCTTGCAGATAATTCATTAAACCGTAATAAAGTTAAATAGGCTTTTATCTCATAAGAAGATAATTTAATCGATTTTAACAATCGTTTAATTTCGGAAAGTGTTTCTTTTGACATGCAAGATCTTAAAAAATATATTAAAAAAAAGGTTTATATATTTTAATTCTATTATGAGAAAAAGAAGAATTCTAGATATCTGGAGATTTCAACCTTTTTTTTGGTTTAACCTTCCTCGAAAACATTAGAAAAATTAATTGCCCTTGTTTTTCCTTCGGTATCAATTCTTATTTTTTGATTCCTCATATTAGGATATTTAAAGCTAACAGAGAAAAAATAGACATTATTAATAATTTCAAGCAAAATTTATTTTATCCAAAAAACAAGATTTAAATGTTATTAATATGGAAATTCAAGTAATAGTTAACCAAATAAAAGAATAAAAAAAGGTGATTTTAAGTGGTTGAAAAATTTTTAGAAGGTAAAGGAGCCGTGATCACGGGCGGTGCTTCAGGCTTCGGTAGAGGCGTGGGATATGCTTTTGCAGAACGAGGTGCTGACGTGATATTAGTAGATATTAATAAAGAGTTATTAGAAGAGACAGCTAAAAACATCGCAGCTAAACATGGAAGAAAAGTAATTCCGATTGTATGTGATGTTTCTCAATCGGATCAAGTAGATGCCATGGTAAAACAAGCGTCAAAAGAATTAGACAACATCTTCTTTTTATTTAACAATGCTGGTATAGGGCTTTCTTATGGGAAAAATATCGTTCGCATAAAGGAGGATGATTGGGATAAAATAATGGGAGTTAATTTGAAGGGGCAATGGTTAGTGGCTAAAGCGTTTTGGAGAAAACTCAAATCGAATAATTTTGAGCCAATTGCCGGAAAAATAGTATGTACTGCTTCTATAGCGGGTATGGTAGTAGATCCCAAGCTTCCGGATTATAGTATTACCAAAGCAGGGGTGATCGCTTTAACTCAGCTTCTTGCAAAAACTTTGGCTCCTAAAGTAACGGCAAACGCAATTGCCCCGGGATTTCATGTCACGGGCATTTATTTAAATCGAAGAGAAGATATGAAATTGACTTATCTCGATGGAAATGTCAAGACACCTTTAAGTAGATTTGGCACGGTAGAAGATGTAGTGAATGTAGTTGTTTTCTTGGCATCTCCCAGTTCTGATTTCATTACGGGACATATCTTTCCCGTAGATGGTGGAATAGCAGAAGTCGGGGTTCCCCCCAATGATATTTCCGATTCCATATATGATGAATAATTTTTTTGATGTAATTAGAATATAGTTATTTTTTTTATTTTTTTTATAATAGTATTACTATAAAAATTCAAAATAATAAATAATCGAACAAATTAAAATCATAATTGAATAATTATAAGACATATTGAATCAAAATTCATAGGAATTGTGATAAATTGCTCCTTGTACTAATTACTTCCTCAAAACCGAGCCCTTTCATGAAAGTATAAGCAATCTTATTTTCTGAAAATACCTTGCATTTTAATTTCTTAGTATTATTGCTCTTAAAGAAATCCCAAGCAGCGATTCCTAATGCAGTTCCAATCCCATCGTGCCGATTTTCGGATAAAACACCGATGCCCACGATATTTCCCGTTTTTAGATAATTCTCTTCTATTTTTAATATGATGAATCCTATATCTATTGCGTTTTTACTGGCGATCAGGAAAGATATATTGGGATTTTTTAGGGAATTGGATAAGGTGGATGATTTTATAGGAGTAAACGGCATTGTAGCAACGGACCAAGAAGTATTGTAAAGATATTGTAATGTATCAATATCCTCTTTAGAAGCGACCCGAATTTTTAGTTCCATGAGAGATCTTGCATATTTTTTCCGTATAGAATCCTCAAACTTGGGTGTGATTTTATTGGCAGAAAGTTCCATTTCAATGAAATGCTTACCACTTTTTGCATCGATTAGAGAATTTTCCATTGCATCAAAATGGCGAGTAAAAGAATCCTTTTTTTGCTTAAACCAATTCTTAAATTTTTATAACATTACAATTTATAGGTTTAAAGAGAGTTTCTTTATATTAAAGAAAATAATAAGTTCTTTATATTAAAATAAGCGGAAATGCATAATAATCAGAATAAAATTATTAAAGGAAATTTCGGTTGTTTCCTTATAATTTTGTAATATATTATTATTTAGTAGGGAATAGAAATTTTTAAATTTCCTTAAAGCGTAAATAAGATTATTAACCAATAATAAAAAAGAGTGAAAAAAAGTTGTTTGAAATAGTAATAGCTATATTACAGATTTTAATCGGAATAGGTTTTATAGGTTTTTGGCTGATGTTTTATTTTACCGAATATAATCCTGAAAAGCGAAAGATGGACGAGGTTTCATATAAACATGAATTATCTTTTCCTCTTCCAGATTTGGGATGGGTTACTCCATGTTTATTTATTGCAGCCATTGCCCTTCTTTTGGGACAACGGATTGGTTATTTCTTTAGCGCTTTAGCGGGTGCAGGGATGATATTTTTGGGGCTAATTGATTTTGCATTCGATTTGCAGAATAAGGTGTTTAAAAAGCGGGACATGGACATGTACATGGCGGTTTTCATTATTGCACTCGTTTTAATTTTCGGTCCGATCTTTATCGTATATGCGTGGGTGAATTTATAAGCTCTCTGTCTTAATAAATAGCAAGGAATTATAAGTAAGAGTGATGAAAATATGGTAAAGGAAAAATTAATCGCAACCCAACCGTTTAAAAACAAGACTGCAATAGTATGTGGTGGTTCTACAGGCATGGGGAAAGCCGTGGCAAAACAAATCGCACAATTAGGAGGAAACGTGTGTATAATCGCCAGAAGGATGGATGTGTTGAAGGAAGCCGCAAGTGAAATTGAAAGTGTAAAAAGTGCTGCTTCCACTTTTGTAGAGATAATCTCTTGTGATACTACTGATATGGATAAATTAAAGCCCCTATTAGAGGATTTTATAACCAAGCATGGTATTCCAGATTATTTGTTCAATGCCGTGGGATTTGCCATCTCAAAGTACGTTCAAGATTATACCCTTGATGATTTTAAAAATAACATGAATGTCAACTACTATGGGCAACTTATACCTACAATAATCTTGTTACCTCATTTCATGAAAGAGAAGAGAGGGCATATTATCTTTTTTTCTAGCATGATGGGATATTTTGGAATAATGGGATACGCAGCTTATACTCCTACGAAGCATGCCTTGGTGGGATTATCTGAATCTCTACGGAATGAATTAATACCTTATAACATCAAAATCTCGGTGGTTTATCCTCCCGATACTAATACTCCTGGATTGAAAACAGAAAATGAGATAAAACCAGAAGAATGCAAAATGATGTCTGAAGGTGCCAAGATGTTGGAGCCGGATGAGGTAGCAAACGTTGTAATATCAGGCGTCTTAAAAGAAAAGTTTAACATCTTACCGGGAGAAGCAAAATTAATCTGGAGGCTTTTCCGTCATTTTCCAAAAATCGTGAGATCCGTCATCGATAGTGATTATAAAAAAGCGCGAAAGAAATTAGGCAAGGAATAAAAGAATTATTTTTTTTATCTATTTTTTACACCATAGGAAGTTATAATACAGGAAGATGGAAAATTCTGAATTTAATGTTTGGAAAAGAAAATCTCATAAAGAGATATCCGAGCTTTCTATTGAAGTAAGTCACGTTTTGAAAGAAGATCCTATTAGATCTCCTTTATATGCTTTAATGTTTGCTATTGATAAGGGAAATACTGATCTGGAATCAATCTACAGTTATTTCAAGTATTTTTACGTGAACGAGTTTAGTTTTTTAACTTTAGAGCCGAGAATCATAGACAGACTCATCAAGAAAGGGATTAATGCAGAATTAATCGAAACAAAGGAAAATAATTATTACTTGACAGAAAAAGGCAGTAGAATATTAGAAAAGGCGAGAAAAGTCATCACGACCACAAATGAAGCCATGTATTTTTTTTTCAGTGAAAAAGTGGTGTTAATATTTTCCTTTTTCTGTCTACTTTTCTTGAGTGTTTTGAAGATTATCATGGGATTGTTGGATGGAAGCGATGCCCTCCTTAATGATGGGATTGAAAATCTCACGGATATTATTAAAATTGTTGTTATTTTGCTTAGTCTTAAATTTAATAAAGATAAAGTGGGGGCATTACTCATCATCTCTTTAATGTTAATTACAGGAGTTAATCTAATGATTCTATCAATAATCTCTTTATTTGAAGCACATGTCATTACTCCCAGTTATTTTGCTTTTGTATTAATGATTGTATCGATGTTAATTAATTACATTTTACGCTTCTTGAAACATTTGGTCGGAAAAATAAACGGCAATCTTTCCTTGCTTTCCGATGCTAAGGACAATGCAAATAATGTGAAAATATCCTTCGGTGTCATGATTGGATTGATTTTCGCGCTATTTGAAATTTATTTTGTAGATGCCCTTGTAGGAATTTTAATCGCTTTTCTGATAATTTATGATGGGGTGGAGACTTTAATCGCTTTAATAAAATCGGGAGAAGACATAAATATAGATAGTTTCAAATTAAGACTTGATGAAGCTTTTGAATTTAGACTTGCGGATTGGATTTTAAAAATAATAAATCAAGAATCAGTTTCTGAAGAACAGATAAATGAAAGATTCAAAATTGCAATTAACAAGGGAAATGAAATTTTTGGAGTTTGGGCGACTTTTGGGTTGTATGATTATGAAAAACTGAGCATCCATTCAATTATAAAACTAATGAAAAAAAGAGGGATAATAGATGAAAAAAGTAACACTTTAAGGCTTATTGGTATGAGAGGCATGCGCCAATATAATAGATCTATTCTAAGAGAAAGAAAAATGATTGCAATAGAAAGAGAAAAATTTAATAATTGGAAGCCGCCCTCAAGAAAAACTAAATTGGTATGGACATTTTTTGGAATCCTCTTCTTAATTGGACTTATCTTAATCACAATCTTTATTGGACCACTTATTTATAATTGGATTGTAGATTTTATTACCTAATTAAGGGGTAGCAGGTGTTAGATAATGTAAAATGAGATTCCATTGCTAATATGATGTTTTAACGATATATATTACAGAGATTCTTTTCGAGCATAAATATATCTCAATACATGTACGTGGGGTCCCACTTTTCCATGATTTTCCTCTTCTTTTATAATTCCCGTATCAATAATATTAAAATCTAAAAAATGCTCAACTAAATCTTTTTCAGTAAAATAATGTACAGGTCTTCCTGGTTTGGATTCAAAGGTATTTATCTCTTCTACGATTTTACCTTTTCCGTAACTTTCATCATTTTCGGAAAAGACAGTGAAATAAATAAGCCCGTTCTCTTTAAGAACATCCTTACAAATTTTTATAAATTTCAAGCGCTCTTTCCTCATGAACAGATGAAGAGTATTAAAGCAAAAAACAGCATTAAAAGAATTTTCTTCAAGCACCTTATCAAGAATTGACCCATTTATGAATCGAGTTTTACTATCGAATTCTTTAGCAATTTCATAAGCAATGCTTGAAATCTCAATTCCAACCACATAAAATCCATTATCAGAAAATAATTTTGAATTTCGTCCATACCCAGAACCAGGAATTAAAATTCTCTTAATACTTTCTTGTTGGAATAATTTCAAAGCATTCATAGCACTCCTACTTGGGCTTTCACCCCAAATTTTCCCTTCCAATTCAAATCTTTCATCCCAATAATTTTTCATGATCTTCATATTCGAGATAAATTTCTAATATTTAATATTCTCGGGATTATTAATGAATGAAAAAACTACAAAAACTGTTTTTAAACTAATTCTAAAGAAAATACCATTACTCTCCCTTTTTCACGATACCTTTAAAAGAGTCGAATTGTTTAAAGATACTTGGATCTCCTTCGATCTTGGCAAAGATATTTACGGGTGTCGCAGCTACAGGTTTCTCACCACTACTTGCGGGGGTTGGACCAAAAAATATGCAAAATCCCTTGCCACTCATCCAATATCCAACATCTCCAACTTCACATTCCTTTTGTGCATTTTCAGTATCAATTTTTACGGGTATGGCCCCGTACAATTCCTCCCCCCATCGTGAAAGGCTCAATTCTAAGGGCAATTTATCCCATATTGCTTGACAAGTCTTAGGATTTTTGTCCTCGAGTAGTTTGGCTTTTATCTGTCCTATCTTTTCATTCTCAATTATTATATATTTCATGTTATCACCCTATCAGTTCTTCTTTATTCCATTTTTTAATAGTAAAGTAATTTATCATTTTAATTTGCTGGGAAATATAAAAATAAGAAGAGCTCTATTAAAATTATTTTTTTCCCTTTAAATTAATACCGGATATTATTAATTATTAATAATAATTCCTGCTTATTGTTGCTTGGAATAAAAATTAATCTTGTTGGTTATTTCATAGTAATTATTACGAATTACAAGTTTGATTTGTTAACATTAAAGTAGAAAACAAGTTGAAAAAAACCAAAGTTTAAATTAGATAACTAACTTCTTTCTAAGTAATCGATAGACCTTATTACTTAAATATAGGGGATTTTTCGGCCATTCTAAATTTAACTTAAAATTATAATCATAATTTGAATTGAAATGGAGCTTCAATTTTCATTTCGAGAAATACTTATCCCATTTTTAACAATTTGTATATTTGTGGGATATCAGATTTCTTTAGGGTTAATAATGCAATATATCAAGTATCGAAAAAATCAATCGGATCCGGATAAATTAATATTATCTCACGGGATTTTTCTAGGGATAATAATTACATCGCTTGTAATATTCTTGGTAGATTTTTTCTATGTTGTTAGAATGCCATTGAATGAAATTCTTAATCGTTCCAGCGGCATTGTTTTTTGCATGGCATTTCCTATCTATTTCCACTTTTTATCAAATATCAAGCACCAAGCAATAAAACCCATAATGATAAAACAAGTAGAAAGAATAACTTTCATACCTCCATTCTTAATTCTATTTTTTGGATTGCATTCACCCTTATCTATAATAAGTTTTGTAATTTTATGTATTGGTATTTTTTTTATTTTAAAATTCAGATTTGATATGATAAGAATCTCAACAGGAAAAATGAAGATACGGTTAACGTTTCTTTTTATCGGCCATCTTATAATAGGATCATCCTTATTGCTCAACATCTTTCAATTAATCACTTCAGAATTAATGGTTTTCATATTGGAGTCCTTGTTATTTATTGGCTTGCTGATGATCTTATTTTCCATTTTTAAAAGCCCGCTTTTTTTAGAATATCGGTGGAAAGCTGATCTAGTAGACCTATATATCTTGAATACGGAGCAGCTAATGGATCTCTATCATTATGAGTTTAAATCCCACTCATCATCACAAGATTCACAGGAATCGGGAAGAAAAAAGAAAATTGAGCTAAATACCTCCCGAATATTAATTGGAATTCAAAAAATAGCGACAGATGGATTATCTCGAAAGTTAAAAGTAAATAAAATAATGGATGAAGGATTTTTTTTATATTTTGAATATGGAGAAGCTCCACAGAATATATTATATGTATTGACCGCTACATCTGATATGCAGAGCCATGAATATCTTTTGAAATTAATTAAAAAAAAATTTCAAAAAACTTATAAAAATCTTTTAGTAGATGTAAGTATAATTAAAAACTTGAAAGAAAACATCTTTTCTAATTTTTCCAGTATAATAGAAGATATAGTAAAGTAAAAATCAAAAATATGGATCCAACAACGCAAAAATTTCCTATAGAAATCGCGACTCGAGAAGTGGAACTAACTCTTGAGTGTTTGTTATTTTTCTATTTTATAGAAAGTGCAATCATGTTTTATATTCAATTTAAGAAAGGTAAAGATAAATTCAGTATTTCAGACGATAAAGCATATATTTTCTTATATTTTGGGCTTTCTTTTACATCTCTTTTCCGAATCGTAGGTGGTTTTTATTTTACGAATCAAGCGCTCATAATTCTCTTCCTTAATACTTCAAACATAATACGAATAATAAGTTTAAATACATGCGCGTTTATTATTGAAAAAGATAAGATATTATATCGGAAATTTTTCTTTTCAAAAGTCTTTCTCTTTTTTACCTTCACATATGCTATTTTAATACCTTTTTATGAGAGCTTATATTTATATGCTTTTCCTGTTTTCATAGTATTTATAATTTTTTTAGGAGCTTATCTTAGAGACCTTTCAAAAAAAACAAAAATTCTGAGATCTGACAAACATCAGGAAAGGCTCTATTCCAGCGGGATGTTTGGATTTACATTAGTAATCATCGGAACGGTCATTAGTCATGAATCTTTCATTTATTTGTTTGGATCTTATGCGAGAATAATTGGAATCATTATTTTACTGTTTGGGATAGGATCATGTAATCATTTTTTTAAATCAATTTCAAGTTTATCTGAATATGATTGGAGCGAACATGTTAAAAAGGTAATAATTTCAAAACGATCCGGATTGTGCCTTTATGAAAGATCATGCGACGAAAACGAAAAAATTCAAGAAGATATTCTTTTATCTGGAGCTCTCGTGCTTATTAAAATTCAACTAGAATATTTGTCAACGCATAGTGGATTAACCGTAATTGAGAAAGAAGGGGATTATTACTTGATCTATCCGGGTAAGCACGTGCTCTGTATTTTAATTACGGATGTGTACTTAAATTCTTTAAAGTTATTATTAAGAAGTTTTGTAGAGAAAATTGAGTTCATATATTCGGACTTATTAGAAAATTGGGAGGGGGGTTTAAAGATTTTCGAGCCCATTAATGATATGGTCAATGAATTCTTTTTTTTGAAATAAATTTTTTGAAGAATGAAATTATTAACTCCTAATTTGTATTTTCATATTAAATTAGTTGTTGAATTATTCACTTGCATAGCAAAAATCTCTGTACACGTTTGGTAACTTCCATATCATTTAAGGAAATGAAAGATTTAATATTTTCAAGTTCCATTCTAGCAAGCAAATAGGTCACAATTGATTCTGCACCTTGATTTAAATTAATTCCTTCCTTACTTATCCCATCATAGCATCCACCCGATGTATTATCATAAACAATTTGTTTTAATGTATTTCTACCAAGGAACCATTCAAAAGCTTTTATAGCATTTTTTAAATAGAGTTCTTTCTTAGTTAATTTATAAGCTAAAACTAATGTCTGAACGATAGATGCTGTATTAACGGGTTGCTGATCATAGAGAGCTCTCTTTGAATTTTGGTGAAACCATCCATTTTCTCCAATTGGTACATAAATATTATCAATAAAAGTGTGTTTCATTAAGAACTCTAATGATTTTTCTGCAATTTCTAAATAGTTTTCATTTTTAGTAAGATCATAATAAGAAAATAATGCTTCTGAGAGTTTGCTATTTGAATAAGTAAGAGATTTCTCAAACCATTCCCAGTTATTCTTAGAACATCTATTATAGTAAGAAACCAATAAATTTGCAAGTTTAGTAATTTTTTCTAATTTTTTTCCCGTAGATTTAAAACAATAATACAGACCTATTATTGAAAATGCAATTGAGCGAGGGGACCTAAATTCTTCGATTATTTCTATTCCTTTATTGAACAATGTATAAGCTTTAGAGGAAATAACATTGGGTAAGTTCTTAGATGATAGGAGGGCTCCTAATGCCCATAACGCCCTACCGTGAGCATCCTCACTCCATCTATCAAAATTGATTTTTTTATTATAATCGACAAAATTATAAAATTTAGATTCATGGAACACATGTAATATAAAATTCAAGTAGGTGTTAATCGATTCTATCATGGTTTCTTCTTTGAACAGATCATAATATTGAACACAAGCAATCAATGCTCTCGCATTATCATCTAAAGTATAACCGCTTTTAATATCTGGAATATTAAATTTTGAGAACTGTATCATCCCAAAGTCATCCGTTAACTTGTTAACATGTTTAAAATCAATTTTGGGGACTGAATATCGGCATTTCTTTAATTCAGGAACCAATTCCTTATATAATGTAAAGTAACTTATAGCCACATTAGGCCAAATTGCATTCCGAGTATATTGGTAAATATTATATCTTAGATACTTTCTTAGTTCGGGATCGGTAAGTAATTTTAATAAAGCTTGTTTAATTGAATCGGAATCTTTAAATTTTACAAGGATTCCCCGGTTCGGAGATAATAAATCTTTAGCGTGAAGATATGGTGTGGATATTATAGGGAGCCCACATGATGCTCCATAAGCTAACGTTCCACTTACTATTTGTCGATAATCTTGATTAGTGGAAATAAATATGTCACTAGCTTGTAAATATCTTGTTATTTCATTTAAAGTAATATATTTATTAATAAATCGAACGTGTTTAGTTAATTTTAAGCTCTTTACTTTATTTTCTAAGAAATTTCTATAATTTTCTCCAATTTTTTTTTTAATTTCAGGATGAGTTTCCCCTATTATTAAATATAAAAGGGTCGGGAATTTTTTAACAACCTCAGGTAGTGCATCAATTGTATATTCAAATCCTTTATTGGGATTAATCATTCCAAATGACATTAGAATGGTTTTACTTTCAAATCCCAATTCCTTCTTCATCTTAAATTTTTCTTTGAAAGGTATATTAGGAGTTCCATGTGGAATTATTTCAATATTTTTTTTAATATCATAATTATCTTTAAGAATATTTAACCCCAATCGATTCATTATTACTATTTTTGACGAATAATGTGCAATTTTTTTCATAATTCTTTTAATGTGATTATCCGGATTAGGTAAAATAGTATGTAATGTTGTAACAATAGGTTTTTCAAAATTTTCAAGAAGGCTAAGTAAATAGTCTCCATTTTTACCACCATATATCCCAAATTCGTGTTGAATATTGACTAATCTTATTTTATCTATAGCGTTAACTTTTTTTGCCACTTTTTCGTAAGTAGAGACATCTTCTTCTATAATATTAGAAATAACATTATTGGAATAAGAATAATTACAGTCTCCCTTATTTATTGAAATTATTTTTGCTTGTAAGGAGGGGCTAAACTTATGATCTAAAGCAGAAGTTAAATCTTTTGTAAAAGTTGCTATACCACATTCTCTTGGAGGATATGTAGCAATATGAGCTATCCAAAATTTATTCATATTAATTACCAGATTTAATAAATGTTGTTTTTTTGAGATTAATAAATGTAATGTTTAAGAGATATAACACTTAAGATAATGTAAGGAATAATAAGAAAGTTGGGGCAGAATTCAAGTTGAAATTAATCAAAATAAATTTAGATGTGTTTTCTATTAATCGAAAAATAAAAACTATAGAATTTACTTATTCCGTGGTCCAGAGCATTATTGTACCATCCTTGTTTCCAAAAATTAACTTGTTTTCTCTTGCTAACCAACCAAGTGCCATCATGAGTAGATCTTCTTTATCTTTATATTCACTTTTTAATTTTTCTAGACTAATTTCCTTATCATATGCTCTTTTAAAAATTTCTCCTGCCAAAAATCCAATATCAATTTTTAATCTTGATTGACTTTTAATCAGTGCTTTAATTAACCTTTTCAATTTCACTGAAACAACGGCAATACGTTTATCAGCAGCCCCATAATAAATATAAAGGATTTCATTAAATAGAGCCGTTCCTGTTGGGAACACCACATTTCCCACATCACCGAATATTTCATAATCTTCAGTTGGAGAAAAAAGAGGTTTTTTCAACCTTCCAATAACTTTAAAAGGATGAGTTTTTTCCAGTAAAGCTGCGCCAGAGTGATAAATTTGTCCCGCGTTAGTATCTTCTACAGCATGATAGATTGAAAGCCATCCATAATCTGTCTCTATTAATGGTGCTCCCGAACCAATATGATTTTCGAAAGCGAATTTAGGTTCCATTATTACATATTGGCTCAAATTCTTAAGGTATTCTTTCCAATAATCTTGATCTTCTAATTGGGCAAAATTATCAAAAAAAATAACTTGAATATCGGGTAAGATTCTATGTATTAATGCGTATCTATTTCCAATTTTTTTAGGAAGAAGTATGCAGTCTTTTTCCCATAATAGCACATCTGGGGCAGTTATATCTTTTAAGTAAGAAATAAATTGATAATATTTATTTTTTAATTTCGATTGAACCAAGTAAGTTTTAACTTCATCATATTTAATTGAAGGTGTAATCAATCCATGCTTATCCCATTTTTTTAAATCCTTGCTTGAAGCATAAGCAACTCTCGCATTCTTTCCATCATAAGCGGTATAAATGAGATAATAAAGACCATCTAAAAATACAATTCTAGGATCTTCTACACCATGCTTTTCATATTCATATTCGGGATATAATACAGGTTCTTCTCTTCTCTCAACAACATTCATGGGCCCTTTTAATTTACAATACCCTAAGGTGGAATAATTTCCTTCTCTTACGGCACGGTAAAACATGTGAAGAATTTCTCCCTCTTGAACAATAGAAGGATTTAATACGGCTTGATTTTCGAATTCTAATTCTGTAGCTTCAAGCAAAATCCCTTCTCTTTTTACTTCCACCATATTTTTTTAAGTAATTTATAACCATTAAATTTTCTTCAATTATGTAAAAAAGGGTTAAAAATCAAAAAACTAAGCTGACATATCAAATGATTTCATTATAAACGTGAATATACTTCTCTACCATTATTTCCTTGCTAAATAACTGTTCCACTCTTTTTCGGCATTTGAATCTAGAAATTTGATTTAATCGTTTCACGGCGTTAACCGCCTCATCGACATTTTGAACAACAAACCCCGTTTTTTGATGACTTATCACTTCACTTACAGACCCTAAATCAAATCCTATAACAGGCGTGCCGCAAGCCATCGCTTCCGGCATTACGAGACCAAATCTTTCGGGTTTTCTTACGGGATGCACTAAAGCTAAGGCATTCATTAATAATTCATTTCTTTCTTCATTGGTTATGTGCCCCATAAAGATAATTTGATCATTGTCTATGTGTGGTTTCACAAATTTTTCAAAATATTGAGGTTCTTGAATGATTCCCGCAATTTTCAATTTTTTATGCGATTTTTTTGCAATTTGAATTGCTTCGTAAGCACCTTTTTCAAAACAAATTCGCCCTAAATAAGCAAGGTATTCTTCACTTTGAGAAGAAAAAGTAAAATTACTCACATCTATACCGTTATACACCGTAGAAATATAATCTAACCTCGGATGTCGGTCAGAATTACTTATGGATACGTAATAGCAATGTTTATTGTATTTTTCATATACTCGTATAATTTCCGGCGATGAAAAACCATGAATCGTTGTTAAAACGGGGGTATTTACCAATTTTGAATAAGTCAAGGCAGGAAAATCAAAATGATTATGAATGATATCAAATTCTTCCGCTCTTTCAAATACTTCAGAAATATGTAATAACTTCCAAACGTCGGGATTAATTGTTTTATCCTCTTCATATCCTCTAGGACATGTGGCAACATGCTTAGCTTGAGTAATGCTATCTCGTGTAGCAAATAATGTTACATCATACCCTTTCTTGACTAACTCTTCAGTTAAATTACTTGTTACTAATTCCCAAGGTCCATATTTCCTAGGGGGTGTTCTCCAAGCTATTGGAGCAAGAATTGCTATTTTAAGGGTCATTATTTCTTTGTTTATTAATTTCTAAATCCTTTCTTACCCCTAAAGAAGATTATCTTTTTAAATTTTAGGGATTATTTTGGTGAAATTTATAATCCTTTTCTTAACATTAACCTACTTTCTTCAAAATCATATTCATTTACTCCTAATTCTTAGGAGTTTTAATCTTTAAATCATGAGAAATAATGAAATTTGAAGTAAAATTTTACAATTAAAAATCATAACCCATATATTTAAAAAGATAGACAATTTTAAGAAAAATGAAATTAAAAGGAATAAAAAATGAACATTATTCCTTCTTTATTAACGTTGATTTAATTAAAGAACTTAATTAAATTCATCCCTGTTAATTTCTGAATTAACATGCGCTCCTTTTAATTTCAATTTATTTCTTTACCGATTTTATTTTTTTTGGATAAATTTAGTTAGATATTTATCAAATCAAAATTCGAAAAGATATAGTGGAATTAAAAAATATTGATCAACTCTTCATCCCACCTAACATCAAATTATCTCACAAATCAGGAATTCCAGTTATATGTGCTAATCTTCAGAATAATGCAAGTGCGTGGTCTAATAAAGTAAGAGAATGTGGTGGTATTATCCTTAAATTTTGGGACCATCCCATAAATTGCTTGGCAAAATTATGTGAATATTCTAAATATCTTCGTAATTTAACAAACCAAGGATGAATATTTCCATCCTATTTTAACTTAGGGCAATAAATTCAGAATTTTGCATAAAAAACTTTCTAAACTATTTTTCAAAAATATAAATAATTACAAATAAAAAATAGATTAAATTGGAGAGGTCAAGTTATGGCTAAAAATTTCTATATTTTATCTAATAAATATTGGAAATTAGAGGTTGAACAAGATGGAAATAATAATTTTGTATATCGCTTGTATGATCAAAAAAATAATGTAAATTATTCTGATCTTGATTATCATTATAGCATTATTACTTCTAAAAAGAGAGGATCCCGGTTTGAGTATTTGGATCATATAGGAATTGAAAGGAATGCCAAGCATCTTGAATCGAGATCTATTTATAAAGAGAATGATAATACTTTGGTCATTGAAGGTATTTTTCAAAATACCAACATTAAAATCAAACATATATTTGAATTACAAGAAGGTAATAAGTGGTTAATAGAAAACCTCACTATAAGTAATCAAGATAAGAAAAAGGTGCGATTTGGACACCTTAATTTTGGATTTGAAAAAATGTTCTTCAAACAATATCAAGGATGGCAGGATCATTTGGATGAATATTTTTTAACACCTATTCCTTCTCGAAGGTTCCATGCATATGCGGTAGATAGAAGAATTTCATCCTTCAGTGCAAATGATTTATTATATAACTCATGGGTAAATAAAGAGACGGAAATGCCCGGCTTTTACACAGAAGGATGGCTATGGGGGAATGATGCAGGAGGTCTACTTACATGTAAATATAATCCATCAGAAATAGAATTTTCCCGATTTGAGAAATCCAGGTACTTATTACCCGGAAGAGGAATGGAAGATACTTCCATCATTTTTGGTGGTTTTTCTATCTTAGGGGGTGATCCTGAACGTGCTACAGAATTAAGTTCAAATAAATCATATTCCTTTGGAGCTTCAAACTATGCTCTTTATGAAGGGGATTATAAAGAAGGTTATTATCTTTATAGGAATTATCTCGAACAAAAGGGACATCACTTTAAAAGTGACTATAATCCTCCCGTGCATTGGAATGAACTCTATAATTTAGGATGGGCGTCAGAAAAAACTGGTTTTTTCGTGAAAGATATAGAATTTGAGCGATATACCTTAGAACAGTTGTATGAGGAAGCGGAACTCGCAAGAAATGTAGGAGCAGAAGCACTATATGTGGATCCTGGTTGGGATACTTTTCTAGGCTCAGAAATTTGGGATGAGAAGAGATTTGGACCATTAAAGGACTTTTCTCGTGTTATTCATGAAAAATATGGATTAAAATTAGCCCTGCATTTAATGATGAATTTTGAAGGAGAAGCGGAAGAGGATTATTTCTATTTAATCTCTCAAAAAGGAGTGAAAGTCGTTGCAGATCCCTATATAAATCTTTATTGCGTATGCGCTAATGAGAAATGGGTAGCAGAAAAGAGTCGTAGGATATTAGAATTGGCTAAAAATAACATCGACTTTTTCATGTTTGATTTCACGGATTTCTCCATGTTCATGGTGGATAATATCGGCTGTTGTAATAAAGAGCACGGTCATGAGGTGCCCATGATGCGACAATCACACGTAGAAGGTATTTTTAAGGTAATTCAGAATGTTAAAAAAAAATATCCTAATATCCTAATAGAAGCGCATCATCGGGGAGTAGAGCATCCGGATTACTTTCAACATGCCCTTCCGTATAGCTTCGATGAGAATTGGGGCTTTGAATGCATGTGGAATTCATTAGAAGACTTGCTTTCCCATAAAGCTTTTCAATTATACGAATATAACTTAGCATATTCGATTCCATTATATTTGCACATCAATGAAAACAGCGATAACGAAAACATGGTGCAATTCTGGTGGTATACTTCAGTTGCTCGACATTTAGGAATCGGGGGATTGAAAGACAAGGCAAGCAAGAAGTATAATGCCCTTAAAAAGGCCATCCAGCTCTATAAAAGAATTAAACCTGTTCTATCACGGGGAAGCTTTTATGGTATTGATCCAACATCTCATTTTCATCTTTCTGAAAGTAAAGATATAGGGGTCATAATTACCGTTAATTTAACCAGTCGTACGGTTTCTAAAAAACTTTTATTAAATCTATCTCGTTTCGATGTAAAATTTCAATCAGTTGAGATTCATGATGGTATTAATGAACTCATAGATCGGAGCACGCTCTCTCAGAAAAATGAAGATCAATTAAATCTTGTAGTAGAAATACCCCCTTTATCACCAAGAGTATTGATCCTTAAATGATTTTCTGAGTTTTGACATTCACATGAAGGCTTGTATTCGTATTCAATTAAAAATAATAGTCATTATTGCTTGGAAATGCAAATAAGGCACCCTAAATATTTTTATTAAATCTTAAAAAAACATGATTAAGAGTTATATTTAAAATCTTGACTCTATTTTTATTATTCTGTATAAACCATTTAATTATATATATAAGTAATTATAAATATACGTCGTAAATTTAATTAACAACTTAAACAATACTTGAAATTATGGTTGTCAAAGATTTTAAAATGACTCCTCTTCAAGGGATACCTTCAGAGAGAGTCGGAAAGATTAGAGATAGAATGCTTTCCTTGCCTAGAGAACTAGATATTGAGCGAGCTCGGTGTTACACAAGAATATATAAGCAAATGGAAAATGCTCCGCCCTGCATGAAGAATGTCAAAGCATTAGAGGAATTTTTACGCAGTCTTCCAATAAAGATTTATGAGGACGAACTTCTTGTAGGGGTAAAGTCCAGTAAAATTAGAGCAGATCCCATGGAGATAGAACGTGGAATGCGTGCTAGTCTTTTTGGATTTATCTTTGATGAGTCCATAGATAAAAAAATAAGGGATTATTTTAAAGCGAATTTTTCTTTTTATAATCGATATGCTCCCTTACCAGAAGAAGAAATCGAAGAATTAAAAAATGATATTATCCCCTTCTGGAAAGATAGAACGGTAGAATCTTTAAAGATAGAATATTGGAAAAAAGCAGGTTTATTTGTGGAATCAAAAAATTCTAAAGCTATTCCAAATCCTTTTGGTGGTTCCATGACGGGAACCGATGTGTTTGCATTTGCAACGGGTCAAGGACATGTCATTCCGGGGTATAGACGCGTTCTTAAAATAGGTTTTGAAGGGATTGAGAAAATGGCGGCAGAAGGAATTGCGAACCTCAAGGAAACTGATGAAGACTATGATCAGCGCAAGGATTTCTATGAATCAGTTCAAGTTGCAGCAAGAGCTGTCCGTGAATATTCCAATCGTTATGCCACCCTTGCTATAGAAATGGCAGAAAATGCATCAGAAACAAGAAAGGCAGAATTACTGGAAATTGCTGAGCGCGCAAGGCGAGTACCAGCACTCCCCCCTAGGACTTTCATGGAAGCACTTCAATCCATATGGATGACAAATGTGGTCATGGAAATGAGTTATGGTGAGGGTAATATCTTTTCTCAAGGACGAGTGGATCAATATCTTTATCCATATTATGCCGCGGATTTAGCCGAAGGGCGCATTACCTATAAAGAGGCTTTAGAAGCAATTGAAGAATATTTAGTAAAATTATCTTCAGTAGTTATTGCCGGACAGAATAATATCACTATTGGGGGCTTAGATAAAAGTGGATACGATGCTACTAATGAGATTTCGTACTTGTTTCTTGAGGCTATTGCTAATGTAAAAAGTCTATTGAACACTTTATCGATACGGATTTCCTCCAAGACACCGCGTAGTTTTCTGAAAAGGGTTTGTGAAACTTTTCGTTATACTGCAGGAATGGGAATTCACAATGATGAAATTCTCGTACCCCAACTTCAAGATACGGGATATTCATTAGAAGATGCCCGCGATTATTCAATTGTAGGTTGCGTGGAACCGACAGGAACGGGTAATGATTTTTCTTATACTGCAGGGAATGGAATTTGGTTTTCAATCGTTTTTAACATGGCATTAAATGAAGGACGCACGCTTCTTTCAGGAACTCAAACTGTCGGAGCAAAAACTCCCCCGCCGAGTTCTTTTACATCTTTTGAAGATGTGAAGAAGGCTTTTGTAGACCAACTTTCTAATGCAATAGACCTTGCCGTGGAAAAAGCTGAGCTAAAGGATAAAGCTTATGCTGATTACATGCCATCCCCATTGTTATCATCTACAATTGAAGGATGTCTAGAGAGTGGAATGGATGCAACTCGAAATGGAGCACGCTATAATAATCGTCCTATGGGAGCACAAGGTTTAGCTACGGTCACAAATTCCTTAGCTGCAATCCGCTGGGCTGTATTCGAAGAAAAAATAGTTACAATGGAAGAATTAGTCAAGCACATGAATAAAAATTTCAAGGGGGCAGAAGTACTTCGAGAAAAATTACGAAATAAAGCTCCCAAATATGGTAATGGCGACGAAAAAACAGATGAACTAGCAAAATGGGTGGCAACCACCTTATGCGATATTACCAGAAAACATAAATCAAAAAGTAGCGGTGGTATATATCATCCATGCCTTGTATCTGCTGCGGGAACGCAAGTCACCGAAGGTAAAATGTTAGGAGCAACTGCCGATGGAAGATTATATGGTGAACCCGTAGCGAATGGTATTTCTCCGGCTAATGGTACTGAAAAAAATGGGGTGACCATGGCCCTCCGATCAGTAGCTTACGCTACGGCTGAACCTCATTTAACTAATGGCGTAGCAATGAATATAAGACTCAATCCCAGTTTATTACAAACAGACGAGGGTCTTGATCATTTAACTTCTATAGTAAAAGCTTATTTAGAATCAGGAGGACGAGAGCTCCAAATAAATCCTATAAGTTCCGAGGTACTTAAAGATGCACAAGTTCATCCTGAAAATTATCCTGATTTATCAGTCAAGGTCACAGGCTACTCTGCTCGATTCGTAGAGATCACTAAAGAGCTTCAAGATGATATCATCGCTCGTACAGTATTCGGTGAGTTATGACTTATCTTTAAAATTTAAAGTTTATAGTATTTTTTTAGTTTTCTAATTAATATATTTTTTATTTTGTCTTTAAAGTTCGAAATTCAAAATGAAATAACCATTTTTATTTTTATTCCCTTAACGAGTTAAACCAGACCACTTGACGTTTTTAACTCCAGTACTTTTTGCGATTTTGAGAAGATTTTCCATCTCCTCTCTTGTCATTAAGGGTTCATCTTTTAAAGGCCATACCATGCCTAATTTTGAATATTTTATTTCACAGAGTTTATTAAAACTCAAAAGATCCCATTGATCAGGGAAATTACTTAATTCTTTTACAATGAATTCTCCAATTCCTTTAACATTCTCCACCGTAGCCGTATAATTTGGTATTATTGGAGTCCTTATCCACATTATTTTTCCACTTTTTTTAATGTAGCGTGAAATCCATTTAGCATTTTCTAAGATTTTTTTATTTGAAACACCCGTGTATGCTTCATGTTTATCAGGATCAATAACTTTAATATCTAAAAGCACGATATCAACGTAGGGTAATATATCTTGATATACTTTTTTATTCGAATATCCGCTTGTATCTAAAGCCGTATTAATATCATTCTCCTTGCATAATTTTAAAAACTTTAAGAGAAAACCAGGTTGTAATGAAGGTTCACCACCAGATACGGTTATACCTCCTTTTGTCCTATTAAAATAGATTTTTTCTTTTTCTATTTCGTGAAAAAGTGCATCCAGGTCCCACCATTTGCCAAGCATCGTTAACGCCGTACTAGGGCAAGCCTCTACACATTGTCCACAATTATTACATATTTGTCTCTTAATATGTAACCCCTCTTCATTAAAATACAAAACACCCTCTTTGCAAGCATCTATACAACTATTGCAGCCAATACATTTACGATCTATCCATTGAAGTTGAGGTGTTTTTGGAATTGATTCGGGATTATGACACCAAATGCAATTTAAAAAGCAGTGATTAAAAAAAATAGTCGTGCGAACGCCAGGACCATCGTCAATAGCCATTCTTTCTATTTTAAAGATTAATCCCTTAGATATTGACGCTATATTATACCACTTTTTTCCTTTTTAAATACTTTTTAAAATTAGGAGTCAATTACACTTATTCTCATATAATTAAAAGTCTAACTTTTTTAAAAAGATTTTTAATAGCTATCGTCTATTTATTAATCATATGTTTTTTTGCCCGCCAATAAATAGGATTATCAACATATAATGATGAAATGCATGTGAAATTTAGTGCTCTATAATTTTTACGATATTGGATTTATCTTCTGCTTTACGATTTCCTATTTATAATTAATAATTTTAAAATATTATAATGATGGTTCATTTAATATCAAGGTTAGAAGAATATATAATTTAAAATGCAAGAAGAGAGAAACTCTTTACTAAATTCTTAGAATTTGTGAAAATAATGGTGAAACAAGAGAAACCTAAAACTAAAAAAACTAGAAGCCGCTCACCCGAAAAAAAAGCTCAACAATTTGATGAAATTTTGGATATGGGCAAGCAAATATTTAAAGAGTATGGACGAGATGGTTTTACCTTAGGACAATTAGCAAAAAAGTTAGGCATGAATAAAAATAACCTATATAATTATATAGAGAGTAAAAGAGAATTATGGATCGCAATACGAACGAAATGTTATGAGCAATATCGGAATGTGAACCGTAAGATCATTAAAGAATCAAAAGCGCCCATCATTGATACTTTATTAAAATTAATTTCGCACTTTTGTGAGTTCGCAGAAAATGATTATGCCGCATTTCGAATAATGCACGTTATACCCTCTCCATCATCAAATAAAGTTGGTCCGTTTGAACGAGAATATAAAGAATTTGATTTATTAGATGGAAATACTCGTTTAATTCAAAAAGCAATTGATGAGGGAGAGATCAAAGAAAAAAATGCAGGTTTACTTTCCTTCTTCATGTACAGCCTATTACTAGGCGCCACCATGGTGGAAGGGGCAATGCGGAACATTGAAGAGACAAATAACAAAGAAAAAAGGAAAGTAGACGAGTACTTACAATTGGGAACCCAAAATTTCACGAGTAAAGAATTCCGAAAATTTATTTTGCAAAAAATTGAAAAAGAACTTCACGAATAATCATATTTAAATAAACAAGGAAAAAAAGGGTATTTTTCAACATTAAATTTAATATTGTACCTCTTTCTCTTTAGCTCCTATTTTTTAATAGTTGAAAAGGATGGAATCGATACAATACTTTTTTATGTATTTCATTTCTTTTTTTTATATGGATTTAATTCCAAAAGAGCCGACCATTGCTTTTAATTATTGGTGTACTTGGGCTGTTCAAAATTACACCTTTGGTCAAAATGAAGACAATTTTGATATTAATGCTCTAGAAGGAGATGTTGGAGCTCAAAATGCTCGAAATAACATTAATGAAGGGCTTTTATTAGGCGATAATGGTTGGGCAAGACTAATCTATCCCAAAATCAGGAAAGATCTCTTTATCTTAATTGACGATGGATGGGATGTACCTCCTAATACTGAAAATTCTTCTATAAATGATTTTTCCTCGTTTCACCTTAATGCCAAAAAATTTCCTTCTTATAAAGGAACCCCTCAAGAAAAACTCACTAAACTGAACGAGAAGGTAAAGGGTTTGGGATGGAGAGGGATTGGATTATGGGTGGCTGCTCAAGAAGCTCTAAATTTTTTACCGGAGACCCAAGAAAGCCAAGAAAAATTAATTAACCAATTTTGGTCCGACCGAATGCAATGGTCTAAAGAGGCGGGAATATTGTATTGGAAGATAGATTGGGGACATAAAGAAAGACGCATTAAATTTCGCAAGTTTTTATCTGAACTTGCTCATGAATGTTATCCTGAACTCGTGTTGGATCATTCCGTTCCAACCATTCCTTTCAATTCTCATGACGGAAACGGGAGAGCTGAAAGTAGTTTTATTAAAAAATGCGTGAAGTATCTTGAATTTTCAGATGTATTAAGAATTTACGATGTCAGCCCCCAGCTTTCTATCCCGACCACTCTTGACAGATTGGCAAATATCATGAAAGAGGCAAATTATGATGACTCAAAAATGCATTTAATCTCGTGTGATGATGAAGTATATATTGCCGCTGGTTTAGGATGCAGTATGGGAATAATGCGCCATCCTTTCCGAGGATTAAGGCCAGGGAAAGATATCGATCTGTCATTTGAAGGACCGAGACAATTTAAAAGAAGGATCGATGAAGTAATCCGTGCGGTGCGCTGGCAAAGAATTGCTCCTCCCTATAATGCGGGTTCACAAAAAATAATCTTAAGTAAAGAAATACTTTTTGATAATTGGCAATTTAACAAGGGGGACACTTGGTTTTCTTTAGTAATAGGTAGGGACATTTCTCAAGGAGCTCCGGCTATTGTTGCTAGAGGTCTAGAATTGCCTGTTGTTGAACCCGATGATGAAGCACCTTATGTAATAGCCAGCTATAATCCCAACGGAGCAATATCGATAGCAACACTCGGCCGGACTTCACCTAATAAAGGGTATTATATTCCGAAGGCTAAGATCACGGTCAGCGTTCCCAAAAAAGTCAGTTATCTTGGCATTTTTGGGCAATATGAAAAATTAACGTTCATTTTTGAAGATAATAATATTTCTAGCAATGACATTTATGCTCAAGATTTAGCGGGGGACAATGCCATCAGAGTGAATGAAAGGATCACTCGAAATGGTCATGAATTAAGTCTTAAAGAAAAATTCGTTGAAGATTACGGTCTCGAAGCTGCTACGAATGAAGATTTATCCGAACCGGGGCTCTTAATTTATTTAAAAGAATAAATTCATTAGGTATTTCAATATGAGTGTAGAACCTTGATTTATTTCAAAATAAAATAGAGAGCGTTCAGAAATTTATACATGCTCTTACCCTTACAAATAATACCTCCTTCTATTTAATACCCCGTGTCATAAAGGAACCGTTAGCAGAACATCCGATCAAGGACATTGAGGGACATTTAGTTCTGATCCTCAGGTTAATCGACGGAAAGCTATTAAAAAAAGAGAAACTCAGGAAAGTACCGTGGTTAAATTTTTAAAAAAAATATTAAATTAAAATCCCAATTCTTCTAAAATTTGCTTGTTTTTCTTTACTACATCAGGTGTTAATGGAAAAAATCGCCAGAAGATCAAGGTTCCTATAAACAAGATTACCCCGGGAATTAACCCCATAAGCGCTCTTATCCCCATGAGAGCTAACGCTAAATCCCCTCCTGTAGCAGAAAGTGCAGAGACTAATGCATTGTAATTATCCACGCCGGCAGGAAATCCCGTGATAGTTTGAACTCCCGCGATTATCCCTTCATCGATAGTTGCGACAAGTCGCCCTAACAAGACAGAAATTCCAAGGAGAATTCCCTTTTGATTTTTTTTTGTTTTGGCTACAAAATCATCAACGACGGAAGCTTGAATAATCGTATACATGAAAGCCCACATGGAACCCATGCTTAAGCCAAGTATAAATAAGATCACGTAAAAATCATAAATTGTTTGATAAAAACTCAGTGATATGAAGCATATGCTTAGCAATATTCCTCCAAGAGTTAGTACTTTCTTATTATTTTGTATCTTCTTGAGATATCTAAGCCAAAAGGGCAAGGATATCATGGCACCAAGGATAAAAATCGCGTATATGAGTATTTCATCTCCGGGTGCGCCCTGAAATAAAAAGTTATTAATAAAGGGACCCATCGACATGATGATACTCGTGGCCATTGAGAATATGTTCAAGATAATGAAATATACTATGAAACTTTTTAACTTCAGCACGTCCCACACGCCTTCGAAAAATTTCGGTTTCTCATAATTTCCCGTAAAATATCTATCGATCACGATTTTATCTTCCCGAGCTCCAGGCAAGAATAAAATGGCACCAACTAGAGCAATAGCGGCAATTGCACCCCCCATTAAAGCAAAGCTTTCCCGGTTATTTCCTCCAAAGAGAAAAAGAGGGGGAATTAGCATTCCAAGGGCTTGCGCAATCATATCGAAGGGAGTCCAGAAGGCTGTTAGCTTCTGGCGTTCTGATTCTTCCCGAAACAAGTCAGGACGGAGGGCCATTACATTGATTCCGACCATGGAGCCAAATGTATCAAACACGAATAAAGATATGAGCAACCAGAAAAAGACTGGCCAGGGATTTGCAGCATCCAATACAGGAGCAGAGAAAATAAGATATAGGGAGAGGCATTGCGGGATGATTCCAATGACGATCCAGGGAAATCGACGGCCCCATTTTCTAGTCCACTTGAAATTTCTATCAATTAAAAACCCAATTATGGGATCATTCACGCCATCATAGACGGTGAAAATCGATAAAGCGAGAAAGATGAGCCATTGATTCAGTCCAATCACGGAATAATAATAAAAATACAAGTATATTCCTTGAGTTGCTGCCATTATAGTACAGACGATTTGGTAAGTAGCATTACTCGCGTACTTCCACGTGGAATGTCTTGTTTGAAAAGGCTGACTGCTTTCGATTATATTATCTGACACGTTATTAGACATTTTTTAATACCCTAATTAAAAACTGTAATTTTAGTTATCAATCATGTTTTAAAGAAATTATTAATAAGTGGTATCATCTAAATATATAAATATTTTTTTATAAACCAATAAAAGAAAATAAAGGAGGAATTTCAAAAGCTTTCTTTCTCAAGTTAAATTTCAATTGATTTTATGAAAGTAATATCTATCTGCGCGAATATGAACCTTACCTGTTTTTTCATCAATTTTCCCTTGAATCGACATTCCCATGTCAGGAAGGGCAAAAGGGATAGAAAATTTTAGCTGGTCCAAGTCATCAATAATTAAGGGCAAGATATAAGGAGGTTCTTCTTTTGAAAAAAATACTTTTGCTTGAAGAATTCCCATTCCCTCTAAGGTTATTTCCATTTCTGCAAGACCATAAGCCTTATATTTTCCAATAAGCTTATCCAACTTATTATATGTTTCTAATACCGGTATAGCTACTTCCATTTCTTTTCCTAAAAGGACCGCTAAAATTCCTTTTACCAGAGCGTCGGGAAGGAGAGAAGGATTGGGAATTTGTCCCACAATAGCTCCAATTTTCTTCTCTGGCACCATGGCAAAATATCCTCCAGAAGTGGGTACATTTCCTCCATGTCCTACCAATTTAACTCCAAAGAAATCAGAATTAACTTCCAGGCCATAACCGTATCCCTTTCCATAAATCTTGGGGGGCGTGATATAAGATGTCCACATTTTATTTAGTGATTCTTGTTGAATGAAATGATTTCCATTAAAAGATCCTCCGTTCATTAATCCTATCATGTAATGCATCATTTCATTAATGGAACTATAAATACCTCCGCAGGCATATTCAAGCGGATCGTTTCTTATCTCTCGCTTTTTTATTGACCCTCCCTCTTCAGAACGGATATATCCCGTTATGACATTATCATCTTTTAAAAACTTTTCCTTATAATATGTGGACCTCTTCATGTCTAAGGGGTTTAAGATATGTTCTTTCACGTAATCCGCAAATTTTTGCTTCGTTATTTTCTCTATTATAAATCCCAAGATTGTATACATGTCATTATTATACATGAAAACTTTTCCGGGATCTTCTGGAAGCTCATCTTCGGCTTGATTCAGGTATAAAAGATAATCCTTTTCGCTACTCATGGGAATAAAACCAGATTTATCACTTGAAGCATTCGTAGCATCGAGTTCTGGAACTCCTGAAGAATGGGAAAGTAAATGATGGATAGTGATGGGATTCTCTTTTTTACCTAATTTAAAATTTATATGCTTACTAACGGGATCGTTTAAATCCAATTTTCCTTGCTCGTAAAGCTGCATAATGGCAAGAGCACAAAAAGATTTTGACATGGATGCTATACCAAAAAGTGTATCGGAGGTCATGGGTAAATTATTCTCAATATTCCTTGCACCAAATCCTTGAGAATAAATGGGCTTGCCCCCCATTATTACACCTACAGCTAAGCCAGGTATTTTCATTTGGCGCATTAGCTTTCCAATTAAAGTTTCAATTTTTTCTATGGGATTGATACTCATGTGTTTTCACATTTCAATTTTATTTATTGTAATTTAAGAATAATATTAAAGAATATTCATTTCATAAATTTTGAAGCTATATTGTAGTCAAACATATTTCAATTTATTAACAGATTTTACATGCCTGTTTTCTTTATATGGATGTTTTTTTCAATACTATAACGCAAGGTTCAATGAAAAGAGCAAATAAAATTAGAAAATTTAGAATAAGTAGCGAATTTTTCAAAAAAAAAACTCCTTATAAATCATATAGCAGAAACTAAAAACGAATAATGGTTTAACCACTTGGGAATGAAATAGCAAACTAGGGCTCATTCGATATTAGAAATTCTAAAAAGAAAAAAAATATAAAATTCATTTACGTTTGTAGAATTTAAGATATTAGCAGAATTTAATGGAACATTTCCTTCCTCATCCATAATCTTCAGAAATATTTTTCAATCATGATCTATAGAAGCGCTTTCAATATAGCAAGAAAAATATGAAGATGATTCTCCTTCTTTTTGATGTGGGATCCTTAAAATCATGAAAGCAAATATCCGCCATCAACTACGATCGTAGTACCCGTCATGTAACCTGATAGATCGCTAGCTAAAAAAAGGGCCACTTTTGCAATATCATCAGGTTCTCCCATGCGACCAATTGGGGTTCGGGCAACGAATGCTTTCATGATATCTTCTTCTTTCATACCCGCTGCTAACATCTGCTTTTTAGCCGATTCTGATACAGCATCTGAGCTGGGGGTACTTATTCCACCAGGTGCTATGCCATTAACCATGATTTTATATGGAGCTAATTCTAAAGCCATGGACTTTGTCATCATTCGGACACCACCCTTTGAAGCATCATAATGAACAAGGTTTCCGGTAGGATGAAACGCGTCAATGGATGCAAGATTGATAATTTTTCCTCCTTTACCTCGTTTGACCATTTGTTTTGCCACAGTCTGACTAAAAAAGAATGTCCCTTTTAAATTCAATGTAATCACCTTATCCCATAATTCTTCAGTCATATCTAGCATCGGCATCATCGGATAGATACCCGCGTTATTTATCAAAATATCAATAGAGCCATATTCTTTAATGATTTCTTCTACAGCCCTCTTAATGTCTTTAACACTACTTACATCGGCTTTAATCGGTCTTGCTTTTCCTCCTTCATCACTAATCTTTTTTGCAACTTCGTCCGCCCCATTGAAATTAATATCTGCAATTATGACTCTTGCTCCAGCTTGCGCAAATCTTAAGCTTATTCCTTGACCTATTCCATAGGCACCTCCTGTAATTATGACGACTTTTTCAGTTAGGTCTAATAATTTTGGAAGTTTTTGCTTTAATAAACTTTCCATATTATTTCACCTCTTTTTAATTATTTAATTTCACTTTTTCAAAAAAAAAATGTAATTTCATTGCTTAATTAAGTTACTCTTCTTATTAAGGCTAATGTTCTCCGCCATTTATTCAAGTTTTACTATCGGAATTCTACAGAATCAACCAAATTGATCACCATTCTATGCCTTTTTAGTCATTAAATTTTATAATTCTCCAATATGAGGTATAGATAAATGAAAAACAAGTAATACAGTTCTTTAAGTTGTAAAAGGAATGATTCCGTTATTCCCGAAGTTGAGGTTTATTAGACCTGGAAGAACGTGGTGTAGATAATATCCCATAACATTTGATGGAAACATTTTTCTCAGAAATAGAAATAACCTTAAAGGATATATCAATATCGATATGTTTGTCATATGTGAGCAAGGATTCATTTTGGTTCGTGGAGTACGAGAATTTCTTGCAAAAATGCTTGTTAAGTTACTCCATTTGAAGAGCGAGAAATGTTGCAAGAACTTTCTCTTGGTCTAAATTTTGATTCGGAAGAAATCTTAAAATAGAAAATAACTTTAAAAGAATTATCTATATTCTTTTTTAAATTGGGAAGATGTAAAAATATGAATTTGCGGAATTCAATTCAATTAATAACTTAAAATGGGCTCCCTTCGATCTCATTAGCTCATTATCTGCAATTGAATTTAGAAAAAGTTATGATCTCTCATTTTTTGATTTGTTATATGTTAGAATTGCTATTAATCTGGATAAACAAATAATATCTCAAGATAAAAAATATGATTTAATCGCAGGATTGAAAAGAATTCCAGTTAGCTATTTCAAGTTGTAATCCTGGAGATACGTAATAACCTACGTCATCTAATTATCAGAAAAATTATTAACTATTGAAATTGATTTTTTAATCTCTTATATAGAATATAAAAGCAAAAACATATACTTTATTAATTCTTTAAATGATCTTAAATGAAATTTCAAATAACCTCTCATCCCATCTTAGAAATTCCACAAAAAAGGAAAGTATGGTTCACGCATGATGGCACTTCTTTTCAGGGATATAAGGGCATGATGATAGCATCCGCCCTCATCATGAATGGTATCACCATTTTTGGACATCATCCTAATGATGGTAGTCCTCAAGGAATATTTTGTGCTAATGGTCAATGTGCACAATGTACAGTTATAGTAAATGATAAACCCGTCAAATCTTGCATGACACCTCTCGAAGAAGGCATGATTATTAAGAGTTGCAATGGATTACCATCCTTGCCGGAGTTTAATAATCCCCTTCCAGTTGGAAACCCCTCTATTAAAGAGACGGACATTTTAATCATTGGAGGAGGTCCTGCCGGACTCTCAGCTTCTAAAGTGTTACTAGAAGAAGGGATTAAGGTTATTTTAATTGATGACAAAGAACGATTGGGAGGAAAATTAATACTACAAACCCATAAATTTTTTGGCTCTCAACATGACGTATATGCGGGAAAAAGAGGAATAGAAATTGCACGAATTCTTGAAGACTCAATCGAGGATTATTCAAAAGTAGAGATATGGCGTAAGAGTACGGCATTGGCAATTTTTAGTGATGGTTTGGTTGGCGTTTTAAAAGAAGGAAAAGAATACGTGTTAATAAGACCAAGACATTTATTAATTGCAACTGGGGCCAGGGAGAAAATGTTGATTTTTCCCGGCGATACCCTTCCAGGAGTTTACGGAGCAGGAGCTTTTCAGACATTGGTTAACAGGGATTTAGTTAAGCCTGCTGAAAAGCTGTTTATCGTAGGGGGCGGAAATGTGGGATTAATTGCAGGATACCATGCAATTCAGGCAGGGATACACGTCGTGGGATTGATTGAAGCCATGCCGTATTGCGGGGGATATCAGGTTCACGTGGATAAACTTAGAAGATTAGGAGTGCCAATATATACAAAACATACTATTTTAGCTGCAAATGGTACCGAACGGGTGGAATCTATTGTAATAGCCGAATTAGATGAATCGTGGAACCCTATAGAGGGAACAGAAAAAACATTTCCATGTGATACCATTCTACTGGCGGTAGGGTTGAATCCCATAAATGAATTTTATGAAAAAGCGTTGGAGTTTAATCTTGATACTTGGATTGCAGGGGATGCTCAAGAGATAGCAGAAGCATCAGCAGCCATTTTTTCGGGAAAAATTGAAGCTTATAAAATCTTAGAACATGATGGTTATAAAATTGCAGTTAATATCCATGAGTTAGAAGATAAATTAAATCAGTTAAAAAGCAAACCATTAGAATCAGATCAACCTCCTTTTCCTCTTCCAAATAAAGATTTATATCCCTTGTTCCATTGTACTCAAAAAATCCCTTGTAATCCTTGTACTACAGTATGTCCTCAAGAACAAATTGCAACTATTGATGACATGTTGACTCAATTGCCCTATTTTAAAGGAGAAAAGGAGTGCATTGGATGTGGTCGATGTGTAGCCGTTTGCCCGGGTTTGGCAGTCACGTTAATAGATTATCGAAAAGACAAGCTATTCCCCCTGGTGACTTTTCCCTTTGAACTTAGTGCATCAAAACTGATTCAAGGGCAAAAAGTAACAGTGATGAGTAATACAGGTAATCTTGGTGAATATACAATTTCAAGAGTAAGAACACTAAAAGAATATTCTCATACTCAATTAGTTTCTATTAAATTGCCTAAAGAAATTGCCGTTCAGGCGGTTGGAATAACCACGATACAAGAAATCTCCGTGGAACCTTTAAAAATATATCATAAACCGCCTTTACCGGATAGCGCCATCGTGTGCCGTTGTGAAAGGATTACAGCGGGGGAAATAAGAAAGTGGATACGTAAAGGAGTCACGGATATTAATGAATTAAAAGCTTTAACCCGGGTAACTTCAGGAGCTTGTGGGGGTAAAACATGTACCCTTTTAATTCGAAAGTTGGTTTTGGATGAGGGATTTCCATCCGAGGAAATAGTTCCTGGAACCCTTCGTCCCCTATTCATGGAAACATCCCTCGGTTTTTTTGCTGGCTTGAAGGACCAAGATTTAAAATGAGGAATGATTAGAATGGTAGAATATGATGTCATAATTGTTGGGGCTGGTAGTGTTGGAGTTCCAACGGCCCTTGCAACTTCTCAAATGGGTTTGAAAACTTTAGTTCTGGAGGAATTACCTTCCGTTTCTCAAGGAGATAACAAACATGCAATTGGTGGGATTAGGGCAACCCATTCACAAAACTCTAAAATCAAATTATGCCAACGATCCATAGAAATATTTTCTACATGGCAAGAAAGATATGGGGATGATATTTCTTGGGAACAAGGTGGATACACGTTTATAGCAACTAACCAATTGCAAATGGAACAACTTAAAGAAACCGTGAGAGAGCAAAAAAAATATGGATTAAATATTAATCTAATAGGTAAAGATAAAGTAGCTGGCCTGATTCCAGGAATAAATAGTGAAATAATTTTAGGTGGTACTTATAGCCCGAATGACGGGCACGCTTCTCCCTTAATGGCTTTAAATTCTTTTTATTATCATGCCGTGAATGCGGGAGCGAAGTTCAATTTTAAAGAAAAAGTGATTAAAATACTAAATATTAATGGAAAGATTACGGGAATCAAAACTTCTAAACAAGTATATAAAGGATTAAATGTAATTAATGCAGCAGGTGCCTTTGCTTCATCTATCGGAGAGATGGTTGATCTTACATTACCTGTACAACCTGAATCACACGAGGCGGGAATAACCGAGCCTGTTCAACATTTATTTTCAACCATGGTGGTAGACATCACTAGTGCTCAAGATTTACAATTTGGCAATTCAAATAATTATTATTTTTATCAGACAAAAGAAGGACAAATTATTTTTTGCATTAGCCCCGATCCTCCCATATTAGGGACTGATAAGCGGGAAACAAGCAATTTTTTGCCTCAAGTAGCAAAAAGAATGATTCAACTTTTGCCAAAGTTGAAATTTATTAAAGTCAGAAGGACTTGGCGAGGATTGTATCCCATGACACCCGATGGAAACCCAATTATTGGTAAAATGAATAATCTTGAGGGATATTTGAACGCTGTAGGGATGTGCGGGCAAGGATTCATGTTGGGTCCGGGAGTAGGAGAACTTTTAGCAAAATTTATTGTAAATAAATTAAATCCAATAGAGTCAGAAATCCTAAAAGATTTATCGCTCTATAGAGATTTTGGTAAGAAGGAAAAACTGAAATAGATCTAATTTTTACTTTTTTAAATTAAATTATTATTAAAAATAAAACTTTAAAGAATATAGATGTGTAAAACAATGGGAAAATCACTAAATGAACAAGTTGAGGATTTAGAAGCTTTAATAGTTCCGTTATTAGAAGAGAGTGGAATTCCGGGAGCAAGTTTAGCTATTGTCATGGGAGATAAAATGATTTTTAGCAAAGGTTTTGGAGCCAGAGATTTAGAGAGAAATCTTCCAGCAAGCTCAGAGACACTTTTTGGTATCGCTTCCTGTTCTAAATCGTTTACTGCAATGGCAATAATGCAGTTAGTAGAATCTGGAAAGATAGATTTACAGGATCCCGTGAACAAGTATATCCCTCTTAAATTGGGATCAGAAAACAAACCCATCACCATCCATCATCTCCTTACGATGTCTTCGGGTTTACCAGATACGGGACTTACAAGAGTTCTTTTAAGCCGCTATTGCAAAAATGATAAAAGTGTATTTCAAGCAAGTAGTTTGGAGCAAATCATGCTACACATTAATAGATCAACCGCTTGGATGGTGGAGCCGGAAAAACGATTTTTTTACTCGAATGAAAGCTATGCACTTTTAAGCATGATCGTGCAAAAAGTAACCAACACGCCCTTTCCAGAATACATGAGAGAAAATATTTTTAAACCGTTAAATATGAAAAGAACCACCTATAATAAAGAAGATTTTGAAAAAGAAGAAGATAAAATGGTACCTTACATGGAAAATACAATAATAACAAATCATCCTTTTGACTTATTTATTAATGGATGTGGAGGTATTCTCAGCTCAGTCAATGATCTTGCCAATTTCCTGATAGCCATGATGAATGAAGGCGTATATAAGGAGAATTCAGTATTAGAGAAAGAATCCATTGAGAAAATATTAACATTACACTTTGAATGTAATATGGCTAGTTCATATCTTGGAAATGTAGGTGAAGGCGAAGGCTATGGCTATGGGTGGATTGTAATGGAAAACTTTCTGGGAAATAAATGGATTGGTCATTTAGGGCAAATTGATGGATCTTCTGCGGGGATTATATTCGTACCGAAAAGAAAGATGGGCGTCGTGATTGCCTGTAACACGGGGATGGGACAAGGACTCATGGCAGCAATTCCAATCATAGTAATAGCCAGTCTATTAGGATTAAATCCCATGGAATTGCCCTTTATCGCAACGGAGCAGAAAATGAACATCCTTACAGGAATTTACAAATCTTATAAAGGGATAAATGAAGTATCAATATCCAAAAAAGGGTCCCTCCTATACATCAAAGCAAAAAACATTTTAGGGGATGATGCAGTTCCTCTCATCCCAGAAAAGATCGATTCTGGAGACTGTAAATTTTATATCATTTCTGGACCAGGGGCAAGAGAATCCGTAGAATTTACTGTGACTTCTAATCAAGAAGTAGACTTATTTTATGAAAGATACCATTTTCGGAAAGCAAGAGATATATAAGATTAGGTAAAAAACCTCGAGAAATAAAAAAGTGATGATAGCTGATTCGGAAGGATTTCATTACTTTTACTTAGTATCATACTTGATGATTTGATTTTATTCTATTTAAAATTTCATTCAAGTTTTAAAAAATTGCGGGAAGTCATTCCCTCATATTATCATTAGGGACGAAAAATTTATATTAATTACATGATTAATCCAATCATTTAAAATTTATATTACAAAGGAGATATTTTATGACCGAAAATTTTGAAAATAACATGTATCAAAAGTATTCCTGGATCACCTTGTTTCAAATACAACTGGGATATTTATTAACAAATATGTGTTCGATTATCATGGGATACATCTATTTCTTTTATATTACAGTTGTTCTGCTTCCCATCCCATTATATATATTGTCGAATTCACTTTTTACAGTATATAATGCGGTTAATAATCCAATAATAGGGCATTACTGTGATAAATCTACTCGCTTTGTTAAAAGATGGGGAAAGAGATTTCCTTGGATTGTCATTGGAATCATTGGGACAGCTATTTCAATCATTTTCCTTTTTTTCATTCCTTTTAGCAATTACAAAGGAATGCCAATCGCAGTAAGCATTTATTTATTTTTTATCTTGGTCTTGTATGACACTTTTTTCGCGTTGTTAATGGTAAATTTACAAAGTTTTTTTCAGTATAAAGTAAGAGATGATGACGATCGAAGAGTAGCCGGGGGATTTTTAATCATAGCAGGTTCAATAGGCATGATCCTGCCTTCTATTTTTTTACCTTACATTGTAGACGCATTAGGAATTTCGCAGATTTCTAGTTGGACAATAACAGCTGTAATTTTTGCAGGAGTATTTATCATAGTTTTATTCCTTATGCTTTCTGCAATACGCGAAACTCCCGAGATGAAGGCTCATTGGGCAGTGATTAAGGAGAAAGTAAGTCTATCTTTTATTAAAGCTTTTATAACGGGGCTAAGATTGCGTAGCTTTAATGCATATAACATTTCATCCCTCTTGTATGCTGTGACCACTTCCATTACTCTAGCAATGCTACCTTTCTTTATTACATTTGTCTTAAATTTACCCTTGACGGGAGTAACTTTACCCATGATCTTATTTTTACTGGCAGTTCCTGCTTCAAGCCCATTATGGGTAAAACTTGGAAATAAATGGGGGACAAGAAAAGTATATATTCTTGGATTTTTCATAATGATTCCATTCTATTTGCCCTTTCTTTGGATTCAGAACTACAATCTCCTCCTCTTATTGTTTGTGATTATTGGAGTGGCGTTTGGAGCCCAAGCCGTAATGCAAACTCCTGTTGACGCTAATGTGATTGAAGAGGCATGCCTGGCAGCAAAATCTCGACATGAAGGCATTTTTAACGGAGTGCAAAGTTTCATTGTAACTTTTTCATGGGCGGTTCAAGTGATACTTATGGGAGTCATTCAATTAGCCACTGGCTTTGATCAAAATGCAACGGTGCAGCCAAGCTCTGCATTGTTCGGTATTCGATTATTACTTTCTATTATACCGATTATCGTTCTAGTAATCGGAGGAATTGCTTTTTGGACGCTATACAATATTACTCCTGCGAGAGTTAAAGAGATCGAAACAGGGTTAAAAGAATTAGGGCTTTAATTTGTTTTTAATTTATTTTTTTTTAATTTTAATTGTAACTTTATTATAATATACACTAAATTAAAATAACCAAATAGTAAATATTGTGATTTAAGATGAGTTTACCAAAAGAATCCTTTAAACAATTAGAAGAGCAATTCAAAGGAATTACTCAAAAATTCGCCGTTCCTGGAATGGCCTTTTCGGTAGTTCTTGGAACGGATGTGGTATATTCTTCAGCATGGGGATTTAGAAATAAAGAAAAAGGGCTTCCATGTACCCCAGATACTACTTTTGCGATTGGATCCAGTTCCAAGTCAGTGGCGGCATTCGCAATCATGCAATTAGTTGAAAAAGGGCTGATTAAGTTAGAAGACCCGATAGATAAATTTTTGCCAATAAAATGGGCACGGAAATATGGACAGGATAATCCCATAACCATCCACCATCTACTCTCTCAGACGAGCGGCATATCGGATTTAGGATTAGCACGAGCTCTTTTAGCAAAACCGGTACATGGTGAAACGCAATTTGAAAAATATGACCTGTCCACTTATGATGCTTACCTTAAACATGCCAATGGAGCTTACGAATATATAAATCCTCCCGGGCGATATAGCTATTGCAATTCAAATTTTACCTTGGCTCACATGATCGTAGAAAAAGTCTCGGGAAAATCATATGATGATTATATTCAAGAGCATCTCTTCATGCCTTGTGACATGCAAAAATCCACTCTCAAAAATGATGTTTATAAAGTGTTTGATGATCGCATGATAGGATATTTAATTCAAAAAAAAGAAGGGAAATTTATTCCCAAACCCATTGATTATTTCAATTTTCTAACTATAATGGGTTGTGGAGGAGTTTATGCCTCTGCAAATGATTTAAGTAAATATCTCATCATGTTATTGAACGACGGAACCTATAAAGGAAAACAGTTAATTACTAAAGACTCCCTTCAAAAACTTTTTACTGTTCATACACCCTGCCAAGAGCTAATTGACTTTGGGATTAAAGGAATTGGAAGTCAAAAGGGAGATGGAGGATATGGATATGGTTGGTTCGTCGTGAACGACTTTTTTGGACATAAGATCATACTTCACCCTGGTAGTGTGGCGGTCGCTAGTTCCATTCTCGTAATGATGCCCGAAATGAAGATCGGAATGGCTTTAACATGGAATGGCATGGAAGAACTATTTTCAGACTTTCTGATGATTATCTTCGGAGCTTTTGCCATGATCCTTGGAAAAGATCCCATGAAAGAGTTTTCTCTTATTAACGAAGATATGAGATTAAATAAGCTCTGCGGTACTTATTCCGATTATATTCGGGGGAATCCCTTGGAAATTACTCGGAACGGATCAGACCTATTCATTGAATGGGTAGGAGGAGAAACGACCCATCGACCCAAGCAACCCTTACATCCCATTGATAAAGAAGGTGGTTGCATGCAATATTACACGAAAAATTCTCCAACGGGTTATAATTTAGCAGAATTTATATTCGAAAAGGATGGAAAGGTCAGGCTTTTAATTGAAAAACATACCATGTTTAAAGAAGAGAAGCAACAATAAAAAAATGTTTCATAATTGAATTATTATCATTTTTTTTATATTACTTTTAAAATATCTTAATGAAGAGTTCATTCAAAAAGTCCTTCAACACTTAAATATCTCTGTCCTGTATCAGCAAGGATGCAAATGATTTTTGTATCTGTGTTTAAATTATCTCGCTCGATGAGGGATTCAGCACAAGAACATGTAGCTCCCGAAGATATACCTACTAAAAGCCCCTCAGATTTTGCTATCCTTCGACACATTTCAAAAGCATCATCTTGTTTTACTAAAAAGATTTCATCGATTATCTCTCTATCTAAAGTCTCGGGAATAAAGCCAGGAGCAGTTCCCATCATTTTATGGGGTCTAAATATTCCCTGGGAAATGAAGGGAGATTCAAACGGTTCCACAGCTATCAATTTCACATCGGGCTTCTTTTCTTTTAAATATTTCCCTGCCCCACAGATTGTCCCACCCGTTCCTAGACCCGCAATTAAAATATTTACTTGCCCGTCCGTTTGTTCCCATATTTCCGGGCCAGTAGAGAGATAATGAGCTTTAGGATTTGATTGATTAACGTGTTGCCCTACATAAAAATAATCGGGATGCCTTTCAAGGATTCTTTTGAGTTCTTCACGAGCACCTGCTGTGCCCAAGTAAGCGGGTGTTAGTATGAGTTCCGCCCCCAATGCCCTTAACACGGTACGTCTTTCTAAAGATTGAATTTCTGACATTACAAGAATCGCATGATATCCTCTAATAGCAGATATAAATGCAACGGCTATGCCCGTATTTCCGCTGGTGACTTCAATGACGGTATTTCCTTTTTTTAAGATTCCCTTCTTTTCGGCATCCAAAAAGATTTGTAAGATTGGTCTATCTTTTAGACTATAAGGATTAAAAAATTCGCATTTCCCAAGTACATTATTATCTGGAAAGAGTCGTTTAAGCCGTAGTAAGGGTGTTGTCCCTATTAGCTCCAATAAATTTTCAGCTATTTTCATTTTTTTTACACCAAATATTTCATATATCTTAGTTTTTTTTAAAAAAATTGAGCGATTAGTGCTCTAATTCTCATAATGACGACCGTTAGGACTATATTTAAGCAATTAATTTAA
>CAYLZE010000002.1:98140-146907 GCA_964388035.1 uncultured archaeon
TTGTTACAGTGTTAGGTGAAGCGACCATTTTTTCATGGACGATGCAAGCTGTATTCTTTGCGGCATTTTTTCCCATCATGTTGTTAATAATGCGATCAGGGCTTCGGGAAGGTCCTGAAATGCGCGAAAGGCGGGTACGAATTGATTCGGGAGAAAAAATGTCTTTTTTTACGGCATTAAAATACGTATTAAAGCAGAGAAGTTTTGTTGCGTTCATTATCGCGTATGTAGTGTATCAAACCGCCGTAGCGGTAGCTTCCGCATCTTTGCCTTTTTTCGTGGTATATGTTTTAAACATGGAATATGAAGCTATTATTATACCCCAATTATTAATGTTTTTAGCTGCTCCCATCTCTAGTATATTATGGTTAAAAATAGGAAATAAATGGGGTTCGAAAAAGGTATATACTTTAAGTTTTTTTTGGATGGGGTTATCTCTTTTACCGATGCTTTGGATAGAAAGTTATCTTGGATTGATCCTCTCTTTAATCCTTTTTGGAATTGGCATTTCCGCTAACGGAGTGAATCAAACACCGATCGACGCGGATGTCATTGATCAAGCATGTGTTATTACCGGTACCAGGAATGAGGGAATCTATAATGGCATCCAAACGTTTTTCGACCGTTTATCTATCGCAGGTCAGGTGCTAATTATAGGTTCCATACAATTATTGACAGGATTTAATCCGGAAGCGGCGGTTCAAACAGAACATTCCATTTTTGGTTTACATCTCATGACATCATTAATTCCAATGATCATATTGATAGCTGGAGTTATAGTATTTTGGCTTCTATATGATATTACTACGGAAAAGAGAGCAGAAATACAACGAAAAATGAAGGAACTCGCTCTATAATTATTTTGCTTTTAACTTTTTTTTTTGTAATTTAAAAATGAATTTTAAATAAATAATGAAGGAATAAAAAGATCAATTAATAACGAGAGGTTAATTGTGATGAATTTAATTCCAGATGAGATGAGCCAAGAATTAGAAAAGCTCATTTCATCTTTAATGATTGAGATGAAAATCCCGGGTACAAGCTTAGGGATTCTCTTTCAAAACAAGGTGGTATATACAAAAGCATTTGGAGCCCGATGCTTGGAGAATAATCTGCCAGCAACGATAGACACCTTATGGAGCTTGGGATCTTGTTCTAAAAGTTATTGTGCGCTTGCGATCATGCAATTATCTGAACAAGGGAAGCTAAATGTCAATGATCCCATAAGCAAATACATTCCTTTTAAATTGAAGGGATTTGATGGCAGTCCCATAACGATTCACCATCTTTTGACCCATTCCTCGGGAATTCCAAATCTGGGAAGTGGAGAGATTTTGATAGATCGATGGTCTCTTCAAGATAAATCTCCTCATCCGCATAGTACGTGGGACGATGTGCTAAATCACGTGAATGGAGCTCAGAATGAGATTTTTATAGCGCCGGGAAAAAAGGTGATATATCTCAATGAAGGCTACGAACTGCTTCAACTGGTTATTGAAAAAGTGAGTAGCATGAGGTACCGGGAATATGTTACACAAAATATTTTGGAACCCTTACAAATGAAACGCTCTACTTTTGATCAAGATAAGTTTGAGAAGGATGCTGATCATTTTACGGGATATACCCCAAGATTGGACGTAGCCCCGCATCCCTTTGATGAAAAGATTGATGCTGCGGGGGGTTTAATTAGTTCCATTCCCGAACAACTTAACTATTTACAAATGTATTTGAATGGCGGTATATTCGATGGAAAGAAAATTGCTAGTTCGGATTCTATCAAGAAGATGTTTGAGAGTGTAGTCCCATCCAATTTAGCGGCAAATTACATGCCGAGTCTTGGTAAAGAATATTATAGCTATGGATGGGTAATCATAGAGAATTTTCAAGGAGTCAGGATCATCGCTCACCTAGGTTCCACGGGATTTTCATCAAGTGGTTTATTCATGATACCTGAAAAAAAGATTGGAACTGCAATGAGTTCCAATACGGGTTCTGGTCAAGGGTTGTGTTTTATCGTTTCCTTGATTATCATTGCAGGATTTTTGGGAAAGGAACCCACTAAAGCAATTCTAATCATGGAGAAAATGCAAATGATGGGAAAATTATCGGGATATTATGAAACCTACAAGGGGATAAACAAAATTAAAATTGAACCTCGGGGCAACATGCTTTTTGCAATTCCCATGGGAGAAAGAGTTAAAATTATGGAAGAAAATGAAATGCCATTGATTCCAGAAACGAAGATGATGGATACGATGAATTTTTATATATATTCGGCACCAGGAGCCACGATTCCAGTGGAGTTCATGATTAGTGATTCGGGAGATATAAGTTTCCTAATGGAACGGAATCTTTATCATAAAATTTGTGATTTCCCTCCTCAGTGGGGGGGATAATGGTCTTTTTTTTTTATTATAACCACGACTTAACAAGGATGATACCGCCTTTAAACTCAAAATAAACAATTTTCCATTCTATAGTAGTACCAGAAAGTTTAATATGGAATTATTTTCTAACCATTGTTAAGAATTAACAGATTTTAAAAAATGCTAAAAAGTCATCAAATGGAATAAATCTATTAATTTTTATCATAATATAAATACAACTTGAAATTTGAGAATTTCAACCATGCAAAATTACAAAATTACATAAGTATTCCATCTTTATACTATTAAATTATAGTAATTAGTTCAAGGAAAATTTTATTTTTAATATTTTAATGAATTTGCCTTTCATTTTTTATTAATAAAATTATCGCTTACCACGCAAACGATTTTTCTGCGTTTCTTATCATGCATTTGATTCCTTACTATAATATTTCAGGCTTATTTAGTAATTGAAAATTATATTTATAAATTAACAGTTTTTGGAGGATAAATATGCCGAAAATGAAAAAACAAACCAAAAGAGGTAAAAAAAGAACAGGACCATATATACCACCGGAAGTAACCCGTGTAAAATTGCCTTATAATCGAAATGGAGAGATGTTTGCTCGAGTTGTCGATGTTTTAGGTCAAGAAAGGTTTCGAGTATTTTGTGAAGATGGAAAACATCGAATAGGAAGAGTCAGAGGTAAAATTAAAAAACGTGTTTGGATAAGAAAAGGGGATTTAGTCATTATTAATCCATGGGAATTTGAAACCTTAGTAAAAGATCAACTTGAAAAGTGCGAGATTTCCTGGAGATACTTACGAAATGAAGTCTCGTATTTGGATCGAACTAATCGACTTCCTGAGGCATTAGATATAAATAATATCCCCATTTGAGTACTTTAATTTAAGAGCACGGAATGTTTCAATTTTATTTTTAACATGAAATGAAAATTCTCTTCACATTTAGGGAAACAAGGGAATTGATTATCATTAAAAAAGAACGGGAGATCGTCTTTAACAAAATTATTAATTTTAACACTTTTATTGAAGAAAGAATAAAATCTTTTTTTGATTGATCTAGTATTGGATTCACTCAAAATTGAACTATCTTGTTAGACGGGAATATTGGAAATCTATATAATAACAATAAATTAATCCTCTTATTCTAAACTTCAAAGTTATTTGGGAAGATGTCATCTAAACTCATATCCAATTTAAATGATATAAAAAATAGTATCGAAAAAAACTCTCGCGTTTGATTACATACTTTTTACAAATTATTTTTTCCTGTCATGCAATTGAAATCTCGATCAAGGAATTAGAAGAAATGGAAAGAAATAAAATAGAAGGTGAATCAATCATTATTAAACCATGTTAATAAATGCAAGGTTATATCTTTGAGAACGAAAGAAGAGAAATTAATAATTACCGTTGCTCCCTCGGGGGCGGACACCTTACCGACGCAAACCCCCCATCTGCCGATTACACCGGATGAAATTGCGGAAGAAATTTTTAAATGTTACCAAGCCGGGGCTTCCATCGCTCATGTTCACGCGAGAGAGTCCGAGACAGGAAAACCCACTCCAAATCTTAGCGTCTATCGCGAGATTTGCGAGAAAGTGAAAAAAAAGTGCGATATTGTTATTTGCGTGACTACGGGAGGAGCTGTGGGATTATCTCCACAAGAAAGATTGGCTGTCCTGCCAGAATTGCAGCCAGAAATGTGCTCCTTTACACCCGAAAGTGTGAATGTCGGGCTTTTTAAAATTGCGGATAGATATCAGTGGAAATTTGCCTGGGAAAAACCTTTTTTGGAAGATAGTAAAAATCAAGTATTTAGTAATAGCTTCGCTGACCTCGAGACTTTTACCAAAACCATGAAAAAATATGGCACGAAACCAGAATGTGAGTTTTTCTCAACGAGCGGAATATATAATCTAAATTTTCTCGTGCACCAGGGTTTAATAGACAAGCCCATTCATTGTCAATTTGTATTAGGTACCCTTGGAGGTACAGGCGCTTATCCCATAGAATTAATGCACTTTTATAATGAACTCGTCCACATGTATGGAAAAGATAATTTTACTTGGTCCACGATTGGCGTGGGATATCCTGGCATGAACCGGATGGCTGCCATGGCGATAATGATGGGTGGCCACGTGCGGGTGGGAATGGAAGATAATATTTATATTCGAGGTCGAAAACATGCGAAAAGTAATGTCGATTTTGTAAAAGATATCCGTGCGCTAGCAGACATTCTCGGGCGAGAAATTGCCACACCTCAAGATGCTCGCCTGATCTTAAGATTAAAAGGAGCGGACAAGACGAATTTCTAATCTTATTAAAATTATATCAATTTCAAACATTTTTCTTATATTTGAAATGCAATTGATAAAGATTGAAATAGATGGATCTACTTAATTTTATATTATTGAACTTCCATTTAAGTATGTTCCACGCAAAAACAAAATGTTAGAGATTCGTGCAATAACCGAGAATTCAAGAAGTAATCAAATTAAATTTAATCTATAGTATAGATTAAGAATTTTTATCGTTCTTTAAAAATTAATGTGTAATCATATAATTCTGAATTATATTCAAATGAGCCAAAAAGAATTACATCTAAAAGATAAGGGATTTCTTTAAAACTTGTGAAATTTTTTCTATAGAATATATGGGCTAAAATTTTTCCATTTTTTTCCAAAACCTTCTGCCCCATTTACTCGTTATATCATTCCAATCGTCTCGAAAATACTTCATTTTAAGTCTCAATGATTCTATATCAGCTTTAAATTTAGGTTCTTGTGCAAGATTATTCATTTCATGAGGATCTTGTTGAAGATCAAATAATTGTGTATTTCTGTTTTTTTTCACGCAATATTCAATCAATTTAAAGTTGTTATATTTTATAGCTCTCTGAAATTCTCTATAGACTAAATATAATGAGTCTCTGATTTGGTGTGTAGGATTTTTCATGGATTCAACCAAACTTTTTCCTTCAACTGTTGGAGGAATCTCAAGTTCTACCAATTCACAGATCGTTGGAAATATGTCAAATAGATAAACATAATGGTCTCTTTGAATATCATGAGGAATCCCCGGACCACTAAACACTAAAGGTACGCGAGTACTATGTTCATAACAATTTTGTTTACCAAGAAGACCGTGTTGCCCTAAAGCCAGACCATTATCTCCAGCTAGAATTATGATAGTATTATCGAGAATACCTTTTTCTTCTAAGGCATAATAGACTTTCCCGAGATTATAATCAAGATGCGTAATCATGGAATAGTATTCCGAGATATGACGTTTTATATTTTCCATGGTGCGAGGAAATGGTGCTAATAATTCATCTCTCGATTTAAGATCCCCATTATCGAAGGGGTGATTCTCTCTAAAATTTTCAGGTAATTTAATCAAATCAGGAGAATACATTTCTAAAAACTCTTTGGGCATTGTCCTTGGATCATGGGGCGCAAGAGTAGAAATGTACATGAAAAAAGGTCTAACCTTTTTATAATTTTTAATAAATTTGATGGAAGCATTTGAAATAACCTCACTGGAATGCTTACCTGAATGAATGTGATCAGCTTTTCTTTCTATTGTTTGGTTAGAAAGGAGAGGATCAACGCATTGTAATAACACGGAATCATATCTTCCTGTTGGATCATAATTGAAAGCGGGTACGTTCCAATGATCCGTCATTCCTCCAAAAAAGATCTCAGCACCATTGCAGAAGCTTCGATTAAACGAATTAGTCCCATTATGCCACTTCCCCGTACCCCAGGTATAATAACCATTTTGCTGTAACCATTCTCCTAATGTCACATGTTCTTCAGGGATTTGCTCCCCTGCTCCTTGAAGATGAAATAAGGTTCTTCCCGTATGAAGCATTGCTCTACTTGGCATGCAAACAGCTGCATCCGTTCCACCAGGAATGTGTGCTTGCGTAAATGAAACCCCATTTTTGACCAAGGCATCCATGAATGGAGTTTTAATCTCAGCATTTCCAAGAGCATGGATGGTATCAAAACGTTGATCATCCGTGAAAAAAAATACAATATTAGGCTTATCACTCATTTTTGCCTTTCCTAAAAAACTGTTTGATTACCATATACTTGATAATGAATCTCTCAAAATATATTAATTGAATTGAAAAAATAAAAATACAAAATTACTAATTAGAATTTCATGGTACTTCCTTACTTTTTCTGTATTTCTCCACTACTCTAATGATACGCTCTTGAATCCCTATATTTCCAAAATTATCAGTTACTTTTAATCGGACTTTGTAACTACCTGCTTTTCGAAAAGACCGAATCATTATTATTCTATCACTGGTCATTCCATCTTCAAATTCCCATTTTATAGATAATAATATACCTTTAGGGCTTACAAATACGGAAGGAATGAATAATGCCAAACCACCAGCAACCAGTACTTCTGGAATAACGTGAAACATTATTTGAGGAGAATTTAACCCTTCCTTTTGAGTTATGAACTGATCTAAATTAGTTAATTTTCCATCTGCAGTTTTAATTTTTTCCGAGGGAGTGGAAAGTATTTGATCTATTATTTCTATATGAGCTTTCAATGATCTTTCTAATTGATCTGGCTTTATAATATCGATCGTGTCAAGCTTTGTATGATACAGAATTGGTTTTCCAATAATTAGAATCGAAGGCACCTCTTTTGCGATAAAAGGAGGCAAATCTGCTGCAGGTAAAGAGCGTGCTGATACATATGCAGCGGGCATTAATTGATATTTTAGTACTGCCTCTAAAACAAATGAAAGGAGCACTGCATTTTCACTGACAAATAATCCCCTACGTTCATCAAGATTTGTAGGCACAATAGCACCATCCGCTTGGTTATAATATTCATTACAACCAAATCCATCCAATAAAACAAAGGTTGTTATCTTGGGTAAGATATCTTCATGCATTTGTACAAATAATTTTGATCCGATTGATCCACATTCGTGACCTGTCCATCCAACAAATAATAAAGTTTTTTCTCTCTTTTCAAGCGGTATTTTAACATAATGCCTTGCTAGAATGATTAACGCAGCATTTGCAGCGGCATTGTCCAAGGCTCCTGTGAAAGTTGAATCGGTATGAGTGCCAATCAAAATTACATCCTCCGATTTTCCGGGTAGTCTCCCTATGATTGTATTGCTCGTTGCTGGTCCTTTTTTCGAATGTAGTGTAAATTTTACCACGAGTTTCTTATAAAACCTCGTACATAAATGTTTTAAATAAATCCCATCAGGAGTACTTATAGAGAGAAATGGGAGAAATCCATCAATACTGGGACTAGGTGACATGTATGTAATACTGTCCAAGGGACTTCCATTGGTACAGATTACCGCTAAAGCCCCCATTTTTTTTGCAGTACCCACAGTATCAAACAATCGTTCATTATGAGTGGGGAAAAAATTTAATACCATCTTTCCGTCGATTAAGGCAATTTTACCATTAACATCTACTTCATTAAATTCACTTTTTGTTCCATATCCTACATAGATTACTTCTGCTACGAATCCCTCTTTGGGGGTAGAATCACTGAACCATGCGGGGAAAGTTTCAATAACTTGGTCTTTTGAGACGCCGGGAGTATGTTCTGAAAGAATGGTGAGTTCATATTTTTCAGGCCACCAACGCGTATAATTTATTTCTTCAAGCTTAACATCTGGTAATCCTGTTTCTTTCAATTTGTCATATAAATACAGTTCTGCTTTATCCGCAGGAGGAGTACCCGCTCGACGATATCCAAATTCACAAAGATTCCGTACAATATCGAGCATTTCTTGTCCATTAAAATCGAAATTTAAATTTTCATCCATTTTTCAAATTCTATTTTTACTTAATATATTTTAATTTTAAATTTGAACGTGTTGGTTTGTAATTTAACATCATTTTAAAAATAAAAAAATATATTTTAATAATTTAAAACTACCGACCTATCTTCAGCAGATTTTCTTTCAGCACGTCTTCTTTATCTTTTGTAATATCAAAAAGTTTCCAAAATGCTAATCCCGCTAACACGGCTATAAATCCCAGAAAAATGGAGATTGTAAATAGTAACCCGAATTTGGCTGTGTCTGTATTCGCTGTTCCTAAGAGGGGATCATATCCAAAAATTGCCCATATAATAGCAAAAGCTAGGGCTTGTATTGCCAAGTTGGTCGATCTAAGCATTCCATTAATTGAAGTATATTGTCCTTCCTCACGCGTGCCATGTTTCAATACACTATCATCAATCGCTTGTTTTAAAACGACGGATCGCGCATTGACTTGTAAACCAATACCGGCGGCACCAATGAAATAGAATAAAGTAAGAGATACGATATCGGTACTAAAAATAGATAAAAAGAATCCAAGGGCCGTGATAGCTAAACCCCATAGTGTGGTTTTCCTAGTACCCCATTTTTTCATGCTAAAATAAGAGACCACACCGAATAATACTAATCCTAAGACCACGGCAACCTGGGGAATAATGGCAAATCCGATATCCACTCCTAAGGCATCCACTACGTAGTAATCAAGCCCCACTATGAAAGTTCTATTGATTATTGCCCATTGTAAATCAATAATCATGAAAGCCAGCCAATTTTTATCCGTAAAAGCACGTTTTAAAACTTGTATAAAGGGAGGGCGCTTTACAATATCGTCAAATTGAGCCCTGAACTCTTTCATTTCTTTTGGTTCTCGCAATCCATAAATTGCAAATGGTAATCCTATCGCATAAATGAGAGCAACTGCAATTCCCATCATGAAAAAGGCGTCAGGATTATCCGCTCTTCCTGTAGCATCAAATGCATGAAATGTGCTCAACAATAACGGAATTAATAGTAATCCAAGAACCATTCCAATTAGATTTATAGTAAAAGCGTCAAATAGCGTTATTCTCCGTCTACTCTCTTGATCTCGCATCAGATCAATCAATGATGATTCCAAATTCATTTCCCTAAAAGTTTGAAAAAAATCAAAAACGCAAATCATGAGTGTCAACCAAATTACTGCAGGGATTATTAAAGATGGATCTGCTAATCCTCCGCCCGGATTTAATGGCCACGGCATGAATTGTAAAACCACAAAAATCATCATTCCTAAATTTCCAAGGATAATTAAAGGTAGTCTTTTCCCAAATCTTCGGGTAAATCGCTTCGTTTTGTCGGATAATCGACCAATAAGTGGATCATTAAGAATGTCCCAAATAACAAATATAGCGATGAATAATGAAATTAGGAAAGGATCCAATCCGAGTACTTTCGTTCCGTAGATTTGAAAACGAGCTTGAGCAGTAAAGATCACAATCCAAAAAAGATTTGATACACTAATTGCGAGAATCTTTTTCAAAGCAGGAGGCTCATATTTTCTATCTAACCCAGTAGGCTTTATTTCATTCATTTCATTCATTTCTGTTTCATTCATTTTATTATTTCTCGTAACTTTTTTTAAGTTTGAATTTTTTTGTAAAAATAATAATGATGAAAACTATGTTTTCATCTTATTTAAATATTTTTAATTAGGCATTTGAACTTTCAGTAGATCATCTAATCTCTGAAAAAGGAGCTAAAATTAAATCCAAAAATATTAATTGAACAAAATTTATTATAAATTTTGTAAATTAAGTATAGATAATAAAAATTGGATATAAAAAGATTGATTAAAAGCGTATGACACGAGAAAAAAAAGCTTCACAAATACAGACTAGAGCTATTAATCCTATTAAGCAATACATGAGCAATAAAACATTCCTAAGAATTTTAGAGGTCGGTAAAAAGATCATCTTAGAAAAAGGTCAAACTGGGCTAAACATGCGAGCTCTTGGAAAGCTTATAAAGATGGAGCCGGGAAATATCTATCGCTATTTTGACAATAAAAGGGATCTCTGGATAGCCATTAAATATAGTTTTTATGATGACTTTCTTGTTGAATTTAATAATATTATTAAAGACCATGATGGAACCTATCTTGAGCTTTTCATAAAATTTGGCCGCTTATATTTGGAATTTGCGAGTGAAAATTTTTATAGATTCGAAATGGTGTTTTTATCAAATCCACCAGAGGCAAGTAAGATTGGAAAAATTGAAGAGGAGATGGATCCTTATTCGATTACAAAAAATTTATTTGAATTAGTTAAACAAGCGGTCGAAGCAAACGAACTAAAAGAACAGGATGCTCTCAAAACATATTATACCATCCTCGGTCTATTAGTGGGCGCTGCAAGGAATGAGGATTCAATTAAGAAACACATAATCATAACAGAACCATTAGATGTTAAATCTGGAATCAAATCTATTGAAGAATTTAGAGAATTTGTTATTCAGAATGTATCTGATATCTATAAAAAATATGCTCCTGATTAATTTTTATATTAAAAAGGAAGGTTTGAAAAGAGGGTTAAAAAAGTTTGAAACCAAAGGGAATCTTGAGTTTAAAAGGAGAAAAGTTAAGATGTGTTGCCATGCCACTTGGAGGTATTGGAACGGGGTCGATCGCTCTGGGAGGAGATGGTCTTTTAAAACAATGGCAAATCACTAACACCATAAAACATAACGCATTCGTTCCAAATAGTTTTTTTATGATAAGTGGTCAAATGGTAGGCAAGGAGAAATTTAATCGCTTTACCAAAGCTCTATTTTGTCCGCACGTCCATGAGAGCCCCAAATTTATACCCGCCAAATCTGTATCAGATCATAAAATTACTGCAGCAATGAAAGAGATGTTCAAAACTCTCGAAGGAGTAGATGAAATTCAATTCGATGGGGAATATCCTTTAGCTTTTTTGAAATATAAAGACAATAAAATTCCATTAGAAATTAATCTTACTGCATTCAATCCATTTATTCCCTTGGACAGTAAAAATTCAGGATTGCCTATAATCTTGTTTCAATTTGACTTAAAGAATGTTTCTGAAGAACTTGTAGAATTCACATTAATTGGGAATCTTATGAATTTTATTGGGTGGGATGGTCTAAAAACACTACAAGGCAATGAAAATCCTTTATTTGGAGGAAATACCAACATTCTCCGTCAAATTGGAGAATGGAAGGTATTACAGATGAAATCAAAGACCATTTTAAAGGCAGATAAACGATATGGAGATGTGAGCTTGGCAATATACGACGCAAATGCATTGAGCGTGGAAGCATGGGATGATTTACATGATTTTTGGACTAATCTCACGGAAAAAGGAAAATTAGTCGATACTATTAAGGAAGAGATGAGTCCTTTGGGAAAAACTTGGATGGGCAGTTTAGCGCAAAAATCAGTTCTAAAACCGGGTGAAAGCAACAAAATCACATTTTTAATTGCTTGGAATTTTCCAAATCGGGTAGTAGACTGGTCTGATAGCACTCTCATGAACTATGGGCAGCTTCCCGACCTAAAAACGGAATTTTGGATTGGAAATAATTATAATAATTGGTTTGGAAGCTCTTTAGATGTTGTAAATTATGTTAATAAAAATTGGGCATATCTGACGAGCAATACTTTTGCTTTTCATCATATCTTTTTCTCAACAAATCTTCCCAGAGAAATTTTAACGAGCATCTCAGCAACAACCTCAACCTTGAGGTCTCCCACGTGTTTATGGATCCATGATGGAAGTTTTCATTCTTTTGAAGGGTGTTGCGGTGCTTCTACATCAAAATCTTTTGGAGGGAGTTGTCCCATGGATTGCACGCATGTTTGGAATTATGCTTTTAGTTTAGCATATTTTTTCCCTTCCTTGGAAAGAACCATGCGATATACCGAATTTAAGATGCAGCACGAAATGGGTTATTTACCCCATCGCTCGATCCTTCCTTTATATTTACCCCAATTAGAAATGACCAATGAAATGCCTCCTGCGATCGATGGGATGTTTGGAATGATCTTAAAAATATATAGAGATTATCTCATTACCGGTGATTATGATTTTCTTAAATTCTCATGGCCAAAAATTGCAGGATTAATGACCTATATTTTTTCATTTATCGATACAAAACAGGATGGAGTAATTTATCATTCTCAGCCAAATACTTATGATTGCGAATTGAAAGGGCTGAATACGTTTATTGGAACACTCTATTTAATAACTCTTTTAGTTTGCGAACGAATTGCTCAAAAATTGGATTTACCAAATTGGGCTATAAAATGTAGGAAAGCCCATGATGCAGGACGCAAGCTATTGGATAAAGAGTGTTGGAATGGCGAATACTATATCCAGAAATATAACGAGCAGAAAGTCTCCGAATACCAGTATGGGAGCGGATGCCATTCAGATCAGCTCATGGGACAATGGTGGGCTTTTAATTTGGGATTTGATTATATTCTACCTCCCGAACATGTTAATAAAGCCATTGAATCAATAGTAAAATATAATTTTAGGGATTCGTTTGAGGGAATTGAACAATTTCGATGTTTCGCATCCCCAACAGATTCGGGGCTATTAAATTGTACATGGCCAAAGGGTAATATACCAGAAGTTCCCATCAGATACACTAACGAAATTTGGACAGGTATTGAATATGAAGTTTCCGCTTTATGCTTTTATTCAGGAAGGTTGGAAGAAGGGTTTAAAATCATCCATGCGATCCGAGAACGATACGATGGTTCTCATCGAAATCCTTGGAATGAAGTCGAATGTGGGGATCATTATGTGAGAGCTATGTCTTCGTGGACCATGTTACGAGCTTTAACCAAGATGGAATATAACGTGGTATTAAAACGATTTAAGATTGCGGCAAAAATGACCAAAGAACCCTTTATTGCATTTTTCATTACGGGTACTGCTTGGGGACAAGCCCTTCAATCTTTTTTAAATAACACATTTACATTAATCTTAACCATTTCTTTTGGAAAAATAGATATAAATTCCATTATTATAGATGAATTATACGGAATATCTCCTGATAAAGTTTGTCTTAAAATTAAAGATTTATTGAAAGGGAAGCAAGAAATACTTGATACTACTCTCTCCACGAGAACTGCAGGGGTTGAAATTATTCCAAAAATGCCGATTAATGTGAAAGAAGGGTTTGAATTATTAATTGAATTAACCTCCAAAATCTAAATACACCAAATTGAGTTCTAATCTATTAGAAATACAATGGAGCAATACGCTGTTTTTTATTTAATTTCTTTTGAAAAGGAAATAAGTGTCGAAGAACTGACGGGTTCTCGCACATTGTCTCATAGATAAAATGAAAGGCGCCTACATATCTCTTTTTTTATAATTGGCTCGTAACTAATCGGATCTGAAAAAGAAGTTTGAAATTAATCAATTCCCTTTCCAATATTCACTTTTATTGCCACTTGATATCTCTTTTTGATAACTTCTTCCGCAATTATTTTAGGGATTCATAAATAACCAAAAATTCAAGAATTAAACAAATTTAATTTCATCTGTGGTATGGATTAAATATTTATTGAATTGCTACTTAATAAAATCAATGGATTTTAATTATGATAAGATGGCAGATGCGCTTTACATTCGGTTTTCGGGTGAAAAAGTCTTAAATTCAGATGAAATCGCAAGCGGAATTATTATCGATTATGGTAAGAAAAATAATATTATCGGTGTCGAAATATTGAATTTTAATAACCGAAACCTTAACCTTAATGACCTTGTACAAATGAGTGTGGAAGAATTAATACCGAGACTAGCAAAATGTCAATAAGGTTCACTAAACATTCTTTAGAACGAATGAGGATTAGAGATATTACAAAAGAAGAAATTATCGATGTAATCGTTAATCCCGATAAAAAATTAAATGATTCTTCAGGAAATATCATTGTTCATAAATTAAAAAAGAATTATCTCTTACGAGTTTTTTATTATAATGAAGAAGGATCTAATGTAGTCATTACTGCATACAAAACATCTAAAATTGATAAATATATATAACTTTAATTTATTTAAATTTAGGCTCTACTTCTAAAGAATATTGTGAAACGGTTAGACATTGCTGAGAGCAATGTCTTCATAGACCATTTTACAAGCTTTAACCAAAACGGACTATGACGTAGTATTAAAGTGATTTAAGATTGTAGCAATAACAACTAAAAAACCCTTTTCTGGGTTTTTCGTTACGGGTACTGCTTGGGGACAAGTTCTTCAATCCTTTTTAAATTACACATTTATCTTTATCTTAACCGTTTCTTTTGGAGAAGTGGATATAAATTCCTTTATAATAGATGAATTATACGGAATATCTCCTGATAAGGTTTGTCTTAAAATTAAAAATTTATTGAGTGGGAAGCAAGAAATACTTGATATTACTCTCTTCACGAGAACAGCTGGGGTTGAAATTATCCCAAAAATGCTGATTAATGTGAAAGAAGGGTTTGAATTATTGGTTGAATTAAACCTCCAAAATCTAAATACACCAAATTGAGTTCTAATCTATTAGAAATACAATGGAGCAATACGCTGTTGTTTATTTAATTTCTTTTGAAAATGAAATCAATTCGATTTTATGACCAGTGCTCTTAAATAATATATATTGAAGACTAGTTTTCAAAAAATTCTCGATTTACCCATGTAAATAAAGATTCCATTCGGGGAAATAACCATATTTGAAAATGATGGGGAAGGAAATATTGCATGTACAGTGCAGATTTCCAAAAGTTTACTTTATTATAATCCATCGATTCATTTCTTATCTTTTTCAAGATTTCTTCACGCGGCCAACTCGAATCCGGATGCAGCTTATAATCCAGTTTTTTTTCCTTTAAATTTATCTTGCAATATTTTATGTATTCAAATGGATATCCCAATAATTCGGATGCAACTTTATCTCCTCTTAGCATGTCTTTGGATACGATCATCCGATTGAATTCCACGGGATACATAAAATGGGGTCCCACCCCCGTACCCACATTAAAGGTAGCTAATATGTTCAAATCGGGTGTCATTATCCTGGCAGCGGCTGCTACCACTTTATCAATCCTGGAATATTTCCGGTGATACTTCGACTTTTTAAATTCTGCAATGGCCCCATACATGTTTTTTTGATTAGCCGTCAAGCCACATTCCCAATGATGCTTGGGAGGAGCAAAACTGATTATTTTAACTTCGGGTTTAAGTAGAATCTCAGGTAGTTTTAGAGAGACATCAAGATCACGGCACTTCATATCAACAGTTGAATATTCGGATAAATTTACGAATTTACAACCGGTCTTTCTACATAGTTCATTATACCCTCGAACATCGAGAAGTTTCTTAGACATGACACGTGCCCGCATATTAGCCTCACAAATAAAGGGAGTAGCACTCATCTCTCTTACTTTCTTTATTATTGCTTCACAAATAATGGGATCAGAAAAAGAAGTTGAAATATAATCAATTCCTCCTCCAATATTCACTTTTATCGCCACTCGATCTCCTGGTTTGATAACTTCTTCCGCATTTATTTTTTCAAATGCTTCTGATACTTGCCCGTAAAGGCGGTCATTATCCTGAATTTCTTGGATTAACACCAATTTATCCTCTTTCAATACTTCATGAACTTTTTCAATACCCCTTAAATACCCATCTTCTTGAAAGATAGAATATCTTTCGGTATCATATTTCATCATAATGGTGAATTCCTTCCTTTAAATGTATTCTTAAGGATATCCTAAAGAAGATCTTACAAGTGAATTTTATTCTTTAGATAATGATCCTTCGTTCCATACTTCATTATATATATTTAGTCAGTCTATTTAATATTTTATAATAGCTTTGAGTTTAGCATCGGGAAAAAAAATGAACATAGCACAGACAGTGAATCTTATCAAGCAAATTATCGCTATCATAAAATTCCTCTTCAAGAGTGAGTAGTATCGTTATAGAATTAATTTATATTGTAGTTGAAGTAGAAACGTTTGACCATGATCCTTTTTTAGGATTAGCTCACACCACTCCCGAAATCTTAAAGGATATAAAATCTAATCAATTGGAATTTGCGGTAAACCTCACGGATATCTCTCTAACCACGCTCATGGAATGGGGTCATGGAACGCCAGGCTTGAAAAAAGTAATTGGGATAGCAACCTTGAATGCACTCTCCCAACATGTTTTAGAAATCAAAAATCCCCATGAATTTTTATAAATTTCCCTCTTAAGAGAATTGAATCTTAGCAAGAATTAAAACATGCTCTTTATTGGGTTTATCAAGCATTTAATCGATAAGATCTTGAAAATTACAAATAAAATAATAATTGTGGATCATGATGTTGGGAAATTCATCGAATATAAAAACCTTAATATCAAACGAGATCTTGCGGAATTATCGCCCTGAGATCTCAAGGTAGATGTCTTGATATGTACGGGAACCACCATTGTAAATGATATTATTGAGCAGATTCCCCATACATTCAAGAATCATGCTCAAAAGATTGTAATCTTAGATCCCTCTTCTAGCATTATTCCTGATATATTATTTGATAGGGGTGTTGATATCGTAGGAGGAATGAAAATAGTAGATTCCAAAAAGGTCCTAACAGTGATCGAGCAAGGAGGGGGCAGGAAGTTTTTCAAACAGCATGGAAAGAAGTATTTTTTAAAGAAAACCCCATTTTAAAGTACAATCTCTCGGTTTAATTTCATGCAATTTTATTCCGAATATTATAAATTTATAAAGAAGTTTTGAGGTAACATAATTAATTGATATGAATGGAATCGCAAATGTAAAGTGGAAGTTCAAAATCGTGATTATTGGTCCCGGTGCAGTCGGAAAGACGAGTATTATTCAAAGATTTGTTCATAATAATTTCTCAATTAGTTATAAGCTCACAATAGGCGTGGATTTTATGACTACGGATGTAGAATACAATAAAGGAGAGCTTGCAAGATTGACAATTTGGGATATTGGAGGACAAGAAAGGTATCGCTTTCTCCGCGATAGCTTTTTTGATCAATCAAACGGAGCACTTTTAGTGTTTGACCTTACCAGAGAAAAAACTTTTGGAGAGATAAAAGAATGGCTCGAGGAACTGCGGAAGTATGCATTTCAGGAGATACCCTTTATTTTAGTTGGAAATAAGTCCGATTTATTGCCAGATTTAGGAGAAGTCTTAGACCGAGAAGAGGCAAAAAAATTTGCAGAACAAGAAGGGGGAATATATATCGAAACTTCCGCAAAAACTGGCGACAATATTGAAAATGCTTTTTTAGAATTAACAAGAGTTATTATAAAAACTAAACCGCATTTTTAAATCAGTTAGAAAAAAGTTCAAGCTCAAAAATCATGGTTAAAAAAAAGGAAAAAATATTGTTTATTTACCTTTTACTGTTTTTTTTTAATTCTTTCTTGATGTTATCTATTAGATAAAAAGTGTAAGAATAATTAGTAAGATAAAGGAAACGGATGCAATAAAGAGTCCAATCCAATAGATCTTTTTAATAATATCCCATTTTTTTTCGCTTTCCAATCTGATCAACTCTCATCATTAAATTAAATGAAAAAATGATATCCGTATAATATTAGCGGCAAGAGAGTAAAGAATCCGATGATGATCATCACGATTAATTCCAAGAATCTCATGTTCTTATTCCCCACTTCATTCTTCATCTCTGGTTTCAAGTCTTCAGACATTTATACCTTCCACCTCATTTGCATATTCTATTAATCCAGAAGCACTAAATTTCGCCATACATATTTCCGTTGCAGAATAAAATGCTAATCCCACGATCCATGGTAAGTCGTGATTGACGGGATTCGTATAATAGCTCACGTATACTTCTCCGTCTTTAACCACGACTCCAGTATAAGCGGTGTCTCCATCGCTGGGTAAATCAAAAAGATAGACAAGCCGATCTTCTTTTACCTCGTATATGGCAGTTCTTTTCTTAGCCACGTGATTTCCCATATCTATTCTGGGGCCCAAATGATCCCTTCCCGCAACAAATGTCCTTCCGTTAACAATGAACATGGTGCCACCATCCAATCGGGTTTGAAAATCAGGAGCATAAGACCAATCTTGCAAGTTATTATAAGATGTTGCGATAATAGTTCCCCCCGAAGGATTTCCAAATATATATCCCGACATGCTACTCATTGCTCCAACCCGTAGTGTGGCTCTTATTTCTCCATTGGGTAAGAATTCGAAGGTGGGCTCCTCACCGGCATGTGCACTGTATATTAAGGAATGCTCTCTCCAATTCACTCCGTCTCTGCTACTAATGAGAATGGTCATTGGTGATTCTTCCTTAATGCTCCTGAATGCTATACAGTACCAAATTCTATTATCTTTTGTGAGGGGGCGCTGACGACCAAAAACCCAGTTTCCTTCCAGCTTTACACCGTCATCATAATTAACTGAAATATAAACTTGCTCAGGTGTCGTCCATGTTTTCCCATCTACTGAAGTGCAATAATATGTTTCGTTGGGTTCGGGATCAAAGAGATAATTCGGTAAGAAGTAGCAGAATAATCTTCCATTAATTTCTGTTAGGAGCGGATCTCTCACGTCATTTTGTCCAGGACCTTTAATCGAGGCCATTTTCTCCCAAGAACCTTCCGATGCATCTAAAGAACGAGCTATTACAATTTCTCCATTTTTATCCTGAAGATGCCATTTTGAATTTTGATAAGCTAAGTAAAAATAACCGTGAAAATAAAACAATTTGGTGTTTGATTTATGAATTTTATCCAATCCGTTCCCTGGTGGTAGACCACTGGAAGGCACGGCTGTCCACGTCTGTAAATTGAGTCTTTCATCTGTTTGAAAGGAAGGAGGTAATCGCACGTAATAATAAAATAGTAATACCCCTAATAAGGAATTTAGGGTGATAAAAATGGCGAAAATGAATACAATTACCTTGCTTCCTATTCGGATGGAGGACACTTTCATTCCACCTGTCGTTTCCTTAACATGGAACACTTTTTTCAGGAATTTATAGAGAAAGGATAAAATTCCCGCGCACATGATAAGAGCAAATATGATAGTACCGAAGAGAGGGATTTCATAACCGACATTTAACGTTCCTGCGATGCCCAGGATAATGAGAAGGATGATGCCAATAAACATTAGCTTCAAGGATTTATCATATTCTGAATAAAACTTTTTTAACGTATCTTTAAAATTTTCCACTATGATATTCTCCGTTAGGTTTTTTTTAATAAAGTATGTTGTAAATAGTTGGTTTCAAAACTATATAAATCTTATTTTATTACAATTTATTTTAAGGATTTGCGATTATTGTGTAAAATTTTATTCTTCAAGGAAAGAAAAATTAAAATTTTTAAAATGTATTAAAATTGGGCAATAGATTTAATTCATTCATTAACTGACCGCAAAATTTGAGAAGATAATAACTAAAAAAGATAATAATTAAAAAGGAGAGAAAAAAAAAAGGAGGATTTAATCCATGGGAACTTCGTTTGGTCCTTCTCTTGGAAGGCGTTCTTCTCTGGATAGTAGAACTGGAAATTTTGAATGAGGTTCTGATTGATACCAATAAGCCGTCGAAGAATAATCGTCAGATCGCATATTGGCATGACCATGCTCGATTTTAACTTTAATGTTTTTATGAAAATATACAGGATCTTCAATGTGATATCGGTAATATGAGATTCTACCCGTGTATTGCTTCCCACCTGGGAGAGTAATTCCAAAGTAGGGGGAACAATAATATTCTTTAGGGCTCCATGACGTGCAAAAGTAGTCCTCGGTTCCAGTTCCATAGAGTATTCTCTCTCCGTCATCAATTTCAATGTAATCATCTCCTTCTCCGGGCCAGTTATGAAAGTTTGGATCTGTCGGTAAATAAAGATTATGGATGTTTAAATGGCATCCTACGTAATGCCCCTCCCCCTTAGCCTCGAGAATCACGTAATCTTCTTCATGGGTGGGATTTTTTTTCCAAAATTTATCAATAATGTTACCCTTGATTTTTTCATAATTCGTTCCCTTACACGGATTCTCACGGCGCCATTGCACGTGAAATCGTCCATAGGAAGAATCTAATGATTCGTATTCCTCATAATCGATGTAAAAATAGCAAATAAAATTGTTATTTGTCTCGTTATGAACCTCAATTCGCGCGCTGCTTGAAAAAGGCATGGGAAACCAGCAATTAAAGCCCTTACCTTCTTGTGGCCCCATGGAAAGAGGCAAGCTCCAATAATTTACTGTTTTTGAATGACCCATTCCGAAGAAATCGCCAATGGGACATTCCACGGAAGGATTTTCCTCGCCATCCCACCACATGCGAATGACCGCTTCCCTTAAATAATAGGGTTCCTCGGATGCTAGCGTCATCCAAATGTGTTTTATGCATCCTGCTCCTTTAATATTACATACTTCGTATTTATCACCGGGGCTCATCGTTACTAAATCAATATTAGCCCCTGTTTTATCATAGCTCGAAATTCTATTTCTTTTTACATTTTTTCTAATCTTGGCTAGATTAGATAAAGAATGATATCCCATTTCCATTTTATTCAACTCAAAAAGATATGAAGAATATAATTAATTGAGAAATAAAAACTAGAAAGTTTATCTATTTTTTCAAATTAAATTCTACTATTTCTTTAGGGATGGTTTTTTGAAAGAAAAAGAAACTTGATTACTTATTACTCTTCCTAACTTTCTCTTATTTAAAGGGGTCTTCTCTCATATATTTTTTTAATGGGGAATATGATATGCCAAATAAAATAAGGATATTCTTGATTTTTGCTACTCCTTACCGATTTGGAATGCGGGGTGTATTCCTTACGAAAATTATTGAGAAATTCTATATACTTTTCCTTAAAAATTTCAAATTCATCATTGGTAAGGCTCCACACGGAAAGCCTGCAAACATTTTGAAGGGAAAAAACACGTTCTAAAGTTTCATAATCTTGAGGAGGAAATTCTATAACTTTTTTTCCAAATTCATCATAATAGCGCGTTATATCACCCAAGATGTCTTTGAGGGTTTCCAACAACAATCTATCGTTTTCAAAATCCATGCCTCAAGAAGAAGATCTCGATCAATATAAAGTCAACTTTAAAGCTACCACGGGAAAGCATAACCGATGGTATACCGAGATGGGGGGTGGTCCCGTATGGTATAAGAATCGAGCAAAGCGAGATAAGCTCTTATTGGTGTATGATAGCGAGCTTCTTGTTAATGAAATTGAAATCACGGGATATCCCCTTATCACTTTATACATGAGCTCTACTCATGAAGATGGAGCTATTTTTGCATACATGGAAGATGTGGACAAAATAGGAAATGTCGTTCACGTTACAGAAGGTGAATTAAGATTAATCCACAGGAAAATATCCAAGGAAACACCCATATATAAAAGTATCATGCCCTATCATTCATTCATGAGAAAGGACAGTTCTCCAATGATTCCGGGAGAAGTAGCAGAAGTGACGTTTGGGTTAATTCCTACCTCTATTGTTATTAAAAAAGGACATAAGATCCGAATAGCAATTGCAGGGGCGGATAAGGATACGTTTGGACGCTGTCCAATGGAGGAAAATCCCACGCTTTCAATATATCGTACTAAAAAATATCCCTCTTTCATTGAGATACCGATAATCCCCTAACTACTTTCTTTCTAATTATATTACTTTTTTCCTTATTTATTAATATTAGATTTTAAGAAAAAAAGAAATCAATATCGGATTGATTAAACTACAAGTACCTTAGCAAAGAATTCAAGGTTGGTGTAATATTTCGAGATGTTGCGTTTCTTCATTTCATTTTTAACATCAGAAAACCAGAAGGAAAGGTCATCTAACTCCTTTTCAGTTCTCTGGATTTTTTTTTCTAAAAATGTGATTTGTTCATATAATTTTTCGATATTTTTTTTTCTTTCTTCTTTTTTCTTTACATCCTTTAATTCTCTAATATTCTGTAATTGGCGTTCCGTGGGTTTTTGATTGCTTTTTCGCTCAAATTTGCTTTTCAATGTTTCTATTCTATGTTGCAAGACACTCTTTTTATGATGATATATTTTTTCTTTTTTGATTTTCTCTTGATTAAAGATTTTGTTATTCAATTTTATAACATCTTTTTTCCAGGTATTAGTTTTCGATTTGATGTGTTCCTTAGCTTGTTTTTTCAAGGTTTGGATTGAAGTCCAATCGAAGGTAAAATCTTCTTTAGTAACCTGGGAGAATAAAAAGAGACGCTTATAATTTTCGATTAAAAGGAGATAATCGGTGATATCAGATAACTCCATTCCTCTCTCGTCCAAGACAATGGGGACAAGTTGTTTTTCTACGATATATCCTTGAAATTTCACGCTAAAAACAAATAAATAGAACTCTCTTGACTGAGCGATTTGTTCTATGATCTTCGAAGGAAGAGCAGTTTTTATAATCTTAAGAATCGTGAATTTACCTTCAAATGCGTTGCTCATGCAAAAATCGAGCATATCATTTATTAATGGATGTCCCAAAGCGAAAAAGTCGATATCCTCCCGGTTTTTGGCTAGTTCCAATCCAAAAGTTCCTTTATATTGTTCCGATAACTTATAATTAGGGATCTGCAATAAGTAGGGATTCAACCCGATATAAATTATCGAATTAACGTGTGGCTCTTTTGCCTCCTTGTTGATTATCTCGCTTGTAAAATTGCCGAATTTTCCTTCATCCAATTCAAAAAAATAATTAATTAAAAGAAATAATTCATTGTGAGACAATTTAACTTCATCACAATACGCAATAGAAGTTATTAAATCATCCATTTTAAATGATTTTTTATCTATGAGCAAATCATCCAGCTGCATTTCAATTTCTCTGGCCTTTTGCAATTGCTCATCCAAGTCTTGGGTGAATCGCTTGAGCTTTTTTGGCTTTTCCATTGTTTCTGAAAAGACGAGATCTTTAAAATCCTTTTCAATCTTTCCTAGAATGGGCTCTAAAACTCCGATTGATTCTTCAAACAAATTAATGCGCTTATTTAATGCAAAAATGATGTCTGCTTCAATAGTACCCTCTAAGAAGAAATTATAAATGTAAATTTCGCCTGCTTGTTGGCCAATTCGATCTAATCTGCCAATTCTTTGTTCTAATTTCATGGGATTCCATGGTAGGTCGAAATTGATTAAAATTCGACAAAATTGGAAATTTCTTCCTTCTCCTCCGATCTCCGTAGAAAGTAATATGGAGAATTTCTTGCTTTCTTTGAACTTCTCCACGGATTCACTTTTTTCTTGTTTATTTAATCCCCCATAGAAGACTTCTACGAAATAGTCCTCCTCTTGTTCTTCAATCAATTTTTTTAGATAAAATAAGGTATCAACGAATTGAGTGAACACCAGGACTTTTTCATGGGCATTATTTTTATATAATTGGCTCAATAGTTCTATAATTGTATCGGACTTGGAATCATAGGGAATTGAAGATAATTTATCATGAAATTCCATGAGGATCTTTTCTTGATTAAAAAAATCTATGCCCTGTCCCGACTTCTTTGTAGTAGTTAATAAGGAGATCAGACCTCTTTCCGTATCGATATCCTCAGCTTCCAGTTCAACTTCATAATATTCAGGATCTTCCGTTTTAATAGTTTCTATTTCTTTCGCAAGATTTTTTAGGCCGTTAATATGTTCTAACCGGCGTTCTAGGCTCTTCAAAAATGCATATTTGGAACTGGTTAATAATTTCTGGAGAGTACTGATAACAAATCCGAGACCAACATTTTGTTTACTGATGGAGGCATTATAGATCTTAGCCAGATAAAGACGGATTTCGTTATAAATAGTTAATTCTTGTTCGGTCGGATATACCATAATGGTTTTAACAACCCTTTTATTGAGTATATCCTTGGTAAACACGTTTTTCTTTCTATTACGAATTAAAAACTTTGAAAGAGTATGGTCTTGTTCGATACTTTTGATGAGAGATTGCTTGAAATCGGGATTTTCTATTTCGCTTAATATCCGCTCTTTATTCTTGTTATTGGAGATATATTTTAAATCTTTTAACAATTTCAATGTATTTTTAATTTCAAAAGTATTAAGTTGGTCAATGTTATTCAGATTCGATACTAAAAGATTAATGAACGGCATGTTTTTCCTAAAATGCTCGAAATCGCCAAAATTTTCAAATGCTTCGGGTTGAACCAATTCTATTAAGGAAAATAATTCAAAAGAATGCATTTGTAAGGGGGTTGCTGTTAGTAATAGTAAGCTTTCACAATTTTGGCTTACATTTTTCGCTAAACGGTAGTTTAAGGTTTCTCGAAAATTACCCGTACTGGCATTCGTAAGATAACGCCTTAAATGATGGGCTTCATCGAAAATGACAATATCCCATGAAATCTGGGAAATAAAATCCGCATATTTTGGGTTTCTCGCGAATTGTAAGGAACAAATTATTAAATTATCATAATAAAAGGGATTCTGAAGTAATTCAGGATTTTTGATATTCCCTTTTTTATTGAGCTTTTTAATTTTCTTGCCATCATAAATTTTGAACTTGATGTTAAATTTATTGTCCAATTCAAATTGCCATTGTTTTACAAGAGTGGCGGGAACAATTACTAGAATCCTCTCTGCAAGATTTCTCGCCATCATTTCTTTTAAATAAATTCCCGCTTCAATCGTTTTTCCTAAACCCACTTCATCCGCAAGAATCACTTTAGCGAAAAGCTCCTCCGAAAGGCGATGAGCAACATTGATCTGGTGAGACATTAATGTTAATCGTGAATTAGTAATGCATTTAATTTGATAGGACGTATAATATGATTGAAATAGACTTGCCCAGTACTTAATGAGAAACTGCTGGGGGGGAGCAATTCTTTTTTGATTTATTAGTTCCTTGAACGTGGGTTCGAATTCTGAATAGATTTCCGTCTCTTGTACTTGTTCGATATTCCCGTTGGGAAATAATATCTCGTATGATAAATTGCCTTTCTGAATAAGAATCTCATTGGAATTTACTACACCCACGCCATTCTTTGTCACTACCTGCTCGTTCAATTCGTAGACTTGATGAATCAAATCAACGGGATGAATAATCTTATTTAAGTTGTTAGGAAATAAAACTTTATAATTGGCGAGAAGTAGAGTATCCTCTCCATCTAATTTTTTAGAATAGGGAATCTCGAGCTTTTTGATGATCTTTCCAATTCCTAATTTAGGATTTAAACGATATATCACCTTATTTCCCACATTAAACTCTTGTCCGCCACAATATTGATTAAAACATTTGGAAAACTTGGTGGAAAGCTTATTTTTACAAAAGGGACAAAGATAATAATTCTCGACTTGTTGTTCCATTCCTATTCTTAATTTTTAATATAAATTCTGCTTTTATTTCACATTCTGATAAACTAAGCTTGCTTTTTAAGAGAAGTTTTATTTCAATTGAAAAGCAAAATGCTCATTGCATAAAAAAAATGCAACCAAGAATAGAAATTTTATTAGAATAATGTATAATATAAAGCTCTAACATCCTATTGTCATGATGGTATTAATTTAGAAAGCTTTATAATTTAACTCATATTTCTTTTTAAGCAGGTCATTATCAAAAGTTAATTATAACTTTTTTATTTATTCAAATATAATCTTTAGTTATTAGTTAACATGATATTTTATCGATTGATGGAGAATGACTGAAATAGATATCGAACCGACTTATATCGGTAAAAATGCGGGATTGGTTTTTAAAGTTCCCAAAGAATTATTTAGCATGAGTATGGGACCAGCAGAAAAAGTAGATCGGAAAGTCGCCAAAGAATTTAGCAAGTATTTGAGAGGAACATTTAAGGGATTTCAAGATGCGCGCAAAACTAAATATGGCAATGAAAATAATAGTAAAACGGAAACACTTCCCGAATTCTGGAATGAATTTGAAGAAAAAGCAAGAGAAATGGATATTGATTTGATTGGATATACTCCCGTTCTTGAGAATTTCATTTTCAAGGATTTAAAAGTATATGGGCGCAATGCAATTGTTTTAGGAATGGAAATGAAATGGGATAAAATTAAAATGGCTCCCAGTGCAATTTGTGAAATGGAGTGTTTTAGAGTCTATAAAATACTTGGAGATGCCACCATTGAGCTTACAAATTATCTAAAAGAACAAGGATATAAATCCGAAGCTCACCATCCATTTGGCGGAAAAATGCTCTTTCCACCTCATGCCGTGGCTGCAAATTTAGGAATTAAAGGTCAAAATGGATTAATTGTAACTCCAGAATTTGGACCCCGACAGCGGTGGAGCATGATCTCAACCGATGCTGAGATTCCCACGATAACTAAAAAGGATTTTAGCGACATAGAAAATTTCTGTAAGAATTGTGGAGTGTGTATTAGAAATTGTAAGGGAAAAGCAGCTTATGAAAATGCTATCGAAAAGGTTAGCGGTTCGGGAATCATAACCCATATTGAACGCTCGAAATGCATTCAGAGTCTTTTAACTAATAATTATTGTTCTGTTTGTTTAAAAATGTGCCCCAAATCAAAACCATCAAGCCAATAAAGTTAGTCTTCCTGTCATCTCTTAGTATCTCATAAATAATACAATTATAAAAACTAAAATGTTAAAAGGGATTTTCTTTGATCTTTATGGCACTCTTTTAGTATATCAAAACATTGATTTAGCTTGGAAAGATTGGCTAACTACATTCTATAATTCAGCTTGTAGTTATGGTTTAAAAATAAATAAATCCTCATTTAAAAAAGAATGTAATGGATTTTTTAGTAAGCCAGCCCCATTGAGTATTGAGGAAGATTTTTCTACTTTTGAGCAGAGAGTGGCAAACCAGTGTGAGGATCTGGGATTAATTTTGGCTAATTCAGAAATAAAAAATATTGCCACTGCTTGCGTTACTTCCTGGCAAAAGTACGTGAAATTGGACCCTTTTGCTATTGAAATTTTAAAAATATTAAAAAAAAGGCATGCTCTTGCTTTAATCACCAATTTTGATCATCCTCCACACATTTACTCACTTCTTTCACAAGAAAAAATTCTTCAGTATTTTGATTCAATTGTAATTTCTGCTGAAGTTGGAATCAGAAAACCCAATCCTCTGATTTTTGATTATGCCCTCGAGGATACTAGTTTAAATTTAAATGAAATAATCTTTATTGGAGATTCTTATGATGATTTTTGGGCTGCGCGTAATGCTGGGATTCCTTTTATATTAATACAAAGAGACAACTCAGAAGATCAACTTATAACAGATTATTATGCAGACTCCTCTGGAAAAATAAATGAAGCAGTCAGAGAAAATGTAAGAAAAATTCCCAGCTTAAACCAATTGATTGCAAGTCTTAATGAATTCGAAAATAATATTTAATTAATTTAATTCTATTAATAGGAAAAGTAATATGAAAGAAAAGATGAATATTTTATTCATAATAACTGATCAACAGCGTGCTGATCACCTCGGATGTGCTGGTAATCCTGATATAAAAACTCCACACATCGATCAATTAGCGGCGGAAGGAGTGAGGTTTAATAATGCATATTGTGCAAATCCAATGTGCATGCCTAATCGCTCAACAATTTTCACGGGAAAATATCCCAGCCTCCATGGCGTGAGATGTAATGGAATTAATTTAAATCCCTCAATTCCAACTTTTCCTGATGCATTAAGAAAGGCAGGGTATCTGACAAGTTCTTTTGGGAAAATACATCTTAATTGGTATGGAACCCCTTGGAATCGGAAAAATTATTCCCATGAACAGATGATTCCTTTTATTTATACTCCTAAGGATAAACGAATACCCATTCCAAAACCTTATTATGGACTCGGCGAGGTAGAGCTAACAGTCGGACACGGGGATGCAGTGGCAGGACATTATTTGGATTGGATTGAAGAAAACGCTCCAGAATATTTAGATCTCATAAAATCTCGGGCATTAAAATTATTTGATCGAATCTTGGACGAGTCTCCGATCCCGAGTAATATTTACTCAACACAATACATTACGGAGAGAACAATTAACTTTTTGGAGAATCATGCCGAAGGAAAACATGGAGATCACCCCTTTTTTATCCATTGTTCCTTCCCAGATCCACACCATCCTACTTGTCCACCAGAAGAGTATCGAAACTTGTATGATCCCGACAAGATTGAAATATCTCCAACATTAAACGACATTCAATCCTTGCACGATCATGAGGTTTTAAAACATCATGTAAACGTGTATCGAAGAAGCAGATTACGGGAAACTACCGAAGAAGAATTACGCACCTTTCATGCGTATACCTATGGTACCATTTCTTTAATCGATAAAGGAGTGGGGGATATTCTTTCAGCTTTAAATACTTTAGGATTAAAAAAGAATACAATAGTTATTTTTACAAGTGATCATGCCGACTTAATGGGAGATCATGGGCTTGTCCTTAAAGGACCTGCACATTTTCAAGGGTTAATCAAGGTTCCAATGATATGGAAAGTTCCTGGAATGACCCCAAAAGGAAGCATTTGCGAATCTTTAATTAGTTCAATTGATATCCCCTCAACAATCTTAAATTTAGTGGATATAAAAGAAAAATATAAACCTTCTGGGATGCAAGGATATGATATTTCTCCGATTTTAGAAAATACGGATGTTCAATTAAGAGAAAATTGTATAATTGAAGAAGATGAGGATGCGCACAAATCTGCAACTCAAATACTTCATAAAGATATCCGGGTTCGAACAATGATGACTAAAAAATATAGGGTTACTTTATACGAAGGGTTCCCTAATACGGGAGATTTATATGACATTCAAAATGATCCTCTTGAAAAAGTTAATTTATGGAACGATTTAAATTATAAGCAAATCAGAAATGAATTGGTTAATAAAATGTTCCACGAAATATTAAATCTTCAAGATCGATATCCCAAAAAACAAGCCCAAGCATAAATCTGGATAAAATAATATAAAGCAATAAATCTATTTTCAGAACATGTTAAATTATATTCAAAATTTTCTTTTCATTTTTGATTCTTGAGATTTAAAATATTTTTACAAGAAAATTTGATTACTTAGGAAAAAAAAGCGTTATAATGAATAAGAATATTTAATTTCTCAAGCATTTTTGAATTCAAACTTATTAATAATGGGCATGATAAGTATAAAGAATTAAATTACTTTATATATCTAAATATCTATTATATATTTGATTATTGGTGAGCCATATAAATGCAAGATGAATCAGATTCTCAGGATAAAATTACAATAGAAAGGAAACCCTTTGTCAGTACTCGACATCGGGATGCGGAACCCGATACTTTCGATCCAAACGTACCTAGATTAGGAAGGAGGGAAAGTGAACCGCACTCTGCAGAAATAACTTATTTACACGATGTATTAACCACCAATTTTCCCGATGATCGAACCATGTGGGATTTGCATCATTACTTTGAAAAAGAAAGAATGAAAATTGATGTTCAATTTGACATATCCTATTTTAAAGGGTTGAAAATACCTTATACTTTATCTTCATATCATGCTGATCAATTTAATAACAAGGTGCCTACCATGGTGATTAATATTCTCTCAAAAAGTACGTGGAGATCTGATATTGCAGAAAAGATTGACTTTTGCAGATTTTTGGCGATACCTTTATATGTTATTTTCCCTTCATTTCATGTATCGATTGATATCTATAAACCTCCCTTTTTCCGTGCTTATATTTTACAATCAGATGGAGCTTACAAGATTCAGGAAGTTCGTAAAGTAGCCATTAACATAGAAGGAGTATGGGATTTAGATGCGGCAATCGACGTGTCTGACATCGTTCCTTTTCGATTGGGGTTAAAGGAACGAGATGTCAAACACCAAAAAGAAGAACCTTTATATAGATTGGTATTAATCGCTCCCAAAAAAAACCAGATCTTATTAACTGAGATTGAGGAAAAGGAGCAATTAATTAGGGAACAATCCCAAAAAATCATGGAACAATCCCAAAAAATCACGGAACAATCCCAAAAAATTGATAAACTTGAAGCTGAAAACTTAAAACTGAAAAATCGCCTTGAAGAAAAATAAAAATTACTGAAAGAGAACAATCATTTTAAGGGAAAAACATTGATTACTATCAATCTCAAATCCTTTTCAAAAATATATTGAGAAGTCCCGTTTCCAATCAGACAATTAGGAGGATATTGAGAATCGAGTGCGGACTTTTAGAACTCTTTCAAGTTAATATTCCATCAAATGGTGAATAATTAGATGCTATTGACCTCAAGTATACAGATTACGTAATCAATTCACGGTTCATAAAATTTTTATGATGGTTATATATGTTATTTCTTATGAATGACAGTTTTCTCAAAAAGCATGAACTTACATTATATTATGTTTTCGCCTTGATATTAACGAGTTTGGGTGGATTTGTTTCATATGCGTTCCAAATCCAGATTTTTAGTCCAAGTAATCTGAATTTTATTGCATTTTTATTATGGGTACTAATGGCTTTTAGCCCCACCATTACTGCTACTCTCCTTACAGCCATTAATTCTGGCAAAACAGGATTAAAAGAATTATTTTCTGGATTCTTGAAGGCTAAAGTGTCTTGGAAATGGTGGCTTGCTGCCCTCATACTTTTATTTTTACCGTTGGCTGTTTGTTTCATCCTAGTATCATTCAGTGGAAGTTGGTCGATCCCTGCGGATTTCACTATATCGCTTTTGCTCACTTTTTTCCTGTACAATTTCTTTTCAGGACCTGCATCGGAAGAAGCAGGCTGGCGAGGGTTCGCTCTTCCACGAATGCTCAAGAGATGGAATGCAACCACAGCCACGCTCGTCCAAGCTGCTATATGGATTGTTTGGCACGTTCCCTATGCATTCGTTCCCGGCTCATCGCAATCAACCGCCTTCTGGCCAGTTTATGCAACTTTGATATTAGCGATCAATATAATCTTAAATTGGCTTTATGTTAACTCAAAAAGTAGCTTATTGATTACTACGATAGCTCATTTTTGCTTCAATTTCAGTAGCGTGCTCATTTTGGGATTGCTCATGCTGATTTCTTCCATGCAATTTAACATCATTGGAGCGATTTTAGGAGGTGCATACATTTTATTGATCTTTATTTGTTTTAATGCGAAAACATTTACTCGGTGGGTTAAATCAAGTAAAGAACAACCAGAATAAATTTAATTTATCCTCTGAAGGATTACATCAATCCTTATTCAGAGTATTTCTTTTTTTTAAGTCATGTTAGTCTTTGTTATCCTTTTATAAGTCTTTTTTTATAAAAATGCTAATTGGTTTAATTTAGTTACCTTCTATTTTTAGTAGATAAAAAAAAATGGAATGAGAACTAACTTTTCTTTTCCCATTCAAAGTCTAGTTGAATAAATTTTCTAGCGAAAAAGTAAGCCACTATCAGAATGGCTGAACAAATTGGCCCCCATAAGATGTATCCAATAGAAAAAGCGGAGGATCTTAGTGTAATTTGAGGTAATTCTAACACACCGCCCATGATAATTAGCCCTATTGCTTGAAAAATGTTTAAAGGAATACTAGGAAACCCTATATACGTCCCAGCTTTTAGTTCTCCGGTCACTTTTTCATCATCTTCGGAGATATCGGGTACCATTATGGATTGAAAGATGTACCATCCGGATAAGATCCCTGCTATTCCAAGTAGGAAAAGAATTCCATAAATTACCAACGGTAAATTCTCAATTAGTCCTAATAACGTTAAGGGGAGAAATATAGCTGCCACTAATAAATCATAGAGAAGGCTTTTCTTTTTACCGAATTTTCTTATCAATATTCTCCAAATATACAAGAAAAACAGAATGCCCAGAATGAATATGGCGGCGGCGACTATGTATATTGTTTCGCTTAATTGTAATACGACTTCCGTGAATAACAAGATTAAAGAGCTTACTTGTGTCCAAGCTAAACTGGCAATGCCAATCATCAAGGTAACCAATAAAAAGTTTTTATTTTTTATTACTGTTTTCAATGCTTCCACCATAGTTGAAGTAATTGGATAAGGTGGTTCCGTCGGCATGCAAAATGCAGATAAGTAGAAGAAAAAAACGGGAAGTATTCCAAATAATATGACCAAATAAAGAAATGTGGGAGGAATATTTGAAGGATTTACTTGAATTTGGTCAATGAAGCGGGTCAAAATTAGCAGGGAGAAAACAGCCATGGTGGCAGTTCCTGCAAATGAGAAGGTTTGCTCAAATTGGGCTGCCTTTGGCCTATCTACCGATCTAAATTGTTCGGCCATCCAAGCGCCTTTAACGCTAGTTAAACCATATGCAAAATTAAAGAATTGATATATTATTAATAACCAAGTAAAGATCGCAGTCTTATCGTTTAAGGGCAGAAATAGAGTGGGTAATAATAGCAGAATAAATGAAATGCCCAATAAAGGACTTAAAATTATCATGTAAGGTTTCCTTCGACCCCATCGGGTATATTTGGCATCACTTAGCCATCCTAAAAAGAATTGGGAGCCCGCAATCATGAGCTTGCCCATTCCCAGAGCAAACCCCACCATTAATGGTGGAATTTGATACGCAAGAATATATAATGTAGCGAGAGCGACATCTGCAAATCCCATCATTACTGATGTGCCGTATTTTGGAATCGTGTAAAATAAAAAGTTCCTCTGCCTATTTGGTGGTCTTTCAATCTGAGTTTGTTCGTTCATTTTAGATCTTCTTTATTATGTAGCATTTTAAAATAATTCTTTAATAAAATTATTGCCTTGATCATTATTTAAATCTTACATTTCATAGAAAATTATAGATAATCCCGGGTTTATCCCGTGGGAAGTTCGACTACAAATTTTCAATCGATCCTTTTCTACTAAAAATCCAAATAGGGGATTAGGCACGTATAGCATGAAATTTTTAAGCTTATTTTTGAAGGGAGCCGTGTCTTTTACGATTTCTGAAAAGGAAGGAACTAGTTCTTAATAAAATAATTGCCTTGATCATTAATTAAATCTTACTTTTCATGGAAAATTATAAGTAAAATTGTATTATTTCATTACAAGTAAAAATCCATCGTTCGTGGTAATGATAAGGGATTGGTGTGGTCCTATTATCAATGAGGAGATAGGATGACCAACTTCAATTTCTCTTAATTTCACGCCCTTGGCATTGAAAACATGTACTTTTCCGTCAAGAGTTCCTAAATATGCAAAATCATTTCCATCTATTATGGGATTCGCGGTAACTGGGGCACTCAATTCAATAGCTTCATGATTCAATGTGTTTTTTGTACGGATAGTATTCGTATCAAGTTTTAAAAGCCATTTTGAGGGCTCATGACCTCTATCTTCAAGTCTTATCCAAATGATATTATTTTTGCCTATTGCGGGATGACCAATGGGGTTCAAGCCAAAAAGCTTACCATATTTTCCTATAGAATCTTTATCGCTTAACCTATCCCAAGTCCAAATAGAGTGATCAAGCATTGAATCTGCTAATTTAAAGTGTTTTTTATACGTAAGATTCCTTCCACCATCTCTCATGCCAAGATCTTTGGGAAGATTCATGGCTAAAATATCTTCAAGCTTGAAGGCAATTAATTGTCCAAATCTCCCGCCCATATAGTAAATGATATTCTCATGATCTACACATATAGAAGTCGGATGGAGGCATCCAGAAACATAATAATCCGGTAAAAAGAACCCTAATTTTTCGCCTAAATAATTAAAAAACACGCATTCGTAATAAAAATCTTCATTAATTTCGTCAGGAGGGTCCCAGGTGTATGCTTCGGGATGAGTAATGTTAGCGCGATAAGATACGTAAAGATTTCCCTTCTCATCAATTGCCGCAGGAGATACTTGCACGTTTCGCCCGATTCTCCATTCTTTTGTTAAGCGAGGATCATCTTTTCCATAGGAATGACCATCGGGGGAGAGAACATATAATCCCGCCCAATCGATGCTCCAAGCAGGCACATAAATGATTCCGTGGAGCCCAATATTTGGCGGAGAGGGAAGCCCATCAATTAGTTTCTCCCATTTTAAATCTCCATTAGCTTCCCAACACTGTATTCTCGCAGTCGTTCCCAGGATTAAACTCCCATCTTGTCGTATGACTGGAGGGGTCATCCCATAAAAAGGTTCTCCACTTGTCATAAATATTCCCTTTTTCCATTTTTGCCGCCCGTTAAAATTAAGAGCGAGTAATTCGTTTGAGTCAAGAGCTAAATATATCGAATCATCAATACCAATTATGGGTTCCCATGAATGAGATCCTACCTTCATTCTCCATTGAATTTCATTCCCTCTTGGACCATAAAGCATACTTTGTCCCGTTGATCCCCTATTACCACGGAATCTTGGCCATGATGTCGACGCAAGAATGAATTCTTTATTATCTAATGCAGCCATGCTATTTTTTTTTATTTTCTTCCGTTAAAATAGCTTTTCTTATACATTTCATTATAACTAAATATAGAGGGATATTTAAGTATTAAAAGGTGAGTTTTTCTGATACCATGCTCTTATTATTAGGATGTAATCTAACGTGATTTTTTACCTTTTCTTATACCTCTATTTGATTTAATTAATGGGAGATTTTATCCAAAAAAAATGGTATAAAATGACAAAATTCATTATTATTACATAATCAATTATTTCAATTGTGCCTTCAGTAAAAAAATAAAAACTAAAAGGAAAAAGCCAAGAATATAAAAAAGCAATATCGAATGGAATTCATGTTTCTTTGGTCAAAACGCTCAAAATTCCTGATGATGATAGAAAACAACATCTTTATGAGCTGGATTAATCTAATTTTGAAATCCATCCCAAAAGATCAAATAATTACATGTTAATAGTGCTTACCATGTTTAAAGGGAGGACGGTTGAAACGAAAAAGAAATTATATACCGAAATCATCGCTATTTTGAAGAATTCACCCAGGATTGATGGAAATGATAATATTATTATGGTTATCCATGAACTAGAATTGGAAAATTGGGACATAAGAGGAGGAAAATTTCCCAATAAAGCAACCTTAGAATATAAAATTGACATATAACGCGAAAGGGACTTATTTACATTTTAATAGGTCATCTAACATCAATATTATACTTCGTTTTAGAAGTATTAATAAATAATAACTATATGATCTAATTCGATTATCAAATATTATGTTTTAATTTTTTATAGAAAGTTTATTTTATATCATGATTAAATTAGGTTTTCCGTCATGATAAATAAAATTCAAAAGGATCTAGATTTAAATCTGAAAGAGAGAGCGAGTGACGAAGAAATACAACGACAAGTTCTACTGTTTCAAAATAATGAGGTTTTGAATGAATTTTTGGGAAAAATCCCCATGGTATTTCTCATCGTGAATAAATATAGACAAATAGTGTATCTTAACGAAGGAGCATTAGAATTAACAAATATGGATGACGTGGCTTCTGCAGTTGGAAAAAGACCCGGAGAATTAATAGGCTGCATTCATTCTACGGAAAGAAGTACTGGATGTGGAACAGTTGAAGCGTGTACTTATTGTGGGGCATTGGATGCCGTATTAGAAAGTCAAAAAGGTAATCCTACAACAAGAGAATGTCAATTGATCCTCAATACAAATAGTGCTTTAAACCTGCGTATACATGCTGCTTCTCTTTCAATTAACGGAGAGAAATTCACTGCTATCACCCTCCAAGACATCCAACATGAAAAATGGAGATTGTTTTTAGAACAAATATTTTTTCATGATCTTCTTAATTCTGTATCCACTTTGAAAGGAATTTTTGATTTATTGGAAAATTACAAAGAAAAGTTAAACGAAAACGATCTGATAAAAATGGCTGGCGATGTTATCCAAGGTCTCATCGAAGAAATTCAATCTCAACATCTCCTAATTAATGCAGAAAATAATCGCTTGAAAATTAGCATTGACACGTTCAATACCATGAATTTACTGGAAGAAATATATAAAACGTATAAAGAACATGATTTAGTTAAAGGAAAATCCTTTCAACTTGATTCAAATTCTGCGTCCATTACTATTACTTCGGATAGAACGCTGTTGAAGAGAATCTTAATCAACATGATCAAAAATGCTCTGGAAGCCACTCCTGAAAACGGGAAAGTACTCTTTGGATGTAAACAAAAAAAGGCTCAAGTTCAATTTTGGGTGCATAATCCCGGCTTCATCCCACGGGATGTTCAATTACAAATTTTCAACCGATCCTTTTCTACTAAAAATCCAAATAGGGGATTAGGCACGTATAGCATGAAATTCTTAAGCTCCTTTTTAAAGGGAGCCGTTTCTTTTACGACTTCTGAAGAGGAGGGAACTAGATTCACAGCTGAATTTCCAATTTCTCTTAATGAAGATTAATTACAAGGTAATATTTATTCGAACAACACTAATTTTAGAATATTTTTAAAAAAAGAATTCTTCATTTTTGTCACATTTAGGTTTTTATTATAGCGTGGCAATTAGAGAAATTTTTAGATGAATTGATTAATTGCGATAATTTGCTCAATTTTTTCTTCTCATAATAAGAGTTTATTTAATATTAAATTCGATATCTTGCCAGTTTAGTTGGAAATAAATTGCAAAATTACTCATCATGATCAATAGCAAGCAGCAAAATGAATCAAAAAAGGAATCCAATCGAGTTTCAGAATCAAGGAAAGGTCAATCATATCGATAGGGATGGATAATCCTATCGCATGCAAGTGGAATATCGATTAAAACTTATTAATATAAGAATTAATCTAATAAATATCAAACAATTTTAATTAGTATAAAGATATTATTTAATCAAAAACAAATCAAAGTTGAACGTGATAAGATGAGTAAATCTAAAGAAATTACAATTCCAGACCAGATAAAAGGTTATGCTCAAACCAGACTCGACGTGGATTTAACAGATGGGAAAATTTCAAAATCCGAATTATCGAAAGAATTCTGTAGGGATTGGATTGGGGGATATGGATTTGGTGCAAAGATTTTATGGGATGAATTAGAACCGGGCGTGGATCCCTTAGGTCCCGATAACATTTTCGTTTATGCCCATGGTCCCTTTCCTACCACTATATTACCTACTAGCTCAAAATATGGTGTTTTTGCAAAATCTCCATTGACTGGTTTTTTTGGAATGGCTATATCATCTGGAAGCGTAGGGGCACAGGCACGGCGCGCGGGAGTAAACATGATCGTTTTCAAGGGGAAAGCACCCGATCCTGTATACTTGGTGGTAGATGATGATGATTATTATTTAGTTCCTTGTGAAAAAACCGTATGGGGAAAGGGTTGTTGGGAAACGGAAGAACAATTAAGGGAAGAATTTCAAGATCAGAGATTAGCCGTCATGTCAATTGGACCTGCGGGAGAGAGAATGAGCAGGATGGCATGCATCACTAATGATAGGAATCGACAAGCAGGTCGCACGGGAATGGGCGCAGTCATGGGTTCTAAGAATTTAAAGGCCATTTGCTTTAGAGGAACAAAAGGAATCCAAGTAGCGTATCCTGCCGAATTTTATAAAATGGCTAAAAAATTAATTAAGGTGGCGAATGGTCCGGCAACCGCAAAATATCGCGATTTAGGAACCCCTTCGGGATTAACCAGTTACAATAAACTTGGAATGATGCCCACATTCAACTATAGAGAGGGAACGTGGGAAAAGATCACGGAAGGTCCCATTTCAGGGGAGATTCTCAATGAGGATTGGGTAGTAAAGAAAGTAGCTTGTTCCCAATGTAGTATTGGATGTGATCATCTTGCAAGAGTACCTAAAAGCCATCCTGATTATCCCAATTTAGTGGCAAGTGTTGATATAGAATTAGTTTATGGATTTGGAACGGCATGTGGTAATTGGGACTGGCCTACCATATTTAAATGTATTACGCTATGCGATGATTTAGGTATTGATGCGATATCGGGAGGAGTTACTGCAGCAATGGCTTGCGAGTTATATGAAGAAGGAATCATCACTAAAGAGGATTTAGGATATGAATTGCCCTTCGGTTCTACTCATAATCTCGTAAAGTTCACGGAAGAAATGATTATGAACAAGGGTTTTGTGGGAAAGATTTTCGGAGATGGCACTAAACAGGCGGGAATAAGGTTGGAGGAAATGGGGAGAAAAAATGCGGGTTATTATGGAATGCAAATAAAAGGATTGGAAATGCCCGCTTTCGATCTTCATGGCATGACTTCCTTTTCCGTTGGAGAAAGCGTTTCCATTAGAGGTGCTTGTCACTTAAGAAATGGAGCTTATGGATTAGATGCTAAAGGCACCTTTGATCGCTTTGGATACGATAAACCCGTTGAACGAGGAAAGGCTATAATTGAACTGGAAGATGTTTATGCTATCATTGATTCGTATATTATTTGTAAATTTACCCGAGGAATTTATGAAACGGATGCTGAAATGGCAAAGGTATATGAATTGGTTACTGGTATTCCAGCCACGGATGAATCAATCAAAAAGAGAGGAGCTGCAATCCTGAACCTTTCCAAATGCTTTAATATTCGGGAAGGATGGACGCGAGCGGATGATCATCCTCCGGAACGTTTTTTCAAGCAAGCCCATACCAAGGGCCCTGCCAAGGGATTTACTTTAGATGAGAAAGGATTTCAAACCATATTAAGTGGTTATTATGAAGCCAGAGGATGGGATAAAGAAACCGGTATTCCTACAGATGAAACTCTTAAGGATTTAGGATTGGATTTTGTTATCGGAAATCTCGAACCAAAAGCCCCAAAAACCAAGAAAGGAGGAAAAAAGTAAATGTCAGCTAAAGCTAAAGGATCTTCCACTAAAAAGAGAGGAGGCAAGATGCATCAATTCATCTGCGTCGACGCTAATCTCTGCACGGGATGCGAAACATGTGAAAGCGTTTGTAGTTTCGTGCACGATGCGGCATTCAACCCAATCAATACCAGGATCCACCGCGTTCGAATCGAACCTATTCTAAACACCGCACTTGCTTGCCAGAAATGTGAAGACGCCCCCTGTGTCCGATCTTGCCCCGAGAAGGCCTTGGAACGGAATGAAGAAACGGGTTCAATCATTGTCATTGAAGATAAATGTAATGGTTGTGCTTTTTGTGTTAGAGCTTGCGATTTTGGGGTTATTTCATTACATATTGATTCTCAAAAAGCCTTAGTTTGCGATCTTTGCGAAAGCATGAAAGAAGAATTTATTGATCCTGAAAAAGGCATTCCCGAACCCCAATGTATCGAAGTTTGTCCAAAGGAGGCTATTTCTCTAAAGAATGTGGAACAAATAGGAGAAGAGAGTCGAATAGATGCGGTAAAGCGATTATTTTCGGATTTATTAGCTGATTATGAAAGTTAACTACTAACATTCCTTTTTTACTTCCATATCTTTTTTTTCTTATTTCATTATTTAAGCTTCATGAGAACAATCTCAATTTAGTTCATTTCAATTCCGAATTTTTCAATGTCCTCTTAATTTATCCATGACTTATTCGTGTAATTTTGAAAATAGTAATCAAAATGTAATAATGTAATAATTTTCATACTTAATAGATTTACCAAATTTTTTATTACAATATCAGTTTCTGTTTTTTAAAATACAATTATTTTTCAAGAATAAGAATGAGGGATGATTTTGTTTTCAAATCTTTATAAACTGATAAACAAGACTAATTATCGTGTTTCTAGTTGGGATCAAACCGGTAGGAATCTAGATTTTATCCAAATAAAAAGTAAAGAAACAAGGATTTTAGCAGATATCGACGGTCCGGGAATAATCCGGCATATTTATTTTACCTCCATACTCCTTGATCCCTTGGAATTTAGAAATGCAATCATAAAAATTTATTGGGATCATGAAAAGCATCCGAGTGTGGAAGTTCCGTTAGGAGATTTTTTTGGAGTAAGTAATTGTCGTCTGAGGTTATTAAATTCCTTGATGATGACTATAAATCGAGGGATTTTAGGAAGTTATGGATTCAACATGTATTTTCCTATGCCCTTTTCAGATCATGCTAAAATTGAAATAGAAAACCAAGGACCTTCTACGTTAGGGGGTTACTTTTCTGCTTTTTGGTATCATGTAGATTATGAAAAAAATGGCGAACCATTACGTCAAGACACGGGATATCTCCACGCTTTTTGGAATCGAGAAAAAATTACAAAAATCTCCGAAAATGTTCCTTTACGTAAAAAAAATATTGGGTTATGGAGCGGTAAAAATATAACAGGAAAAGATAATTATGTAATTTTGGATACAGAGGGAAATGGACAATTAGCAGGATTACTATTGAACATAGATAATGTCGCAGGTGAGTGGTATGGAGAAGGAGATGACATGATCTTCATTGATGAGGATACTTGGCCGCCTTCGATTCACGGCACGGGCACGGAAGAGATTTTTGGAGCAGGGGCTAGCCCTAAAATTGAATTTTCGGGACCATATACAGGATTTCACCTTATTGAAAATTTTAATTATTCAGGAAATAATGGGATGTATCGATGGTACATTAATGATCCCATTAGATTTAAGAAAAAAATTCGGTGGACCATAGAGCACGGACATGCGAATAATTATGAAAATGATTATTCAAGTGTTGCTTTCTGGTATCAAAAAGAACCCCATGCAACATATCCTCCTCTTCCAAAGTTAGAGGATAGAATACCCCGCTTACCTGAAAATTATAAAGAGATATGGAATCAGTATATAAGCTGCGCCAAAACCATGATGAGCCTTAAAAGAGATTTAAAAGAAACATTTCCAGAGTCTCTTGATCGTTTTTTTGAAGAAACGGCTCATTATTTTGTAATGGGAAAATATGAACTAGCGATGAAGGGTTTTATAGAATTAACACAGAAAATTAATGAAATTTCCCAATGATTCTTGTTTCCGTTGGAGTTTAATTCTTTTCCTTATTTCAACATTTAAATATTGAAAAAAATGATCTCAAATTAATTTCTGGGAATTCCTAAATTTTTGATGCTCTCTTAAACCTCTCAAACTATTTTTTATGCTTATAGAATATCATTCTTGAAGCTATTATCTTATTATCTATTAGAAAAAGAAATAATTTATATGACCGATAAAAATTAAGAGATTCACCGTTATTTATAATTACCATCATTATAAGATCATGAATTTCCCCCTTTTAGATTTTAGTAACAAAGATTAGGAAGAAAATGACAAAAGAAAGCTTTATATAGTAGATTGATAGAATCATAATTTGTAAAATAACGGGTGATATATAAAATGAGTAAACCAAGTATAGTATCTCAAATAAGAGAAGCCGTGTTAAATGGAGAGGATGATACCGCAGATTCTTTGACTCGGGAAGCATTAAACCAAGGAATAGCAGCTCTAACGATATTAAATGAAGGAATCGTTCCGGGCATTACGGAAGCGGGAGAATTATGGAAAAAAAATGAATATTTTCAATCAGATGTGATTTTAAGCGCAGAAGCTTTTAGAGTGGCGATGGAAATAGTGGAACCAAAACTCTCTAGTCAAGATTTGGGGAAGAAAGGAAAAGTAGTAATCGGAACCGTTGCGGGGGACATGCATAATCTGGGGAAATTGATGGTGGTTGCTACTTTACGAAGCGCAGGATTTGAAGTAATTGACTTAGGTGAAGATGTTCCTACTGATAAGTTTATAAGCGAGGTTGAGAAAGTAAAACCTAAAATTTTAGGTTTGGGTTGTTACATGACAACCACCATGGCAGAAATGAAAGCTATCATAGAAAAATTGAAATCCAAAGGCTTGAGAAATCAGGTGAAGGTAATGCTAGGAGGCGTTCCCTTAACGCAAGAAATAGTGGATGAATTTGGAGCGGATGCTTGGGGCAAAGACGCTTTTGATACGGTTGAAAAAGCACAAAAAATGGTGGGGTGAGATAACTTGGCTAAAAAAGGTTCGGTAGAAGTTAAAGGTGGTTTAGGAGGGATGTTAGCAAGTTCCGACAGACCGTGGCTTCAAGTAACAGCACAAATGCATGATCATACCATGTTATTAACTGGAACTCCCGCCAAGAAATTTTATTATGATGCAAAAGTAAACATTGATGCATCTGCTTGGGTTTCAGCTTACTATGACTTCGATACCATGGTTTCTGCAGCGGACATTTACAATTATGAGGTTGAAGCATTAGGAGGAAAGATGATATATGGTGAAAATTCAATGCCCACCATAGACTTTCGGGATCCCCTCATAAAAAAGCCAGAAGATTTAGATCAATTAAGAAAAAAAGAGCTGGATTTTAAGAATGCCGGTCGTTTTCCTATGGTACTCGAAATGATGGAATTGAATTTAGAGTATGGTTTTTCAACGGGTCTATTCTGCTCACCTTTCAGCTTGGCGGTAGGAATGCGAACTTTTCCAAAATTGGTAAGAGATATGCGAAGGGATCCTAAATTTGCCCATAAATTATTTACATTTTTAGTTGATGATATACTAACTCCGTGGATAAAAACTCAAAATCAATCCTCAGATGTGTTAATGGCGGTGGGAGCGGATGCGTGGGCTTGCATTCCCAACTTGTCTATTGAAGAGATGAACCAATGGGTGGTTCCGTACAATTTAAAGCTAATGAAAAACACCAAAAAGTTCGGTGTAATGTCCATGAACGTGAGTGGAGATTACTGCGAGGAACGCTTGGAAAAGTTTGATAAGAAAATTCTGCATGACAGTTTTAACATAGAAATTGCGAGTCAAGGTGCACCTGCCCTGTTTCTCGGAATGGGGCGTTGGCATGAGTATCCCTTAGATGCTGTTGTTGAATTCACAAATAGATACAAGGAGCAAGGAGTTAGAATGATGGTTGTGGGAGGCATTAATGCACGCTTATTACGCGATGGTCCTATAGAGAAAATTGTAGATATGGTTAAGAGATACGTTGATACATTTGCTCGTGACCATGATTTAACGATTATTCTAGCAAATATTCCAGCAGATGCACCTTCAGAGCATATCCATGCCGCGGTGCAAGCCACACATACTTATGGTCATTTACCTATCGCTGATGATTTGGATGCAATTGACTTTAAGCTTAAAAAAATAAAACCATTTAAAGAATGGAAACAAGAGGCATTGAGTAAATCTTAACTAACTTAAAAAAAAGGTGGATAGGATGTTCCCGTTTACTACCGAGCAAAAGATTTTCAATATCAATGGAGTTGAAATTGGTGGTCTCCCATATGAGCGCCCTATAGTTTTAGTAAGTAGCATCTTTTATTCCAATCACGCGATCGTACAAGATTCCCAAGCAGGCATTTTTGACGAGCAAAAAGCTTTAGAACTTCTTAAAAAAGAAGAATCTCTTTCCACTCAAACGGGAGTCCCAAGATTTATTGATGTCATAGGAGATACTTCTGAGGCTTTAATTCGTTATATAGAATTCATAACGAGCCATACTGATGCTCCTATTCTCGTGGATTCTTCTTCTCAAAAAGTTCGTATTGAAGTAATTAAGCATTTCATGGGAAATAACCTTTCATCACGATTGATTTATAATAGCATTACCGATGATTTCGCCGAGGAAGAACTGGATTGCCTTAAAAATGCCAAGATAAAGAATGCCATCGTGCTCGCATTTAACATGAAAGCGATTAAACCTGAACGGAAACTCGAATTATTAAAGTCAAAATTATTACCAGCTGCAACGTCTGTCGGAATTGAAAATATCCTCATTGATATGGGCGTGGTGGATGTTGCTAGTATTAGCTGGATTTCATTAGCAATAAGAGAAATAAAGCAAGCATTGGGATATCCCGTTGGATGTGCTCCAGCAAATGCGCTTTATGATTGGAAAAAAGTTAAAGAATTTGGAAAAAAAGCCTTTTATGCTTCGGCCGCCATAGTTTTAGGAACTATACGATGGTTTGGTGCAGATTTCTGTTTATATGGTCCTATTGAAAATGCATCGTGGGTATATCCCGCATTGGCGTCAGTTGATGGATTAATTGCCTATGGGGCACGCTTGCAAGGAAAGAGACCAATTAGTAAGGAACATCCCCTCTATAAAATTTTTTAACCCCAAATATTTACCTCCACAAAAAAAATTAAATAATTTAAAAAATGAAAGTAAAGAGAGTAAAAAATTAAAAGTTAAATCGAAGAAAATATAAAATAGGTGAAAATTTAATGTCTTATCCCAAAACGCAAGTAAGAAGAGGATTAGCAAATCTTATGTGGAAACAAATGGAAGGTTTGAACTATTCCGAGAAGTTTAAAGAGAAGTTCAAGGATGCACATTATGAATTTTTATATAATCTCACGGATCAAAGATATGCCGCTTTAATTATAATAGATAAAGGTACCGTCGATGTGAAATCTATTCGTAATGATAAGGAAACTTTAAGCAGTCTGAATTTGGATGGTTCTCTCGCAGCAAGGGCAGAATTATTTTTTAATTTTAGTTCGGGAAAAATGTCTAAATTAGCCATGTTAATAAGCATGCTAACAGGAAAAGTTAAGATAAAAGGTATGAAAAAAATGCAAGTCTTACAAGAAGCTCTTGCACCATAAATCCATTTTTTTTATTTTTATCCATTTCTTTCTCTTTTTAATATCCTCTTAAGGTTCTAGAATTTTTCATATGATATAATAAGATTTCGGAATAATAAGGTAAAAAAAAAAAGTTTTTAAAAATTCAATCAAGTTCAAATCCATCTTTATTTTTATTAACACGTGAAAAAATGATAAAATGAAATGCCATTAATTATATTCTTTAAGTATAAAAAATATAGAGTAAACTTCATAATATTTTTCTTTAAATTCACCAAAATATTAGAAATTGGTTAACTAATTTTCAACTATTTTACATTTTTCCAGAAAATGTAAAAATTATCCGGATTAAAAAATCAGGATGGTCTCGACTTTTATATAGAGAAACATTCATTAAGATCATAACCAAAATTTAATAAAATTTAGGAGTGTAATAAATGCCAAAAAGGACAAGACAAGCAGGTCTATTCGATGCCATTTTAAAAAACGAAATTAAAGTTAGCCCCCAGCCCTCTTCAGGCAAGAGTCTTACCACCCCTTTTAATTCAAAAGAACAGAGGATTCAAGAACTTAAAAGAGAGATTGAATATTACCAATATCTATATTATAACGAGCAGCCAGAGATTACCGATGAGGAGTTTGATAAATTATGGGATGAATTAAGGCAATTGGATCCTAATAATAGCATTTTTATCAAGGTTGGGTCCCCCGCCGCCCCTTCCAGAGATAAGAGAGAACATTTAATGTTCATGAATTCCCAGGATAAAGTATCTTCCCCTCAAGAATTCCGCAAATGGGCCACGAAGACCAAGATTGCTCCCCTTATCGTGCAATACAAGCTGGACGGGATCAGCATCGAGCTTCAATTTCTGCAAGGTAAGTATATATATGGTATTACAAGAGGAGATGGAAATATTGGAGTGGATATCACGGATAACGTGAGAAAGATGAAAAAAGTTATTCCCGAAATCGATTCAGTATTTACAGGAGCAATTCGTGGAGAGATTATTTTGTCGAGAAAGATTTTTGAACAAAAATATTCCGATACTCAGAATCCTCGAAATACCGCTTCAGGTGTAAGCAAGCGAAAAGATGGGAAGGGAAGCGAGGATCTCACCGTGATATGTTATGATGCCACCAGCATCAATCCTGAGTTCGCATTCAGCGATGAATTACACAAAATTGAATGGTTGAAAGAGCAGGGATTTGAAGTAGTAGAGACGCAGATTTTTAATTCCGTTCAAGAAGTAATTGATTATCGCGAGTCTATTAATAACAAGCGTTCCTTGCTCAATTTTGACATTGACGGGTTAGTAGTGAAAGGAAAAGAGATGGATGTAGAAGACATGTCCCGACCAAGACCGCAAAAACAAATTGCTTTCAAGTTTGGGGCAGAAGAAGCTCGCTCCGTTGTTATTGATGTAGAATGGAGCGAAAGCGGGGTTAATTATACTCCCGTGGCGGTTATTAAGCCCGTGGAAATAGCAGGCACGCGGGTAGAACGAGCCAGTCTATCCAATCCCGATATCGTCAAGGCATTAGATATCCGAATCGGTTCGGAAGTGATAGTATCCAAGCGCGGGGACATCATTCCCCACGTGGAACGGGTCGTGTTCAATCGCAACGGTTCTCAGCTTGTTGAAATCCCCCAACAATGTACTTGCGGAACATTCTTGGTAAATGAAGGCTCACGGCTTTATTGTCCGAACCCTAATTGTCCCAAGCTCGCCTATAAACGGTTGAAAAAATGGATTAAAAAATTGAACGTGAAGCATTTTGGCGATCTCATCTTGAAACCGTTATATGACGGGGGTAAAGTAAGGACCATTCCCGATTTATATCGCTTGACCGTGAAAGTCCTCACCCAATTGGACAGAGTGGAAGAAAAGTCCGCCACTAAAGCTTTGGAAAACTTATGGGCAGTCAAGGAAATTCCTTTAGAGAAGTTCATTGCGGGATTTCACATCGAGGACATGGGAGAACGCCTTGTAAAACGCGTCGTGGATGCGGGATATGACACGTTAGAAAAAATCCAAGATGCCACGATTCCTGAATTATCCTCAGTAGATGGATTCGCGGAAGTCTCGGCAAGAGTGTTATTAGATGGTGTACACTCCCTTTACCCCCAAATGAGAGAGCTGTTAGAAGGGGGAAAAATCTCAATTAAAAAAAAGGAGGTAGCAAGCATCATGTCTGAAATGAACGGAAAGAGTTTTTGCTTCACGGGCAAGTTAGACGACAAGATGAAGCGCGCGGATGCCGAAAAAATAGTGACAGATAATGGCGGCATCGTAAAAAACAGCGTGGTCAAGGGATTAGACTATTTGGTTACCAATTCCACCGAGGAGACGACCAAGTTCAAGAAAGCAAGAGCGCAAGGAACCAAGATCATAAATCAGAAAGAATTTCTAAAAATAGCAGGAAAGTAAGGTCCGTAATCCATTTTTAGTCAAAAAAAATTTTTATTACAATTTATTTCTATCGTTCCTGTAAATATTTGCTCTTTTTATAACTCCATTACATTTTAATTGAAATTTAGAATTTTTTTAATTTCTTTAATGCGAGTTCTTAAAGTAACTTCGGTAATTCGCGCAATAGAACTTATTTCAAACTGAGTTCTACGGATTTCGGATTCATTCGCAGCAATGTAAAGCGCGCTTGCGGCAAGCCCTTTAGGATCTCTTCCGCTTAGTTCTACCCCTCTTTCGATTGGGACTTCTAGGAAAGATAAAGCCCTCTTTTGAGTTTCTACAGGCAGTTTCAGCTGACTTCCAAATTGAAATCATTAATGAAGTGGCTAAAATAGACAATTCTATATAAGAAGAAATAAAAAGAAAATGAAAATATCAACCTTTTTTCTTAATTAGAAAAAAGCAAATTAATATTATCTGATAAATCTTATTAGAAATTATTCTCTAGCATTTATTAAAATTTCTTTAAGCATCGTAAAATAAATCTTCCTTGCTAAAAATAATCATTCATTGTCCTATCAATTGTGAATCATTCTGTTATCAAGAAGTGAAGAAAAGCATTCCTGATTTGTTTAAAGTAGAATACGAGCTTCAGATTTCAGAATGCGGGATATTAATTCTAACACTTTATGCTCCAAATAAAAAAGAATTCTCTCAATGCGTAGAGATTCTAAGTAAATGTGCAACTGTCGAAATTCTACGCTTAGAAGTCGTTTCTTACGAACTTCCTTATCATGTTCAAGATCCTAAAAGGGGAAAATATGAAAAAACTAAATTTCTTAATGAGAGCATTGAAAAAGCTTTATATAATTTATTCCAAATTACTTATCTCGACTCTTTAGAAGTAATAGCAAATAATTACTATTGGAAAGATTTTTCACAACAAGAAATTCAAGGTATTTTTAAACGAATAGCAAACGAGCGTTTTCCTTCCATTAAAATTGAATTTAAAAAAGCGAACAATGTTCTACATATCTCTATAAACAAGTACCATTTGAAAATAACCATGGAATTACCTGCTCAAAAATTATTTCCTTTATTAAAAGTACACTCCACACCCGTATTCCCTAGCATTGGTCATGTAATGGTTCAATTAGCACTACAACAAGTTCCAACTGCCTCTCATTTCATGGATGCAATGTGTGGTGCAGGAAATCTCGCTTTCATGGCAGAAAAAATCCTAAATAGCAGAAATAAAGCTTCCCTGAAAATAGATGGTTTTGATTTTGATCCAAAGTGGATTCAGGAGGCAAGTGCTAATGCTCAAATCCTTGGCATGGTGAATATTCAATTTTTCAAGTGGGATCTCCTTCTTGATGACATGAGCTGTTTTCCCATGTCTGATATTGATATTATTCTCTCACATCCCCCTTACGGACATTTTGTTAAATACACCCCCGAGATTCTAAACCAACTATATAATGCCCTCCTTCAGCTCTTTATGATACATGGGAGTAAAAAAGGCTGTCTCGTTATTAATAGCCCTCGTGATGATATTTTAATACCAATAATTGAGAAGAGCCGAGTTCAATTAGTTAAATTACTCGACATACCTCGCAAGGAAAGTACAATAAAGATCTGGGTTCTAAAAAAATAA
>CAYLZE010000003.1:0-120520 GCA_964388035.1 uncultured archaeon
AATTAACTCTGCAGTTATTATACTTAGATATTTTGGAGGCACAAAACTCGGGACAGGAGGACTTGTCCGTGCTTATAGTGATGCAGTGAACTTAGTTTTTGATTCTGCAGTTTTTTACGAGTATAAAAAAGAGAGTACTCAAACTATTGAAATAGAGTATAGTGATAAGACTTATAGAGTATGCATGTGAAGAATTAGGTCTAAAACCTGCTCCTGCATCTAACCAAGTTATCCAACGTGATAGATATGCAAGACTAGCAACTGCTTTAGCACTTATGGCAAGCTCGATTGAAAAGTTTGAGACTCATTTTAAAAGAATGGGTATTCTGGATGATGCTATAAAGAGAATATTCAATCCCCCTTTAACAGAAATGATGATAAATGTTGGAAGATTGACACGTTATTCGGAAGATTGGTATACGATACTTACCTCTTTAGGACTTTGTGCTCGGGCCCAGATGAATCGATTTTATAATCTTAAATTAGTTCTAGACCTGTATAATTCTATTACAGGTTTCGATTTAATTGAACATGATTTGCTCCTCGCTTCAGAACGTAGTTGGAATTTGCTTAAAATTTTGAATTCTAAGGAGCAATTTTCTAAAAAAGATGATAATTTTCCCAAAAACTGGTTTAAGCCTTTAAAATATGGCGATACCATGCTTCAATTAAAGGATTTTTTAGGGGAGACTAAAATATCTGAAAAAATCGCACTCGAGCTACTCGAAAATTATTATGACGAGCGAGGTTGGGATATCACAACAGGAATTCCAACTTTAAAAAAGATTAAACAGCTAAATTTGGAACAATATTTATCATAAACTAGTTTTGTGAAAATATAATTCCGACATTATTAATAATTTTTTACCGAAAGATTTTTACGTAGTGCATATATGTAACACGTAACACAAAGCATATTAAGAAGATGATAAATTAAAATGGCAGATATCCAAACCCAATTAAAAGATCATTTAAAAAATGCCAATGATTGGGAACAAATGGAAACCCCAATTCCAGGTGTTTTTGTCGTGAAAGTACCAGCAAGTAAAACAAGACCCGCCATGTTATTTTTAGAGATTAATCCTCTAAAGGATGGGCGACCCATGAAACGCAAGGGATTATTTATTTCAGATTACGAAATGCTGATAAAATTTAGTGAGTCATTAAATGATGATAACACTCTTAAATTAATCAAGGAACTCGAGCAAGTAAATCCGAAAGAAGCAAAGTCAAATGGAAGTTCCAAAAAATTGAAAATGTAAAAAAACAACTTTACATTGTTACTTTCAATTTAAAAGGGTTTAAAAAATAGTTAAAAGAGAGTAAAAGAAACAAATTTATTGTTGGAATTAGAAAATTAAATTTTATTATCTTTAAGCAACTCAGATGCTTCTTTTTTAAGATCCACGGAGTCACGCCACTCTTGAATTTGATCGATTTCCTCCTTTTGAATTTCATAACTATACTCTGGCGAAGGATAAATTCCTGATTCAACTTCTTTTTTATAATCATTAATGGCATCTTTAATTGCTATTCCTATATTTCCAAAATATTTCAAGAATTTTGGTTTGAATTCCGTGAAAATACCTAGCATGTCATGAATAACTAAAATTTGTCCATCACAATAAGGTCCTGCTCCAATTCCTATAGTAGGGATGTCAACATTTTCTGTAATTATTTTTGCTAATTGCCATGGGATACTTTCTAATACAATTGAAAATACTCCCGCTTTTTGAAGGTTGATAGCATCCATGATAAGTTTCTTTGCAGCATTTATTGTCTTTCCTTGTACCATGAATCCGCCAAATCCGTAAATAGCTTGAGGAGTAAGTCCAATATGTCCCATTACTTGAATATCGGCTTTCAATAATTTTTTAATAAGAGGACAAATTTCGGTTCCGCCTTCAATTTTCACCGCTTCAGCTCCCCCCTCTTGAATGAATCTTCCCGCATTGTAAATAGCATCTTTATTATCCACTTTATAGGATAGAAAAGGCATATCTCCCACGATCAATGCATTAGATACCCCCCGGGATACGGCTTTAGTATGATGAATCATTTCATCGATTGTAACTGAGAGCGTATTTTTATAGCCAAGCATCACCATGGATAATGAATCACCTACTAATATTAAATCTATTCCGGATTCATCCACTAATTTTGCCATGGAGTAATCATAAGAAGTAAGCGTGACAATTTTTTCTCTTTTTTTTTTCTTCTCTTGAATCTTTTTTATCGTTACTTTTTGAAGTGACATTTTTCTACCTGTATTTCCTTGAAATAATAATTTTTAAGAAATTATTTTTATACTTTTTAATAATTGGTAATAACTCTGAATTCTTCAAAAATTTAACCGAATTGCCCATTATTTAGAAAAATAATATATTAATCATTAAGAAACATGTTAAGAAATGAAAAGGAATTTATCATTTTTCCCTCGCATGATCTGTTCAAATTTAATTACATTTAATAGGTTTTTTTAGTATCTTAATTTCATGCCAGATTTTAAAGCTTAAAATTTAAAATCAAGTTGTTTTATATTTTATTTAAAGATACTTAAAAAATATTGAAAGAATCTAAAGAGTAAGGTGTCGTTATGGGAGTAGAATTTGATGGAAAACATTGCTCTGAATGCGGATCAGCTGGGCCTTTTCGCAATGTGGTTGATGAATGGATGAAGAGAACGTTTCGTTTTGTTGAAAAAGGGCAACTTAAGATGTGTGAGGCCTGCGGGGCGAAATATTTAGTATGCGAGAAATGTGGTGCACTCTACACTAGAGTCCATCCCGCATTAGAACAATGGGAAGTAAGTCGAAGTTGTCCGGTGTGTGGTCACGTGGATCCCGAAGTGAAAGCATGGGATGGGGTTTCAGCTCGCTAGATTTAGAGATCGAGAGAATTCAAAAATTCAAAATTGAAGTCATGTAACCTTAAGGAATTTGAAAAGATGTCATATATTATCCTGAGAATTTAAATAGAGATATTTTTCTTTCCTTTCCTTTTTTTTTACCTTTTTTTCCCATTTTTAAACATAAAATTAGGAATTTATAAAATCATTAATCGAATTAATGTATCGAACCAAAATTAAGAACTAACTAGCAAGAAAATTTAATATATTACTAATATATATAAAGTTAAACTTGCATATATTAAAGGAATACATGTTTTCTTGCAGTGGAAATTTAATATGAATGACATTAAAATTAAAATAGCTTCCCCTGATGATATTGATTCTTTGCGGGAATTAACCAAGCAGTTAGTAGAAGGATTAGAGCAAAAGTTTGAAGAAAAAAGATTTGATTGGGGCATTACTCGAAGACTTTATGATCCCTTACAGCGTCTGGGCATTCTAATTGCTAAAGATGAGAAATCTAATGATGTAGTGGGAATGATCATTGCGGAATTACGAATTGATCCCTTTGGGAGTTCTGAAGGTTATATAAAGCAATTTTTTCTCAAGAAAGAATTTCGTAGTCAAGGGCTCGGGTTATTATTGCTTAAAAAAGCTCTCGAACATTTAAAAAAAATAAAGGTTGAAAAGGTAAAGGTAAACATTCGAGAAGAAGCAAAGCACGCATCAGATCTTTATAATAAAATGAAATTTAAAAAAGCGTATGAAGTCTTGGAATTAGATTTAACAAAAGATTTTTAAAATGAGCGTCGATCTGGAAACCCCCTGGGTGGAAAAGTACCGTCCTAAGACATTTGACGATATTGTAAGTCAAAATATGGCTATCAGTAATATAAAAGAATTTATTAAAAGCAATGATATGCCTCACATGATTTTTACGGGCCCTGCGGGTACCGGTAAGACGAGCACAGCTCTAATAATTGCCAAAGAGATAATAGGAAAAGAAAATCTTTATAGTTCTTTATTGGAATTAAATGCATCCGATACGGTGAGAATGGATTACGTGCGCTCTGTACTCAAGAATTTCATTACTCAGAGCTTAAATGCGGAGAAAAAAGCGGTTAAGGTTGTATTATTGGATGAGGCAGATAATATCCCGACCCAAGTACAACAAGCATTGAGAAGGATGATTGAACAAGCCTCAGGCAATGTTAAATTTATTTTGATGTGTAATTACATTAATAAAATTATTGATCCTATCATTTCAAGATGTGCTGTATTTCGTTTTGTACACCTACCTAAAGATTATATCATTACCCAGTTAAAATTTATTTCTAAAAAGGAGGGATTGAAGATTCCTGAGGTTAAAAAAGATAAGTTTTTCGAGTCTCTTTATTTTATTTCTGCCGGGGATCTTAGAAAAGCCATAAATACCTTACAAATGTCTGTAGCGTTAGATTTGATACAAGATCTTGATGTTAATGAAATTTTGAATATATCAGGATTCATGAATGAAAAAAAACTTCAAAAATTAAAATTAGCTTGTGAAAAGATTGATTTAGCAAGCATTAGAGAGATTTTATATTCAACGGCTCATCTGGATAGCAGGAATTTCATCCGTCAAGTAACGAATTTAATCTTAGAGTTTAAAAGTCTTAATAATTATAATTTGGCCAAATTAAAAGCAGTAATCGGGGATGTAGATTATCGTATTAGCCAAGGAAGTGATGAAAAACTTCAATTCATGGCGATCTTCGCCGAAATCATGCTTTGTTTTCAAAATTAGGAATATATTTTTTTGCACCTAGAATCCAACGTGAGTTACCAAGAGGAAATTGAACATGACTGAAGAGATACCCATTTGGAGAATAAAATATCTTCCAAAAAATCTAGAGGAAATTTGCGGGAGAGAAGATATTATCGATCGGCTTAAAAAAATAATTCAAGAAAAGAATTTCCCACATTTATTGTTTGTCGGAACGAACGGTGTAGGTAAGACAACCATCGCAGAATTGTTCTCTAAAGAATTCCTGGGTGAATTTTTTGATGCTAATTACAAATTAGTTCATGCAGATGTTCCTTTAACTTCAGAAGAAAGGCAACATGCACGCACGGATTCCTATGTTTCTACAACCCGGATTGGGAGCATGGCAGGAAAAACATTAACCATGCCCGCCTTTATTCAAGTTAAAGTTAAACCCTTTGTGGAACTCAAAGCTTTTGGCGAGGTTCCTTTTAAAATATTGGTTGTGAAAAACTTTGAAGCATTAGGGTCCAATCAACAAGGATTTAGGCGATTGATGGAAATATATGGTTCTAACTGCAGGATGATAATAATAACGACGAAAGTATCGGGAATTATTGATCCTATCCTAAGTCGCTGCCAATTATTCATCATTTCCCAAGTTTCCTATGAATCTTTTAAGCGCTATATCCATGCCATCATTGAAAAAGAACAATTGAAGGTTAAAGAAGATGTAATAGAAATCTTGTATCAGATTTCTAAAGGGAACATTTCTCATGCATTAGACCAATTACAATTAGCAAGCATTAGTGGAAATGAAATCGACTCTAACATGATCTATGAAAATTATAAAAAATACCAGAATAAAGAGGTAAAGGAACTTCTATTACTCATGATAAAAGGAGATTTTAAGGAAGCGAGAAACAAAGCGAGAGAGATAATTTCAAGCTATAAATATAGCATGAAGGAGATTCTCTTTCAAATTCTTCAAGAAATAAACAAATTACCTATATCACGATTTGCAAAAATTAAATTAATTGATGTAATTGCAGAAATAGACCTTAGATCTATTGATGGGCAAGATTCTGATATTCAATTATCTGCCTTAATATCTAAAATAAGTACATTTTCTGAAAGTTTGTGATTATCATGGAAAAACAAGGAGATAATATGCCATGGGTCGAAAAATATCGCCCTAAAAGTATTAAAGAAATGGCTCTTCCGGTTGCTCGTATCAATAGACAACGCGTTAATTTAGCAGAAACCTTGATGGATTTTATTAATTCTTTTTTCAAAGAAATGGAAAGAATAAATGAGGAAAATAAAAAAATTAAAGCTTTTAACCGAACAGCAACGAAAAAAGAGCAAAAAAATATCATTAAACTAGCCCCTGACAAAGCCGCGGTATTATTAGAAGGTCCTCCCGGCATTGGAAAAACTTCTATTGTTTATGCACTTGCAAATGATCTTAACATGGAGGTAATTGAGACGAATGCATCTGAAACCAGAACCAGGGAATCTCTCGAAAATAGATTAAAGGAAACCACGAAATCTAGAGGGATTATCGATTTTATCAAAGAAACGAGGCGAAAATTAATATTAATTGATGAAATCGATGGAATTTATGGCGTTAAAGATAGAGGAGCAGTCCCCGCCATCAAAGATATGATAGAAGAAACGCAATTTCCAATTATCATGTGTAGTAATGAATATAAACAGAGTTTACAACCGATCTATAACATGATAAAAAGATTTGAAGTATTACCCCTTTCAAAAGAGGAGATTTTAAAAATCACTCAAAACATCATCAAGAAGGAAAACATCCGTTCACTTACAAACAAGGATTTAGAGTTAATTATTGATAAGAATGACGGAGATCTGAGAGGTATAATAAATGATTTACAAGGGATGAACCTTGAAGTAAAAGACGAGGATAAAAGTCAGTTTATTAAGAGCTTAAATCGAAATAGTACCAAGGAAATTTTTACGCTAATTCGAGAATTATTTCAAGAGGTAAATTCTTTAAAAGAAGCAAGGGATTTAACGGATAAATCTGACGTAGATTATAACTTCTTATATAAATGGGTGAATGAAAATTTACCATCCTTTACCGTTAATAATGCTGAGATAGCCGAGGCCATGGAAAATTTATCGCTTGCCGATGAGATTTTTGGAAGGATCAGAAAAAACATGGAATGGTCACTCTTACCCTATTTTTTTGATTTATTCTCAGGTGGGGTAGCTTTATCAATTGATAAAGCACATAAATCAAAAGGATTCCGAAAAGTTACCTTTCCTAGATATGTGACTTCCGGTTCCCTTAGTGCCGCAGAACAAGATTTGATCAATAAAATCAAACTTAAATATGATATTTCTGATAATGAAATCATTCAAGATTTTTTGCCATTTTTAAAATTATTGAGCAATTCATCCCGAAAAATGTTAAAAGAAATCAGCGAATGGTTCGATTTGGATGCGAGAGAAAAAAAGAAAATCACGATATAACCTTTAAAATTTAGCCATCTATTTTTTACAATACCTTAAGTTCATTAATCCTTATATGACAAGAACAAGAATTTTGTTGACGGGTGCTTCTGGTACAGTCGGATTTGAAACTTTTAAAAAATTACTCGCTGAAAATAATAGATATCTAATCAGGATATTTGTTAGAGGATCAAAAAAAAACAGGAAATTATTTAAACCATATGAAGATAAAATTGAGACAATCTGGGGGGATATTCAAGATTATGAAGCAACTAAAAAAGCAATCGAAAATCAAGAAATTATCATTCATGCTGCAGCCGTCATACCTCCGTTAGCTTATGAAAAACCTGATTACACTAAAAAGGTTAATTATGGTGGGACTAAAAATTTAATAAGAGCAGCTAAAAAACTAAATGAAAAAATAAAGATCATCTATACTTCTTCAATTGTTATCTATGGAGATAGATTAAAGAATCCTTTCATTAAGATTAATGATCCTCCCAATCCGAATGATGTGTATGGGGAAACAAAGCTCAAATCTGAAAATTTAATCAAACAATCGGGATATGAATATTTGATCTTCAGACTTTCTTATATCCCGTCTGTTAATACCTTGAAATTTGACCCTGTAATGTTTCGCATGCCTCTCAATACACCAATCGAAATAATTGATCCCAGAGATACAGCAAAAGCAATCCTAAATGCTATAAACAAGAAAGAAGTTTGGAATAAAACATATATTCTAGCAGGAGGCCCAAAAAATCGCATAATTTTTAAGAAATATTTAAATGACTTGTTAAAGATCATGGGGTTTGGTGATAACTTTCTTCCAGAGGAAGCGTTTGCTAAAGAAGGTTTTAATTGCGGATATTGTGAAACCGGAGAAATTCAAGACTTATTGAAATTTCAGACTCATGACATTAAAGATTTTTATGAACAAGTTAAGGATTGGATAGGGATTAAAAGATATTTCATTCCCTTGGTGAAATGGTTTATAAAAAAATATCTTCTCCATAAATCTAAAATTTATAAGAAACAATACTTGGAGTAAATCTTGCTCAAAAAATGAAAGGAATTAATGCCTTTCTCTTTTCTGGATAGTCAGAGAAATGATTTTTATACCAGAGATGATTCGATCTCGCACGGGGGGCTAAATTTGCAAAAGTCCATGCCAAAAAGATAACTCCTGGAATGGACCATGTCATGATAGCCCATCCACCCCATTCAATGATTTCTCCAAGATAATTGGGACAGCTTACATATTTAAATAGACCCCCTTGGGGGATTTTATGGTTGGATTCATTGGGAGCTCTTAGATTTCTAATAATATGATCAGATTGTAGGTTTATAATAAACCCCACAAAAAACAAGATAATACCTCCTATAAAAAATGGAGTAAAAACCCATGTTATATTATAATCCTTCGAAAAAGTATTTACCCATCTTGATTGGATATAGGTATTCACACAATTAAAAAGCATGCCAAATAATATTATCGAAATGGGCATTTTATTACTTCCACGAATCAAAAAAGGAAAAATAAATGCTCTTTGAATGTAATGTGTTTCCCAAATTATGAGAAAAATTATGGGTACTATTTTAACAGTTTTATTTCCAAGAAAAAAAAATAGTAAGTAAATAAACACCGTGGGGACTTCCATGATAAACCATCCGTATTTATTATTAATAATAGGCCCCCAATTTGTCCTTACATGCTTACCATAAGGAGCAGAAATAAAAAAAAGGACAATAAATATGATTACACTGGCCAAACCAAAAGCAATTAAAAGTAAATCAAAAAATTCTACTTCATTCATCGATCTTGATAGTTTTGTTCCAATCTTTTTATAAAGATATCATTAGAAAATTTAGAAATTTTTAAAAATATAATCATTTATTATTGTTAAGGAAAGTTAACGAATGATTCGAATTAGACCCGAAAGAAAAAAGTAAATAGACCAATAAAGGTTAAAAATAATAGTTCTTGGACCAATTTCATTCATAAAATTCTACAAATTGCTTTCTTTATAGTGTTTAATCGCAAAATAAATTTTCTATAGCTGAGTTTTATTTATTAAAATTCATCCAAAATTCTAAAAATAACACTCCAAAGAAAAGATCGACTCCAACTATTAATACCACGTAAATGTTTAACTCGTTCAAAAAGAAATAAATAAAAGGAAGCGAGAAAAAAATGAATTTTTCTACAACAAAAAATAAAGCTATGTCATGATATTTTTCTAGATTTCTACTAGTCATAAAGAAAAATATACCAAATAGCAACACCATAGCAACAACGAGATGAAACCACACGAAACTTGGGGGCCTCTCCATCCCAAATAAAGAAGTCATATCAGGAGCTAGGAGAGAAATTAATAAAAACATTATTCCAGCGAACCAATTCCATGATGCCGCAACATAAAATAAAATCTTATAATAATTATACTTGTTCATTTTTTATCATCTGAAATAATTGTGCATCCTTAATTAGCATGTAGAAAAATTAGATATCTATTGAATTAGCAAAATCTTTAAATACATCGAACCATTCTTCCTTCCCTATTCCAAATTTTTTTCCGTTTCGAACAATGATTAAATTTTTCGATGGGCAAATATAAATGTATTGTCCGAAGTTCCCTTCAGCTGAAAAATCATACGTGTTTTCATCGCGCTTAAATCCCCACCAAAAATATTTATAATATCTTTTCCCATTGGCGAAATAATCATCATCGTAATAAAAGTTATCAAAATTAAGCGAATCATCCTTCCTTGTTGACTCAGTGACCCATTTCTGAGAGATTAGTTGCTTCCCGTTCCAATTACCCTTATTCAAAAATAGCCTTCCAAATTTAGCAAAGTCAATGGATCTCGCATTAATCCCACTTTCCATCTTTTCAAACCGACTTTCTCCGAAATCCACGCTCCATGAGCCATTAAATTCCATGCCTATGGGTTTCCAGATCTTCTCCTCCAAATACTCAGATACACTTCTTTTGGTAGCTCTTTCAAGAATGAGTCCAATTAAGAGGGGATGGTAGTTATTATAAAGAAATTTTTGCAGCGGTTTCCCTACTATCTTTGTTTTTTCTAGTGCTAGTTTTCTCAAATCGGGATAATAGTAGGTTTTAGCATCATGTCCATTGTAAAAGTAAGGAAACTCATAATATCTAATCCCCGATGACATTTGAAGTAAATGTCTAATAGTAATATGTTCGAATCTCGGATCTCTTTTTTTCAACTCAGGCAAGTAATTCGTAATGGGTTCATTCACGTCTTTAATAAAACCCTCATCAATGGCGATCCCGATTAGGGCAGAAGCAAAGGATTTTGCACATGAAAACGAAGTTTCCAAGGAATCTCGAGAATATCCATTAAAGTAGCTTTCATATAGTATCGTATCATTTTGAATGACAATAAAAGCCGTAGTTTCATTGACTATTAAAAATTCTTCCAAGTTTTGAATTCTTGGCTGTTTGCAAAAAAGGGAACGCACTAATTCCTCTTTTTGTTCTTTCTTGAAGTAGAATGTTGGAGGAGATTTCATAAATTCATTATATGGGAAAATTTCATAATCTTTAATACTTGCTCCTCCTTTCAGCAATCCTAATTTCAATATTCGCCTCACGTATTCCTTGGGATAATATAAAAGAGGGATGACGATAGTTATTAAAAAGAAAGCTACAATCGCAAGTAATATTATAATTACAACAATAAGCACATCCAATTTTCTTTCCTCATAATTTTGCTAATAAATTCGATTTTGATTTTAACCTACTAAAAAATTTATTAATATACAAAGATTTTATGAAAATATAAACATTACTTTTTGTTATATTGCTGACAACATATTATTTTGGTATTAAAAAATGTGTGAAAATAACAATAGATATAAGGTAAATATTGTTACATCCAAATCCCTAGAGGGGAATCCGCTTGAAAGCCCTATCGAACGAGAATTGAATGTTTATCTCCCTCCTGATTACTTTGATGTTGGGGCAAAAAAATATCCCGTGATTTATTTTATACACGGGTATGATGGAAACAGCAAGAACTTGCCTATTACACCTCGCTGGAATGATAATCCGAACCTTCCGATTGAACTCATCCCTCCCGATCTTTTGAAAATGATTGAAAAAGATAAAATTGCTTCGTATGTGAAATTTGATGAGCTGATTGAAAAAAATGAGTGGAACCCCTTTATTTTGGTGCAACCAGATGCCAGCCTTCACATTCCGCATTATATGGGAATCAAGACTCTAACGGGAATGCCAGTTACCAAGGGGAGTTTTTACATTAATTCCAAAACTACGGGAAATTATGTTGATTATATTGTTAAAGATATAATCGAATACACGGATGCTCATTATCGTACAATTGCAGATAAAAATCACAGGGCATTGATAGGGACATCAATGGGGGGTTATGGCGCGTTAAATCTTGGAACCTTGCATCCCGAAAAATTTGCATCTATCGTAGCGTTAGGACCGGCAAATCTCTTCCTTGAATTCTTGGACCATCAAATGATCTCACCCTTGAATGTAGCGCTTGTTGGAGAAGAAGAAGCTAAAGTCATGGGTGCCCAAAGCTTGCATGATATATTCGATACTCTCGATTTGATCGTTTCTAAGGAGCGTCCTCTATTGCCGAGTATCAAAAGAGATGAATCTGAGAATGTATTGTCAATGGATGAAGTTGCCGCAAGGAATTGGAAAAAACATGATATTAAAAATCTTATTAAAGAACATCCTAATGCTTTTAAAGATGTCAAATTAATGATGATTTGCCACAAAAAGGATGAATTTGGATTGGCAAAAGAGACGACTGATATTCACGAAGTTCTTTTAGAGAAAGGGATTGACCACGAGTTCAAGATCGTCGTTGATGCTAGAGCTAATATTGCGCCTCACATGTTGGGAATTGGATATCAAATTCTCCCCGCAATCAATTTCTGCTTAAATAATATTAAATAAATTAGAATTTTAACTTTTTTTTCGAAATTTAAAATCCTAATTTTCTTTAAGATCAACTTAAAACCAGTCCTTGAGGAAAATTGGCGATGTTGTTCTTTCTGTGACAACAATCCTTAAATATAGGTCTTCATTTTCAGATCACAATTGAAAATTGTCATCAATATGGATAATGAAATTTAAAAAAAATTTGTGTTAAAAATGATTGAAGAACAACAAAAAACGAGTGAAGTTGAGAGAAAGTATTCAAACTGGATCATTGCTTCTTTTGCATCCGTAGTTATCATCCAAGAGATGTACAATATCATATTTGGTACATATGTATTCTTTTTTTATGAGACAGAAGTTAAATTGGGATTAGTATTCCTTACTATGGCATACATTTTCTATGCTATATGGAACATGTTTAATGACCCTCTTGTCGGAAATCTGGCTGATCGCCCAAACAGGCTATGGAAGCGATGGGGCAAGCGTTTTCCTTTTATTGCAATTGCAATCATTCCTTGGGTGGTGTCATGGGGATTTATTTTTACTCCTCCCGACGTAGACACGATTACAGGTGCTCTAACAATTTTCTTATGGTTTTTAACATTCACTTGCCTTTATGACCTCTTTTATTCTATCGTTTCGACGAATACCAGTGCTCTTTTACCTGATAAGTTCCGATTGGATGATGATCGAAGGAAATATTCTGCATTAAGAACTTTTCTTGGTTTTGTGGGTACGATGGTTGGTTCTTTAATTCCGCCCATGTTTATTAATTATGGGGTAAAATCCTCATATGCTCAAGCATCTGGGATTGTCATTATTATTGGAGTAATAGTTACCATTTTGTTTCTTCCAGGGGCCAGGGAAGACAAATCTCTCAGAGAGCGCTACTTTGAAGAATCTACTCAGCAAGAAGAAAAGATTTCCTTCATATCGTCAATGAAATCAGTCTTAAAACAGAAAAATTACATGGTGGTAATTCTCGTCTATTTAATGAGTGATACTGCGGGAGCTTGTTTGACTGCATCCCTTAATTATGTTTTAAGATATGTTTTGAATGAACCAGCAGATGCCCTTCTATTACTAATGATCTTTTTTCTTTTGGGATCTTTTGTATCTGTTCCTGTTTGGCTCAAGCTATCCCAGAAGATGGAAAATAATCGAAAGCTTCTATTAACTGCGGGTATATCTAATGTAATCATTCTTGCTTCCGTTGCATTTTTTCCTACTTATTTATCCATGATGTTTGCTGCCTTCTTCTTAGGGTTTGCCATGGCAGGATTTAAAGTCGGTATAGTTCCTTGCATCACAGATTCGATGGATGAAAATTTGGTGACCAATCAGAAGCACATGGAAGGATCCTCTATCGGTATACTGGTATTTTTCTTAAGGTTTTCTTTAATATTACAAGCTTTGATTTTCACGACCGTTCACGTGATTACTGGGTTCAATCCTGATCTATTAGCACAACCAGAATCGGCTATTTTAGGAATCCGTTTCCACTTCGGTTTGATTCCTGCAATATTATTTATAGCATCGATTTTATTCTTCTATAAATTCTACGATCTTACACCTGAGAAAACTTCTCGAATAAAGGATCAAATGAAAGAGCTTAAATTATAAAAGAAATTCTTTCTTTTTAATTTTTTAAAGTTTACTCAAAAATCCTAGCTAATTAAGGATATATGTTAAGTTATAGTTTTTTGATATAAAAAAAAAAGAGAATTATATACATCCGTTATCTTAAGGTTTTTTCTCTTTTGTTCCAAATTTAGATAGATTCATATAACGGCGAATTACCCGTTCTCGGGCCATCGGAACAAATAATTTTAACATCATCCGATCTAATTTACCGGGCAGCACCATCATTTTCTTCTTTTTTAAAGCTTCATAAGCTACTAATGCTACTTCATCTGGATCATGGGCAAATTTATTATCTTTATCAAAGGTTGTCAAATTATCCATTTTGGCAGCGTGTTGAAATCCCGACCGTGTTGGAGGGGGTAATAACACTGTAATGGATACATCTACCCCAAGATCTTTCAACTCTTCATTCAATGCGACACCATAATAAAAGCTAAAAGCTTTCGCTGCACTATAAGCAGCTGATTTAGGAGTAGGTCCTAGCCCTCCTTGTGAAGAAGTAATTAAGATTTTTCCATGGTTTTTTGCAACCATATCATTAAGATAAAGACGAGTTAAATGATAGTTTGTGACTGCTAATAAATTAATCATCGCCAAATCACGTTCAATTTCAAAATCATGGTACCATCCATATGCTCCGAACCCTGCATTATTTATTAAAATCTCAATATTATATCCATTTTGTGTGGTAAAATCATGGACTTTCTGTGCAGACCCTTGGATGGCTAAATCTTGTTGATGACAAACAATATTAGCTTTAGGCATATTTGCATCAAACCACGCTTTCGCACGATCTAATTCATCTTGAGGTTTAGCTATAATTATAACAATATATCCATCTTTTCCTAAAAGTTTAGAGAATTCCATTCCAATTCCACTGGATCCTCCCGTTACTAACGCACATTTTTGATTTTTTTCCATTATATTTTGCTCTTTTTGGAATTAATTTATAATTTAAACTTAAAAAACTATCCTCCGCTTAAGGGTTGTACATTGGTATAAAACGTTTTTCTGCTTTCTGATTTTAAGTATTCGTTGACCAAGACTGCTGGAACTCCTTTGGCATGGGCTAGATCTTCTAGCGCGAAATCTAATTTTAGACGCTTTAAAGTTTCTTCTTTTGGTACCCCATTTTTCTCATATCCCATTGCTTCATAATAATCTTGAGCAATAAGTTCCACATCGTAGGTTTTATCTTTTAATGGTCCCTTTTTTAAAGGAGGGGATCCTATTGCTCGTTGGGTGATATAATGACGAATTGCACCTTCACGAGCATTAAACATTTGACGAATTGTTTGGATTCTATGTCCTGTTTCCAATAATTCATCAACGTTAACATCCCATCCCGTAATAGCTTGAAGTATTTCTAAATACGGATATGCTCCCATATTGAGAGCAAAAATACACAAACCATTTGATTCTATCGTTTGTTTAAATTTCGCAGTTTTTGCTTGTAAAATTCCTAAATCAGATTCTTCCTTGACATCAAAAGAACCTAATTCCTCTAGAAAATATTTTACACCCAATTTATCCATATTAAGTGTAGCTGCTGTATGTCGCCCAGGTGTTGGATCTGCCATATAGGTGACTGCTAGCATGGGATCCGCTCTAGCGTCATGCATTGGAATTTCTTGACCATTTGCGTGAATGGCATAATTTTTTGAATTTGGGATTTTTTCAGAAGCTACTTGCACACCATCAGCCAAAATATTACCAATTCCTTCTCGATTGATCATCATATTAAGGAGTTGAAGCAAGTATGTATTATCTTCCCATTTAGGCAAGAAACCTTCAGGATAAGCTACACATTTGAAATCTTTTATTGTTAATAGCCCATGTTCACAACATTCATACACGAATGCAACAACAACTCCGGCGGAAATGGAATCCATCCCTGCGCGATTTAGCATCTCATTTAATTTTAAAAGGAGATCAAGATCGTCATTTAAAATTAAGGATCCGAATGCAGATAAAGTTTCATATTCAGGTCGATGAGTCTCTTTCTCAGCATATGGTAATTCTTCATATTCTAAAATTGCTCCACATCGAGCCGGGCATGAAAAACAACCATATTGTGTTTTCATCAGTTTCTTTGTTTTTTTCCCACTTAAATTCTTAGCTGATTTCATTGGAAAATCTTTATATCCCACGCCCTTAAAATTTTTTATCGGAGAATCCCCAATTTGAGAAGATACGATGGTACCTGAAGTAGTTCCTAATTGAGCTGTTGAATACATTTGGATTATCATTTTAGCAAGGGAAGGAGAATCAAAGGAATCGGGTGACATTTTCATTAACCGCAACATTGGAGCAAAGGATTCCATATTTGTGATAAATTTCGTCATAAATCCCTTTTTCGCCATTTTTTTAAACTTAGAATTGTATTGCTTAATATAATTCATTAACGCAGTTTTATCATGCAATTCAAGATGTTCTGTTTCCTTACTTCTGCGTATACATATAGCCTTTAATTTTTTGGATCCCATCACTGCCCCGAGACCACTTCGACCGGCAATTCTCCCAGAGTCATTAACTATACCCGATATTAATGAGAGATTTTCACCCGATGGACCGATACAAGCAACCTTGACACGAGAGCCATGTACTTTTTCAATCAATTTTTCCGTCTCTATAACGTCTTTTCCCCAGAGCTCCGACGCATCAAGCAATTGGATGCTTTCTCCATCGATAAACAAATAAGTTGGTTTTTCTGCTTGTCCTTCAATAAAAATACCATCATAACCTACTTTTTTAATTTCCGGACCAAATGTGCCTCCAGAATTGGCATTACCCCATCCCCCTGTTAAGGGACTTTTACCACATACCATGTAGCGGCCTGAGAAGGGACTCGCTGTTCCAGTAAACAAACCGGGACATATTCCTAATATGTTATCTGATCCCAAAGGATCAGCACCAAGTTTTAGATGGGTATAAATATAATATGCTCCTAAACCATATCCCCCATAATATTGCCTGTAAATTTTATCGTCAGGTTCTTCAACGTGCCAGGATTCAGCTGAAAGATCTACTACCAAAATTTTTTTATGATATCCTAGTGCCATAATAGTCACTTTGAATACAATTTCTTGACTTTGAAATCAAGAAATTCTCATGTATAAAATTTTTAGTATTGTTTAATATTTAAAGGTTTTCCAAATCTTGATTATGAAATCAAAAAATCCTATAATTTCATTATTTTAATATTGTTTAAATTTAAAAGATTAGCAATATTTTAATTTTCAAGTAAAAATTTTTGCAAAGAAACTGATGAGGTATAAAGAGAAACAAGCTAAATACAAGCCAGAAATTCTTCGTCTTCTAAAGAATAAACAACATGGAATGATTGCAACAGATATTAAGGAGCATTTAAACCATTCACTCAGCAGAAATACAATTCAATCATATTTAGAACAGCTTAAAGATGAGAAAAAGGTGTATTTAGTAAAAATTGGTCGGTATGAACTGTGGTTCCATAAGAATCAAAAAGATAATAGAATAGACATTAGTCAAGATTTATCAAATCATCCAATTTTTCCTTTTTTCTCTAATTTTCTTGATAGCTTGGAAAATAACCTAGCAAATGAGCTAATCGATTGGAAAGGGATCGGGTATGAATTAGGTAAGACTTTTAAATTTGAGCCATATTTCCCAAAACTTAGGTATTTTGTAGTTGATGAGCCATCCAAAATCTTTAATCTTAATCGGGAAATATATCCAATAATATTACGACAGATTTTCATTTTCTTTGGTGACTACAACGTTGAAATTGATCCTCCAATTATTCAAAAAGAGATGAATAGTATTATTTTTCGAATTCGCGGGTCAAAATTTTATAAAAATAAGATATTTTTCCATCTATTGTGTGGAATTGAAGAAGCAGAAATTGGTCAAATTGTTCCTTTTCCAGTAAAAATTAATGTTTTACAACAAATAATAGAAAAAAAAATTATTGATATCAATTTCAAAATATACCCAGATAAAGTGAGGAAGACAACCTAATCTTTCTAAAGGAAATTGATTAAAAAGCCCATCTTGTTAAGTATATCTTTTGAAATATTAATAGAGAGAAGAATTAACCTTTCAAATAAAGAATCCATCAATAACGTTATATTGTAATAAAAAAGAGTCGCCTCTTTAAATAGAATTTTAAAAAGTTCATTCTTTTATTTGAACTATTTAAGGGACAAACCTCGAGTAAAAAATATTTAAAAAGATGTTATCTTTAACAATAACAATATTATGTACCGTAAAAATAAGAGGTAATATTCAATGTCAAAAGATAAGAAAGAAAGAATTTCATGGAACATGAAAGGGGTGTGGTATGAAGCATGCGCCGCAGAAGGGCACTGTTCTTTCTATTTTGGAAGGGATCGAGAGGAACCGTGTAAATCTTTTCAGTTATTTCAAATTGAGGAAGGTAAAATTGGAGAGGTCGATATTAGCGGATTATTAGCCATTAATGTGGTGGATCTTTATTCTAATAAAGCTTCGGATTTGCTCATTAAAGGCGGAGAGGGAGGCGTTTATATAATGAAAGGTGTTAATGAGGATCAGAAGCGGAAGCTAGAACCATTTTTCGAAAAAAATGTTCCTGGCATGTTACTTGTTAGAAAGATTTTAGGTTTTAAATATGTAGATATCAATTTGAAGAGGGAAGGCAATACTTTCCATGTGACCATGCCGTTTGGAGAAATGAAGCAATCATTTGCTCTCGGGGGAGATGGTAAAAACCCCCCGCGATTGGAAAATTCAGTCTTTAGTATTATGCTTTCCGACATTAAAATCTGTAATACTCATTACTGGAAATATAATGATTACGGTAAGAATTGGGCTTTTACTAATAGAAGTGGTGCAATAGCTAATTTTGATTTAAACGGAAAGACTCGAGACATTTAAATAAATTAATTTTCATAGTTTCTTCAAAAATTATTAATTAGAGTAAATCTAATCCTTGTGATGGGCTACAATTGTAAGGTATAATGCAAATATATCTTGAATGATTACTCATTAATGCGTAAAGAATTCTTAAAGTTTATAATGATGCTTTTTAAAATTAATTCATCATATATGGCTTACCTCATCTTATCAAAATCGTTCTATATGTGAGATTTTGAACATCTAATTATTATCATTAGGTGACCTAATTGAAAATGGAGTGATAAACGGTTCTATCTATTTTTCGTAAGTGTTCATTTAAGACACTCTTAGAAATCTTAAAATTTTTGCAATTGTCTTTGAATGGATTTTGAGTGGTATTTCAAAATAGCCGTGCTGAATAGCATAAAAAACAATTTCTCTTTGACGATTAGTTAAACTTAAAAAAAGACTTTTATCGTCTAGACGCAAGCAAGAAATACTAAGAATTTCGAGTTTCTCACAATAAAAAAATTCTAAGGTTCCGATAAATTCATCGATATTTTCACTATCTATTATAATGCTAACTAAAAAACAATCTTGATCAGATCATCTACTCATTGATGGGTTGATCTAATTCCAAAAATCTTAAGAGAGTTTTAAATTTGCATTATTCTATTTCCCATTAATAAACATGCAATTAGAATTCTTAATCTTTCTTTAATGATAGTCTCTTAAGTTGAGGTTATTCCTTTAAAAGCATTTAAGAATAAAGATAAAGAAAAAAGAAAATTTACTTAAATAAGATTAGAGTATTTTTTATTGAGTGTCTATTGAATTAAAATTATAATTAAATAAATGTAAATGATATTAAATTGGATAATCCAGAAGAAAAAGAATCTTTCAGGACAAGAAGGTCCCAATTAACGCTACAAATTGCAGGAGCAGCCATATTCGGTGCTTTATCTATCGTGATTTCGGGGATACTCGTTCCAATCCTACCAAGGATTCCTGGTTGGGGCATTGCTTATTTTGATCCTACCTCTATTATTTGGATCACATGTTTCTTAATATTTGGGGTGTCCGCGGGCTTGCTATGTTGTGCAATTGGAACGTTTGGACTTTTATTATTTGATCCCACGGGAATTGGATCGATTTTCAAATTTTTTGCGACTATATCTCTGATTGTAGTATTTATAATTTATTTAAAGATCCATAAAAAGAACCAAGGGATTAGTAGTAATAAGATACTTAAGAAACCAAGGAATTACATAATTATTGGGATAATTGGAACCGCTTTAAGGATTATAGTGATGCTAGTGTTTAATATTCTATTTTTCTTGACAATTTGGGCAAGTTTTTATCAATTTGCAAATCTTGAATTTGTAGGATTTGGTGGAGTTACGGGGTGGACTGCCATCATTATAGGAGTGATCATCATTAATGGTTATTCGAGTGTATTTGATTTGCTGATTCCCTACTTAATCGTATATGGATCAAAACTTGATGAAAAATTCAATATATGGTAATATTATAGGACCAGAGCATCAAAAAAGTGAGATAATTTTTAAACACATTTTTTTCTCTAATTTTTACAGGTTTAATATTTGAAATTTTGTTAGATTTAGCTTTAAAGTACTCTATTAGCAAAAGGTATTTTTCTTACGGGATACGCCATTGCCCAAACTAGTGGTATGGTAATAATAGCCGCTAAGAAAAATTTTAAAAGTGATTCTATTTGAACTGAAAAAAGTATGATGGTTGAAACTGTTACGATGGTGGGAGGTTGGATGATGTACACCGTGTACGAGTGTTCTGAGAGGTATTTCCATAATTTTCCTGCGGAATTAAAATAGTGTCTGAAAAATGCAATTATAAGCATGCTGATCCCAACTGAGAAGATGGACTCCCAGAGGGCGAAAAAAGCAGATGATAATGACCCATATCCATATATGGAACCCCATCCGAGGGAACTATCTTCTGTGCCGATAACTGCAAGCAGGAATAGTGTAAAAGTTGCGATAACACTAAAACCAAAGACACGTTTCGCCATAGTGGATGGCATTTTTCTCAGCCAATCCCTACGAGCAGCAACTAGACCTATAATGAAAAAGCTCGCATATTGGGGTAAGTCAAAGAGAGAAGGGAATCCAAAGATAGAAAAATCAATAGGGATAACAATTCTCAATAGATATGCTACTGCAGCCAAAATAAGAATAAAGACTGTTATTGTGCGATATGAAGGAAATGGTCGATTTTGTACTTGGCTTGCGGTAGAGCTTCTGGGGAAGATGCGCCATATTAAATATATGATATCGAAAATGAGGAGCATTTCGACAAACCACAGGGGACCTTGTCCCACGGCCGATAAATATGATTGCCATGTCAGAGTCAAATTTGATTTATATCCTTGTCGAGCCAGTTGGCCTGCAGATAAGCGAAAAGTAGCAATGTAGAGTGTAATCGGATTAAGCACAAATGTAAATATCAAGAGAGGAATGAAAAGACGAATCAATCTATCCTTCAAAAATCTCTTCGGTCCTTTGCGGTCGAATGAAGAAGGAGAGAAATAACCAGAGAGGAGGAATAACAAGCCCATGAACCAAGCCTGATTGAAAGCGGTGAAGAGTGAAAACAGACCTACAGCAGTTGCATCAGTGGCAGGTTCAATGTAGTACCAAGAACCAGAACCACCATAAGTAATAGCTAGATGGTGCAAAACTACTAAACTTATAATTGCAGCTCTGAGATAATCCACGAAATAAAGGCGAGTTTCTTGTTCTGACATATATATTCTCCTAAAAAGTTCAATCCTCTAAAATTGAGAAATATCTAAAAGAATTGGGAATATGTTTAGATATTTGTTCCACTTATTTTAATTACTCATTTAACTATACTATTTGTTTATTATTACAATTTACGGACTCTTAAACAACCCTATTATATTTTAAATTATATTAGGATTTTTTTTTCTATATTTTTCTTATAACTTCTAACCACATATTTTATTTGGGTTAGCTATAGTTAATACAAGGTCGATAATATTTATTTGAAGAATATACTTTTGATGAAATAAATGAATTCGGATAAAGAGTTTAATAATATAGAAGTAAAGAGAAGTAATGGAATTTGTAGGATAGTTTTAAATCGTCCAAATCGTTTGAATGCTTTAACCTATCCTTTAATAATGGAAATCATTGAAGTACTTGAAGGCTCAATGAAAGATAGAAAGATTAGAGTCTTGACCATCCAAGGGAAAGGAAATCACTTTTGTTCAGGAGATGACTTGAAGAATATGGGACCGGAAGGGTTAAAATTCAGTCCCTTGGAGGATGGTTCTCGATTGCCCCATCAAAGGATGGTGCGTCTTATACGAGAAATTCAAAAACCAGTGATTGCTTTGCTAAGGGGATATTGTTTTGGAGCAGGATTTGAACTGGCTTTAGCATGTGATTTTCGTTTAGCAAGTGATGATTTGGAGATGGGAGATCATCGTGTAAATAGAGCAATTTGCATGATGAGCGGGGCTAGTTGGTTGCTTCCAAGATTAGTAGGATTGGGACGAGCAACAGATATCATAATGTCGGGGAGGCATTTAGATGCAAAAGAGGCAATTGAAATGGGGCTCATATCAAAAGTCTATGCTTCAGAATCATTTGAAAGAGATACTAACTTATTCATTAAAAATATGGCACGAATGCCCACGAAATGTCTCGGTTATAATAAAGCAATGTTAAATTTCTCAATGTTCCATAACTTCTTTTCTTCAATGCAGAATGAATTTGATCTATATGTCAAGAACATGACTACCAAAGATTTTGGAGAAGGATTGAAATCATTTTTAGAAAAACGTGATCCCGAATTTAAGGGAAAATGACAATAAAATCTTGGAATTTAATAAATTATTAATTTTTAATTCACTACAACTTTAAATTAAACTTAGATGATTATTATATATCTACCTCTTCTATAAAAGAGGAAGAAAAAAGATGAGGTTTAATATTCGTGACTGAAAACGATTCAACAATAAAAAAAAAAGATAAAGTCTATAATTTTCTGGTTAATCTAAAAACCGTGAAAATCTCTATATATTTGGCTATATTTACTTTCATTCCTGCACTTATCATTGGAATTTTGGTGGCTCAATTACACCCTGGAGGTTTTAATCCCATAGATAATTTCATTAGTGATCTTGGATCTTTCAAACATACTCCTGCTCCATATTTTTTAGACTATGGTGCGATGCTTTCGGCTTTTTGGCTTGTGCCCATGACCTTTTACATGGAAAAAGAGTTTGCTCCTTATCCAAGGAATATGGAGGAGTTAAAGAAGACCAGCAGGATGCGATTTCGATTAGCAGGAGCAGGGCTCTTTTGGCAATTATTGGGGTTAATAGGATTTTTTGGAATAGGATTATTCTCAGAGGATAGGACGACCTCCTTAGGATTGCACGGTATTTTTTCAGTAGTAGTGTTTATGGGGCTTAGCGTGGGAGGCATTTTTTATGGATTAGTCATTCTGATTTATCCTACAATTATCCCTAAGCTTTTAGGTGTTTTCATGATTTTTGTGCCTATAATTTTGACAGTGATTTACTTGCTCACCCTAATCATCATTCTTGAATGGGTCTTATTATTGTCCCTATTTGCTTGGATGATTCCGTTGGCAATCATATTCCTAAAAAAGGTAAATAAGGAATTGGTAGCTTGAACTTGCCTAAAAGTTGAATGTTAGTGTATAGCTAAAAAATATAATTCAGAATTTTTTCCTTTTTAAGACCAAATGAATATAAGTTTGAAAGAAAAAGAATGAATAAATTTTAATATTTTTATTTTTTTATTTCCTCATTTTTATGATTTTTACTACTTCTTTCCAAAAGGTAGTAATGATCGAAATTCCAATAATTAAAAGCCAATCAAAAAGATTTAGAAATTTTAACCGGAATACTAATTGAAGAAATGGTACGTAAATAATTATAAACGTGGTTGCTATGGCGGAAATTGCCCAGAAGATCATCATTTTATTGGAGCGGATACCAACTTTGTAAAGTGGGTCTCTATCGGTTCTCATATTAAATGCTAGAAATATATTGGAAAGCATCCATGTCGCAAATGCCATGGAATTCGCTTCGGGAACACCTTGAAAATAAGCAATAAAATACACGCTTAAAACCGCAATAATTAAACTTCCTCCTCCAGCAAGAATGTTCAATTTCATCTTGGTATCGATAAATTTTGCATTAGGATCTCGGGGAGTTCGTTTCATGACATCGCTTTCGGATACTTCAATGACAAAAGTTGCAGAAGCAGCCAGATCCATGAATAATTCTAAAAGGATGATTTGGATGGGAGCAAAAGGCAAGGGAATGTCAAAAAGAACAGGTAATAGAAATATTACTATTAACGCTATTTTAACTGAAAGGTAAAATCTTATCCCTTTTTTTAGATTATCATATAATTTTCTACCTTCTTCAATAGCTAATGTAATAGTGGCAAAATTGTCATCTAATAATACCATGTCCGCTGTTTCTCTTGCAACATCCGTTCCAGTCAATCCCATCGCAATTCCAATATCTGCCTTTTTTAGAGCGGGAGTATCATTAATACCATCCCCGGTAACTGCAATGACTTCCCCATTTTCTTTTAAGGCACTTACGATTCTTAGTTTTTGTTCTGGGGTTGTACGAGCAAAGATATTAGTTACTTTTACCTTTTCTTGCAGTTCTTTATCATTGAGAGCAGAAAGTTGGTTTCCTCTTAGAATTCCTTCTTCCCGCATTCCCACCGCTTTAGCAATTGATTTCGCCGTAACTTCATAATCTCCCGTGATCATCTTTACTTTAACCCCTGCATTCAGGCATTTGCCTATAGCCTCTTTCACTTCTTCTCTGGGGGGATCCAAGAATCCTATCATTCCTGAAAATATCAAATCTTTTTCCGCCTCTTCTGCAGTTACATCAAATTCATTTGCTTGGCGATATGCAAAAGCGAGAATTCTTAACCCCTTTTGACCCATTTCATTCGTAATGTCCAGTATTTTTTGTCTAGTGTCTTGAGATAATGGACGTTCTTCATTATTATTTCTTATTTTAGTAGAATTTTGTAAAATTGCTTCCGTGGCACCCTTTACGATGATCTTGAAAGTTTCACCATGTTGATATATCTGCGACATCATCATTCGCTCATTATCAAAACTGAATTCATTCTTTAAAATATACTCCTTCTTTAATTTCTCCTCGGAGATTTTTGCTTGTTTTCCACTTTCTATTAAAGCAATTTCCATGGGGTCACCTATGTAAGAAACATTAGAATCTTCCCGTTTTTCTATGACATCATTTAATAAAAATCCCACTTCTAGTAAATCTTTTTGAGTTTCGCTTAAAGCATTAGGGTCAAATGAGGATATTTTTCCATCAGAATAAATCTCAGAAATTTTCATTTTATTTTCCGTTAAAGTTCCTGTTTTATCGGTTGCAATCACTGTAACACTGCCTAATGTTTCAGCGCCTCGTAAGTATTTAACCAAGGCGTTCTTTCGGGAAAGTATCATTGAACCTAACGCTAATACCACCATTATTACTATGGGAAGCTCTTCGGGAATAGTTGCAAAGGAAAGACTCAATCCTGTTAGGATCATTTGAACTAAATCTCTCCCTTCAATAATACCAATTACGGGAATGAGTATGGAAAAAAATAGAGCAACCCAAACGAGGGTATATGTTAATTGTTTCATTGCTAATTGGAGCGGGGTTTTAGGTTCTTTTATTGCTTTTGTTAACCCTGCGATATGCCCCAATTCTGTATCCATTCCCGTTGCTACCACTACCCCTTTTCCCTTACCTCTTGTAATAGTAGATCCTGCGAAGACCATGTTCTTTCTTTCGGATACCTCCGTATCTTTTAATAGCGTAATATCTGATTTTTTAAGAATGGGCGTAGATTCACCAGTTAGAGCGGATTCATTTGATTGTAATCCAAATGCTTCTATTAAACGAGCATCCGCAGATAGATTTTGTCCCACTTTTAAAATAATTATATCTCCTGGAACTAACTTCTTCGAATTAATTTCTTGATAATCCCCTTCCCTGATTACCGATGTTAATGGAGAAGCCATTTTCTTTAATTCTTCAATGGTTTTTTTAGCACGATATTCTGTAAAAATCTCAACAAATACTAAAACAGCAATGATTGCGAAAATAGTAAGAGCGTCCCCCAGATTCCCAAAAATACTATAAATTACCCCCACAACCAATAAGAGGATGATCATGGGTTCTCTTACTTCATGACTTAAGACTCTAGCGAACTTTATTTCTCTTTCTTCTTTTAGTATATTTTCTCCTACTTCTCTAAGTCGAGATTCAGCTTCTTCCGAAGTAAGTCCCTTATTTGGATTGACATCCAATCCCTTTAACACGATATCTTTATCTTTAGACCATGCATCAAGGATATTTTTCACTTTTTTTACCCATTTTTACTTATTATTATTTATTCGTTTAAAAATTAGAATATTTATTCTCTTTTATCATTTATAGCTTTTAAAATAGTTGTTTATAATTCTTTGTATGATATCGTAAATTGATATTGATATTAATCATGGTTTTTTCATATTAAATTTAAATCTTTACAAGGAAATGATAATCATTACATTAATAAGTGAATCGAATTATTTTAATTCTAATTATGGAATAAAATGTTAAAGATTGCTATATTAATCTCTTTTAAATTATATTATCGAAATTTAATAACAAATAAAATCAAATTAGGAAAATGAGTACTTTATCAAAATTTAAAAAATGAATGATACTAGTTCATGTTTATATTATGTGCGTAAAGAGCCATTCTATAGTTCATAGGAAAAGAAATCAAGTCTAGAAAACAAATTAATAATAAAATAACACTAGTTTTGGTACTTAAAAAATTTCAATCATGTAATAAGAAATTAAATACAAAAGATTCAATTCCTAGGGCTTGTTGCACTGCTGCACCAAAAAAAACTTGAATTATTAAGAAACTGGTTAAAATGACACTACTAAAATGCTCAGTTCTCTCATAAATCAACCCATTTATGATTACAACCACTAAAGCTACAAGAAAAGTTACCAAAATAGCATTGATAATAAAAAATTGAGAGACAAGAGCCATTAAAAAAAGTTGATTTACAATGGATAATATCGTAATTGCATAAATCTTATATTTGTATGTTGGAATGAAACTAAGCATGGGATAAATGATTTTCCTATAGAAGAGCTCCATGGCTAAATAGAGGGGATAAATAGAAAATGCTACTATGGTGTCAATCACTTCAGATGGAAAAAAAAATGCAAAGGGGTAAGAAATAGAAAACACAAAATAGATACTTAATAGGGTAATGGTTGAAAACAAGCCATAGCTTAATACTTTTACTCTTAATTGGAATCTAACTTGATTCTTAAGGGATGATACTCTTTCTTCTTTTTTAGATTTATTTAAATAAATAACAGAACGTATAAAGAAATACAAAACAATTATTACGAGCGGGGCAATGACCAAACTCAATACATTCAAGTATAAAAAAGAGATCTCAAATATTAGTAAAAAAATGGAAAAAGAGACCCCTATTTTAATTATATTGAAATAAATACTAGATTTCATGAAATCCACTCCATCCTCTTCTTTGGTCTTTTCTTTAGTTTTTTCTTTTTGCACTTTTACAATATCTTCTTCTTCAAAAGGCGCAAAATTGGAAGCAAATCGTATAATGGCAAGAACAACGCCAATTAAAAGAATAAGTGTGATAGTTAATAAAATATAATTCATCCAGAATGAGATAAATATTGGTCCATTAATAGTAGAGGAATGAAAAAAGATGTTTTCAAACCAATTAATAGTCCCAGTTATAACTTCATTATAGTATAGGCAATGGGGATTGATCCATCCTTGCTGCGTAACTTCTACTAGTTTGCACCCCGTAACTTTTTGAAGAACTAATGCTTGAGTTGTAAAATTAAGTAAAGGATCATCTACGTGTTGATATGCTAATAAATTTTTAGTATTATGCTTATTACATAAATTAACAGGAAAATATTTAACAAAAAGAGGATCATTAGACAGACCCATATTAGGGCTTGGATTAACTAATGCTGCCCAAGTTACAGTCGCTTTAAAACGAGGATCTAATGCCGCATTCATCAAGACCACCATTCCTCCTAATGAGTGCCCGATCAATCCAATTTGTTCGGGATTTATTTGAGTTCTATAAACTTCAGTTGTTTCTAAATAATTCAGTAAATTGGAACAATCTTCAGCAATTGCTGGAATGTGAGTAGTTTCATCGATATTTAAAATATTACCTCCGCTCTCACCCTGTCCTTGATAACCGAGTGCAACAACAAAGAATCCTCTTTTTGTAAATTCAACAGGTACTCTAAGATCAACATCTTTTTGACTCCCAATTCCATGAGCCCATATAACCAAGGGATGAATTTGTTGGAAATCTAATTCCTTTGCAGGATAATATAAATTGGCATAAAGGGTTACTCCTGCAGATTCAAAATGAAGTCTATCATATTCCGGATAACTTTCATTTCGATTAATGTAAAGCACGGACAAGGAGAACACGAATAATATGAATATAATTAATAGAGTTTTTTGCCCATAGTATTGTTGTTCAAGCTTCTTCATATGAATTTCACTTCAATCTATGAATTTAAATAAGGAAAATTTAAAGTAAATAAAAATATTATCAGTAAAAAAAATTCATGGGGATGTATATTCCTTTTTACTTGATAAATAATGTATATTATAGATAAGTTTTAAAATATCGGGGTTTCATTAAATTTATATGAAAATAAAGAACTAATATCTTTGAGATCCATATGACTGAAGAAAAAGATACCTTAAAAAAAATTGATGGGACAATTGATATTGTCGAGAAAATTTTTACCCAATTTACGGAAGTGCTTAAATCAGCTAGAGATGAATTAACTGAATTGGAAAAAGATAAAGAAACATTGAGCCAAGAAACAAAGCTTCTTGAAAATGAAAAAATCCAACTAGAACAAGAAAAAAATAAATTAGAAATTGAAAAGAAAGAGCTTGAACAGGAAAAAATTCAGTTAGTAACGGATAAAGATGCACTAGAAAAAGAAACGGAAAAATTAGAAAAGGAAAAAAAAGAACAAGATCAAAAAATAGGAAGTTTAACGGAGGAGCAACAACGATTATTAAAGGAATATGAGACCTTAAAGGTTGAGTTAAAAAAGTTAGCGAAAATCGCAGAAGAAAGCCATGAAGCAGAATTCAATTTCGAACGAATTAGGGCACTCCTATCCATTTATGCCGTATTAATAGAAGAAATTTGGCAAGGTCAGCCCCATTACAGAATATTATTAGCTCTGCATGGCGATAAAGAAGAAATGACAAGAGATGAAATTCAAAAAACGACGGGGATATCAGGAGTAATGGTAATCCGCGCAATTCACGAGTTAGATAACGTGGATTTAGTTGAATTTGATGAAGATTCGGGGATAATTAAGTTAAAGAAACGATTATTTAACAAAAAAGATCTTGAAGAAAAGGAAATCGCAACAGAATAATAAATAGTTAATAATTATAATCGATGATTTTATTATTAGACAAAAGCCTGAAAAATCTTAAGTCTATAATATCAATCTAGTCCAATTAGCAATTTAGTGTTCATCAGTTCCAATCCCGCTTTTTTTCCCGTATCCTTAATTAAAATCTTGTTATTTTTTTTATCAAAAAGTTTCAATTTTATTACGGCGTCCATGCCTTCAAGGCACTGTCCTGCCATTGAACCCATTCGAGGTGCTACGAGATCTCCAAAAGAACATTCATTTTGGTGTAATTCTATCACGAGCCTATATTTAGAACTTTCAATAATAATTTGGATATGTGAATCATTCATCTCTAATTTTCTTATTTTTGCTCCAGTATAAGTAGTAAAAATATAAAATACTCCATTATTCCATAACAAACTCAAAAACCCATTCAATTTCATTCCCAAGAAAGGTATCTTGGCCAGAGAAAAAATGAATGATAAGTTGGGGTTAGAAAAATGATTGGATTGAGTCCATATCCACGCGCTTGGAAAAGATTTACCCCAATCTTTTTCAATATATCCTTTTCCATCATCAAAATTTAGAGCCTTTCCTTCTATTTCTAGCATACCTTTTAAATCATGATTCATGCTAACAATCCCATGATAACATTCCAAAAATGGGAGATAAGTTAAAAATCCCATTATTCCTGGCCTTAAGAATTTCTTTGGAAAGGGAACATGATTAAATGAATCTATTGTTCCTTTTATTTGAGAAGTAGAAGTATCGATATCAAGTCGCAATTGATCCTTAGAAAAATAACTATTACCTATTTGGATTTGATACGTTTTTTTGGAGAGATTTTTAAACTCACTTAGAGGGAATCGGTGATATTCTACTTTAGACGATTTTCCATTAATTACTTGAATGAATGCATGCGAGGAATCTTCTTTTTTATTTAATGCTATACCGGGAATGAATGCATACATGTGTTGTAAATCTGAGCTTACTAACTTGTTATAATATCCTTCAAAATAGATTTTACGATTTAGATTTCCTTGAAACGATTCTGGATTGCTTTTCCTCCCCAAGCACGACTCCTCTCAATTGCATTAATTTATAATAATAATTAAGAGATGAGATAAAAAATTATAGATTAAAAAATATAACATAATATCAATTAAAATATAATAAAATACCTTAAATCATTTAAAAAAACATTTTGAATAATCTATATAGAAATTTTGTTTAAAGAAACAAGATAATGATACTATTCTCAACTTAAAACAATTTATTTAAAGTAAATTATTTATCTATGAAGGAAAATGTATTACAAAAGTAAAGGAGTTCCTTAAAAGAATGAATTATGAAAAAATGTTTCCAACCATATAATTCATTAAGAAAAACAAAAGTGTTACAGAATACATTAAGAGAAATGGAGTTTTCTATTTATAGGAAGATCAGAAATGAAATTTCGATGAAAATGCATTTAGAAAGAAAGAGATCTTCTCTTAGAGATTTTTAATATTTGTAACAATCATGACAGTTCTTTCAACAGATTAGATTTAAATATTTATGTTTTTATTAATAAATCAAGATTCATTTTTTTCACGGGGAAATAAAATGGTAGAAGATGTCGTATTTTATGGAGTTTTAATCGCATTAATTGCGTTTGTCGCTTTTTTTATTGTTTTTATGGTTTGGCTTAATAAGAAGATGCCTCATCCACTTTTGATGAAGACATTATCAACTCTCCATGCCGCCATGTTTGGATACGAAACTGCTTTAGTAGAACTTCTTGGAGGACGAGGTTATAAGACGCATGTTTTTCCGAAGATTATCGAAACAATGAGACGTTTAAAAGATGAGGATCCACTTTTGATGGAATTATTCGATGCTAAAACCCCAAAAGAGGCAATGGAAAAATGGATGGATGTATTAAAGCTTATCGGTGTCACGAAAAATGGTCAAATTATTGATAAAGGGAATGATGAGTATGAGATCCAAATTCCCGATTGCTCGTTATGCAATCCTATCCACCAGGTCATTGATATAGACACTCAAAAAGGGATTTGTCCAATGGCGTTGATTTTAATTTCCGCTAGCTCTCTTGTTGAAACAAACAAGCAACCAGAAATAGAATATAGCGAGTTCATGCCCACAGGAACGAAAACAACTCTAAAATTAGTTGAGGAAAAAGCATAATATAAGATTTGGTTGAGTAAAAATGATAAAGTCTTTTTTAATAATTACAAAAGATGGAGTTCCACTTTTTGTTAAAAGCCCCGACAAATTCACCGACAACACGTTGATAAGTTGCTTTTTGAGTGCGATTCAATCTTTTGCACAAGAAATTGAAAAAGGATGCATAGATAGCATAGCAATGGAAACAAACACGTTTTATTATGCGGTAAAAGGACCAATTTTTTCTATAGTCGTTGCAGATCCTAACGATGAAATTGATAGCCGGGTTTATAAGATAACCGCTGAGCGCATTTCCAGGGCTTTTTTAGAGAAGTTCAATGAAAAAGTTGTTGAAAAGAATAAAGAATCCTCAGATTTTTTCGATGAATTTTCAAAGGATTATGAAATAATCACGAATGAAATGACACGACTTCAAGGGCAACACAATAGGGATTTTATCCTCAATTATTTTACAAAAGCAGCAAGCGATGAAAATATCGTGGGGATGATAGTGTTTGATTTGGAACAAGATGAAGTAATTGCGTCTGATATTCCTTCGGATATTTCAGAAAAAGATTTTGAATCCTTTAGTTCCATGCTTTTTAGTTTTATAGATCGCCTCGGAGAGCAACTTAATCAAGGAAAAATCAACGAGATTTTAATGCGCGGGAATAAACATTGGATAGGAGGATTTAGAAAAGGAAATCTTGCTGTTTTCACAATTTTTTCTCATAATTGGGGAGCTGGTCTTATTCCAGACTTTATCACGTCTCAAATTCAAACGAATTGAAAAAATATCAACTTTTTTTTAATAATTTTATTTTTCTCAATCTTCATTTTTAGAATTCATAAAAAAATCTTGTTCATAAGTTTCTTAAATAAATTAGTTAAATTTCATATCTCATGCTATTTAGATTTATACTTTTATTTATTATCTATTATAATCAAATTCAAGTATTTTTTTAGATTATATCTTACTGATAAAAAATGAGTGAAAAGGAAATACTGGAAAAATGCAAGCTTACCAAGGAAGAATTAATGGAATATTATGAAAAATCAAAGCAAGTCGATAAAAAAACAGATCATTCAAGAGCTTATAGAACTCTTATGAACGCAACTAGAAGAAATATTTTGGAGTATGTTGGATTTGAAGTAAAGACAACAGATCAAATGGTAACCGACTTAGAACAAGATAGGGAACAGTTAAAATATCATTTATCCATGTTAGAACAATTAAATTTTATAATGAAGTGTTCTGATGGTTGGAAATCTACACCGAGAGGTATTGCATTCTTATTAAATGCTAGAATGGAATAATTCAATTAATTAATTAAAATGGAGGAAAAATAATGAGTTTCAATCAAGCGAAAGAACAAATTGGAGGAATATATAAAAGCATAGCAGATTCCCTGAATGACATTATTCATCGAGTAAAATTGAGTAAAGACGCCCGGATTTTAGATATAGGAACCGGTGATGGAAAAATGGCTATAACCTTAGCATTAAATGGATTTAAAGTAATTACGGGAGAACCAAAAGATGATTACTCAATGTATGCAAAGAAAAATTGGGCTGAAAATGCTAAAAAAGCGGGAGTTAAAGATCTAATTACCTTCAAACCCCTACGGGCAGATAATTTGCCTTTTGGAGATGGATTTTTCGACGGAATATTCATGTATGGTACGCTCCATCATATCAATCATATCGAATTAGCTTTAAGGGAATGCTTGCGAGTCTTAAAAAAGAGCGGGGTAATTTGCATTATTGAACCGAACGAATCAATGATAGAAGCCATTAAAAAGACAAACCCAGATCATCCTGATCCCGTAGATCCCACGAAAATTCTAAAGAAATTGCCAGTTAATTTTGATCACGTGAGAGAGTTGAATTTAATTGGGTATATTATTAGAAAAATTTAATTCAAAAGACCCATATGCTTTATAACCCAATATTTTTTAACTTTTTTATTAATTCTTCTTGATAAGAATTAATTTGATCAGGTATAGAAATTTTAATCTTTACTAATAAACTTCCTCTTTTACTTAAATTCGAGTTATAAAAGCCCTTTTCTTTTATCCTTAAAAGGGTGCCATCTTTAGTTAAGGGAGGAACAATCACATTAATATCCTCGTCCAAGCTTGATATTTTGATTTTATCTCCTAAAATTGCTGTTGAATATGGTATTTCTTGTTTTATAATTAGGTCATCTAGAATTCTTCTATATCTTGGATGGGGTTTCACATGAAAAATTATATATAAATCTCCTGCTTCTCCCCCATTTATCCCGGGTAATCCTCTTCCTTTTAATCGCATTTTATGACCATCTTGGATGCCACGTTCAAATCTTATTAATAAGTACTTCTTAATCCCATTCAATGGATCAAAATACCATACTTTTTTCTCACCACCCTTAAATGCTTCGCTAAATGTTATTTCTAAATCATATTTTAAATCATCTCCATCTTTCCGACCCTCTTCGGTATGCATTCCAGAGTAATAATATCTCTTAGAGTATACCCTAAAATCTTTTAGATTATTGAAAACATCTAGATTTTCTTCATGAGAGTTTAGTTCTTTATAAGAATTTAAATGAATTTTTTGAGAGGAAGATTCTCTAATGGTTTGAGTTCCAAAATTATTTGCCTTATATATCCATGTACGACGGGTTTTAGGAATAGGGGAATTGAATTTTTCTGAATTGCTTTTAAGATTTATTTCCAGTATTATATTATATTTTTTTCTTCTTTCTTCATCAGATAAGATTTTATGAGCCTCACTTATTTCTTTAAATTTTTCGCCAGATTTGGATTCCTTAGGATTTACATCGGGATGATACCTTCTGGCTAATCTTCTAAATGCACGTTTGATCTCTTCTTTGGTAGCATTTTTTTCAACTCCTAATATTGCATAATAATCTTTTATCATGAAACCAACTCGTTATAATGAAAATTCCGTTTCAATTTTGTTAGAGTAGATATCATGTAGTAAAATCATCCTATACTGTATGAAATAGGTTTATTGAAATATGCAAGAATTAGCATTTATATTTGTGCTTCCAATTAACGCTAAAGAAAATGGAATATTGATTTTATACACAACTCACTATAGTAGTTCTATTGTTAAATTTTCATTTCTTTTTATTAAAAGACTAACTTTACGGATCCAGATGGAGCTCTTTCGAAACATTCTTCTCGAATTCTTTAATTTTAGTAAGTTTCCTATTCCAACGCCGAAAGTGTATCCACATGTAAATTAGAAAGAAAACCAATACAATAGAACTGCTAAAATTTAAAATAAGCATGAATGGAAAAAATCCATGTACTTCTTTAACTAATAAAAATATTATTGCTCCAAATAATCTAAAAGACCACCATAGATAAAAGAAGGAGAGAATATTAATGATGTAAAAGACCCATCTAACTTTCTCCATGTGTCTAATAATATCATAAAATAAACTTGTTAAAGTAGAAGTTCCCTCCGATTCAGAAATATTGGAATTATTCTGATTTGAATTTAGCATGCCGTATCGTTGATTATATTCTTTAATTTTAAATTTCCATTTTTTTAAAAACAGGAATTGAATTATTGAAAAAAGAAATAAGATAAAGAAAACCACGGAAGGAATTAATAGATATAGCCCCAATACCAATTTTTCTTCAAGAGTTAAATCTGGTACGGGAGGATTTAGGGGTGAATAACGTAAAAAAATAGCTCCTATCAAAATAAAAAGGATATTTAAAGTAATTATGCAAAGAGAATAGATTGGAAAGACTGTACTTATTTTTAAATATGACTTTTCCTTATTTATATAATTTAAGCCTCCTTTTTCCGCTTTTTCTAAAAGATCCATTCCCGAATAATTTTTTTTTTCAGTCATTTTCCTTACCTATCTTATATTAATGAGACTTTTTTATTTCATTCCATGCAAGTAGACTAAAAATTGTTATTCCAATTCTGCGTTAATTTTAACAAACCATTCATACCTTTCTTTTCCAAGATCCGTGATTTCATACAACATTATCGTTCGTTCCCCCCATAATTCTTCTGAAGAGCTAATATACCCCGCCTCTTCCATTTTATTAAGATATTTTTCAGCAGTAGCAGTTTTTAGTTTGCATCGTTTTATTATATTAGATTTAACTACGCCTCGAGATTCATAGGGATTAGCTTTTTTACGAAGAAGAGTTTCTAAAATATTTAAAATAATTTCATTGGAAGATCGATAACTCGTTTTTTCTGCCATATTCCTTATTCAGACATAAAAAAATTCGAAGCTTAGATAGGAATATTATTTCCTTTTTTTTAATTCTAATCCTTTTTATGATCAATTTTATATATTGCTGTAAGGCCTTAGATATAAGGGGTTATGGGATTATTTTATTTTAAAGATAAGACTTAACAATTATTAAATTCTATGGGACCATTGGTAAGTTACCGGAAGTGATCTCCATATTAAATACAAAGAAATACGTCTTTGAGAAGATAAGAATTACTTATATTTAAAAAAAATTAGCAAAAAAGAAGATATTAATTATTTAAGTTAATTTATACTTGAATTTTAATATTTAATTTCTTTTTAAGCTCCTTATATCTTGATCGAAGCGTGACCTCTGTTACTCCTATTGTATCCGCAATTTCTTTCTGGGTGATTTCTCTCTTTTTAATGAGACTTGCAAGATATATGGCACCAGCGCATATACCTCTGGGATCCTTTCCGCTTGTTCTAAATCGTTCAGTATAAACTGTTACTATCTTGGTTGCAATACTTTGGATATCAGAAGATAATTCTAACTTGGAAATAAATCTCGGGATTAAATTGCTGGGATCTCTTGAAGGTAAATTTAATTTCAATTCTCTGATGAGAGCAGAATAGCATCTTTTTACATCTTTTTCATTTTCAGCGCTCTCATCCAATATTTCCTGGAAAGTTAAAGGAATTCTCTCTTTACGTACTACATAATACACGCAGGCGGCTACCATACCATTAATTGAACGCCCTCGTAATAATTTCTTGTTAAAAGCAATTTTATATAACCGCATTGCCTCTCTTATTACATAATCCGGAATATTCAAATTACTTGAGATTCTTTTTAATTCTGTAGTGGCAATTAATAGATTCCTCTCATGCCAAGTGATTCTGGTATCCCATTTAGCGGCTCGTTTTAAATTTGGATTCGAAATTTCACTTTTCTTTATAGTTGTTGTAAGGCTAATATCAGGAACTAATATTGAAATGGGAGCTCCAGTTTGTTCTCTACTATTCTTTTCTAAATTATCATAAGCTCTCCTTCCATTGTGGGAAAAATCTACTCCTCTATCTTCTAAAATTAACCCGCATTGCATGCATACAGTTTCCCCCGTATCTTCAATCATGATAATATTTCCCCCGCATTCGGGGCAAATTTGTGAATTATTTACAAGATTTGTTTCTATACTCATTTTTTGCTCACCTCTATATTATAATAAAATTAACCTTTTCCCTCATTTCTCACTACTAATCCTTTTATATTTATATATTTAAATGTTGGTGTTATTGATAAAAGTAATTTTAAAGAGTTCATGAATATATTATATTATTTCATCACTTCTATTTTATTAAAAATTAAATCATTTCGTGATCCTAAATCCACTTGTATGAGATCGCCCTCTGAAAAGTTTCCTTCCAATAATTTCAGGGACAAGGGATTTTGAATATAATCTTGAATTGCTCTCTTTAAGGGCCTGGCTCCGTATTGAGGATCAAATCCTTTATCGCTGAGGTATTCTTTTGCCTTGTCTGTCAATTGTAATTGTATGCTATGGTCTTTTAATGTTTTATTTAACTGTCTTATTTGAATTTCAACAATTTGTTTGATTTGCTGTTGTTCAAGGAAGTTAAATATGATGATATCATCGATTCTATTAAGAAATTCTGGTCGAAAATGACTCCTTAATTGTTTTAAAATTAACTCTTTTACATGGTCATAGTCTTGTTGATGCATCTCCAAAATGTATTCACTACCAATATTACTGGTCATTATAATAATAACATTTTTAAAATCAACGGTTCTCCCGTGTCCATCGGTCAGTCTTCCATCATCTAAAATTTGTAAAAGAATATTAAATACATCATGATGAGCTTTTTCAATTTCATCGAATAAGAGAACGGAATACGGACGTCTTCTTACCGCTTCTGTCAAATAGCCCCCTTCTTCATATCCAACGTAGCCAGGTGGAGCACCTATTAATCTTGAAACGCTATATTTTTCCATATATTCGGACATATCAATTCTTACCATTGCATTTTCATCATCAAATAAAAACTCGGCTAAGGCTTTGGCTGTTTCTGTTTTTCCGACTCCTGTAGGTCCCAAAAATATAAAAGATCCAATGGGACGATTAGGATCTTGAATACCAGCCCGAGCTCTCCTAATTGCATTCGAGATAGTTTTTAAGGCTTGATCTTGTCCTATAACTCTTTTCTTTAATCGTTCTTCCATTTTCAAGAGCTTTTCTCTTTCAGTTTCTAACATTCTTGCTACAGGGATGCCCGTCCATTGAGAGATAATTTCCGCAATGTCTTCAGCATCTACTTCTTGTTTGAGCATGGTTTTATTCTTTTGGATCTCTTCTAATTGTTCATTGTATTTTTGTAGATCTTTCTTTAATTGGTTTAAAACCCCATAAGTTAATTCTGCCGCTTTTCCGAGATCGCCTCTCTTTTCTGCTTTTTCAGCCATTATTTTGGTATCTTCCATTTTTTTCTTAATTTCATTAATTTTGGAAATGGCCTCTTTCTCATTTTTCCATTGTAATTTTAAAATACTTCCCTCTTCTCTTAATCGACTAATTTCCTCCTCCAAAGACTGTATTTTCTCCTTAGAAGCTGTATCATCTTCTCGCTTAAGGGCTTCTCTCTGAATTTCTAATTGGATAATTTTTCGTTCTATTTCATCGATCTCGGTAGGCATGGAATCTATTTCAATTCTTAATCTTGAAGCCGCTTCATCCATTAAATCAATAGCTTTATCGGGCAAGAATCGATCTGCTATATATCTATGAGATAAAGTCACTGCAGCAATTATTGCCGAATCAGAAATTCGAATTCCATGATGAATCTCATATTTTTCCTTTAATCCTCTGAGGATAGCGATAGAATCCTCCACGGAAGGTTCTGATACAAATACCGTTTGGAATCTGCGAGTTAATGCCGCATCTTTTTCAATATATTTTCGATATTCGTCTAGGGTAGTAGCACCGATAGCTCGTAATTCACCTCTAGCTAAGGGTGGTTTAAGCATATTAGAGGCATCGATAGCGCCTTCTGCAGCACCTGCTCCGACTAAGGTGTGTAATTCATCTATGAATAAAATGTATTTTCCAGCCCCTTTCTCAATTTCTTTTAAAAACGCTTTTAATCGGTCTTCAAATTCCCCTCGATACTTTGCTCCCGCAATCAATGCGGCCAAATCAAGGGCTACAATTTCTTTATTTTTAAGAGATTCTGGTACATCATCATTCGTAATCCGCTGGGCTAATCCCTCTACTATTGCTGTCTTTCCTACACCCGCTTCACCAATTAATACGGGATTATTCTTTGTTCTTCGAGATAAGATATGCATCACGCGCCGAATTTCATCATCTCTCCCAATTACAGGATCCAATTTATTTCTTCTTGCCATATCTGTCAGATTTCTACTATATTTCTGAATGGCTTGATATTTCCCTTCGGGATCTTGATCGGTAACTCTTTGATTTCCCCGAACACTCTTTAAAGCTTGTAGAATCCTCTCTTTAGTTATACCAAAATTTTTGAATAAAATATGAGTTGGTAGGGAATCTACTTCTGCGATTGCTAAGAGTAGATGTTCGGTACTTAAATATTCATCCTTTAAAAATTCTGCCTGCTTCCAGGCATTATCAAACAAAATTTTTGTGTTAGGCGATATTACCACGTTAGAAGCTCCCGGTCCTGTAACATTCGGTATTTTTTCTAATTCATTATTTAAATCTGCCTTGAAATGATTAATGTTCACGCCTAATTTTTGTAAAAGGGGAATTGTAATTCCATCTGCTTGCTCTAACAAAGCAAGAACTAAATGAACAGGTTCAATCTGCTGATGATTATAGCCCTCTGCAATACTTTGGGCGGACATCAGCATTTCCTGTGTTTTTATCGTAAAATTATCAAATTTCATCATGATTTATAATTCCTCTTATAATCCACTTTTTTTTAATTCTTCTAATAACTTTTTTTGATTATTATTCAATCTATCAGGCACTTTTATGGTTACTTTTACCAAAAGACTGCCCCTTTCATTTGAATTAATTTTATAAAATCCTTGATTTTGCAATCTTAACACGGTCGAATCTCCCGTGCCTGATGGTATGGTAACGGTTAATTCTTTCTCCACTCCGGGTACTTTCACCTTTCCACCCAAGGTGGCTGTTGTAAAGGGAATTTCCTTCTCGATATACAAATCATCTTCTCTTCTTTCGAATATGGGATGATTTCTAATGTGAATGGCAATATATAAATCTCCCGCAGGTCCTCCGTATTCTCCTGGCATTCCCTTCCCTTTTAAGCGTAGCTTTTGATTATCCTTAACACCTCGGGGTATTGTTATCGTTAATATTTGATTTTCCTCGGTAGAAGGATCCCTATATTGAATCTTACGTTTCCCTCCTTCGTAAGCGTCCATGAAATCAATTTCCATATCATATCTTAAATCATCTCCTTCTCGAGGAATATTTACCCGTTGTGAATCAGATCTTGCTCTAGTGCTTCCACCTCTTCTTGAAAATACATCAAAAATATCTCCAAGATCATTGAAAAAATCAAATCCTCCTCCACGTTGAGATTTTGGACTGCCAAAACCACTGAATATATCATTAAAATCAAAGCCCTCTTCGGGACTTCCCGAGGAGGAGTAATAATAGGTGCGTCCATCTGGACTGGTGTATACACTTCCAGGACCGCCTGCATATTGCTGTCCTGTCCCTGCACTTCCAACACCTTCTACCACGCCAAATCTATCATACATTTGTCGTTTTTCATCATCCGATAATACTTGATATGCCTCATTAATCTCTTTAAATTTTTCTCCTGACTTTGGCTCATCAGGATTCACATCAGGATGATATTTTCTCGCCATTTTACGGAATGCTCGCTTTATTTCATCCTTGGTAGCATTCTTTTCAACCCCTAATATTTCATAATAATCCGGCATTATTTTCCCTTTTTTGTAATAAGTTATGAATAATTAAATGAACGTGAAAATAATAAAAATAAAAAAATAGAAAAAAAACTTAAATGCTTATTTTTACTCGTAATCCGCATCAACAACGTCTTGACCAGCTGCTCTACGATATTGTTCCTGTTCTATTTCATCTTGTGTCTTGGTATGACCACCCATTCCCCCCGGTGGTGTTCCCGTATATGTTTGATTTGCTCCGGGTTGCTGTCCATACATTCGGGATGAAACTTCATGTAATGAACTTTGTAAATCATCAATAGCATGCTGAATCTTATTCTCATCATCCGATGCAATAGCAGTTTCCAATTGCTTAATTTTCTCTTGAATCTTGGTTTTCAAGTCTCCTACCAATGATTCATTCTCTCGTATCAACTTTTCTGCTTGATATATTAAGCCTTCTGCGGTATTCTTCAATTTCACCAATTCCTTAAACTTCTTATCGTCTTCAGCATTTTTCTCTGCTTCTCTGACTTTTCTATCAATCTCATCATCAGACATTTTAGTTGAAGCCGTAATCGTGATTGACTGTATTCTTCCCGTTGCTTTATCCTTGGCAGATACTTTTAATATTCCATTCGCATCGATGTCAAAAGTTACTTCAATTTGAGGTACACCTCTCGGTGCAGGTGGAATTCCATTTAAATGAAATTTTCCTAAAGAAAGATTATCAGCAGCTCTTGGTCTTTCTCCTTGTAATACGTGAACTTCGACAGCAGATTGATTATCTGCAGCAGTTGTAAAAGTCTCCGTTTTCTTTGTAGGAATTGTAGTATTCCTCTCTATTAATTTCGTAAATACTCCACCTAAGGTTTCAACTCCCAAGGATAAGGGCGTCACGTCTAAGAGCAATAAATCTTCTACCTCTCCTGTCAAGACTCCACCTTGAATGGCTGCTCCTTGCGCAACACATTCCATAGGATCTATTCCGCGTGCTAATTTTTTTCCGAAAAATTCTTCAAATTTTTTCTGAACACTTGGCATTCTCGTAGGACCACCAACCAAGATCACTTTATCAATTTTGTCTCTAGCTAATCCTGAATCACTTAGCGCTTTTTGAATGGGTCCTTCTAATCTTTTCAAAACAGGCTCAATCAATTGTTCGAGTTTTGCACGAGTTATTGTCATGTTTAGATGTTTTGGACCAGTATTTGTTGCTGTTACATAAGGTAAATTGATATCAGTAGTAAGAGTGGTAGATAGTTCAATCTTAGCTTTTTCTGCAGCTTCTTTAACTCTCTGTAAGGCCATTTTATCTTTTCTTAAATCAACACCTTCCTGCGTTTTGAACTCTTCCACGATGTAATCAACCAGTATATCATCCATATCTCTTCCTCCTAATTGCGTGTCACCGCTCGTCGAAATTACTTCAAATACTTTTTCCTCCATTTCCATGATGGTGACATCAAATGTACCGCCACCAAAATCCAAGACGACGATTGTTATTTGCTCGTTTTCTTTATCTAAACCATAAGCAATAGCAGCAGCAGTAGGTTCGTTTATTAATCGGCGAACATTCAGTCCTGCAATCTTACCAGCATCTTTAGTAGCTTGTCGCTGATTATCATTAAAGTATGCAGGAACGGTTATTATGGCTTCTGTTACTTCTTCGCCTAAATAGTCACTTGCATCTTGTTTAATCTTTCTTAAAATCATCGCGGAAATCTCTTGTGGGGTGTATTCTTTGCCATCAATTTTTACCCTATAGGAGGTCCCCATTTTTCTCTTTATACCTGTAATAGTACGTTCTGGATTAGAAATAGCTTGTCTCCTTGCTGGTTCTCCTACTAGTATCTGACCGTCTTTTGTAAAAGCAATTATACTTGGAAAAGCCTTACCATATAAGGTTACCCCTTCTTTACTAGGAATAATTTCAGCTCTTCCGCCTGTTAATACAGCAGCAGCACTATTGCTAGTTCCTAAGTCAATTCCAATAATTTTTGCCATTTTTTATCACTTTATCTTGTTATTTTTTATTTTTTGATTTTAAATTTTAATTATTTTAAAAAATGTTGATTTAAATTGTATCTTTCTTAGAGATTTTGACCTTAGCAGGTCTTAAAACCTCATCATTATAATAAAATCCATTTTCTAATTCTTGTAAAATGGTTCCTTCCGGAACATTTGCATTGTTCTCTGTTAATATCGCTTCGTGCTTATAAGGATCAAATTTCTCGCCCATAGTATTCATTAATCTTATGCCATACTCTTTGAGAAGATTTTCGAAATTTTCTACAATCATATTAAAACCTTTTTTGAAAGATTCATTTACTTCTATTGTATCTAGTACTTCAGAAGCTCTCTTCAAGTCGTCCAAATGATTTATTAACTTTTTCAATATTTCAAATGTGAATTTAATACGATTTCTTTCTTGGATACGCTCTACATTCTTTCGGTAATTTTCGAAGTCAGCTTGTAAGCGCTTTAATGAATTTAAGTAAGATTCCGCTTTTATTGTTAATTCTGAATCTCTTTTCTCCATAGAATTTATTTTCTCCATTTCTTCAGTCAATTTTTTATTTTCCAATGCTAACTCTTCAGCTTTTTTCATGAGTTGATCAGAATGCTGTGCTTTCTCTTTTAAAGAATTATATTCCTGCTTTGTAATAGATACTTTATCAGAATCCATATTGTAGAAATTTTGGTAAAATTCTTCGAACGACATTGATCATTTTCCTCTTTTTTATATTACTTATTGTTCTTGGCAATCTTTTTTTGTAAACTTTATATTGACAACATTTAATAAGTTAATATTAACTTGACTATATAAAAGTTTCGTTTTTATATTATTCGCTCCCTCAATAAATTAAATATAAAATGTAACCAGAAAAACTCCTAATCTTTAATTTTATAATTAAATTTCCTAAGAATTGATTTTTTTTATGCCATATTTAAAGGAGAAAGGTAAGTATTTAAGTACATCTCTAATTTTTTTAATTAATAGCAATATTATTATACTATTCTTGTTAGGATATTGATATTAGGATTCCCATTCACCCCAAATTTCTCAGGCATTATCTTATAAGCAAAATTTATATAAAATAAATGAAGATAGTAAATGGATTTATCAAGAAGTTGGACAATTTTCAAAAATAAGAGGAAAAGAAACTCAGCTTGTTAAAAGTAGTTTTCCACTTTTAACATATTTGCTGGCAAGGATCTCTTTTTCTCCAAAAGAAAGAGAGGTGTATAAACTTACACCATTTGGAAGCGATTTAATGGTTTGTCTATCTAATGATTGAACAAAGGGATTAAAGAGAGTATGATGGCTAAACTCCATGCATTTAGCACATTCATTCACACCTTCAATTGTAATGGGCAAGATTTTGCAGCAAGAGCAATATCCATAAATTTTAATTGTACTTTTATAAGGAAAGTCTAACAAGGTCCTAAAATGGTGCATTACTCGTTTTTTGGAGATTAAGCTCTCTAAGATAAATAATTTCCCTTTCTTTTTAATAATTTGAATATATTCCATTACACGATCCGTTACACTCATTATCTGTAGGATTTCTGAGGTAATTAGAAACCTTTCTTCCAAATCCAGTCGAAAAAGATCCATGTGACCCAAAAATAATTGCTCTATTCTTTTGTCTAATCTTTTAAAGAGTTTCATATTCATTTTCACCTTATAATGTTGTTAAAAATAAAGATAAAGAGAATTTTAAAAAATAGACGGATTGTAAGTTTTCTGATTCATCTTAAACTTTTTTTGAAATAAGGAAAATCTTTTTAAAAATGCAAGTAGTTATCCATTTTTCGAAGATAATCACTGTATTCAAATTTACCAAATTTCATTAAGATTACTTTATAGGTTTTTAAAAGGGATTGCACTTAAATAAAAATTATAACACTTTAGTTTTTTAGCAGCAACTGCTTATAACACAATGCTTATCTTTTTTACTAATTATCATTAAAAGGGGGGTTGAAAAGGCAGATTCAAGTTGTTAAATATTTATATTATAGCTCAAGATGGCATTCCCTTATTTATTTATCACAATAATCCCAAGAGTAAACGTGATAACGAAGAACTCTTAGGAAAGTTAATTCTAAGTCTGGAACAATTTGCTAATGAACTGCAATCGAAGTTCACGTTATGACTATGGACAAATCATGCTTTTATACAATAAAAGATTCTTCCAGCAAACTATCTTTTATTATTGAAACATATAAGAATCCTGATGATCAATTTATTGAAGAACTCTTAATCTCGTTAAAAAAACTCTTTAATACTATTATTGAAGGATACGAGCGTCTAATAGAACAAGATTTAACCGTTAAATTTTCCACATTTCAAGAGCAATTAGATCAAAAATTAGAAGAGATTTCAGGTGTTACTGGATTTTTAATGGGACTGTGATCTAATAAAACGAGATTAATTAAAAATAGAAAATGTTGAAGACCATTCCTTTTTATTAAGTGTTAAATTTATAGACCATTAAAATTTAAAATCTTTTTAATACACTATTAGCTTACATCAAGTAGAGAAGATTCCATGATTAAAAGGATAACATTTATTTACATCTTCGATTTTATCATCACTTCCTGCTTTTTTAAATGCCTAGCTGCTTGTCTTTTCTGAAAATGAACTTGTTCGGGGTCGATGAAAGCAAGAGCTTTTTGAGTTTGAGAGGTTGAAGGAAGAATATCGAGAAAATTTATGATATTATTTATTACTTCTTGAGGTTTTCCTGTTAAATCATAAAAATCAACGTAAAGATGTTTTTTATCTTTTACAAATGTATCTATACGTGAATAACCTTCTTGGATTACAGTTCGATATCTCTTCTCATCAAAAAATACATTGCCATGAGAAAGAAATTTCTTAAGAATTCCCCAACCCAGACCTAACAAGCGAACAATATTAAAATACTTAGACATGTATAGGATAGTCTGATACCAGTCAATGAATTTTGCGGCATTCAAATGTGATTTTACCACGCTTTCAATTTCACGCTTTAGAATGATATAATGAGGATTTTTTAAAAGATGCTCAAAATAGGGAAGAGTGTATATGCTAGTAACGTCCTTCCAACCCCATAACTCACGTTCATTCTTCATTATCGCGAGTTTGATCCAGGGTTCATAATATTTAACAGCTAACTTGACTTTCTTATCATTAGGAATATCCGCCCAGCTGAGAGAAAAACTTTGAGCATGATAAAGAATATTGAGGTTCAAGCCGTAAAAATCTTGGTTTTCATAATTTCCATATTTATTTACGAACGATCTCCGAATTAACCCCGTAACATGACCCATTTGAATGCCGAGTCGTTGCAAAATGCCTGCAAGAAGGCTAGAACCACTACGAGGTAATGATAATACCACAACAGTGATCATTGATTAAGATATAAAAAGAAAGAAAATAAAGATTATTATTTAAACCCCTTACTTATAATAAAAGGGTGTTATTCCTATTTAAAGTCCTTTTAATAAGAAATTATGAACGATACATGTTAAAAATTCTTACTCTTATTATTGGTTCATATAAAAAAGAAGAATAGTGAGATATTAAGAGCCCAACAAAAAAAATCGAAAAAAAAGGAAACTTATTAATTGAATCATGCCAATCATACCAAATCTTGATTTTTTATCCTTCTTATTCTTTCATTTCCCCGAATTGAATTGAACCATCCATAAAAAGCCAAACTTATCCGTTAAATCACCGAATGTACCAAAAAAGGTTTCGTTTAATGGATTGCCAATTTTCCCCCCTTATGAAAGCTTTTGAAACAATGTTTCAATCTCTTTCTTTGACCCACAAAGCAAACATAGAATTATATTATTTCCTCTTTGAAGCTTATCCGGTCCAATAGTATCCGCACCCATGAGCATAATATTTCCCTTATTGATTGTTGCATGAAATATCTTGTCTTTCATTTTTGATGGAGTTTGGGAGGCCATAGGAGATTCTCCGTAAGTTTGAAAAGATGGTTCTTGCTCAAATACATCTTTATAAAACTCAAAGACTTCACGACAATTACCATCAAATCTTATATGTACTGTCAAGCGTGCTAATTTTATAACACCTCTTTTGAACAGAAAAAAAATTACTACAGTTAAACTTTAGATAGAGGTCTTTAAATTGTAAAAGTTAATAAATTATTTAATAAATTATTTTCAGAGAAGATATGCTCGCTACCAACATGAGATTAATTTTAAAAGATCTTTTTAAAATATAATTTTATTCGCTTCATAAAAAAATACCTTTTTTTTAGGTTTTAATTTAAAAGACTAATTGCGAAAATTTTCTCAGGCTTTTATAAAAAAAGAAGTTATTCGTAACTAACTCAAAAAAAGTTGCCAATTGTCTGATATAAAGAATGGTTAGTCAATTGTGTTTGTATTAATCAGTGAATATAGCATAAATTTAAAAGTATTTATATCAAGAAAGAAATAGATCCTATTAAATTTTAAAATTTCATTAGAAAGGGGATATGAAAAATGTTGTTAAGTTTTGACTTAATGTTAATCGGAATTTTTACAATCATCTTCATTGTAATTCAGATCTTAGTAGGAATACGGATTATTTTAAAATTTTTTACATACAAAAAGGTCTTATTCATACAAATTGGTATTGGGTGGATAGGTGCATCAACCGTATGGATAGGAGTAGCTGTAGATTTCATTTCCGTTTTATTGTTTAACACACCAACACCCATTCAAGTGCATCTATTAATAATTGGTGGAGTACTCCCTTTCACTCAACTTTGCTGGATTGCTGCCATAACAAATCTTATTGAAATCAAGAAGTCCACGAGAAAATTAATGTTGACCATCGGTATTATTATAGCATGTATTTTTGCTCCAATATACATTTACATATCCATGACAAATCCCCTTGTTTGGGGTGAAAAGATTACCCCAATTCAACTGAAATTATCTTTTCTCAACCAAATCCATTATGCTATTGAGATTATTATTTTTATAGTACCTGGTTTATGGTTTTCAAAGGTTTCAATGGCTTCTAACCAGCCAGATATTAATTTGAAAGGAAAAATTCTATTATCAACATTTTTAATTTCAATAATCATGACCTTGTTAGAACTTTTATCCTCCGGTTTATTAATGTATTTAATAGCACGAGTTATTGCCGTGTTGGTAGCAATCTTATTCTACATCGGTTTCATGATACCAAATAGGGTAAAAAATTTAATATTAAAAAATCAATGATTTTCTGAATAATTACCCTCATTTTTGCCTTAAAAAAGGGTTGAATAAGAATATAAAAAAGAAAGAAGTTATTTTTTAATGAACTTTCCAATCATACACGCGTGGCCCAGCAAAAAGTAAGATAAGGGAACATATTAGAATAGGTGCTCCGCCCCATCCATATCCAAAAATCTCCATTAAAATTCCCCAAATAAGCATCCATGGAAATTTAACATCCCCTATTATAAATACATCATTATATAAAAAATCCCAGTCTTTTTTAGAGCAGGGCTCTGAAAATCGTGGTTTGACAAAATTGATTGTTAAAATTAACACGATAATTCCATTGACAATAGCGGAAATACTGGTCAAGATCGAATAGCTTGAATAAGAAAGAGCTCCGATTACTAAATTAGAGATCCCTCCTATTAAGGATATAATGGCATTTATTAATCCAATAATCCACGCTAAGCTCCCCAACACGGAAACAAAATTTTCCATGTTACTCCAATTGGGGTGAGCTCCTTCTCTTATTGGTGTACTTGTGGGTTTTCTTGATGGACTTGGTTGAGGCGAGATAGTAGCACGATTTGTAAGCGACATCTCTTTATCCTCCATCGTGTCATAACCACATAAATCACAATATCTATTAGACTTTTCCATTTTATTCCCACATTCCGGGCAATACTTATTTTCGCTCATATCTCTCACGATTTTGTTTTATTATGATAAGATAAGATGTAATTTATTTTTTATATATTATTATTGGATCAACTAAAGTAATTGATTTGTGGTTAAAAAAGAAATTTAAAAAAAAAGTATTGTCAAAAGTCATAATTATATATTATAGGTTAAATAGAAAAATAAAAAAAAGAATAAAAAAGTTTAAATTAGCTCTTATTCAGTCCATTTATATTCCTGAGGACCAGCAAAGAGTAATATGAGTGCCGGAATAATGACGCCTGCACCACCCCAGCCATATCCGAACACTTCCAAAATTATACCCCAAATCAGCATCCAAGGAAGTCGAACACTCCCCAGCTTGAGAACATCATTATATAACCTGTTCCAATCCTTTTTTAGGCAAGGTCTTGAAATTCGGGGTAAAACAATAATGAGAGATACCGCTATTTCAATGATACCCGAAATAAGATACCAAATTCCAACTCCTGATGTATAATAGTACCCGTATGCAGCTAACGCACCTAGGACTACCAAAATATATATACCCCAAATCAGATAGATTACACCAGAGACTACTCCAATTAACCAAGCCCATCCGCCTAAATTTATTACTAATTTCCCTAAACCGCTATCATTCCAACCAGCTGATGGTTGGCTTTTTTTACTTTGACTCATTTTATACACTTTTTTAATTATTTAATTCTTAATAATTAAAAATCATGTTTTACATGATTGGATCGTATTATTAATATAGATCTCTTATAGCTTATTTAAATCTACCTTTTTATATTTAAAAGAAAAGACCAAAACGTTTATATAAATGCCTTTTTTCCTTAATAAATAAATTCTAAATTAAATTATAAGCAATATGGCTTCTTAAGAGCTGACTAACAATGAACTCTGAGATAAATTCCTCCAGAAAAAGTAAAGAAATTTCCTCAAGAATTTCAAAACCATCATAATATGTTATAGAGTACTTGAATTACTTAGCCCTATATCACTATTGGGCTATAGAAATAGGAATAATAATCGGAGTCCTTTTAATAATTCTCTCTTTAAAGGGTTGGGTTTAAATTTCTCATACTATTTTTATTAGATAGAATAGAAAAAGAATTTAAAAGACTACAAATACATCTTTTTTCGATTCAATAATTTTTATTCATCATTAATTTATCGTTAAAGGAAAGAGAATAGCAAATGAAAACAAAAGTATGTTTAGTTCAAATCTTGGTAGAGGATTTGGAAAAAGCAATAAAGTTTTATAAAGTCGTATTTGAATGGGATCTTTCAAAAAAGAGTCCTTATGATAAGATATTGGTGCAATCTAATGGAAGGGTTGCATTTTTGGATGCAAATGGGGTTTATATCGAATTGGTGGAACCCAAAAATGGCGAGAGATTAAGACTATTGCAAACTAAAGGTAATGGGTATATTAGATTATACGGAATTGAAGTTGATGATATTGAAGCATTTACCGTAAAAATAAAAAATTTGGGTATTAGTCCCGTGGATGGAGAAGGAAAATTGATAGAAAAATTCATACGAACAACCAGTAGAGGCGCTAAAGTGTTTATTATTCCTCCCGATAGGGCTTTAGGAACAAAGATAGAAATAATAGAATGGATTGGAAATTCAGGTCCTTAAAATATGAAAAAACAATAGGAGATCATTCGGTTAAATTCCATGCTTTTGTGGATATATCAATTAGATCAATAATAAAAAAAAGAAGAAAATTTTTTTTGTAAAATGGGCAGTTTCAATTTTAATTAAAAACCATTAATTTATTCACCCACTTATTTTCCATCAGTTGCATCTAACCGTCTTTGATTTAACTCTTTAGCGATCTGTGCATTCAATTCTCTGGTTAAAGGATACCAAAATAATATTATGAGGGCACCTATAATGCCAAAGATTGCCGGCAGGGTAATATATGCCCAATATATACCTTGAATAGCGGTGGTAGTTTGTTCTACATTAGGAATGTATCCCGTAGCGGCTAAAATGTATCCCGGTATTGCAGCTCCTATTCCAAGTCCTGCTTTTTGAATAAAGGAAACGAGTGATGCAATTGCAGCTTCAGTTCTATCACCATGTCTCCATTCAATATAATCCGTGTTATCCGCTTGTAATCCATATCCTACTATGGATGTTAATCCGATTCCTATTCCCGTGATTCCAAATATCGAAAAAATTAATAGGAAATTTTCGGGATTTACGATAAGAATGAAAAAGTAAGGAATATTTGAAATTAACGCCCCGATTACCCATGTGTGTTTCTTTCCAAATCGATTTAGCATGGGAGAACCAATTACAAATCCAATAAGAATTCCCATGACAATGAATACTGCTACCAAGCCTATTAAATCAGGTCTCTTAACTACGTACGTCCAAAAATAGATTCCCGCAGCAGTATTAGATCCAGACCCAATAGCCGTAATTAAGTTCGAAAAAAAATGGGTAGATACTGGTCTTGCACTGAGTATTTTTTTGAAATCTTTTAGCTTGTATCGTTGCGTTGCTATTGGTTTAATTCTCTCTTTTACTCCCCATGCCCCTATGAATGAGCATACAAAAATAAAAATAGCGGTTCCAACAATCAATGTATGATATCCTTGCGCGATAGTAGGAAAGCTCGTCACAAATGGAATGGTTATAACAGTAAAAATGACAGTACCAGCTATATAACCAACGCTCTTGATAATTGTAAGAGTATTCCTATCTTTTCCTGTCTCAGTCATTACAGGAATTAGAGAATTTAGAGGAATATCCATCATATCAAAAGTAATGCCAATTAAAAAGTAGGATATATATGCAATAAGTAATTTTCCAGCTATCACTAAACTGGGACCCAACCAAAGTAAAATAAAATTCAAGGAACATATAAGACTTCCTATGGCAAGGTATGGTCGGAATTTGCCCCATTTGGTACGGGGAAGATGATCAATGATAAAACCCATTAGAGGATCATTAAATGCATCGATGACGCGTGCAATGATGAATAAGGTGGCCACTGCCGCGGGGTTAAGACCAACTACATCCGTGTAAAAGATTAATAGAAACGTACCTATTAACGTCATAAGCGGGATGTTCCCGATATTGCCTATGAAAAAAGTAATTTTTTCTTTCGCATTTAATACACTTTTTTTCGAATTTAAAGTGCTTGATTCCTCCATTTAGCATCGACCTTCTTTAGGTTATATTAAGAAGGAAAATTAAGGTTAATATTTATAGTATGCGTTTAGGAGCAATGAATGATTTGAATGGAAATTAAATATGTTTAACAAATTTTTAATTTGAATCTTTTTGGCTAGTCAAATCCTTAATTAGAATTTCGGGATGATGATATCTGTCATCGTAAACTCGTTTTCCTTGATATTTAATAGCCTTCTCGGGACAATAATTAATACATGATAAACATTGTTGGCAATCATGCTGCCATTGGGGTTTTCCATCAATTAAAATAATATTATTTACCGGACATATTCTCTCACAAATTCCACAACTGGTGCAATTTTCGTCAATGTAGAATTTATCATCGCTTGCATTTACCAAGTCATGAAAATTTTCATTGATTCTTTTAAATCTCCTATAATATTTTTGATCTCGTGCTTTTGCTTGATATGATTTGTTTTGTTTGATAAGTTCAGAGACTTTTTTAACGTTTTTGGATGCATTTTCAAACAATTCTTTTTGCTCTTCTTCAGTTGGAGCGGGATATCCAATAATAAAATTATTAGGCATCATGATCGCAAATTCTAAATCAAGAGTTTTGGATTTAGAGTTAAAAATATTTCTCAATTGATAGAAGCAAGAACCGTCCTCATCTCCTGCTCGTGTAATAACGGCAAAATGATACCTAGTAAGATTCAAATCTATTTTTTGCAAAAAATCTTTTACGATTTTAGGAAGCCCATAATAATACAAGGGAAAAACAAAACCTACTTTCTCGGTTGTAGGAGTAATATTTTTCCGTTTCCGTTCTCGTGCAATAGGGATCAACTCACAATCTCCTAACTTATCGGAAATTTCTTTCGCAATTTTTAAGGAATTACCCGTGCCCGTGAAATAATAAATAGTGGTAGTAATCATTTAAGAGGTATAATTTAAATTTTTAAAAAAGGATTATTACTCAAAACTCCTGATTGAATTCACCAAGAATTTCTCCGACATAGTATAATCCTACTAAATTTCCCGTCTTCGGAAATTTTCGGGAGGTTAATAAAATAATCACGTGTTCATTCTCGTCCAGAACTCCCCTTTCAACGCCGTATTTTACGGATTCTTCAATAATTTCTTCTGCTGCTAAATTGAAGAAATCGATGTTATCTATGTGAAAGGGTTGAACTCCCCAGACTAGATTAAGTTCGCGTGCAGTTCGCTGAAAAGGCGTCATGGCTATAATCGGCAAGGGGGGACGATATTTAGAAATCATCCGGGCACCATATCCACGTCGGGTAATCACCAAGATTTTCCCCCTAAAATTGAGACCCTCAATTTCTTTAGCTATTGCATGAATTGCATGCCCTAAGGTTTGAGTATGAGTTAATCGTGAGGAATCAAAATCATCCGGAATTCTTAAAGGCATGGCTTCAGTGGCGGTACGAGCAATTTTATTCATGAAGTTAACAGAATCAATGGGAAAATTGCCCACGGCCGTTTCTTCCGATAACATTGTCGCATCTGCCCCATCATACACGGCATTAAAAACATCATTCGCTTCTGCCCGGGTAGGAATAGGAGCATTTGCCATGGATTCGAGCATTTGAGTTGCCACGATCACGGGTTTTCCTTCCTTGTTGCATTTATAAATTAATTCTTTTTGTCTTAAAGGAACTTGATCGGGTGAGATCTCCACACCCAAGTCTCCACGGGCAACCATTATTCCATCAGAAACTTCCAGAATTTGATTAAAGTTATCGAGAGCGATAGGGCGTTCAATTTTTGAAATTAATTTTATTTCATTATTTCCATAGTTTTCGATAATCCTTTTGACCCTCATTACATCATCTCCATCAGCGACAAAAGAAATTGCGACAAATTCGGGATTTAATTTAGTAATAACTTCAAGATCTTTGATATCTTTTTCCGTGGGTACTTTTTGTTTTAAATCCCCCGAGGGGATATTCACGCCCTTATTACTGCTTATCGTTCCACTTGTTATTACTTCTCCGACGAGATGATCACCCTCCTTGTTAACCACTCTAATTTTAATGATACCATCATTCACGAAGAAAACATTTCCTTTCTTCATGGAATTTAAGAAACCCGGTAATGGAATGGAAAATTTCTCGTTAGTTCCCAAAATTTCTTTCTCATAGACTTCTACTTGTTGTCCAATGTTTAAATGGTATGTTTTATCATCCGCGAAGTTTCCAACGCGTATTTTTGGTCCTTGAATATCCGCCATAATTGCTACATGTTTATTTGTTTCTCGAATTCTTTTAACTAATTCTTTTTTTTCTTCATGAGTGCCGTGAGAAAAATTTAATCTGAAGACATCTGCTCCTGCATCTATAAGTTTTTGAAGCATTTCTTTAGATTCAGTTGCCGGTCCAAGAGTACAAACAATTTTTACCGTATTCTCTCTAAATAACATGTTATTTCATTTTTTTAAGGATAATTAATAATAATATAGTATAAGGGTTTTAAAAAACCATTCATTATAACTTATTCTTGAGATTTTTCAATTTTACACGAAATTCTGCCCTAAATTTCTTTAATAAATCAAGAATTTGTTCGTATTGTCCAATTTGCGTAAATTCTTTCAAGGAGATTAAATAAATTCTATGTTGTTTCGGATATATTGTATATTGCATTAATTTTAAATCATGTTCTTTCGCAAAATCGGTTGCTAGTATTACTAAAAAGTCGGAACTCTGAGAAGCTAATGAGATTCCAAAAAAATAACGTGATTTAGGATACTTCGAATAATTTTTTGTGGTGAAGAAAAAAATATCCTCTTTATCTTTCTTCATCACATGGACTGATTTAATCTTTAATTTCTGGTGGATACCTTTAATTTTTTCCGAAATTGGAGGAAAATCTCCCTTTATTCTTTTGGCGGAATCAATGACATTTTCGCGAATAAAGCTCTTAATTTCTGGGTCTTGCTCAACTTCTATTTTTTCATCAGTATTCATTAAAATTTCTCCTCATAGCTAATTTCAATAAAAAAAAGAGATAATATAGAAAAAAAACTTAATAAAGATCTTTTATTACAAATCCCAAGTCCAGCTCTTGCAGAGTATCTTTTAATGGATATCCATTTTCTTGGTTCCATCCCATTTCTTGACAATATAATTTGTAGAAGTCTTCATAATTTACTGTAATTCCTTTTAAGGGTCCTTTTTCATCGGTAGGGTCACCGATTACTCTCCCTGGTAATCGATTTTCAGTTAGTTTAATTCCTTCTCGTAAAGTAAAGGCTTGTCTTAAATTTTGAATCCTTAATCCAATTTCAATAATTTCATCAATGTTAATATCCCATCCGGTCATTGCATTAATCAATTCTAAAATAGGATATGGACCAAACATGGTGGAAAACATGCATAACCCAGCAGCAGATACTACTTGGTGCAATCCTGTAATTATTTTCTGAGCTTTAGCTTTCAGATTCTGATCTTTTTTCCATTTTTTCGGAAGATGAATACCTTGCAAGAATGCTTCCGCAGAACCAATTTCAAAAAAGTCAATACTAGCCGTAGTGTGTCGTCCCGGAGTAGGATCATAAGCATAACTAAAAGCTAACGATTCATAAGCTCTGGGATTATGCATCGCGATCTCTTGCCCCAGAGAGGTCATGGCAAATTTAATAGTATTTTTACCGATTTTTTCTGCTGCACTATTCGCTCCATCTGCTAAAATATCTCCAATACCTTCTCGATTTATGATTTTTTTTACTAATTCCAAAATTGCTTCGGAATTTCCCCAACTCAATTCGAGTCCATCGGTATCTTCCTTGGTTATTAATCCATTTTCAAAACATTCAATGGCAAATGCTACCGTACTTCCCGTGGAAATGGTATCAATTGCTGCCCGATTACACAAATCATTTATTTTAAAGATAGTCATGAGATCATTGTTTTGTAACATTGCGCCAAATGCACAGCATGTTTCATATTCTGGCATGTGAGTCTCCATCATATCTATTTCTGGAATCGAAAGAATAGCTCCACATTGAACTGGGCAAGAGAAACATCCATACTGTCGGATCCTATATTCATGAATCTTTGTTGCTGATAAATGTTTTGACATGGTACTGAATGGAAAATCATACATTCCTATACCACCCCAGTTTTTTACGGGAGAGTCTCCTGTTTCAGCACTTAACGTATTGCCCGAGGGGGTCCCTAAATTATGATATACACTCCTAACCATGTTAGGTGGTCCTCCTGCCATAGGCATTTTAATAAGACGAAACATTTTTGCCATGTTAGGAATTCTTCCAAGTAACCATTTACTAACTCCCTTAGCATCTTTTGCTTTATATCCTTTATTATAATTTCTTACATGTTCCATGAACTTATCCTTATCAAGCAGCGGAACCTTCTCATTTCCTTTAAGCACAATCATTTTCAAGTTTTTTGACCCCATAACAGCTCCAAGACCAGATCGAGCAGCAATTCTTCCTTTATCATTAGCAATTCCGGAAATACAGGACTTTAATTCGCCAGCTCTTCCAATTCCTGCCGTTTTTATTTTATTTCCATGCTTTTGCTTTAATTTATCTTCTGCTTGTATGATATCTAAACCCCATATATCTGATGCGTCCAAGATTTCAATATTTCCTTCTTGAATTAAAACATATCGAGATTCTTGTGCTTTTCCCGTGAAAATTAAGCCATCATAACCACATTTTTTTATCTCGGGACCAAAAGAACCTCCTCCATTAGCATCGCCCCATCCCCCAGTTAAAGGAGATTTTCCAACAGCCATGTATCTCCCAGAAAAAGGTGCAACTGTTCCCGTCAATAATCCGGGGAAAAATCCTAATATGGAATCCGGACTTAAGGGATCGATATTAGCATTCATCCGTTCATAAATAATTCTACTCCCTAGTCCATATCCTCCTAAATAATTTTTAAAAACCCCTTTCTCAATGTTGATTTCTTCAAACTTTCCCCCCGAAAGATCAAAGTAAAGTATTTTTCCAAAAAATCCATGGATCATATAATCTTCTAAACCTCTTCTGAGTTAATTGAATAAGTGATCTTTATTCACCAATCATTATAATAATAACTTTGATTTAATATTAAATTCTTCCTATTAAAAGATCATATTCATGCCTTTTTTGATGGAAGAAACCAATAATTAATTTATAATTAGATTTAAAGTGATTTTCGAAATATTTAAATATGACGAAACATTTAAAAGAAATCCTTCTTATAAAATATATGCAAAGTTAATTCAATATTTAACGAAATTACATGAATGTTGAGTTCATTTTATTAAATATAATTTAAAGCTTTATAAGTTCTATTTAATATATAAAAATAAATAAGCAAGAGGGATCCTTAATGTCCACAACAAGTTCTTTAGAGAAAAAAAAAGAACGTTTGTCTATTGGAAAATTTTTAGATTTTGATAATACAAATAAGATCTTTTATAGTAACCTATATTTGGACGATTTTAAATTGGTGGTCAAAATTCCCCTCTCATCAGCTACTTCAGATCAATCTGGAGAGCAGATTAAAATAGAAACGTTTGATTTAGCGAAATATACATATCTTACTAAAATCTAGGAATTTGGATGTGCCAGTTATTTTCTCATTAAGTTTGGATTTTATTTAATTAATCTTCTTAAGAAAGAACGTTCTCTAATTTTTACCTACTTTTTATCTTCTTTTTGTTTTTGTTTCAAATATTTGTTCCAACAAGAAAAACAAATCCATTTTCCATTACATAAAAATACCATGTCTTTCTTTGCACGTATCATTTGACAACTAGCACATTGTTCTTTCATTTTTTAATTCCAACCTTTTCAGAATTATATAATTTCAAATCAATTAAGTTAAATATGAGATCATGAGTAATAAATAAGTGGAAAAAGTTGAGAGAGCGGAAAACGCATGACAAGGATGGTGAAAAAAAGTTTAAATAAGGTTGTTAAGAAATAAGAGAAATAAACTGGCCCCAAATTACTGCGGCAATGAATCTATTTCATATTATATGCTTTAAGATTTTAACCAATTAACTCCTCTTTTTCTTAAGATACTATCATCTTATTCATTCAGAAATTACTTTCACTCAAACGTTTAAAGTTATAAAAGGAGTGTTTGGAACTTTTAATTAACATCTAAGGATATCTAAAGATTCTAATATACCGAAATTTTAAGTGAAATTTTAAAAGTAAAATTACATGAGGAATAACATAAAATGGGGAAGATTTCGGTCGTGATTTGACTAAAAATAACTAATTTTTCTTCGAGGATTCTTTTAGTCACATACATACTTTGTTATTTTGTATGGTCAAGAGCAAGACTATATTTTTAGAAAATTAATATCCAAAAGAATTTAATATTTTAAGGTTGTAGATTAAATTATAACATGTAGGATAAAGAATTAGGAAAAAAACGAAAATTAATTGTTATGTCAAAAGTTAAAGAAATTTATAAAGAAATAGAAAGCATTGTGGGACAGAATAATCTCTCAGATAAAGATTTCATGAAAGCTGCTTATTCAAGAAACGTGGATCCTGCATTTCCAGACAGATGGGCGGATATAATCGTAAGACCAGAAACAACTGAAGAAGTTTCTGACATTGTAAAAATAGCAAATAAATACAAAATTCACATAATTCCACGGGGAGGAGGTGCTGATTTAGTCGGAGGTTCCGTGAACGAGGGAGGTATTCTAATGGATCTCACTCGAATGAATAAAATTATCGAAATTGATGAAGTAAATCTTTATTGTGAAATAGAATGTGGTACAACATGGGGAGCGTTACTCTCTGAATTGCATAAAAAGGATTTAACCACGGGAATAATAGGGCCTGGCAGCGGATATTCGGCAACGATTGGGGGCGGATTATCTAATAGTACAGCCGGGTTTGGATCAACTAAATATGGTCTGGTTCCTGACATATGTCTAGGAGTAGAAGTCGTTCTACCAAATCCCAAGGGCACTATCATAAGAACGGGAGCTGCAGCTAATAAATATGCAAAGCCTTTCTGTAGGTATGGAGTTGCTCCTGACTTCACGGGGTTATTCATGGGAGACGTGGGAACCATGGGAATAAAAACCAAGGCTTTTTTACGATTATTTCCTCTCGCGCCGATTAAGAAATTTAGAAATTACATGCTAAATAAAAATGATTATACTATTGTTTCTAAGCTATTGCAAGAATTTAGGAAGGAGGTAAGTGATGGTTTACAAGATTTATATGTCGTTCCTGTGGCTGTTGTCCAGCTTTTGTCTGGCTTGGCAAAAAATAAACCACCAGGACGTGCAAGAATGAAGGGACCGGTATTTCAAGTTTTTTTGGAAGCCTTTGATGAACGCATCATGGATGTATACCTTGAAAAGGTAGAAGAGATCATGAAAGAGTATGCTAGACCTTTTGAGTGGCAAGAGATTGATCTGGATGCAGAATTATCCAAGGATTGGAAGTTTAACCTTAATTTTTCTTATACGTATTTCAACAAATTTATTTCGCTTGCACCCCCGAAAATCTCGTGTGTAACATGCCACAAGCTCCCAATCTCAGAAATTGCAGAAAAAGAAAAATCTAGTATTAGTTTTGATACAGAACACATCAAGGAGTTTCCACGACAAAGTTTTTCTTTATTTGCCAGATCCATTCATTTACTTCCAAATGGTAATTGCGTTTGTGCTGGGGGATTTAATGCAGAAAATCGTGAGGACCAGAGAGAGGGCGCCATGAAAATTTGGCACGAGAAGCTTCGCTTTCAAGTAAAATATGGGGGAGTTCATTACTGGTTGGGGGAATCCATCTCGCAATCCATTGTGGAAGCCGGAGCCTATACTCCAGAATTTGCTCAGTTTTTTAAGGATATGAAAAAAACCGTGGATCCCAATTTTTTACTTAGTCCCAGAAAATTCCACATGTATGATTATAATGATGATTTTTCAAAATATGTAATTAAAGAGGAGGAATAAAAAGAATGGCAGATTTTAATCCAAAAGAAAAATTTAAACATTTAGCTCCGTTTGGAGAAGTCTTACTTCAATGTATCTCTTGCGGAGATTGTAGAGAAGCGACAGATTATACTTCAGATCCTCAAAAATGGGGTGTTTGCGTTGCTCGAGAACATACTTCCGGTTTTGAACCGTTCTTTGGAAGAGGAAAGATGCAAATTATTCGATCCTTGTGGCAAGGAAAACTGGAATTAAGTAAAGACATGGCGGAGGTTATATTTCAATGCCCTACTTGTAATGCCTGTGCGGAAACGTGCGCATATGACATGGATAATGCAAAAATTTATGAAGCTTTGCGAGCAGAATTGGTGGATGCAGGATGTGGTTTAGAAGTGCACGTTCCAATGAATGAAGCGATGGTGAATTTGTTAAATCCTTATCAGAGAGATAATAAATTAAAAGCAGAATGGTTAAAGGAGTTAAATTTTAAAGTAAAGGATGCATCAAGCGAACAGTCGGAAGTGCTCTATTTTGTAGGTTGCACGGCAGCGTTAACGCCCGATATTAGAAAAGTTGCCATCGATACCGCTAAAGTACTTCATAAATTGAATGTTGATTTTTCTGTTTTTGGAGAACAAGAGATTTGTTGCGGTAGTGTCGCAATGAGAACTGGGGATCGCAAAGCGTTTAATATCGTTGCGATGAAAAATTATGAACTTTTTAGAAAGAGTGGGGCAAAGACGATCATTACCAGCTGTGCGGGATGTTATAGAACGCTAAAATTAGATTATTCTGATCTTCTTGAAGATTTAGGGATAAAGGTTTTGCATACCATTGAATTTATATGTGATTTAGTCATGGAAAAGAATATCTCCTTAAAAAATCTCGGAATTAAAACCACATATCACGACCCATGTCATACGGGACGTCATATCGGAATCTATGAGGAACCTCGTAAGTTATTAAAGAAAATTTCAACGTTGACAGAAATGAAGACTATAAAAGAAAATGCAAAATGTTGCGGTGCAGGAGGAGGAGTCAAGAAAGGATTTCCAGAATTAGCTTTAGAAATCGCTAAGAGTAGAATCCAAGAGGCGGAAGAGACTGGAGCAGATTATTTGGTGAGTATCTGCCCCTTCTGTTATAGAAACTTATCAGATGCTATTACTGCTTTGAATTCAAAGATTAAAATGATTGACTTGTTAGAATTAGTAAATAAGGCATTACAATAATTGTCTCAAGATATTTTATTTATTATTTTTTTAATTTAAATCTAAAAAATATAGAAGGTAAAAAGGTAGATTAAAATTAGTTTTAAAAAAGATGTTAAAGAAATTGAAAGGAAAAAAGAAGAATTAAGAACGACTAAATTTAGAAATACGGAAATGATCACGGTATTATGGGAGACCAAAAAAGAAATTATAGAGCGCTTGCTTCCGCCCCCCCTGAAACCAGCTAGTAGACCCATTGTAATGAGTTTTATCGCTAAATATCCCTCTACAAATCAAGGCCTTCCATATAATGAAGGGGCTCTCACTTTAAGGTGCCAATACCAAGATATACAAGGAAATTATTATTTAGCAATGCCCGTTACGGATGATCGTGCCATGATTGGAGGGCGGGAGATTTTTGGATTTCCCAAGAAAATGGCGAATGTTGTGTTAACACGGGAGAATAATGAAGTCCACGCTTATTCGGAGCGGTTAGGAGTTAAAAATATTGAGATCCATGCTAAATTATCAGGTAAATTCAATGATCCCGAAACTCCCAAACTCATTAAAGAATTGGAATTATTGCCAGGAAGAAAAAAAAATACGATAAATTTTAATTATAAATACTTTCCACACCCAACCAAGGAAGGATTTGATCATGATCCGTGGTTAGTACAGCAAGAAACTTCTGTAGGACCAAAATCCATGGAAATGGGAGAAGCAGATATACAATTAAACTCAACCATTCATGATCCTTGGGCTGAAGTGGAAATAGTAAAAGTCTTGGGAGCTTTATACTTGAGAGGGGATAATGAAATGCTACCAGGAAAAATCGTGGCCAAAGTAGATTCAGAACAGTTTTTACCTTATTCTTATAATAAATGGGATTGGTACTAGCCTTATATAAAAAAACAATTATTTTCAGATATTCTTTTTCTATTCTTTATTTTCTTTTAAAATTCAAACAGGATGTTGTAGAACATCATTGATTTTTCTTTGGTTAATTGCAATTTAAATACAAACCATGTAAATTAAAAAAGGAATAAGGAAGGAAATGACTCATGGAAATCCTTTAAAATTTTTAAAGGAAAAGTTTGAACCACAAGGGAATTATTCCAGAGTGGTCAGAGGGCGAAATCCAATATGCGATTTCCATAGAATCCATTCCTTTATATTTTAGGCGTTTTAATATTTAAAAAGTTGATGAATATATAGAATTTCCGTGTTATCCGTACGAATGATTATTGAATATTTATTCATTAATCCTAAGAATTAACTAGGTATTATTTGAGGATTCATGCAAAATCGATTAATGGTTACTAAACCAAATAATGAAATTTAGCGTTTGAACCAACTTCTTCTGTAGATCAGTCATAAATGATTCTCAATCAAAAATACTAAATGATAAATAGAAAATAAAAAAGGATTTCTATAGGTCAAAACTTTAGTAGCTTAGAGTCTCTTGATGACTACATCTGCCATACGATGACTAAAACCCCATTCATTATCGTACCAGCTAAGGACTGCCACGTGATTTCCTATTACATTTGTCCATAATGGGCAAAATATGGAGCTATGTGAGTTCTTTATGATATCTTTACTCACGATAGGATCGGGGTTATATTGCAAAATGCCTGCGAGTTTCCCTTCGGAATATTCTTTCATCTTTTTATTTATTTCTTCTACTGTAGGCGTTTTTTCAACATTTACTTTTAGATCTACTACACTTCCATCAACTGTAGGTACCCTTATTGCCATACCATCGAGTTTTCCGTTTAAATCGGGGAAGATCAAACCAATAGCTTTGGCGGCTCCCGTCGAAGTTGGGATTATATTTTCCGCACAAGCTCGCCCACGTGTCATTTTTATAGGATCCCCTGCCTTGGCAGTATCCACAGGTGCTTGCGTGCTAGTATAGGAGTGAATAGTAGTCATTAATCCATTTTTGATAGTAAAGGATTCGTGGAGCACTCTCACGATAGGTCCTAAACAATTAGTGGTGCAGGATGCATTGGAGACAATTTTATGTTCTGGTTTAAGTTTATCATCGTTACATCCCATGACTACGGTAAAATCGGGATTCTTGGCGGGTGCAGAGATTAAAACTTTATCGGCTCCTGCGTCTAAATGTTTCGAAGCACCATCTCTATCAATGAAAAAGCCAGTAGATTCTATCGCAACGCTAATATCATTCTTGGAATGAGGTAAATCTGCAGGGTTTCTCTCTTTTGTTATGGGAATTGTTTTTCCATCCACGATGAGAGTATCTTCGCTTGACTCAACTTTTCCAGGGAAATTTCCGAAGACCGTGTCATACTTTAGAGCATAAGCTAAGTATTTTGGGTTAAACAAATCATTGATGTAAACCACTTCAATTTTGGGGTTTTTCCAGACGGCTCGAAAAAAATTGCGGCCAATTCGTCCAAATCCATTAATCATTATTCTTTTTGGAATTTCTTATCACTCTCTTTATAAGTTTATTTCACAAGTAGGGATACAAGAGGAATTAATAAATCTAACATGTAACATTTATACATTTGAGGTAAAAGTCGAATGGAAGGAGGGAGGAAAATTTAATTTTTTTTGAAGAGATGAAACATTTTAAGTAACGAATGAGGGAAGAAATTATTCGAGAATTATTTTTAAAGAAAATTCTCAATCAATTTACTCCGCTTCTACAAATTTATTTGATATTCATTTAAACTTTAAACTAAGAAACTTCTATTGTTTTGGTTTCCAATGTTGGAAATATTGAAATAATTCTATAAGATTATCGGAAGGATCCAGAAGAAGGATTTGCTTACCACCGACTCCTTTGACCATCTCATTACGAAAACGGCAACCTTCTTTTTTTAATTTTTCTATGAGTGAATCTAAATCTTCGACTTCAATTGAAATTCTATTCCATCCTCCCGGGATTTGAGGAGTTCCATCTGGCATAGCATAACCACCCCCTTCTTTCTCACTAGGTTTGGTAAGATATAATTGGATCCCTTCTCGTGAGACAATAGCGAATTCTGGTGCGGGGTGCATGACTATTTCAAATTCTAACATTTTGGTGTAAAATTCAATAGCTTTCTCTACATCATTAACGATATATCTAAAATTTATTGCCGACATCATTTAATTATCCTCAACACCCAATAGTTTTCTTTTAAGTCAAAAAAGAATAGATTTGAACTAATCATTCTCTCTTTCTTGTCCAAATTTTTAATTATCTTTAAATTTTATAGGTATTTTTTTCTAATTTATCAAGGATAATGCACCATCTTAAACTTTCAGTACATAAAATATACATGATTTTTGATTTTTAGATAAATAATTTGCATACTAGAACATAATATCTTTATCGCGTGTTTTGTCGTTTTGGAAGGGTGTTTCTTTACATTTCAGTCATGGTATTCATGTAAGAAAAAAACAAGAATTGGACTATAAAAAGCATTTATAATGGGTCAGATTTGGTAGATTATAGAGAAATAAATTTAAATTAACAATAAATGTAAAGAGTTGATAGAAAAATGGGAGCCGGAAAAACTTTTTCCATTATTGCTGGAATTATCTCACTAATCTCCATGTTTTTTCTAACATGGTATGTAAAATTGGAAGATGGTGTGCTGAAGCTGGCTTATGGTATTGTAGGATTTAGAAGCATTCCTCACATGTTTGTATATCCTGGATTATATGGAACTCCGTATTGGGTCACTTATATTTTTGCCGGGTTATTTATTTGGCTTTTAATCTCCCCATTTATACAATTTGGAGGAGTTAAACACCAATTTATTTCAATTTTGGGCGCAACCATGCCCATATTGATAGCAACGATTATATTATTGAGCGGGTTTGGTGGTCCCATACCCCCTTTAATGAGTTATGTGGATGCTTTTTTGGAGTCGGAAGTCTTAATACCAGGAATTATCCCTTTAACTTACGAGATTCCTGGGACTTTTTATCCGATTGGTGTTTATGGAGTTCTTACTGGGGGCGTTCTTAGCTTAATTGCTGGATTTATTCCCCGAAAAAAGAAGGAATAAATAAATTATTTTTTTAATTTTTTTTTTTAATTTTTTATCTCTTTTTATCGTTCTTCATGTTCAATATTATAATCTATTAATTTTCTTGTCCGATGAGAAATTTGATGTATTTGGGAAAATTCTTGGGATGAAAAAAGAACGCGGGAGTGCTTTTTTTATAATCTTCATAACTCGCTCCAAAACGCTGTAGTAATTCTTTTTCTTCGACAACTTTTACATGGATATTCATGCCGATTATAAACATCACGCAAAGAATTATTGAAAATATCGAAAATCGGAAGAAGATAAAGCTAAAACTCATCAAAAAAAGCCCAAGATAAGTGGGATGGCGTACTATCGAATAAATTTCAAGATTTTGTACTTCAGATTCTTCGGGATAATAAACATATAAAACTGACATGTAATCGATGCCAAAGGTATGTAAAGACCTTAGCACAGTTCCGAGTGCAAATATTAGGAATCCTAATCCTATAAGAAGTCTAGGGATATAAGTAAGATCGGCATTACCGAAAACAAAATATGAAAGAGGTTTAGACATGGTCCACATGAGGGAGCTTTCATCTAATTGGGCATAAAAAACATCAAAGGGAATAAATCCGTGTAACATAGAAACCACAAAAAAGGGGATTCCAATAACTACATAGGGAAATGCCATTTGATATGCACGTTCTTGGGATAACTCTAAAAATCTTTTTTTTTTACTCCAAATGCAGCTAACAAGATAAATTCCCGTGGCTTCGAAAATAAGAGAAGAAATAACGACTATGAATGGTCCTATGCTCCTTAAAATTAAATTGGAAGAATAAAGTACTGGAAGAAGATCTAAAAAGATCATCAAACACAACGGACCAATGAATGAAAAAGCCATGATGGGAAGGTAAATAAAAAGTTTATTTCCGGGATAATCAGGGAGCTTCGATCTTAATTTCTCTGTTCCTTTAATATGCATAAAAAGTTCACTTAAACTAAAATATAATTTACAATATAAAGCTTTTTGCGTTTAATCGTAAAGGTTGTGAGGGATTTTTTGTACTATAATGTAAAAAATTCAATTTAAACCAAGTTAGTGATTAGAATATAAATTTAAAATAAAAATTAATTTAAAATTACATTCAATTACAATTAGATGCTCTGAAATCAAGATTAAGGTAAGAAATACGGCTTGAGATCGAAAAACTTACAAAATACTTACAAATTTCTAAGCTCTATTGACAATTTTGAGGGTATAGGAAATTGAACTTTTATTGGATATGTATGGATCAAGGGAAAATTCTTTATTTTTTATTATTTTTCGCGGTTTTTTTTAATAAATATTGTATAAAGATTTTAAAAGATAGATTGCTATATTAAAATCATCAGAATTAAAAAAATAATTTATACAAAAAAATAGTGATATATTATGGGCGCAGAAAAAGGTTTAAGCGTAATAGCAGGTATTTTAACGCTGATTGCCACCTATATATTAGTATGGTATACTACTGCGGGAGGTGAATACGCTTATGGGATTGGAGGAATACTTGGTTTTCTTGGTTTACTTACAGATTTTACTAATTGGGTCACATATGTCGTCATAGTTATCGATGTCTTGCTTTTAATTTCATTTCTTTTACAATTTATAGGAGCAAAAAGCCGAGCAACCGCAATTATCGGAGCTATCATGCCATTAGTCATTGGAATTTTTATTATCTTAAACACTTTTGGATTAGATGTTATTGGATTCATGAATTTTCTAAGCGTGTTCGAGACCTCCTTCACGATTGTTCCTGGGATCATACCTTTCGATTATGCACTTCCTACCCGACCTGAATCAATAGGGACATATGTGTTATTACTTGGTGGACTTTTAAGTTTAATTAGTGGCTTTATAAGTAGATCTATCTATTATTAAATATCATTTCTTTTTTTAATCTTACTTTTCTTTTCTTTTCTTTATTTTCTATATTCTTAAAGCCTTCTAACGAAAACTTTTATCGAAATGTGATGTTAAGATGAATTATAATTTATCCGTAATCAATCATTTTTGGAAAAAGATATGGAAGAAATAAAAGAACCTGATGGGTTAGAGAAAAAGTCAATTGCATTCGAAAAGAAAAGCATTAGTTTGCGGGTGGCATTAACAGCCATGACAGCAGCTTTATATACTGCTTTAGGGTATATTTTTCAGCCGATAAGCTTTTTAGGAATCCAATTTCGCGTGGCAGAATTGATTGCGGGAATGTGTATTTTATTTCCTTTTGAAGGGTTAATTGGCAAAGTAATTGGTGTTTTTTTCGTTAACCTAAGTTCTCCCTTGGGGATCATAGATTTACTTAGTTGCATTGTAAATATTCCTGCTTTATATTGTATTATCATTTTTAGGAATAAGAAAAGATTGAAATACTTAGGTGGAATTATATACGCAATGATCATTTCCTTATATGTGGCAATTATCATTAATTTCGTATTACAATTGCCCATTTGGTTGATTTTCATTCAAGTATTGGTTTCTGAAGTCATACTAGCTTCTTTAGGGATTTTTCTATTCGATTATATACGAAAAAAAATCGAATTATAATTAAATTCAAAATAAGTTCAAAACGGGATTAAAGATAACTTCCAAAGTCTATTTTTTAATAAATTCTCTATATTACCGAATAGAACTATATTTCTCTTAGAATCTATAGACTTAAATCTTAAATGGAGCGGGTTTTATTCATTAAATCGAGAATATATTAAAGAAAGTGTGATAAAAATCGAAAATCTTATATTAGAAAATTACAATGCATCCGAGAATTTTAGAGACATTAGTCTTATTCCAAATGAATCTAATACAATTTGCCTTAAAAATAGCTTTTAAATCGATAAATAATTAGTCTTCAAGTTATTTGGAGGTTCAGATTGAACACAAACGGGCTCAATTAAGCTTTTAATTACGTTATTGAAGCTTTGATATTTCCTAATCTCTTTAACTTCCTGATATGAAGCTTCCGGATACATGATTAAAAAAGTATTTAAACATTTCATGAGACTTTTTTCATAGAATGTAATTTTGTCAGAATTATCTAATAAAAAGAAGATCATGGTATTTTTTTTCTCATGCATTAAAAACTTTAATTGATTCATCTGAATTAACCGTATTCTATTTTGACCCAATTCATTGCAGAAATGTCTAATTGCTGTCAAAAAACAGCCAATTAGCTCAGATCCTAGCGCTTCCTCTTTATATTGATTAAGAGAATTAAATTTTTTCGTATAGAGCGTTATTCCGCTAGGAATGTTTATTATTGATACTATATGTATTATTATTCATCACTCCAATCATTATAAAAAAATGATTACTCACCTATTGTTTATAAAAAACCATTTAAACTAGATGCTTATATCATCTTTTCAATTTTACTGTTTTCACCACAATTAACTCCAGCAAAAAAGGAATATCTTTCATAGTTCAAATTTTCCAAATTCATGGCTTTCATTAATATTAAAGTGAAACAGAAAATCTTAAAAAATGAGTAGGTGAAATAAATTTAATAATTTCTTGAAATGAAAGCATTTGATTTATTTATTAATTCCTTTGAAATAGATAGTGGATAATAAGTTATACAGACGATTAAGATTATTTGATGATATCTGTAATGAAGCAGGTTTCTATTATTTTAATTCCTTCAATACGTGAAATTTTATTCTCAATAATTGGGTTGAACTCCTCAATAGAAGGTATTTCTAGCTTTAAAAATAACCCGCATTCTCCTGAAAGTCTCCAGATATCCGAAATTTCCTCTATAGTTGTTAATTCTTTTATAATATTCTTAATATTTTTAAAATTGGGTTCTATTTTTATCGTTGCACGTATTTTAGGTTTTGAGTTGATCTCATAATCAATAGTAAATTTTTTGATTATATCATCTTTAATTAAGCTTTTTACCCTCCTCCTGATAGTTGCTTCTGTTCTTCCTACTACTTTCGCAATATCGCTATATGAAGATCGACTATCTTTTTCTAATTCCTCCAAAATTCTCTGATCTATTACGTCAATAAAATTACTTCACCTATTAATGATTCTTTTATCGATCATTTTTAAAAATGATCATCTTATTTATTAATTAGGATGAAGTATTATTAAATTTTATCATTTTATAGTCAAAAAGGAATATTGATCTTATCAAAACGAAAATTTTTGTAGCAAATTCTCTATTAAATTATTAAAACATGCATAATTAACCTCATTTAACATTAATTTTAAGTAAAAGTGCTTTTTATTAACTGTTGATAACCCTAAATTTTATATTAAAAACTTTAATTTCAATGCATTTTAAAGGAAGATAGCCTTTAATTTTGGTTAAGCCCTTTTATTTTATTTTCATTTCCTGGAATAACAATTTTTCCTTCCTCGATTTTTTTATATATCAACCCTAAAATGAATCCTAAGATAAAACCAACTATAATGTTAATAAGGAAACAGAGTAGTCCAGAAAGTAAAATTATCATAAATTTTTTAATTTCAAAATCTTTCGTGGAGACTCTCCCCAATAAGAACGCAGTATAGAGAAGCATTGCTCCAAGAATTGCTTGGGGAAAATTGGAAAACATCATAAAAAGGGTTTGAGAAAAAAATAGTCCTAAGAACAGTTCAATGGTTCCCTCCATGATCATTGAACCTCCTGTTCGTGCCCCAAAGGCATATTGAGCTGCAAATCCTCCAGAACCATGACACAAAGGGATTCCTCCCAGGAAGGGACTAAACAAATTAATAACCCCCATATTATCTGCCAAAGTATTTGCATTTACTTTATTGGCTTGATCAGGAAAAAAATCCTTTATTAGGGCAGTTGTAGCAATCATTACATTAGTTAAAGTAAGAAATAATTGGGCAATTCCTGCAGCAACCATTCCTATTAATAGATTTTCCCAATTAGGTAAATAAAAATCAAAATAGGGCATATTAAATGCAATATCATTGGTAGAAACTAAATTTGTTATAAGAATAAGGAATATACCAAGAAATACTAGGATGATTGCTGATGGATTCCATTTGAACTTCATTAAGACAAGAATAATTCCTACTGAAATAAATCCCAAGAGATAATTCGTTGAAAATAAGAGCAGAGCAGCCCATCCTAAGATTAACCCCAATCCAAGTTGAATCCCCCGCACAGTAATTGTTGGAACCTTCTTTATAATATAATTAATTTTTTTTGAAAATCCTAATATAGCCCATACGATTCCTGTTCCAAATCCTGTTGAAATTACTAAACTAGGGGTCCATTTATTCGCTAGCGCAATGGTTCCTATGGTTTTTTGCGGTTCAATCGGTAAAGGAAGATTATATTTTATTCCAAGAATTATATTTGTGAGACCTAAACATAAAAAAATGCCAGCAGGATTTAACCGGACAATAGAAACATATCCTATAATGAAGGGAATAAGCGTTCCCCAATCTCCCAACGAACCCGATAATTCCCCTATGGTGAATTTTCTCTTAATTTTATGGATTATTTGTTCTTCTTGAAAGATTTCTGCCATCCCAAATCATAATAAATTGCTTATTTTAATCAATGAAATTATTAGTATAAAAAAGACCTTTCTACCTATTTAATACCGAAAAAAATCACATATATTTTTCCAATATCTATATTTTATTACTAATAGAAATTAACAATTCAAAATTTTGCCCTATCATTCATGAGAGGTTATAAAAATGACTAATTGGAGTAATAGCAGTAGGGAGATTCTCTTTTATCGGATAATTTTTGCGGGATTAGGTTTGATTACATTGATAATTACTGCAGTGATTGGTGCGGAATTCTTTCTATTTAGTTTGATATCTTTTACCATGCAGACTAACTTGATGGTTTCTATTTGGTGGATCTTAGCAATCATTTGGCATAATAAACCGGAAAAACTCAAAAAAATATCAGGATTACTTAAAGGTGCTTTCACTCTATATATTACAGTTACTTTTGTGATTTTTGCATTGCTACTTAGCATATTCTATCAACCAACGGGTTTTGAAGCATTCATGAATCTAGTCGTACATTATATAGTCCCCATTGCATTTATCATTGATTGGTTGTTAACTGAGAAAGATATCAAATATAAATGGACATATTTGTTGTATTTTATGGCCTATCCTTTATGTTATTTGGTTTTTTCGCAAATATACGGCGATATTACGCGTAATTATTTATATTACTTTTTGGACATCAGTACTTTAGGTGGTTTAGCGTTCGCTCTTTATGTGATATTCTTAATTGCTTTCTTTATTGCTGTAGGAAGCCTATATATCGCAATAAATAGAAAAAGAATAAGGGAATAGATTTCTTAACTCTTTTTTTTATATTTTAAATTAGTATTATGATGCATGTGATATGCTTCTCATTTTAACATTGATTTTTTTCAGCACTCGCTAATTCTGCTTTTTTATCCATTATTGTCATGTATGTAGCGGCAGTGTTTAAAGGCGGTATAATTTCCTCTTCTTTCTTGTATAATTTTATGGCTTCAGATGTGCATGTGGAAACACAAACACCGCAACCGATACATTTTGATCGATTAATATGAGCAATAGCGTTTTCAACAGTTATGGCATCCATATTGCAGCGATCCAAGCAAATCTCACAACCAATACAAGCATCTTCATCGACTTCTGCATAAAAATTTGTAGCAAAAAGGCGGGCAGGTTCATCAAATTGCTTTTGATTGGTCAGAACCTCGCAGCAACAACCGCAACAAGTGCATATGCACATAGGCCTCTGGGAATTGCCCGGCTGAATTACCAAGCCTGCTTCCTCTACTTTTTTTAAAATTTGGAATGCTCGTTCTTTTGTTATTTCCTTACCAAATCCTCGATCAATATAAGCATCTGCTGCTCTATTAAAGCTAAAACAAGATTCTCTTAAATCCGTTTTTTTACACGGGTCTCCGATTATATCTTTTGATTTCCTGCAAATACACTCAGCTACTGCAATTTTACTAGAATTTTCTATCAAAGTTCTAAGGTTATCATATGTTGAGATCCCCATCTCATTATCTATGCTCTGTTCAACAGGAATAACGCGTAATTGGGGTATGCCCGGTTTGTTATATTCATCCTTGAAGAAGGATTCTTCAAAATATTGCTTTACATCTTTAATAAACTCAGGAGTCAATCTCTTTAATTGATATTCGAACATTCCAATAACCAAGGGCGCATTTGCATAATATTTTATTAATTTATCGCCCTCTCGATTTGTACCAAAATTAAGTAAACCTTTTTCATACATGGTATCTAGTGATTTTTCAAGGTTGTCGATTGAAATTCCTGTTTTTTTAACTTTTCTATAGATCTTTTCTAAGGGTTCAGCGATAAAATTTAATTTAGTTGCCAATTCTGCCTCTTCCGGGGTAAAAAGGTGTTGCAACACTTTCAATTCAATGCCAGATTCCGTTTTTGGAAATCCTACGGGCATTTTATCGAAATGCTGACGTAACTTTTGATATATTTCCATTTTTTGATCAGACATACAACATCCAATATTTTTTAATATATAAAGTATTGTATTTACTATAGTTTTCTATACCACTATATGAGATGCAAACGATGATTGAAGAAAAAGAAGAATTTAAAGCAATTAATAAGAAAATTAACGATCTTAATAATAAAGTAACTGCTTTACAAGACATCATTCTTACCATGCATAACGATTTTAAGATCTTTTTTGAAGCTAATCTTAGGACAAAATCCATACCTCAATTAGATCAAGAAACAAATAAATGTTATAAGGGATTTTTGGCTGATATTCCTTCAGATTGTAAATTTAGAACGCAGTGTTCTTTAATCATAGAAAATGAAGTTTTTAAAGTATTGAGAATTTACGAATTGACTGGACCTTCAGAGTCTTTAAAATATTTAGAAGGTACCATTATCAAATTAAAAAAATTAATAAAAAAGTCAAATTGCAGAAATGAAAATTGTATTAATAATGCATTTAAAATATTTACGATTTTAACTGAACTTATTTCAGAACCTCATGAGAAACATCTAAATGCAAATTTTATAGAGGATATTTCCCCAAACGCTAATTTTTTTAATGATGAATTAGATGAAGCAATTAGTGAATTATTAGCACCATTATCAAACAATTTAAGAATCAAAATTTTAAAAGAATTGTCGAAGGGAAGCAAATCGTTCACTCAATTAGAGCAAGAAATAAAAATTCAAGGCGGCCATCTTCAACATCATTTAAAATATCTTATCAAAGCTAATTATGTAGAAAAGAAGGGAGATTATCATTTAACCACATCTGGATTGATCATTTTAAAGTATTTAAACAATTTAAGCAAAATAATCTATAATCAAAAGTATGAATGAAAATTACTTAAAATAATCATTTGATCTAATTTTTTCTTGAATAGAATACAAATTATTATACATCTTTTTTCTTTTTCTAAATTGTGTACTATATATTGGAATAGTGAGTTCAAATGCGGTTCATATCCAAAGTAAAATTGGACTCCTTGCTTCAATTCATGGAAGCAGAGGGCATAGATTCATTACTCATTATAGATTTAGCCTATTTGGTTAAGGATGTTAATCTTAGATATTTAAGCGGTCATCCTTGCGATGCAGCTTTAATCTTGAAAAGCTCAGGAGAGATGATACTATTTCCATGGGATTATGCTCTTGCTAAAGAGTATTCTGAAGTGGATTCAATAGCAGATTTAAGCACTATTAATAATAATTGGAAGCTTGCTGTATCAGAGTTTTTTAAAGAAAATTATCCCAGGAAAAAGCCAATTGTTGGAGTAATGGATTTTCTCCCTTATAATCTATTTCAAGAATTTACTTCTCTTCCGGTTATCGAGCTTTATAAAAAACCTAATATAATAACTAATTTTCTCAATAATTTACGGGTCACTAAAAGTGAAATAGAACTTAAATTTATTAAAGAAGCAATGGAAATAGGAAATCGACTACTAAAAAATATTCACGAAGAAATTGAAAAAAATATTCTACAAACAGAGTTAGAATTTGCGAGTTTCATTTTTAATAAAATGAAGGAATATGGAGCAGAAGATCATGCTTTTCCTGCAAGTGTCGCTAATATTACTCGTTCCCATCATTATCATGCTTTTCCTCCTGTCACTTTACAGAAATTCAAGCAAAAGGGCTTAGCAATAATTGATTTTGGAGCGCAAGTAAATGGTTATTGTTCTAATATAACCTTACCCATAAGTTTTGGGAAACTCTCAGAAAAACAGAATAAAATGAAAAATACGGTTATCAAAGCATTCGAAAATGCTGTTGAAGCAATACATGTTGGAGTTAAAGTTTCCGAAATAGAAAAAGTAGTAGCAAACGTAATAAATACAGCAGGATTCAAACATAATATTGCAGTGGGCCATGGTTTAGGATTAACTCCATTAGAAGCTCCAAGAATAAGAAAGGCTCCTGCAACTTCTCAAAAAAAAGAAGGCTGGAAAGATTATAAATTTAAAAATGGAATGGTTTTCACCATTGAACCTGCAATTTATTCAAAAGGGGAAGGAGGAGTAAGACTCAAAAATGATTTTTTCATTCAAAATAATAAGTTGTATATGGGAACAAAATCCCAGTTTTGGCAATTTTAATATCATTTAAAAAGTAATGGATAAAGGATAATATAATAATAAAATATCGATAATTAGCATAGATTCAGAAATCAGTAGTAAATTATATTGAAAAAGAAAAATAATTTAAATAATAGAATGTCAAAAATTAAAATTCGATTAGGACCCTATTTATATCCGATGCCAGTTGTTCTTGTTGGAGCAATTGTTGAAGAAAAAGCTAATTTCATGCCAATTGCGTGGACTTGCATTGTTGAACATCACCCTCCATCCATTTTAATTTCATCCTCAAGGACTCATCATACAAATAAAGGAATATTAGAAAAAGGGACTTTCAGTATCAATACTCCTTCTGAAGAAATGGTGGTAAAGGCAGATTATTGTGGTTTATTCACGGGAAGAGATACCAATAAATCTGATATTTTCGAGGTTTTTTATGGTGATCTAAAGACTGCTCCATTGATAAGGGAATCACCCTTAAATCTTGAATGTAGGTTAGTAAATCATTTCGATTATAAAAACCACATTATCTTTATTGGAGAAATTGTACAAGCATATGCAGAGGAAGCATGTATAACGAATAATATACCCGATATGGAGAAAATGAATCCTTATGTTTTTTCAATGAATGATAATAATTATTGGAAAATAGGAGAATGTATCGGGAAAGCGTGGAAAATAGGAAAAAATTATGAAAAATGATAAGATTCGTTAAATAAAATAAATTAAAGAGTTATTAACTGGTTCTAAATTTTTCAATTATTTCCTTTATAAGGGTTCTGTTTCAACTTTTTATTTGTTCCGTATTTCCTGGCTTGTAATTTCCAGCCAAAATCACCTATAAGCTTGTAAATTGTTGGAGCTATTATTGATTTCCCCGCATAATCAATAGCTTCTTTAGAAATAATCTTTCCCTGAGCAAGATTTAAAGCTGCAAGTTCAAGACCTCTAATAATATTTCTTGCCATCCCCTTAATTCTCTCTAGAGGACGTCCACTCAATGCGCCACCTCCACCAATTGCTAATCCGCCTCGCCAAGTTAGACCTACTTGTTTAGCAAATAATTCACATATTTTCAAGGCGGTATTGTTTTGTAAGGATTCTGGAAATCCACTATTTATAATCGCACAAAATCCTTTTCCCCGAAAGCGAGCTTTAATATTAAGATCTTGATCATAAATTAATTCAAAAGTCTTTATAACCAAAGCAGGTAAACTATCTACATATAAGGGAGAAGAAAGAATTATTAAATCTGACTCTAAAATTTTAGAAATTAATAAATCTTGATTTTGCTTTCTAAAAGTCATTCGATACACATATTCTTTTTCGCTAGTAAATCCCTGTTGTTCTAATTCAGAAAGCATAAAATTTCCAAGCGATTCTGAAGTACTTTTTTCCAACCGTGGACTTCCTACGAGTAATAAAACTTTTTTAGGAATTTTCAATTAGCACCTCTATTTGATTTAAAATATCATTAAAATTCTTTATGATGAAATCCATAGCTTGTCCTTTAACAAATATTAGGACTTCATGAATAGGAGCTAACATGTTTATTGAATTTCGATATATTAATTCTTTGAAAACCGCTTCTTGTTCTTTATCAGGTTCCGTTAAAAAGCCCATAACTATGATAGAGGCTCGTTTTTCATATCTCTGTTTATGATGGACTTCACCCTTAATTTTCTTAAAGAAGGGAAGGATGTTGGGAATGAATCTATCCATTACCTTTTTCATTTCTGAAGAATAACCTCCGAAGGTTATCTCTGTCAAATGGATAATTAGATCACTTTGAACCATATATTTGGCAATATCTCGCCCTTCATCGTGAATTTTACATTCTCCAGGAGTTTTCAACCAGCAATCAAAACAGCCTTGACAAGGAGCCACTTTCTTTTCTCGGAGCAAATTGGAATTAACATTCCAATTATTACTTTCAAGGACATTGATAATATTAGAATAAATCGCGTTAATCTCGGCATCTTCTTTTCTGGTTCCATTCAAAATTAAAGCATTTTTCATAATTTTTTTTTCACACAATTTGATTAGATTTATTCATTGGTTAGATATACGAGGAATCCATTTAGGAACTTTCTTTTTATGTATTAAATACTCCTCCCCAAAAAGAGTTTCTAATATTTTTTCTTCAAAATTAACCATTTTATTATAAATAAGGAAAACGATTACAAAAATAGCAATGCTTATCAGTGAAATCGAAAGACAAATCAAGGAAATATAAATCAAGAGAAAACCAAGATACATGGGATTTCTAATATGGGCGAGAATCCCTTCATTAATTAGAGTCTTTGGAGCTTCGTGGTTTTTAAATAATGTTTTATGGGATAAATAAATTAAGATAAAAGCTAAAATCAAGAACATAGAAAATATAATTATCCGTATTAGGAATGGAACAAAATCATTTAAAAAAATCGAGATTTTAAAAAATTGAGTATCTAAAAACCATGTTATAACAAATACAATGGGAAGAAGTGCATGCAAAAAATGAGAATTCTTCATTTCCCTTTCTTTATCAGACAAGTGAATTGAGGCCATTTTAATTTCACCCTATATTTACCTAATGAATTTATTATAAGCAATTAATAAAAAATATTAATAATTATTTGTTTTTTTAAAAACTCTCCATAAAATGTTGAATTGATTCTCTGAAATAATTTAACCAATTAACTAATATGAGATAGTGCGTTTTTAAAATTAAAAAAGAATTGTAGTCCAATATTTACATGTCAAATTAATAGCATTGATATTTTCATAAGAGAATTCAGAGCCTAATTTTAAAAAAGCTAAAAAGAATTAAAAATCGAAAAGTAATACTTAGAAATTCCATAAATACTTCTTCAAATTAATAGAATTATCTCTATTAAAAATTATTCCTTCTTTTTCTAAAAGATTCTTTTGTAACTCTCCGCCTCTATTTGGAGGTAGGGAAATTTTTCCTTTACTATTTATAACTCTATGCCAAGGCAATACATCTTTTCTAGAGCTCGAATGTAAAATCCAAGCAACTTGACGTGCTGCCCTTGAATTGCCAGCAAGCTTGGCAATTTGGCCATAAGTTGCAATCTTTCCCCTGGGAATTTGCTTAATAACTTGTTTTACTTGAGATGTAAAAGAAGCCATCATAATATTAACCCATAGAGATTAGTTGCTTGATTTAATACGATAATTTCTCCAAAAATAAAACATTTTGTATTAATTATATATTAGATTCCTTCTAACTTATTGATTTTTTGAATAATTTCTCTCGCAATTTGATCGGGAGATTTATTATAGCAAGAGATTTTAACATGGGCATATTTATTATAGAGAGGAACACGTTCATTATATAAGCATTTTATGTTTTTTGATTTTAAACCAACAATTCCTCTTGATTCTTTGTTGTCTAAGCGCTCTTCTAATTCTTTCAAGGGTACATCCAAGAAGACAATGTAGGAATCTTTTTTTAGAGCATTCATTATTTTTTCTGAATAAATGATACTCCCTCCTGGTGCTAGAACGTGTTTAGTTAAAGGCAATAGTTCAAAAATTCTTTTTTCTTCCATGGAACAAAAATTAATATCCCCTAACTCATTTATTAATTGCTGTAGTTTCTTATTTTCCTTGTTTTCAATGTATTGATCCGTATCAATAAAAGTATAATTATAATGTTGAGCGACTAACTTGCCAATTGTAGATTTTCCCGACGAGGGCATTCCAATTAAGAGAATATTATCCTTTTTTAACATTGTGAAGTATCTTAATATATCTCAATTTTTTAGCTTGAATAATTATAAAAATGAAAAATTCAGTTTAGTTTTTTCCTAATTATCTAAAATAATTAATTTGATCTTCCTAAGCACGTGTTAGATTTCTTACCATCGAGATTTTTCAATTAATTCTACTAATTTTGATTTTAAATCTTCAATCCCTTCTCCCGTTTTAGCAGAAGTTTTTAGCCATTGAACGGGACGTTCTTTAATCAGAGGCAATTTTAACGTTCCTCGAGCTTTAACATAATTTGCCTGAGCATCTTCCAAGTCCATTTTATGAAAACATACCATCAAAGGAATACCACGAGTATTCAAGTTATTTACAACGTTATCTAACTCCTTCTTTGCTTCATCAAATCGAATTGCATCAGAAGTATCTAAAACAAACAAGAAAATTGAAGTTCCTGGAAAACCTGAGGACCAACTATCTCTATATGATTTTTGTCCTGGAGCATCCCATACTACACATTCAATAGATTTAATTATCATTTGGTCAATATTAAACGCTCTTGTTGCTTCTGGATTTTCCAAAAAGCTATCATCCTTAATATACTTGCATAAAGTGGTTTTTCCTGCATTTTCAAGTCCAAATAAAAATATTTTATCATCCATTTTTAATCTCGATTAATTTTATTTTTTATATCTTAATAAATTGAACTTAATAATATAAAAGAACCATGCATGATAATTATGAAGTACTGATTTTACTCTTGAGCGGGCGTTATTCCCGACTTTTAATTAATTTCCTTGGAAAAAAATGGTTTAAGTCGTTAAAAAAAAGAATATAAATTGAAAAGAGTTATTAACAATAAAGAAATGAAAAACTTTTTTTAACGATGAATGAAAAGTCATTAAATAATAGCAAAATCATTAAAATCTTTACTGATGGTGCGGCTCGGGGTAATCCAGGACCCGCAGCGAGTAGTTTTATTATAGTTGAAGATCGTGATATTATAAAAAAAGGTAGTGAATTCATTGGAACGGCAACTAACAATATCGCAGAATATAAAGCCATTATTTTAGCATTAAAATCTGCAAAAAAATTCATTAAAAATCCCATTCAAGTATATTCAGACAGCAATCTTGCGATCCAGCAAATCAATGGAAATTGGAAAATTAATGTTCCTCACCTCTTAGAACTTCATAAGACCGTAATCGGATTAGTGAAGGATTACAAAAAAGTTGAATTCATCCATGTTAATCGTGAGAATAAGTATATTCAAAAATGTGATAAAGCGTGTAATATTATATTAAACAAAAAAGCTGCTTCCCTTAAGTAATTCAAGCAACACGCTTCATTTATTGTTTAAAAAAATGGATTTATGAAGATCAATAATATTCTTTATTAAATTCTTCAATAGCTTCAAACATGGCAACGATGTTCTGGGGAGGGACATCCGGTAATATATTATGAATTGTATTCCACACATATCCTCCACCAGGAGCAAAAATTTCTAATAACTCTTTCACGTGCTTCTTAACATCATTGGGAGATTTTATTGGTAATACATTTCGAGTATCAACACCACCACCCCAAAAAGTTAAATCATCACCATAATTTTCTTTTAAAAACTTTGGATCCATATTTTTTGCATTAATTTGAACGGGGTTTAAAATATCGATTCCCACTTCGATTAAATCGGGAATCAGAGGTGTTATAGAGCCACAACTATGCAAAAATATTTTCACATTTGATTTTTTTTTAATATAATCACAAACTTCTTCGAGACGGGGTTTAAAAAACTTTCGGAATAATCGAGGACTAAAAATGGGCCCTTTATTTTCCCCATAATCATCTCCAATAGTAATTACATCTATTAGATTATCTAGTGATTTTAAAGATAGGAAAAGAGAAGTCAATTGAAACTCTAATAATACATCTAGAAATTTTTCAAATTTCTGAGGGTGTCGTATCATGTATACTAATACTTTATCCATTGGTTTTAAAGATGTACCAAATTGAAAAAAGCTCACGCTGGATGAAAAAACTAAAGCTTTGTCGGTCAACTTTTTTAATTCCGTGACTTCTCGCCTTAATGTTTTCCAAAATCCTTTTTCGGATAAATGGTCAAATGGAGGAGGGGCTAAATCCAATCCGTTTCTTGATAATGCTTTAAATAATTCATTTATATCTTGGGGAAGATCGTCATGTTCACATGGGAAGAAAGTTTGATCGATAACTAATGCTGCTTTGGACATTGATGCCAATTTCGTACCATCTGGGTGGAATACATCAATAGAACCATCTTCATTGAATTGAGGCTTGAATCCTTTAGGAAATTGAGCAGGAATTCCGTTAACCGATACATCATACCAATCCTCATTACTTGTGTTGAATACACGTCCAATATCCATGGTATCAACGTGAAAGTAATTTAATATAGATTCTTCTGGATAAGCTAATTGTTGCATTACATCATATATACGTGCATGCCCACCCTTCATGTTTAAATATTTCTTTAAATTATGGTATGCAATTGCAGAAATCCCTGTTTGAGGGGTAGAGCCAAGGTCAATTGGTACTCTATCGGGCTCCTCGTGGTTAATACTTTTTAATATTCTTTCTCGGGAATTCATAATTATTAACTCATAATTTCAAAAAGTTTACTCCTTTTTTTTATTTTTTGTAGTTTTGTATAAATAGCTTTATACCTCCATATCTTATTTACATTATAAGTGTTTTTAAAAGATTACGTATCGATATTTTTTAGATGAAATTATAGATGTTTTTCAACATTTACTTTCTTTATTGTTCAAGAATTCTTCTAATACGATAAGAAATTTAAATATCAAATGGAATTATATTCAAATCATTTAATAGCTTTTGAAGTTTTTTGTTGATGAATTGGCGTTCGTCGGTTTGCCATGGATGGAAGGAAGGTTTCAAGAATGACTTAAGCTTAAAAACAAGCCCTTTTATTATTCCTTCCTTTCCTATAAGATATTTTAGAAATTTCATGCGATGGTGATTGTCCCATTTCCCATCTCTCCTCATCAAGTAGCGGAATCGTATAAAAATACCGTACATTAAATCTATAGTTATAAAAAGAAAACCAAGCATCCGTCCAAAGTAATTTCCAGAAAGATTTTGATAAAGATCAAAGCAGACACTCTTATGCTCCAATTCTTCCATGGCATGATAAAGAAGAAGCCCCCGAAAAGGCTGTATTGAATTAATGAGGAATTCTCGTTGAATGTGAGTAAAAAAAAAGGCCAGAGAAGCAGTATAGTGTTCAGCAGCTGCAGTTATCGCTAGTCGAAATGTTGCAGGTACATATTTTTTAAAACGGGTGCGAAAGCGTTTTATATTATGATCATATTTTTCCATGTCCTTATATCCAATATCAACAAGGGCCTTGGTCCATAATGAATGCTGGTGGCTATGGCGAGCCTCTTGCCTAATAAAAAGATCCATGTCTCTTTTAAGTTGTCGATCAAGCTTTTTCTTCTGAATAATCTGACTAGCCCCATCAAGGGCAGCTTGAATAAAGAATTTTTCTCCCTCTGGAAATGTTGCCTGTAGTGCATTAAAAAAATGAGTGATGATAGGATCTGTATCATACCAAATTTTATTTTTTTTTAATGGGTCTTGATACGTATAATCAACAGGACGTACTATAATATGCAAATTATTAGGTCTTAGAGATTTACTTTTGGCCATTTTAACATCCATCTTTTTACGTTAGAAACAATTTGATGTTCTTAAACTAATCAAAAATGCGTTCGGAATCGTTTTTATTCTTTTAAAAGATATTTACAATAAATTTGAAGAAAAAAGGATATTTAAGTTGTTTTCTAATAAATTATTATTTACAAACAGGAGTATTAGGAGAATATTAAAACATAAAAGAAAAACAATGGTTTAATATTCTTCAATAAACTTATTCTTATTTGTTAAAGCAAGAGATATGATAAAAAAAACTTGATTCCAAGTTTAAAAATTATGATTAATAATTTGAGATTTTTGAGCAAAAATGAGCTTGGAAGAAGTGTTTTTTTTCAAATATGTAAACTACTACATAATTAATAAATTTCCTAGTTTTTTTTTAAGATGACGTCTTAAAATCTAATTAGAATCCGCACCTTTTAAGAATTTAAAAAATCTTTCTCTTGTTCATGAGTTGTGAAAAATTTAGCTACGGTGCAGTTTTCTGAAAATCAATTGTTTACTTGATTTATTTATATTTTATAACAATCCAATAAAAAATCCGATTTAGATTGAATTAAAATTCAACTACTTGCTCTTTAAAATATAAGCATTAGATATATGATTCCAAGTGTTTATTTAAAATATAGAAATTAATTTTATAAAAAAACACGTGAAATTAGAATTTAAATATAAAGAGAGGTTTATAAAATGACTGAAAATGAAGAACTGGAGTTTGATGAAGAATTAGATACACGAGGTTTATTTTGCCCAGAACCTTTGTTTGAGGTGCGAAATCTTTCTGAAACTCTTGAAGTAGGACAATGTCTCAAGGTCTTAGCTGATGATCCCGCTGCGGAAGAAGATTTTAAAAGATGGGCGAAAAGAACAGATACTGAAATTATGAAATTTATAAAAGAAGGAGACGATCTAGTCTTTTACTTTAAGAAGAGAAAGTAATTACGGTGAAAAAATAATGAAAATTATGACAAGCTTTTTAAAATTTGTTTATTCCATCCATTTCTTAGATCGATATATTTTAAAGGGTGAATAATAAAGATGAATGTCTATTTAGATTATCAAGCAGCAAAACCCGTGGATGAAAGGGTTTTGAATGAAATGTTGCCTTTTTTCAGAGAAACATACGCTAATCCAGCGAGTCTGCATTGTGAAGGGGATATAGCAACTACTGCTTTAGACAATGCAAGAAAAAAGGTGGCTTCTTTCATTAATGCTCCAGATCCTGAAAGCATTATCTTTACTTCTGGGGCTACTGAATCAAATAATCTTGCATTAATTGGTGGAGCATTAAGAAATAAAAGAAAAGGAAATCATATCATCATTTCAGAAATAGAACATATTTCGATCTTAAATATTGCTAAATATTTAGAAAAAGAAGGTTTTAGGATAAGCAAAGTACCAGTAGATCAATATGGAATTGTAAAACTTGAAAAATTAAAGCAATTAATTACGAATGATACAATTTTAATCTCAGTAGCAGGGGCTAGTAATGAAGTGGGTTCTTTGCAACCCATAAAAGAAATTAGCGAAATTGCTTCTGAGAAGAAAATTCTATTTCATTCGGATGCTTTAGCTCTAGAACCAACAGTTCCAATTGATGTACAGAAAGTTCCTTTCGACTTACTAACTCTTTCTTCTAATGATATTTATGGACCGAGAGGAGTAGGTGCATTATATTTAAAAAAAGGCCAGAGGGTGAATCCTGTATTGATTGGAGGAGGACAAGAAGAGGGGATGAGATCGGGTTCCCATGATATGCCGGGGATAGTAGGATTTGGTAAAGCTGCTGAAATCATGACGAAAGAAATTGATGGCGAGGCGAGACATTTGAAAGGTTTCAGAGATCAACTAATTGATGGCGTTTTAAAAGGTATACCCAATTCGCATCTTAATGGGCATCCAGAAAAAAGAGTACCGCATAATGCACATTTCAGATTTGATTTTATAGAAGGAGAGTCATTAATATTAGGATTAAAGGATGAATTTGTCGCAGCAGCCACTGGGTCGGCTTGTTCCTCAAAGACACTCGAACCTTCCCACACGCTAATTGCAATGGGATTATTGCATGAAGAGGCTCATGGCAGTTTAGAACTTACTCTGGGCCGATATACGGAACAATCTGATATTGATAAATTAATAAGAGTATTACCAGGAATTGTAAAAAGATTACGAATCCTCTCGCCTCTCACCCCCCCTGATTTATTAAAATATTATAATGAGGTGAAAAAATAAGTATGAATATGAAATCTACCCAATATTCGGATAAAGTAATGGAACATTTTCGGAACCCACGCAATGTTGGAGTAATAGAAAATCCCGATGGTTATGGTAAAGTAGGAAATCCAGTATGTGGGGATATCATGGAGATGTTCATAAAAGTAGGAAAGAACGATAAAGGAGAAGACATTATTGAAGATATTAAATTTAGAACCTTTGGTTGTGGTAGCGCGGTTGCAACCTCATCAATGACCACGGAAATGGCAATTGGAATGACTTTAGATGATGCATATAAGATAACTCGCGCGGATGTCGCAGAAGAACTCGAGGGACTACCACCGATTAAAATGCATTGTTCTAATTTAGCAGCAGATGCGTTGAAAGCAGCAATTGATAATTATCGGACAGGGAAAGAATCTACGATAGTAGCTCCCGTCTCGTGCCAAACTACCGAATTACATGTAATTTTGGGTTTGGATGAATTTCTGGGAAAAGGAGTGTATAATGAAGTAAAAAATTTAGATGAATTTAAAGACAAGCGAGTCTTGGTAGTTGATACGGGAGATGAATCTGTTAAGACTGCTGTTGAATTAACCGAACACACGGGACGTGTCATTTTAATGACATCGGGTACTAACCTTCCAGGAAACGAAGATCTACAGAAAAAATTAAAACGCTCAGACGTAAAAATTTTGTACCAATCAGAATTAATGGAAGTCCAAGGAACAAATGATATTGAAAAGGTCATCATCCATGATTTGGATGAAGATGAGCAATATGAATTATTCATAGATTCTCTGATAATATTTCAAAAATAAAATTGCTCATTTTTTTTCATTTTCATGGACGAAAGAAGTATTAAATCGCTTGTATTATTTTAATTAATTATTATTTTATATTTTATTGGACTCAACTTTAAAAGATATAGCTTAAAAATATTATTATTATTATAGCTATTATCATTGAAATTAAGATTTCTTTAAAAAAATGATAATATGGATAATCGATAGCACATCGGGAGTAAAATTGCTCTATTGGGCGAATAGGTCCGTTATAAATATTGATGAAGATCTAATCTCGGGATTATTAACTGCATTTCATCGTTTTTCTGTAGTTGAATTTCAACAAAATTTAGAATCCATAGAAATGGGAGGATTAAAGTGGATTTATCAACAAGAACCCGAATATAACTTGATGTTCGTAGCTGCTGATAATAAAGATATCAAAACCGAGATTTTAACAGCTAGATTATATATAATTAATAAAATATTCTTGGATAAATATAAGGATTTATTCAAAACAAGGGGTTCTAGTTGGGAGGGAAATTTTAATGTGTTTACCCCCTTTATAGATATTTTGGAATCTTACAATGCTCAATGGGACGAAACAAATGATATAAACCAAGTGGCTGAAATTTATGATATTTTGCGGATTTTCCAACAGATTTTTATTATTTTAGGAAATTTATTACGCAATAGAATGTATCAAAAATCCCAAAATCGAATTTTAAGCGAAATAGAGAAAGATTTTGGTAAATTAATGAAAAATGAGAAATTTAATGAGCAATTTAATAAGCAAAACGTGTCGTTTTCAAAAATAAATTGGTTTGATCTTGAGGACATTAACCTAATCAAAACTAATAAATTTTTACTTTTAGATTTTTTAAAATCTTTATTAGTCCTTATTATAAATGCTTTTAGAAAAGTAAAAGGCAATGAATATTGTTTTAAATATTTTAGTGAAGAGAAAATTTTTCTATATTTATATCAAAATATGAATTTAATTAAAGATCTTAACTTGGACTTATTTTTTCTAAAAAACTTCTTATTATTATAATTTTATAAATAATCTTAAATTTCATTCTTATTCTAACTCTGATGGAAAGGAAGTATTATTTTATCCTGAATACAATCTGTTAAGAAAGAATTGAAGTTAAGCTTTTAAATAATGAATAGCGTTAAGGATGAACATAGGTTATTTTATCAAAAAATATAATATGAACTAATTGGACACTTTTTTATTAACTTAAAGTTAATTTATTATCTTTTTACTTAATTGAAGTGCGATCTATTCCATTAGGGCATCTATTTTTGCAGCGACAATGAAATCGTTCAAATGTAAGCCCTTTATTACGTGTGTATGCAGCTCCAAAACGACTTGGTCATAAAATATATGAATATCCGGATGATGATCCTCTTCTTCTGCAATTTTAGCAACATTATTGACAAATTTCATTGATTCACCGAAATCATCAAACCAGAATTCTTTCCGTATTTTATGGATTCCTTCCCTCGATAAAGCCCAACCTTTCAAATCATTTAAATATTTTTCTTCATCTTTTTCATTTAAGGGGGGAATTCCGCCCTCACAAGGAACGCACTTCTTTTTTACTAATTCACTCATAAAATTCACATTTTTTTTATCTCGTAATTATCTAATCACTTTTTTATATATAAATGCCATTTTGATAACTTATAACTTGGTTCCTTCTTTTAGATTTCAGAAAATCTATCCATTAAATGATCCTTCTTAGAATCATTTCTGAATAAAGGACATTAATTTTTAAATTTAAAAAAAATATAAAGAAAATCTAAAAAACTCCAACACGATTCCACTTAAAATGTAACATTAATCCTTATCTATTAAACTAATTTCCTAAACACCATATTAGAAGAAAAGTTCTAACAGAATAAACAACTCGATTTTCCATGTTTTTCATAATAACGTTGATGATACTCCTCCGCTTCATAGAATTCTTTCGCAGGTACGATTAAAGTCACAATTTTATTTTTATACTTTCCAGATTTATCCAATTTTGCCTTGGAATCAAGAGCTACTTTTCGCTGCTCCTCTGAAGTGTAAAAAATAACGGATCTATATTGCGAACCTACATCAAAACCTTGGCGATTGAGAGTTGTGGGATCATGGATATCCCAGAATACATCTAATAAGGATGCATGGGAAAGAATTTCTGGATCAAAGATGACTTCTACGGTTTCAGCATGCCCCGTTGTATGGGAACAAACATCTTTATAAGTCGGATTATCAGTTGTTCCTCCACTATACCCCACCCGGGTTGAAATTACACCTTTAACTTTCCTAAACGCGGCTTCAACTCCCCAGAAGCATCCTGCACCAAAATATGCTTTTTCTACTGTCATAGGTATATAATAAAAATTAAGAAAAAAAAAATACTTCTAATCAAGTATAAAAAATTCTAAGTAAAAGCTTATTTATAAAAAAAGAATTAAGAGATTTTTTATATATTAAACTTACAACTATAATAAAGAAAATTTCACAGCGTACTTTATAAGATCTAAAGATGCTGGATGTTTTTACCTCTAATATACTGAAATTATTAATAAAATTATCTATTCCGATATCCGTGAATTGTTTCTGCCGTTCTAAGTAAAGATTTTTCCGATTTATCCGGTTTAATCTTCCCTACACGAGCTGTATATACTGCAAATTCTTCTTTTCCATCTAAGGAGAGATATCGATCCATTAATTCTTGATCATATGCACCAACAGCACAAGTGCCTGCACCAATTGCCTCAGATGCCAGATAAAGGTTCTGACAAACGTGACCTGTTTCTTGCGCAATAGTTTTGTATGAAAAATCACCATATCTCCATTCCGTGCGATATGGAATAACAGTCCATATGAAAACTAGGGGTGCTTTAAAGACCAGGGTTTTATCTAAAGGAAAAGGATCCTCTAAATCTTCTCGCAGTAAGAGGAGTTTATGTTCAATGCTTAAATATCTATACAATCCGGGTTTAAGATCTCCTTCAAGAGAAAGATATAAGTAGGTTTCAAATGGATGTCTAGCCCCTCCTGAAGGAACGGTTCTCCATGTAGCAGAATTATTTCCAATTATACGCTGGACTCCTTGCGTGCTCCATAATAAAAACGAAATTTCTTCCAAACTAAAAGGCTCCTTAGTGAACTTCCTTCGACTTCTTCTTTTATTAATGACATCTATTAAAGACATATTTCCAATGGAAAAGTTTTGTGGGTCCACTAAATCAATTAGGGGGACATCTTCAGGATAAGGCTTTTCTAAAGGAGGAGGAGGAATCTTTTTTATTTGATCACTTACGAATTTAGCTCCTTTTTGAAAAGAAATAGATTTGAGAAATTCTCTATATTTTTTATATTCTTCTTCGCTCAATTTTAAAATCTCACTAGTTCAATTTTTATCAAATTAATATTAAATTGAGATTTATTGGTTGATAATAATTATCATTAATTTTCTATAATAAAAGTTGCACTGATCATTTTTCTGAATTTTTAATAGAATTTCATATGAGACAATTGCTTGCCGAACTGTTTAATATTAGAAGATCCAATCTATAATTTAATCCTTATTTGTAAATAATACGAGTTTTTTTAGCATATAGATGACATTTAGAGGTCCAATAATTTGAGTGATAAAATATTATAATAGGGAATTATAAAAAAAGAGACATTAATTTAATTTACAAGAAAAAAAATGTAGAAGATTTTTTGATATAAGGCTTGAAACAAGAAGTTCAAGTTAACTCCTATAATTTCCAAGATTAAATGAAATGGATGTAAAAAATTATCAATACTATGGAAGTAAAAAAAAATACAGGAGTTTATGAAATAAATTCTTTTTTATAAATCATATAACAGTTTAAAATTTAAGAAGGTGAGAATAAATGGCGCAACCAATTGGTCCTTTAATGATGGAGCATCGGCTAATAGAAAGGATGATAGCTCTACTTAAGAATGAACTCCAACGGATAACAAGTAAAACAGAAGTAAATTCTGTTTTTATTAATAATGCCGTGGACTTCATGAGAATTTATGCAGACAGAACCCATCACGGAAAAGAGGAGGATATTTTGTTTAGAGAGTTGAAAAAAAAGAAGATCTCTAAACAACACGAAACCATGATGAATGATCTTATAAATGATCACATGTTCGCACGGAAAACAACAGGAGAATTAGTTAAAGCTAACCAAGATCATCTAAATGGAATTTCGGATGCGATTAATATTATCATCGAAAAACTCGCTATTTTAACGGAATTTTATCCCAAACACATTGAAAAAGAAGATAAACATTTTTTCATACCTGTCATGGAATATTTCACGCAAACTGAAAAGAATAACATGCTTGAAGAGGGACAAGTATATGATCGGCGAATGATTCATCGTAAATATAATTCGTTCGTCCTTGCAATTGAAGAAGAACGGCAACTAATTACAAAAAGATCAAATGATACATGGATAAATTACATGTAAGCATTTTCTTCTTTTTTTTTAAAAACTTAATAAAACGGTTAGAAAAAATGTATTCAGCATGATAATAACCGAAATATTCAGTTATTTCTCGTTAGTGAAAAGGTTTACGAGCAAAAATAAAAATTGGACTATTAAAATTATTTCTTTAAAAATGTTAAGCTTTATTTTATGGAACTAAATAATAAATGCCCGGTTCTTTTTAATTCAAAATTTAGAGTTATTTCTACGTGGATTTTCTTTCTTTTAGGTGCAATCATTGTCATTTTAATTTTCGTAGCAATTTATAATTTTAACATTGGGTAAGCTTTAATAAACACTACAATATAATCGTCATCTTTATGCTTACATTGAAGTAGTTTCCGTTGGATTACTCCCCATGATCTATACCATTATTTGCAAGGAAAATCCTTCAATTTATGGCATAAGTATTAAAAAAAAAGGGATTATTAAGTCAATTCTACTATCGATGCTTTTAGTTCTTGTTTTATTCACTTTAGGATATTTAACCAAGGGAACTATAGTTAATTACGAATCCTACAATTTTGAATTGAATTTTCCTTGGAACGTATTTTATTTTCTGCTCGGTGTTTTCGCTTGGGGTCCTTTAGAAGTTTTCTTTTTCGTGTATCTTATTATAAATACTGATAATATCTTTCAGAGAGAGAATAAAATAGTCTCTTATGGATTAATAATCACTACTATAATTTTTGCATCATATCATATTCTAACGACTCAGAGTTTATATAATGCTTTTTATACCGGATCTATTTTTTTTGTCTTGGGTTTAATATTCCAATATTCAAAAAATTCAATTGGACCTATGTTAGCTTGGACTTTAATAAATGGACAAATTTGGTTTATCTTACAAATGTTATGGCTTTAAACTATTTAATTTTTTTTTATTCTTTTTGGTATAAAGAAAAGGATGGGAAACAAACAATTATATCTTGTATTTTGATTGCCTTTTGAAAGGTTTTAGTTAAAGAAATTTGTCAACTAACTTGTTATGATTCTTTTTTCTCTTTCCAACTCCTTTAAATTGTTAATCAAAGAGTATAAAAATTCACTAATTTAATTTAATAGAGATGCAATATCTAAAATTTGGAAAGGAAGGAGAAAAAATTCCCTTAGTAGGACAAGGAACGGCAGGAATCGAACCTTCTTTATCATCGCAAATGTTAGATAATTGGAAAATGGTCCTAAAGAAAGGTATCGAATTGGGAATGACCCATATTGACACCGCTGAACTGTATGGAAATGGATTGGCAGAAGAAATCGTGGGAGATGTAATAAAAGATCATGACAGGAATGATTTGTTCATTACAACTAAGATGTTACCCTCGCGTATTACAGAAAAAGCCATGAGATCAGCAATTGAAGGGAGCCTCAAAAGACTGAAGTTAAAATATGTCGATTTATATTTAATTCACTGGCTGGAAGAAGATAGTTCAATTGAGAAAATAATGAGATTTTTAGAAAAGATGGTAGATGAGGGAAAAACAAGATATATTGGAGTAAGCAATTTCTCATTAGATGAAGTTAAAGCCGCACGAAAGGTTTTGAAAAAGAATGACATCATAACAAATCAAATTAGATTGAATGTGAGAGAAAATCTTCACATGCTGGAATGTCTTCCTTATTATCAGGATGAAAACTTGTTTATTACAGCTTACAGTCCTTTAGATGATAACGGCTTACAGTCAATCGAACCCTCTATTCAAGAACTATTGAAAAGGTTAGCAGAAAAATATGAAAAAACCATTCAACAAGTAGCTATCGCATGGTTAATCAACCATGATAATGTTATCGCAATTCCAAAAACAACCAGTGTAAAACACGTTGTAGAAAATGCGGAAGCGGTTGATATAAAATTAACGTGGGAAGAGTTGAAGGCATTCGAATATAAAATGATAGACAGTTTTTGAATGAATAGAATATTTATTTGAATTGAATTCTCCATCCATGCTGAATAAATTCATAAAGAAGGAACAAATACATTAATTCTTCCCATATTTGACTTACTTTACTTTTTGAAATAAGGTTTCATACTATTTCCTTCATGATCCATGTAATTCGAAAAAGAAAGTATAAAATTTCTAATATTTTCCTTTTCATCCTTTAATCATTAAATTTTCAATATAAAATATTTATAAAAATTTTATATTATTTGATTATTTTTAATACTTAGAAGTTGTTAGTAAGAATATAATTTAGTACAAAAATAATGGGAGAAAATGTAAAAATGAGAACAAAAGAGCAATACATGAAAGATTTGGGTAAGATGAAGAAAAACATATATTTCGATGGCGATAAGATTGACCGATTGGACGAACGCCAAATGAATTGTATTAACACGATTGGAACAACTTTCGAAGTCGTAGATGATCCTGCATTTAAAGATTTGATTCTAGTGAAATCTCATCTTACTGGTGAAATTATAAATAGATTTACCCATGTTCATCATTCTACCGATGATCTTCATAAAAAGCAAGACTTGACTCGAAAGTTATGTCAAAAAGTCGGAGGATGTATTCAACGATGCATGGGTTGTGATGGAATGAATGCCGTTTATAATGTGAGCTATGAGGCAGACAAGGCAAATAAAGGAAAAACTAATTATCATGAAAATTTTAAAAGATGGTTATTACGATTTCAAAAAGAAGATTTAATAGCAGCTTGTGCCCAAACCGATGTAAAAGGAGATCGTATAAAGCGTCCAGCAGATCAGGCGGATCCAGATATGTATGTTCATGTGGTTGACCAAAATGATGAAGGAATCGTGGTTCGGGGTTGTAAACTTCACATTTCTGAAGCTTCTGTTTCAGATGAGATTTTAGTGGTACCAACCAGAGCTTTGCGAAAAGAGGATAAAGATTATGCTGTTTCCTTTGCTGTTCCAGCAGATTATGAAAATGTGTCTCAAGTAATAACTATACATAATTTAAGAGAGAGAGAACATTATCATCGCGGCTTTACAATGGGAGCAACCGATTCCTACATTATTTTTGATGACACCTTCATTCCATGGGAACGGGTTTTCTTATGCGGTGAACATGTATACGGAGGTGCTCTTGCCTTGTTATTTGGGTTATTTCATCGACATAGTTATTCAGGATGTAAGCCAGCAATCGGTGATATGATGACGGGAGTGGCAGCATTGGCCGCAGAGTATAATAATATTGAACAAGCTTCCCATGTTCGACACAAACTAGCGGAGCTCATCAGAGTCACTGAACTTGGGTACGCAGCAGGATATACTGCTTCCGATTTGGGGAAGCCGGAATTGTACGTGCCCGGTATGGGAGTAGTTCCATTTGGCCCAGGAAGTTACATTCCTAATTCAATTTATTGTAATGTAGGAAGATGCTTAACGGGAGAAAATGTATATCGTGAAGCAGAAATTATATGTGATATATCAGGTGGTATACCAGCAACTTTTCCTCATGAAAAAGACTTCATGAATCCAGAACTCACGGAAAAGTTATATAAATACATTACAAGAAATACTAATATAGCACCAGAGAATGCCACCAAGTTTTGGATGTTTGTAGGCGATTTATTATGTTCTGCAAGTGGAGGAATTGCACAAGTTGGTGGTTATCACGGAGGAGGCTCACCCGTAATGGAAGAGATTGCTATTACTTCGCAATATGATATCGAAAAGCGAAAGAAAATCGTAAAAGATATCGTTGGAATTAGCGATAATTTAAATCGTGAATACATCAAAAAGAATAAAAGTCTTTCGAAATTGAAGCCTCGCTAAAGAAACATGTGTGAAATTTTCCAAATATAATAATAAAATTCTCATTTATTTTTCTATTTCTTAATATAGATGAGCTTAGAAAAAAAAAGTTCATTTTAAATTCTAAATTCATTGGTCATGTTATTTTTTATATAATAATGGAAGCAAATGTTAAAAAGCAAGCTTTTTCTGATTAATCTTGTCAAGAATTTAGGAATTTCATCGCTTATCTTGCAATTTTCAATTTTTTTAAGAATTTCAATGTTATACTACAAAAATTGACATTTAAAAGAATTTTTTCAACTAATTGGAAAATGGGATGGACTTACATTAGTTTTAAGCTATTTTTTAATTATAATTAACTTAAAATCTTTTTCTCATAAAGGTATAGTGAATGACTTCATTGGGACATGAATCAACACAATTAGCACAAAGTATGCATTCTGAATGAGAAATTGCCCCAAGTTTGATCATTTCCATCACAGGAAGTGATATGGGACAATTTGTAGAACAGATCCCACAATTCGTGCACTTCTCCGGATAAGTTTTAAGTATTAGAGTCGGAAGAGATATTTTTTCACTTAACCCTTTTCCGATAATCATGAAAGGGGCCATCCAACACAAATAATGACAAAACCCCCTTTTTCCTGTTGCAAGAGCAAGAATTAACACGATTGCCACTGTCATTGAATACATCACCCATTCGGCTTCTTGAGGCAAAGGAATGCCAAATGCTCGTTTATAGGCAAGATCTACTAATTTGAAACCGCCATTATAGAACCCGAGCAAGAAGAAGAGACTTATCCACGGGATGAATGAAAGATATTTAATCCAATTCCATTTATTATTTACTCTGCGATTATTAATTCCAAATGCAATTTCTTGCAAACCACCGCTCGGACAAATTCATCCACAAAATAATCTTCCTCCAAAGAAAGAAAACAGAAACAAAATACTAAAAACAATCACATCAGCAGCTATGATCCCTTCTGAAGCTCCAAATAATAGTAAATCAGGAGAAAAAAGATAATAAGTGATAGGGTACCAGATGATCGAAATTAATAAAATTAATTTCCGAATTTTTTGACGATTTTTCCTTATCATAATTGTTTATAATCTTTTTCTTTTTTAAAGGTTTTATCCTTCAATTTTTGTTATTCATTTCACATTACCAACCAGAATAATAAAGAGATTAGATTAAAGCTCCAATATAACAAAAATTAAAACGTATACTCATATCATATTGTTGAATTAATTAAAAACGCTTACAAATTTAATTCACGTGTTCTTTTTAATAGGGATAGGTATTGCGGGTTCATTATACAGCAAGGATCTCGTAGTTTCGGATATAATAGATGAAGATGAGGTTCTCACAGGTACAAGGCGTGATGCAAGTTATTTTGGCATCTATACTTTTTATCTAAGGATTGGATATATTTTTGTATTTCTATCAATTTCTTTGGTTTTTACCATCATGGGTGGGTAATTTTTGAACCAGATAAAGTAACTCCAGAAATAATTTTAGGTTTACGTATCTTTGGTTTCGAGTTTCCTGCGATTGCCTTATCATTCATAATCATCTTCATACATAAGTATCCTCTTCACAGAGAATATTTAAAAGAAATTAAAATAAAGCTTGAAACGATACATAAAGAAAATAGAACATTGATACCATAGTAAATTATTTTATTTTTGTTTTTTTAATATTTCAAAAGATATATTACAAGAAAATTCTTATTTAGAACTCTAAAATCGCTCCTTTGGCTGCAGAAGTAACTAATTTTCTATATTTTAACAATGCTTTACTTTTAATCGTTTTTTCAATTGGTTTCCAGTTTTTTAGACGAGTTTGAATTTCCTCTTCCGTTAAATCAACGATTAATTTCCTATTGGGAATATCTATTTTTATCAAGTCTTCATTTTCAATGATGGCTAATGGGCCTCCAACATACGCTTCCGGGCTCACGTGACCAATACATGGGCCCGATGTTGCTCCAGAAAATCTTCCATCGGTTATTAATGCCACTTTGTCTAAATTTTTCCTTAACATTAGAGTAGCTGTCGTTGCTAACAACTCCGGCATTCCTGGTCCACCTTTTGGTCCTTCATATCGAATGATTATGACCGAGCCATTGGGAATGTTATTTAAAGCTAATGCATTGAGTACGTCCTTCTCATCATTAAAACAATATGCGGGACCTTCAAATTTCATCATTTGGGGATCTTTAATTGCGGATTGTTTCACAACCGCTCCTTCTGGTGCTAAATTCCCTTTTAAGATTACTGTTCCTCCCTCGGGGGCAACGGGATCATCAATAGGTCTGATAATTAAATCGTTCAAAACCTCTTTCTTACGAATTTGTTTCTGTAAAGTAATTCCTGAAACGGTTAAGCAATCTAAATTGAGGAAGCTTTTTAATCTATTCATGACTGCCTCTACCCCACCCGCTTTATACAAATCTACGATTCCATATGCACCAGATGGAGATACATTCACGATGGTTGGGATTTTCTTACTATATTCGTTAAAGAGTTCCAGATCAAATTCAATTCCCATTTCATGAGCAATGGCCGGTAAGTGCAATGCAGAATTAGTTGATCCCCCAATTGCCACGTCAATCATTATAACGTTTTCCAAGGATTTTTGGGTAATTATTTTAGAAGGTGTAATTCCGTTCTTAATTAAATCTATTATTTTTCTTCCCGAATCTCTTGCAATTAAGAGTTTTTTTCTACTAATTGCGGGAGAAGTTGCCGCATCAGGAAGTGTCATTCCAAAAGCTTCCATTAAGCATTGAAAAGTATTTGCCGTGCCCATTATTTCACAAGCCCCGTAAGTTCCGCACGTGATACAATTCAACTTATTATCAAAATCATCATATAGATTTTGCTCAATACCTTTATAATCAGACGTAAATCTTATTTCATATAAGTTTGGACCTCCAGGTACGCATATTGTAGGAATGTCCAATCTTATTGCAGCCATTAATACTGCGGGATTAATTTTATCACATCCCGATAAGGTTACCATGGCATCTAATCGATGAGCTTCAATCATTAATTCAATTGAATCCGCAATGACTTCTCTCTGGGGTAAAATATGCCTCATCCCATCATTACCATTAGCCCATCCGTCACATGGCCCGACCGTGCAAAACTCAAATGGTATTCCTCCCGCTTCTATTATACCATATTTCACCGCTTCTGATAGTTCCCTTAGATGCTTATGACCAGGATTAAGTTCATTCCAAGTATTTACAACCCCAATAAAAGGTTTATTTTTGATATCTTTATCATCTAATCCTAATCCTTTAAGAATTCCAAGAGTCACGTAATTAAAGGGTGTATTTTTGATTGTTTCGAAAATGGTGTTACTTCTTTGCTTTAACATATCTTTTTCATTGACCATCTCTCATGCATCTCCTAATTAACCGTATATTTGTTCTATTTATGATATTTCACTTAAATTTATCGCTTTTTCAAAAATCATAAATTTATTAAAACCTGTTCCATGAAAGAATCAGTTCATTTTTTAACTTAATATCTTTAATCTGGTATGGCATCCAAATAACCTTAGATTATTTAAACCAAAAGTTAATTTTTGTGAAAGGAAACAACTAATATTATTGTAAATAGGAAAATAATTATAAATAGAGTCATTTTTTTAAAAGATAACTAGAGAAATCACTGATTAGAAAAGTATGATTATGAGTTACTTTAAAAATATTATTTTATTTAAAGCAGAAGTAGATTTTTTTGATGTAAGTTTCTTTGAGGCAAATATTCCCCTTTGTTATTTAAGTGCGATAATAAAAGAACATGTAAATTCAGTTGAAATGCCCATCGACATGCGTGTTGACCCAGAACCTTATGGTAAATTAAGAAAGCACTTAGAAACCATGGTAAAAAATAGAATGAAGTGTGATCTGGTGGGAATCTCAACCATGACGGCTTCATTTCCAAATGCATTAAAGATTGCACGAATTGCAAAGGAATATGGTGCTTATGTAGTAATGGGGGGATATCATCCTTCTGCACTTCCCGAAGCGGTGTTAAAGTTCGATGATGTAGACGCTGTAGTTCGGGGAGAGGGAGAACTTACCTTTAAAGAATTAATTCTTAATGGTCCTTCGGAAAATGTGACGGGATTAAGTTATAAAGATGAGAACATGGTCATGCATCATAATCCCGATAGAGAAAAAAATCTGGATCTTGATTCCTTGCCATTTCCTGATAGAGCCCTACGTCCGGAAAATCCTATTTTTAGAAAACATGATGTAATCGTTACTTCCCGAGGATGTAATGGTACCTGCACGTTCTGCGCTAATAATGCAGTGCATGGACGTTGGAGAGGACGATCTCCGCATAATGTGGTGGAAGAATTAGAAGCCTTGTATGAAAGCAATCCAGAACTCACAATTCATATATGGGATGCTAATTTCATGCAAGACCCTGAACGTGTTGCTAAAATAATTGATTTAGTTAAACAGAAAAACATTCAGTTTAAATATTTTTGTGAAATGCGGGTAGATCATATCATGAAATATCCGGATTTGATAGAAGGATTGTCCCAAATAGGAATGGAATGGATTGCTATAGGAATTGAGAGCCCGAATGATGAACGCCTGAAAAAATTGAAAAAAGGGATAACAACTAATACGATTGAAAAAGCTGTCAAGATATTAAAGGTAAACAACATAAAAATTATAGGATATTTAATGATTGGTGATCCGGAAGAAACAAGAGAACAAATGATGAGATATCCCGATTATGCCACCGAAATAGGGATAGATAAAATAATGTTAGCAATACAAACACCGCATCCAGGAAGCCAACTCTTTGCAGATTTAGAGAAAAAAGGTGAAATTACTTCATATGATTGGGAAAAATATGATATCGGTCATTCCGTTGCAAAACTGAAACACATGACGAATTCGGAGTGCGAACTCTTAATGGATTGGTGCTGGGGAAAATATTATACGCCGTTATGGGCATTTTCTCAGAAAGAATCACTAAAAGAAGCCATTTATCTTTATTTATCTTTTGTATGGATTGGGTACCCTGGTTTTTTTATTCACGCCAGGCAGGGTGAAAATATTGAGCAGAATTTGAAGGCATACATCTCTGCAATGAAAGGATATTATGATTTAGGCGATTATTATTTTAAAGATGCTAAATATCTTGAAGTCTTAAGAGGGTGCGATCTTCAAGTCACCTTCCAATTTAGCGATGGAGAAAACATCTCGTTATTGTTTACAATTTCTAATCAAAAGAAATTGACGGTAGAGCTATTTAATGGTAAACATGCAGACGTATTCCTTAGTTATTCTATTACCGCAGAAGATTACATTAATATCATTAAATCTTTATCCATGCAGACCTGCACGCTGGTATACTGGGGAGGATACAATTTTGGAAATATTAAAGCGAATGTAAAAGTTTTTCGGGCATTTTCTCTAATGGTAATGAAGGCTTTGCATTTCAATACTATCAATTATAAAAAGATGTCTAAGTACCTGGTTTTAGGAACCAAATTCATCCCCAATAAAATATACGAGTCAATAATCGAAGAAGCATCAGTTTTTAATAAAAAAGGTACATTGATTAATAAAATTTCTACATTAGGAAAGAACCTGATATATAAAACAATATTCTTTCCCTTTATAACAGTTGTTCCTGTGGAATAATAAAAAGTTTTTAAATAATACGTAGTGGAATTGTAAGAAAAATTCACTCTCTTACTAATTTTTAATTTTTTTTGGTTTTCAATTTTTAGATGAATCTAATTTTGATATAAAAGTATTTTAATTTATCGTTTGATTTCCAATTTTACCCACTTCACTTTATTTGGTCGCCTTAAATATCTAACGATAGATCGTACGAAAATTTAGAAGAATAGCTTTTTATAGAATTTTGATGAAATTATAATCAAAAACTAATTACAATTTAAATAGGGTTTTACAAATGATACAAAAAGAAGAGGATTATAAGATAACTAAAATGACGACATTCTCTTATACCCTTGCTAATTTTGGCGATAATTCCCTTCAACAGACGTTTAATTTTCTCCTTTTTACTTTCTACTATGCGGTTGTTGGCTTAAATGTAAATCTGATTACAATAGGCTTCATTATCTGGAGTATCTGGAATTCTATTAATGACCCAATAATGGGAGCGTTATCTGACCGAACAAAAACTCGATGGGGCAGGAGAAAACCATACATCATTGCTGGGATCATACCAACTTGTATTATAATGGTTCTTTTATGGACTCCACCGAAAGATGGCTCTCAATTAACGATATTTCTTTATTTTCTAATAATTATACTTCTTTACGATACTTTTTACACGATGTTTAATCTAAATCAGATGAGTTTGTTTCCAGAAATGTACTTAAACTTGGAAGAAAGATCGAAGGCAAATACGATACTTCAAGTAGGAACGGTATTGGCGTTAATTGTAGCATTCATTTCCCCCAGCATTTTTGTACCAAAATATGCTGATCCGCAATATTTCACTCAATATGCTTATGCGGGATTATTTATCAGTATTATAGTTGCATTTTCGGTAATTATTTTTATCAAGTTTGGTCTCAAGGAACGAATAGAATTCTCCAAAGATTCCGAGACTGCTCCTTCTTTTTTCAAATCTCTAAAATATTCCATTAAAAACAAGGCATTCGTGACATATATTATTGCTAATTATGGAATGTGGTATTCCTTTGGTCTTCTGACAACTTTAACACCGCTTTATGGGAGTTTTGTCTTGAATATTGATAATTCTCTCCTTATTTCACTTTTGCCGGGATTTTCCTTTATCTCTGCTATATTTTTCATGATTATTTGGCAAAAAGTGTCGATTAAAATGGGTGTAAAGAAAGGGTTAATGATTGCATTAGGGAGCTTGTTAATAACTGCATTTCCTTTCATGATCATAACTGATTATGTTCTTGGGATCATAATATTTATTATTGCAGGATTTACTCTTTCCGGAATGTTATTTTTCCGAAGAGTTACCTTAGCAGCAGTTATAGACGATGATGAATTGAAAACGGGATTGAGAAGGGAAGGGGGATTTTATGGGATTGATGCCTTAATTACTAAATTCTCCACTATTGCGATTTTTCTAACGATAAGCAGTGTATTTAACTCGGTGGGATGGGCCATCTTTAATCCTGTAGGAACCACGGAACAAACGGTGTTCGGCCTTCGAAGCTTAATGTACATATTTCCTGCTATTGCTTCGGTCATTGGTATAATTTCTATGTATTTCTTCCCAATTACCCGGGAAAGATATGACCAAATTAGCAAGGAAGCTGAGGAATTACATAAAAAGAAAAAGGATATTGTATTGCAGAGCTAATAAAGAATTGAGAAGGAATTTAAGATTATCACTTTTTATTACTATATATATATTTTTATATTATTTTTTTTCTCAGTGAAAATGTTAAATAAAGAAGTAGAAGCCGCTTTAAAAATCTCAGAATTAGTAGAAGAATTTTTGAAAAAAAATCCAATTGAAGCTGATAGAATTGATCTCAGCAAAATTAGAAAAAAGCTTAACAATTTAAAGAATTCTGAGCAAGATCAAGAAAAATATCTTCAATCGTTCAACCGAATTTTATTAAAGTTAGAGTCCTTTATTAAAATGAGGGTTATTCCTGAGATATATTACTTTTTCGGTTGTCACGGTGGAGTTATCATTAATGATATGGGATTTTGTGAATTTGACTCTCCATCTTTTGCAATTAAACGACTATTAGAACAAATGAGGTTAGCAATTGAAACAAAACAACCTTATAATTTGGAAATCGCAACTTGTTGCATAGAATGGCTTAATCAACACCATCCTGAAGAGATTTCTAAATTTTTAACCTTGTTAAAACAAGGGCAGTTCGAAGTGATAAATCCAACCTATTCTCAGCCATATAATCTCTTAATTGGAGCAGAATCAAATATAAAACAATTTGAATTTGGTATAAGAGTTTTAAGGAACTTAGGAATCGAAAGGAATATATTTTATGCGTCTGAAAGTTCCATTCATCCTCAAATACCTCAAATTCTTAAGGGATTCAATATCCCCAAAGCATCCTTAAGAGCGAGACTCTTGGGTGTGAATCCTACTGCCCATTCTGCTCGTGTTCATTGGATTGGGTTAGATAACACAAAAATCGATGCTTTAGTTGACCAATCCGGTCTATATAATGGAGAATACTTTCACGGGACATTTTTTAAGGAATTGCCCAATTTATTATTTCAAGCAGTCTCTCGTCCTTATTTAACTCAGATTCTTTATTCGTCGATTGAAGATTTTGTCATGCCCCTTCCATATCAAACCGAAGTTTGGACGATTTCTAAATATAGAGAAGTTTTTGGTAAATTCGTATCGTGCTCTGAAGCATTTAATTCTATTTTATTGAATAGTGAATATAAATATTCAAGAGATCAGTTCATGATTGGCGATTACGTGTTTATACAATCAGATTTATTTTTTCATAATAAAAAGAGTGAAATCTTATTAATAACCGCTGAAATAATCAATAGCATTTTAGGCTTATATCAAGAAGTTGATAATGACACCTTTTTAGAAAATAATTGGAAAACATTGTTACTTACTCAAGCTCATGACTGTTATGCTGTACCCTTTGTCCGAACTGGTGATTATTCGAGTTCTCAGTTAAGTAAGGAAGTATTTGAAAGCTTAAATTTAACTCCATCTAATATAAACATCTCTGAATTAAGTATTCAACTATTAAAAAAAATAGAAGCAGAATGTCAACATTTCATAAAAAAATGTTTAAATACTATTTCTAAAAGTATAAAGATCGAAGACGATGTAGAAAACATTATAGAAAATTTCTTAATTTTTAATCCTACAAATATTCCGAGAAGAGAATTTTGTCAGATCACGTATATATTGCCAGCATCAGAAGAAATTTCATTAATTCATAAAAATCAAGAAATTTGTTATCAATATCAGGACAAATTATTAACATTCATGGCAGAAGTACCTGCTTTCGGATATTCCATTGTTTCATTGGTAAATACCAGAGAAAATCGTGATGAAAAAGTACCGATCTTTTTTTATGAAGTTTTTATCCTTAATGACAATAAAACAATCCGAGTAAAATTTAAGAATAAACTACTCTTTGAAATTGCCTTTAATTGTAGCCTCGAGAATGAACTATTCATTCAGAACCAACTGTCAGATAATTGTGTTCAGTCCGTAAAAATTTTTGGAAAATTCAAGAATAATGATAATCAATTTGAGTTAATCATTACTCAATTTGACCAATCGAATAGATTAGAGTTCAAATTAAACGCGATTTCTATAAATGAAATAATTTTACAGCCTGGAATTGAAATTATAGAAAGCTATATAAATTATCCCTTTGGGATTGAGAAAACAGATAGAACCAAAATTCAAACCCTAGATTTTTTATGGTTAAAAGGGCTAGCCCAAGGTATTCTCTTCATTCAAAAGAATAGTCAACAATTCATTATTAATCAAGAGTCTTTTGAAATAAGGAATATAATTAAGAAAAATGGAGAATATGAATTTTCTATTTCTTGTACAAAAAGCAAGGATTATTCTTCGATATTAAATGAAGTCTATTCCTATTATTATAATCTCGCAAGCATATGTTTAGGAGGAAAAAAAAATTTTAAAGAAAAAACGAAATCGTTTCTAAAAGTTAATCCGACCTTTTCAGTTATTAATTTATGGAGAAGGAAGAATGAAATCTTTTTTAGAATTTTCAATCCCAGCGAAATACCGAGAGAAACCCAATTTAAGGGGGACTTATTCAGAAATAAAATTTATATTTTAAATTTAGCTAATGTACAAATTTCATCCCAAAAGAGTGATAAATTAATAGTAGAACCATGGAAAATAATAACATTTAAATTTAGCTAAGTTTGATAGATTTCAAATCTATTTGAAAATAAGAGGAGAGAATTAAAGATTATTAGTGATTGATCATTGGTCTTTTTTTATTAGAACATCTTTCATTTTTAAAATACCATGAGGAATCTTCTTTAAAGGATATTAAAAATGAAAAAACTTGTTTAAATAAAAGTGGAAGAAATCCTAATATATTATTATCTATTTGTTATAAATCCCTACTTAGAAGGTCCTAATAATTTAATCTTTTTTTCTGAATTAAAATGTCGTTCCATAGAAAGAAAGTCTGTTCTAAGAATGGCAATTTCTGCGAGATAAGCTACTTCACTTTCTGGTTCCAAATGTCCTCCAAAAACATATTTATCCTTGTTAGAGACAGTAATATGCAAATGAGGTTCTCTATTTGCAATAACACCACTAACACTTAACAATTCAAGTGGCATTTCCAAATGATAAACTGAATCGGAGGGCGGAAAATCAACATGATTGATATAATGCATATTACACGTTTTTAATGTTCCAATACCAGACACTACTACACCATTTTGGATATTGAATTGCTCTATTGCTTGATTAATACTCTCTAGAAGCATTTCTCCAGGTTCTATACCCAAGATGATAAATTCTGCATTACCTTTTCCTTTTATACCTTTCATTTTTTAATCCTCCTTAAAATTATGACTTAATATTACAAGGTTGCATCATTATCCATTCCCAAGACTTTATAATGGGACCTACGAACCTTCTTATCACGTTGATGTTCTTCATGTGCATATTTAGCTACTTCAACAGCGATTTCCTGGGGTACCACAATAACACCGTCTCCATCTGCAACTATAACATCTTCTGGATTTATAGTAACACCTCCTACTATTATTGGAATGTCACACGCATCATATTGTAAGCGCCCTTGTACCATTGATTGACTGATAATTGCAGTCCAAAAAGGGATTTTTTCCAAAATCACTTCATCCGTATCACGAACTCCTCCATTAGTCACATATCCTCTAGCTCCTTTTATTCTTCCCAATAATGAATTTTCGGATCCCATTAAACCAGCATTTACGCCAGATGCATCAATTACAATAAAATCTCCTACCTGTATGGTTGGCATCCAATCATAGGAACATATCTTTCGATAATACATTCTTGCCCATTTCATGTACTTTTCGGGCTTGATATCCGGAATGTTTCCTTGAAAAGGAAGATATCGTACTGTTTTGGCTAAACCATGAGTTCTAGTTCTGAAAAGAGGGCGAATATTTGGATTCATGGAACCATAATCATGATACATTAAAGTGTCCATTCCATCTCGCACGTCAGCGACCCGTAATCCTTTAAATAAATCTAATAATTCTTTTCTTTTCGTTTTTTCCATATTTGTAAACCTTGATAATTTCAATCAGGTTATTATATTATAGATTTTAGTTAATTTTTGAAATTTTTTCTTAATACTTTAAGTTTACCTAAACTTGACTAATATGAATTAATTTTCTATGTTTCTTAACATTTGGAGATTTCTTCTAAAAAGCATTAGAATGTCTTGATAGAATAGAATTGAAGAATTAATGGATTTTTATGAAATAAAATAAAACCAATTGTGAAAAAGTAATATTAAATATTTTTATTTATTCAATTAATCAATTAATACCCATCAAATTAATATGCGTTAATTATGAGTTCCCAGAAAATTGTAATAATAGGAGCAGGTTCACTTCAATTTGGATTAGGTTCAGCAGGAAGCATATTTGAATGCGAAACTTTAACAGGATCCACACTTTGCCTGCATGATATCAACAAAACGAATTTAGAATTAGCCACTCAAGCATGTCAATTAGCTGTTAATAAAAAACATTTAGACTTTACAGTTCAATCCACTCTTGATCGAAAAGAGGCTTTGCAAAATGCTGATTTTATTATAAGTGCTATTGAAATACCTCCCCGTTTTGGGCTCTTGAGATGGGATTTTGAGTTTCCCATCATGTTCGGGAGCACCCAAATTACCGGAGAAAATGGGGGCCCCGGTGGTTTTTTCCACTCCTTACGGGTGATTCCCCCGATTTTAGATATCTGTGAAGATATTCAAAAAATATGTCCTAATGCCTTATTTATTAATTATTCTAATCCCATGAGCAGGATATGCCTGGCAATAAAAAGGAAATTTCCCAATCAAAAATTTGTTGGGTTATGCCATGAAATTCTCGAAGTACAAGCATCGCTTCCAAGAATTCTCAATACTCCTTTTTCCAATATAGAGATCAAAGCCGGTGGATTAAATCATTTTGGAGTAGTTTTAGAAGCAAAATATAGGGATGGTGGAAAGGATGCCTATCCAGATATTAGAAGAAATGCTATACCGATACTTGAAGAATTAGGGCAAGGGAGAGATTTTAAACTTATAAAGTTCATTTTGGAAACTTATGGTTATTTGCCCTATACCACTGATAATCATTATGGAGAATATTTATCTTGGTCATGGGAAATGGCAGATTTACCGAGGGGAAGGGAGTTTTGGGAGAGTTATGAGAAATATTCTGCTAAGAAATATGAGAGAATTAAAAGACTCATAGTAAAAGGAAAAGGAGATAAACTAGTAAAACCAGATGGAGAGAGAGCTATTCCAATTATTGAAGGAATTTTAAAAAACAGTAATCACGAAGAACTATCCGTTAATCTTCCCAATAATGGGGTAATTACCAATTTACCGCATGATCTTGTTGTTGAATGTCCTGCGATAGTAAATAAAGAAGGATTACATCCAGTAAAATTGGGGGACTATCCCAAGGGATTAGCAGCTCTTCTTAGAACTCAAGCTTCCGTTCAAGATCTTGTAGTGGAAGCAATCCTTAATAAATCCAAAAAAATTGCTTATCAAGCTTTACTCGCCGATCCTGTCATAAATAATGCAACTCAAGCTAAAAAAATCTTAGAATCCATGTTAAACCTACAGAAAGATTACATTCAAATTGAATTGGAATAAGATGATAAAAGAAGGATGGGAAAATATACCAATTATTAGGCCCTAAGTTCAAGTTCCTTGGTCTCTGTTGGCAATAATTAAGCAGATTTTAAATAACATATAAAAATCTATTATATTCTCACAAGTGAAAGCAACCGTAGTCGAATCTTTCCTTTCTACGGATGGAATCAATGCTGCAGATGCGGCTTTTGAAGTGGTTTTAAATTGAATTTCCCCTTTTATATTATTTCCTATCTTTAATGGTTTATATTGGCTTAAATTTTCCAAGGCCTCTTTTGCGGCCTCTTGAATTAATTTAGACGTCTTTACTGGTGTTAAACATTTAGCAACGTACATATCAATACTTTTCTTTACTTCTACAGTTTCAACAGAACCTAGTAGATTTCTGGCTTCTAAACACAACTTATCATCCCCGCTCACTAATATGACAGGTACACCAAAATGACCTGCTACATACGAATTTAGTCCCAACTCACCTATTAAGTTCTTATTTAGCCAGAGATTAAATACTTGAGCACTGGACATGGTATGATTCAAAATAGCTTCGGGAGTGCCTGCTCTAGCATGATATCCTATAAAAAATGCAGCATTAAAATCATTACTTATTCCTTCCATCATTCCTAAAAACTGGGTAGGCCCCGAGATCATTTCGGCCTCGGAATGAAGATCTTCTAATAATATATTTTTTTTGGTATCGTGAGCTTCATTAACTATTACTTTTGTTGCGCCTCCCTTAATAGCCCCTTCAATTGCAGCATTTACATCTTGAGTTAACAACTTTCGGAACCTTTCATAAGAAGCTTCACCCACGGTTACATCTTTCCATCCCGTGACCCCTGTTGCTCCCTCCATATCTGCTGAGATATACACCTTCATGGTTAGTATAAATAAGCGTTCCGTACAATTTTAAGTTATATATATCTGAGATTTCACCCATTAAATTTGATAATCTCCCACTTTTTCCTTACTTCCAAGGTAAAGGTTCTAACTTTTATATGACTTATTCTTAGAAAATAAAGCAGTTATTACTATTTATAACAGTAAATCCATGTCTGCTATCATATTCAGTAAAGAGAAATTGATATATATTAAGCTCTCATTAGCACTTTTTGCTCAGAAAGTCGAGGCTCTCTATTCCCATATATTAGGTAAATGGGACGGAGATACAAGCATCTTTAATCCCGTTGGAATAATCATTAATGAAATTTTCATTGGTTAATCAAAATGGATTTTTTTCTATTTTCGTCTCTCTACACGATGTTTTTTGTTGTAAGAGAATTGTAAACACCCTTCAAATGGAGTATATAATTACTTTTGATATTTTTTTTCCCATTCTTTTTGTTTTTTTATCGGGTCGTCTCTCATCTCGCACTTATGATGGATTTCATCCTGCTTAAGAAATTCTTGATCTAGCAAGTCATCCAAATCATCTTCAGATTTTTCCTTTTCTTTTTTTTTATCATCTGCCATTTTATTATACCATCCATTAATGAAATAAAGAAATGATATATTAATTCAGTGATCCCAAAAATCTAAGGAATATGAAATTACTGTTAATAAAAAATAATAATTTTAACACTTTTATTTCTCGAATGTATTGGAAAGTATCGGAAAATTCTGGGAATTATAAGGATTTTTTGTTTTTTCATCATTTACAAACTAAGGTTTATATTGGTTTACTTATAAGTGCAATTATAAGAAATTAATATTCATGTTTATAAAATGTCAAAAAAAAATAAGGAACTTACTCCAATTCAGAGATTGCTCCGTGGAATGGCATATATAAAACCAGATCACGTTCCGGTCTTGTTTTTTCCAGAATTTGATTTAATGGCAGATTATGCAGGTAAAAGCGTAAAGGATTATTTATCAGATATCGATCTTCAAATAGAAACGGGAGAAAAGTTCAAGGAAAGATTTTCGGAGGCATATTGTGCCGTATCTATATATCAACCTTATGCTGTAGCTCAAGCTCTTGGATGTAAACTCATGGAACCAGAAGATTTAATCCCCTCTGTCATTGAAAGAGCCATAAAAAATACCGATGATATTAAGAGTTTTAAAGTACCAGAAACGGCTTGGGATTGTTTAGGAACAGGAGAATGGTTGAAAAAGATTGAATATTCATTGGAGACTGGGATAAAGCCTGCAGGTACTGGAGAGTTTGGTCCCGTAGAAATAGCAGGATTAGTTTTTGGGTATGATAAACTATTATTTCACATGATAAAAAATCCTGGTGTAATTCATGAATTACTTGAAAAATGCACGGAATTTGTCATTAAATTTCAAAAAGAATGGATTGATTTAATTGGTGGGTATTCCACTATCATATTAATCGCCGATCACGCTAGTGGATTCATGAATAAAAAGTTAATAGATGAATTTTTTGCACCCTATCATGCAAAAGTCTGTGAAGAACTTAAACAAATGACGGGTGCAATGTTTTATCACTCCGAAAACAAGAGCAAGCATTTTTTGCATGAAATCGGGAATTGGGGTTACACCATGTTCCATGGTCAAGATTGGGGAGAACATCACGAAGCCAAAGAGATGGTCTCTAATTGTGAGAAAAAATTTGCTTTAGTAGGACAAGTACCCGGAAGAGATATCATGTTGATGGAACCCGATGATGAAATTGTAAAACAAAAAATTATTGAAAATATTGAAATATATGGTCCAGGAAGTGGATATATCTTGTCAACAGGGGGAGGAATAAATAGGGGGACCCTTTTTGAAAGATTAGATCTGATGATTGAATTGGCAAAAACCCATGGAACATACAAAACAAAGACGAAATTATATCTTCCTGAGGAGCTAACTGAAGATTAATCATATTATTTACTACAAAAAAAAGGGTAATTTGTAAAATTATGGAATAAAGACCCTATAAATTGCCTTCCTAATAAATTCTTCTCGCAGACCGTTATTAATTCTTAATTAAAACTCTTTAACTTTTTTCGAAAATTAGAGATTTAAATGCCCGAATTTAATGTTGTTTTGTTATTTGATCTGGATTTCACTCTCATCGATAATACGATTGGTATATCTAATTCTTTTAATCATGCTTTGCGCAAATTTGAATTGCCTGAAATTAATACAGATAAAATAAAGTTAATGATTGGCGCTCCTCTAGAGAAGATGTTTTTAAGCTTAACAGATAAATACATTAAAGAATTGTGCGTTGCATTTAGAGAATATTACGGTTCCAAGGGGATTTACGAGGCAAACTTGCTTCCCGGTGTAAGACAAAAATTAAAAGAATTGGAGAATAATGGATATAAATTAGGGATCATCACTTCCAAAAAGCATGAGATGGCCCTTAAATTATTGACTTATTTGAAATTAAAAGACCAATTTAGCTTTATTCAAGGGGAGACAGAAAAAATTAAGACAAAATCTAATCCTTTAATAAAAGAATTCTTACATGAAAAATTTCCAAATCATGAATTTGTTGTAATTGGAGATCATCTCAATGATAGAGGATTGGCAGAAATGTTAAACTGCCCTTTTGTAGGTGTTTTAACGGGATTTCATTCAAGAGAACAATTAAGCAAGAACAGTAAAACTAAAACTTTGATTTTAGGTAATGTTAATGATATCACTTTCAAAAGGTTGGAAAATTTACTGTCCAATAGAATTAATCTTGTTTGATAAACAGTAGTTTCTAATTTGGCAAATGATATAAACCTGCTTTAGAAATAGAAGGAATAGAAAAGAAGTAAGCATGTATTTCAATGATGTGCTTTTGCTGCATTTTCTGAAAAAGCGCCTAATACTTGATTCCAGCATTCAACGGGAAGACTATGCCCCATCCCTTCAATAATTAATACCTTCGCTCCTTCAATATTATCAGTTGTATCTTGCGCTGCTTCTACGGAGACTAAAGGATCAGCACTTCCATGGACGATGAGAGTAGGGCATTTAATTTTAGAAATATCTTTCCTTCGATCTCCAGTGGCTAAAATAGCAGCCATTTGACGTAACGTTCCTTCGGGATAAAAGGAACGATCATATATAGTTTCAGCAAATATTCTTGCTTTTTCTTCATCAAATGGAAATATGGGACCATGAAGTACTTTTCGACGTCTAATAGATTCTTTTATAAATGCTTCTCGCTCTGTTGGAACGGGTTTAGTTAATATTTGCAATGCTTCTGGTTTTGGGGGAGGAAGATCGGGATTTCCCGTAGAACTCATCATTGAAACAAGGGAAAGTACTTTATTAGGATGTCTTACTGCTACTTGTTGGGCAATAGCACCCCCCATTGAGACACCACAGACATGTGCCTTATCAATATTAAGAGCAGTAAGTAATCCCGCCGCATCATCTGCCATATCATTTAGAGTATATGCTGCTTCTATTTTTTTGCCATTTTGACTTGCTCGTAAGAGTTTCATGATGTTTGGTCTCCCGGCAGTTTCAAGCTTGGTAGACAATCCAACATCCCGATTATCGAAACGAATGGGATAAAAACCTCTATCAACCAGCATTTGACAAAATTCGGGTTCGTAAACGATCATTTGTGCTCCTAATCCCATAATTAATAGTATAGCTTCTGAGGAGGGGTTTCCAAAGGTATCATATTCGAGTTCTATATTATTTACTTTTGCTTTTGGCATTTTAAGAAAGATCTCCTTTTATAATATTTATAACTCATAATATAATGTTTTAGTTTTTGTTCTATTAATAAATATTTCATTAGTATTCATGATGGTTCTTTAACAAAAAAAAACTTACCATTTTATTATTATAATTCTAAAAATCGAATAATTAATAGTTTTTAAGTGTAAATAATAAAATCAATATTTCCATGAATATATTATTGTAAACTTGAGGTATTATAGAATATTATGGACTAAAGGCGATATTAAAATGCCTGAAATAAATTTAAGAGAAAAAATAATTCTCATTACGGGTATTGGTGGAGGCATTGGTAATATTTTCATGCATCATCTCAAGAATAAATCCAAATACTTGATTACAGCAAGTCGTTCTTCTAAAGAGGAGATTTTTGGCCAATTTAAAGATATTAAAAATCTATCTCATTATTCCTTGGATTTAACTCAAGAAAAGAACGTTAATTCTTTATTTGATGCGATTAAAGAGAAGCAGGGGCGATTGGACATTTTAATAAATACCGTTGGTGGTAGCTTGTATTCACATAAATTAGAAGAGTTCCCCTTAGAGGAGTTTAAAAGAGTGATAGAAGTGAATTTAACTTCTGCTTTCATGCTTACAAAAGAAGCCATTAATTTGATGAAGCTTAATAAAAACGGAGGAAATATTGTCCATCTTGTTTCTTCTTCAGCGAAAATAATATCTAATAATAAAGCACCATATGGTGTGGCAAAGGCGGCGCTTGCTCGATTAATACAATATGCTGCAACGGAAGCGGCTGATTATAAAATTAAAATAAATGGGGTTTCACCATCTTATGTATTTACTCCACGACACGAGCAGGAGATTGCAAATAAAAGCGTTTCATCGGGCAAAACCAGAGAGGAAATTATTGATAATATAACCAAATCTCAGCTAATAACAAGAACTTTACGATCAGAAGATTTAATCCCATTATTAGAATTGTTAATCTCAACAGAAGTCATAACTGGACAAATCTTTAATTGTACTTTAGGTGAAGTTATTTCATATTAAGGATGTAGAAAAATTTTAATGAATATTTTATATATCTCCTTGAATTTAAATTGCATCCTGATTCGTGGGTCTTTTCCACATCTTACCTAAAGGAATTACGATTAATGAAACAATAAATAGCAGAACTTGACCTATTATGGATGCTAAAGGAAGTAAGAAAAACATACCAGAAAAAACATTGGTACTGGCATGAAGAATCACGGCTCCTAACAAATTCCCTTTTGATTTATTGTAATACCACGTTAAAAGTACTCCGAATGGGATATTATAAATAAATCGAAACAAAAATCCGGGTAATCCATCTCCATAAAATCCATTAAAATGAAGAGGAGCATGCCACACAGTCCAGATTAATCCGATGATTAACCCTGTAATCAAGGGATTAAATCTCTTCTGAAGCCGCGGAGTTGCAAATGCTCGCCAGCCAGGTTCTTCATTTAAAGGTCCACCAAAAAAAAATATAATAGGAAAATTAATGGAAGTAGCTAGCAATAAGAGTAGAAAATTAAAATCTGGAGGGAGAGGCTCTCCTAGTAGGAGATATATTATAAAACCACCCATAGCGGTTAAAATAGGAATCGAAAAAGCCGTGATAAGGTGAATATTCTTGCCTTTTACTCCGCTAATTTTGTCTAATAAGCTTTTCATGTGTTCATTTTTAGAAAATTTACCCGAAATTATCAGACCTGCAATAACACATGAAAGGAGAGAACCAATAATACAAATCACATTTAAAGTATAGAGCATGTTAAAAAGCATTAAAATAAATAGCATGAAAAATGTAGAGAGAAAAATGATTAAAAATATAATTAATCTTTTTTTAGTAACCATTTGTAATTTGAAAGAGTTTTGTTTCCAGCTTAAGAACATTGCAGATAATGCTGGTCCAAAAGCTCCTAGTAGGCAAATATTGAAGAGAGTTCCTGGATCTCCCCCCGAAATAAAAGGAGCAATAATCCAAACGCACCATGAGATGATAAAAGCGAGTATAAAATACCCATAGACTTCTTTAAACTGGCTCTCTATTTCATCTCCACTCATGATGATTATTCATAAAAAAGCATGGTTTTTAAATTTAATCGGTGAGTGATGTTTATTTTTATATTAACAGAAGAAGGACAGCTTAATCGTAAATTTATTTTTATCACATGTCAGAAAATAATACACGGTATAGGGAAGCAAGATTAATTGAAAAAGTAAATAGAAAAAAAAAAATTTTTAAATCTTTATTTCCGCCCAGAGAGCGGGATGATCGGATTGTGGATTAGTGATAAATCGGGCATCAATCACGATGAATTTTTGAGAGACGAAGATATGGTCTATACTACTTGTCATGACTAAACCGTTGTTGTCTACACCATTGGGCCATTTTGCCCTCCACACGTCTTTTAAGACAGCTGCTTGTTCTTTATAAAATATCGTATTCTCTCTGCTATTAAAGTCTCCCATAGAAATGACATTATCCTTATTATCTATTTGTGCAAGTAAAGCATTAACTTGTGCCAATTTTGCAGTATCGCTACCATCAGGATGGCTCACAAATACATTAAATATTTGGTTTCCTACTTGAATTTGAACGTAAGTCGTTCCAATTTCATCTGTATCACTATATGAAAATATGGTTTTAGCACTTATTATTGGATATTTTGACAATATCGCGGCACCATAAGTACCAGTTACCGTTTTGGGTCCGTAAAACGAATAATAATTTAAACCCGTTAATCGATTAGCAAAATATCGAACAACATCCGAATTTCCACCCGACACTCGCGCTGTATCGCTTTCTTCTAATCCTAAAATATCGGGATTCACATTCTTAATGAGTTCAAGTTGTTTATCATAATTCATATCTCCTGATACATTAACTCCTTGCTGAATATTGTAAGTCATTATTCGAAGAGTTAGTACATTATTATTTTGAGTAGGTGCAGGGCTTGGATTCGTGATGATTACACCGACAATCGTAGTTAAAACAAGAATCAGTATTACAAATGCGGAAAGTACGGATTTTCGGGTAGGAATAGTAATGTGGTTAAATAAATGCATGCTTTTTTTAATTTTTAACATGGGCCACGTGATAAAAAGTCCAATGAGTAGGAAGGGAAGCCAAAATAGATTTCGAAAAGGCGTGCTTACTGGCTCTACGTAGCCCCATACGTTAGTAAAAATAAGCGCTAGCGTTAGCAGAATGAATAAAACACCTCCTAAAGTGAATCCCTTGCTTAATTTAGATAAGGAAGGAGTTTGTTTGAAAAGGCCGCTACAAAAAAATGTAAAATCGATAAATATGATGGGGGATAATGCGATCATGCCAATTAAGGGGATATAAGAATACCATGGCGGGGGAGAGTTAACAATGACTACTTGATCAGGCGTGGAAGGAAAGATTACAACGTTAACGATTATGGTTAAAAACACGCATAAAATGAATAGAAGATTCCATATAACTAACATTTTTCCTGATAAATTTAGAATCACTCCCGGTTTAAAACTTATAAATATTGCAAAGACGGCAATCATTATCGAAAGAGAGATAGTAATTAAAATGTAATTACCTTCCGTCCATCGTGAGATTACAGTAGGGCTAAGGAGAGCAAAATAGATAAAGAGAAACACTCCAAAAATACCTAATATTGAACGATATATGTTGCTAGAAGTCGTGGATTCCCTTTTAGAATCATCGGAAGGATTAGTATTGTTTTCTAAGGTTTTATTTACGATATTATTAGAAATATTGCCAAATTTACTTCGACCTAGAAGAGAAAGTACGGCAATAAAAGCAAGAACCCATCCGATTACTTGATATGCTTTATACATTGAAATATCAACGGTAGAATTAAGGCTTCGAAATGCTATTGAGAGTAATACTGCAATTGACAGTCCAAATCCCATTACTCTTCCACTGTATGCTTCACCATCTTTTCCATTTTTAAAAAGAAATGATGTTAAAAATATGAGGAAAAAAGCTACTCCAATACCAGCAACTATTATTTTTAACGAAGTATTAACGAGAGGGCTAATGACGCGTGAAATCACGAGTATTACTGCAGTAATTTCAATAAATTTGCCAGGAATTTTATTTCGAAATGCTAATAGACTTATTGGAGATATCAGAAATAGAATACCCAGTACCTTTTCATCCAGTGATGTATGAAGTAAATCCAGAGTGTAAATGGATTGAATTAAATCAGTCACCATTTGAAAAAAGAATAGGAAGAGAATACTCAGTAAAATCAAATCAGAATTGATTTTTTTTAATAAATTAGTAGAAAATGACATATATGTTAATAGGTTAAATGTTTTTATATATTTTTTTCCTTAGATGAATTAATTTTTGGTATTTTAATGAGAACATTCAATATCATGACCGATAAGAAGATATATAAATTTTTTAAATGCAACTGTTTAATTAATAGCCTTAGATTTACAATTTCTTGAAATAAAAAAATTTTTTTTTTACAGCACCAATTTAAATTCAGGTATTAGCAGCACTTATACTTGATTATCAATTTTGCGCTTTTCTTTCTAGCTCTGATATATAAGAGAAAATTAGCATCTGAAATGTAATTTCAAACCTTTTTGATATTCATTTTTCATTAAAAGATATTAAAAAATAGAAAAAAGAGATTGATTATGATTTAAATTTTCTTGGATTAAATGCTCGCTAATAATAATGCTACAAAGAGTATAAAAATCTCAATTTTTAACATTGTATTAAGTTTCTTAGAAATTCTCTGATTTCTCAATTGCTTTAAAGTAAGGATCACGGATATAACGATTAAAATGCCATTTATAACTAAAGCATAGAAAAACAAGTAGGTATCCAACAGTGGAGTTAGAATAGGAAGAATATAAAAAATCATGGCAATTAGCTGAAAAATAATCAAAAATTTAGAAGTCTTTCTAAGATTTCCAAGAGGAAGATCCGCGTTCATTTCTGGATTTTCAGATATTGTAAGAGATTGTATTTTTTTAGTTATTTCTCGAGAAAGTTGGAGAAAAAAGGTCGTTATCACGAAAAAATAAATGTTCATGGTTACTAACAAAATGTTAAGCACCGCACCATAATAGAGCCCCAATGCAAACGTTGAACAAATGATAATGCTCCGAATAAAAAAAGAACTCTTTCTTTTCATAGCATATAATCCTAAAAGTATCCAGATTATACCAAAACACAAAACATATACTATTATCCATGAATCAAGAAAATATAACATTACATGAATTATTGATAATACTACGCTCGCCGCATAGAAAATTCCCAAAAGGCTCCAAATTATTTTCTTCTTAAGAATCCCGGCGGGAAATTGATTCTCCGAGACTTTTGCCATATTAACTACCATCATCGCGGAAAATATTAATAGGAAATAAGTAAAAAAGCCAAATCCCAAATTTCCCGATAATCTTCCAATTCCAATACCACTGCGGGTGTTTAAGATCCCTAATAAAACCAAGATACTTCCCTTTAAGCAATTACGGGTATTTAAGAATCTATTTCCTTCTTTAAATTTTGTATAGAAATTTCCTAATTTTGATTTAATTCCCATTTTTATGTCTCCTTGTTTTACAATTTATCATTTTTTAAACCGTTTGAAGGGTCCTTGATGCTTCATTAAAGTCTAGTACCAGTTCCTGAGAGCCATACTTAATAACTGTTGTCTTAGTCCCGAATTTTTGAAAACAATAATTGTCTTTGAATCGAGGATATGGACCTATATCGACTGCTTTTCCTTGAACTGTCATGTCTCCTTCCCAACTAACAGAAACAACGCCTTGCGAAGGAGAATTATAAGAAATGCTATATCCAAGCGCAAGTGGGGTTATCTCTACTTTGGATGCGAGAATAGATGCCATGAATTGCTCAAAAGACCCATTTTCTTTAATACTTCCTAATTCAACAATATATGCATTTTTCTTTCCAGAAGAGCGAAGCTCATAATCGGATTCCCATGTAGTAGGTTCATAGGAATATAAAGCAATGTAGCTATCTCCTTTAACTCCAAATGTCCATTTTCCATTGGTGACTACTTTATCAAATGCCCATTGAGGAAAATATGCGTGAGTATAGGGTTTATATTCTAATAGAGCACTTATCAGTTCTCCATCTAAAGGAAGCATCTCTCTATCATACTGAAGTATACCCACATTTTTATAGAGAGTAGCACGAGGTTTCCACCCTCCCGTGAATTCTTGAGGAGATACACCCCCAGGGCTATTTGTATATACAACAGCATATGGATCTAAACTGGCTTGCCATATATGTTCTTGTAATCCTGCCAACCCCTTCTGATGATCTTGAACACCTGAGAGCTGATAATAAGGAGTACGATAGGTATAAGTATTCGCTGTTTCCAAGCATGATCCTTCAGTAATAGCATCTAATAACTCGCAATATTCACTTATACTCACGCCATGGAGCTGTGATCCAATCTCTAAAACACTCACAAATAATTCATCATTATAAACTAATGCAGGTTTAATATCATATTTATGCATCAATTCCAAGGAAGCATCTACGGTTTGGGATGCTGCGGGAGCAGATAGAGGCCACCAAAACATCATATCATTTTGAGTCCTATATCCTATCCCATAAGAAGGACCTTCCGCAACATCTATACTATTCCTACTTTTATGTTCATTATTGTCCGTAATTCGGTTCGCTATTTTTTCTAATATGGAAGGAGGATTGTATTTCCTACTCGTTGCTATTGAAATTGCAGCATCATCGCCATTACTATTGGGATCATGTTCGCCAATTCCCAGCATTATCCAAGCAGCCTCGCTAGTAGAATCCCTGCCAGGAGGATTTTCCAAGCTCTTTCCCACTTCTTTATTATCTTCAGTTCTCCCATGTGCCGTAGCATAAGTTCCTTTGTAATAATTATTGGCAAAATCAAATGCTAATAGATCTAGTAGCATTGCAGCTTTGGTAGAAATCTCCTGATTTTCAGAAAATTCCACTAAATTAGTTAATGCATCGATATCTAACTTGTAATAAATATTAGAATGAAATTCTGAAAATCCAAATTCGGCATGCCTGTCGAGCCATCTGATAACTAGAGGAGTAGCATGTTTCACGTGTTCCGTTCCCGTCATTCCGGAATTAGGAAAAGTTCTATCAGGATAAAGTTGTCCAGCTAATAATTCGGCAGTATTAAATAAAATCATATGATTCTCTGTCCACATTATCATGCTATCTTCATTAGGTTCATCAAACCAATATTTAAAATTAAGAATGGTATTTCTAACTGCAATTTCAGTCTCAATAGGCATTACATTTTTATTTTTTTCAAAATACATCATTCGAAGGAGAGAATTCACTCGAAAGTCAGATGTATCTTTATAATTGTTAATACTTGGTAATGCGTCTTCAATTACTTCGGAATTAATGGGTAACCCTAAATAGACACGTGCCGCTTGAGCATAGATGCTATCACTGGTCCTACAACCTTGTAAATAGATACTTCTTCTGTTTTGATATCCCATTGTAGAAGGAACACTCATTGGATATATCATATCTTCATATTGACTTGAAGTATCATCGTCTTCTATTCCGATTAGATTGAAATTAAAGTAAAGCGCTGATGGAATTGAAATTACAATGAAGCTTATGATCACTATTATAATTTTTTTTTGCATGGTAAAGATTTTATAAATATAATTGAATATTATTTGATTCTTATTCTATAAATAACTTGTTCTCAAGTTGTTATAATCATTTAATTAACATTAAGAAGATAAAATCAATTAGCCATTAACATGGATATGAAATCCTTTTTAAGAAAGTTATTTTCTAGTTTAATTTAATAAAAAAGATAAGGATTAAACTTCTAACAATCAGTTAATCCCTTATTTAATGCTTTTTTTTCCATAGAAAGCCCTAGCTACAAATAGAATTCCTAAAGACAACAAGATAAACAATAAAGTATCAAATAAAACCTCCATTTCAATAATATTGCCGATCGCATCATTAATTAGAGCCCCGATGAATAAAAGCAGTCCCACAAAAAAAAACCACATTCTTTTTTTAGTTACTCCCTCTGATTTACTTATCCCAAAATAATAAATTGAAAAAGCAGAATATCCTAACATGGAAATCATGAAGATTGCGAATAATGCGAATTGAACGGGCTGGAAATGTGTATCAGCAGTCTTAGCATCAATAACCACGATATAATTTGTAAAGATCAATAGTAAAGAAATAGCCAAATATATGGTAAATGGCACTATAAAAACGAATTTTCGTTTCCTCATTTCTTTAGTTGAATGAATAAGAATTTGCATGGTAAAGAACAACAATAAAACACTAAGCATGACACTTACCATTCCCAATTTTAAAAGAAGGATGATGAGAAATTCTTGCCCCATGAAGGAATAAATAATCGTTGATAATGCATATATTCCGAGAGTTAATGCCCCAAAAGCTAGAAAAGAATCACCTAGTGGAATTTCGGAATGCTTTTTTTGTTTTAGGAGTACTAAAAACAGGATTATTGAAATGATAAAGGTAATGAATTCAAAAACATACGTTATTAACTCGGTCATGATCAAAAAGGATCTATTTTATAAAATTACAAAAGTGTTTTATAATAAATTTATTTTATTATAAAAAAATTTAGAAAAAAAATTAGTAACTAAAATAGTCAATTTAGATTTTATTGATATAATATATTAATTAGTTAGCGATTTAAACATATGATTTAAGAGTACTTCTCATGAACAATTTAGCTTTCTTTAATAGTCTCCTTGCATTATTAAAAGTTACTTTTTTTAAAGCTTTTTGATATGGTAACCATATGTAATCCTCATGCTCATAACTAATTTGCACTTCCTTTTCATGAGCTTCTATTAGATAGAATTTAACTTTTTTTTGAATTAATTCATCATGAAGCTTGAAATAATATTGTATCCCATCTTCAAATCCGGGAATGATTGATGCATCAACAATTCCCGTTTCTTCTTCTAATTCCCTTAAAATAGTTTCCTCGTCACTTTCTCCCTTTTCCTTATGGCCTTTTACGAATCCCCAATGTCCATGCTTCGAGCCCGACTCAGATTTATATTTTAGCAACAAAAATAAATCATCATAAACAACGATTGCTCCGATAGAGAAATCTCTCATCATTTTTCATAAAAACCCGTTATTAGATATTAAGTTATTCATCTAATAAAGTCCATAATTTTAAATTTATAGATTAAAAAAAATTAAAATTCTTATTCAAGCAGCTATCAAAGTTAATCGTTTTAAGGCTAAAACAAAACTTGTAAAAGATTAATTTAAATGAGGAAAATTGGAATTTACTTTATGAGATTTCAAAGAGGCTTAGAATGTTATATTTTAAATAATAACCCGCTATTAGGTGTCATGTAGTACATCAAGTAATGTTCATGAAATTCAATTTAAAGATCTAATAAAATTTAAAATGTCACTTCAAAAAGTTAGAAAAAAAAAGGATTTAATAAGTATAAAACCCTTTCAAGGATTTATTTCCTAATTCGCCTTTTTCTATTTTATCCTTAAGAGCTTGAGGTGGTTTGTCCTTAGGATCTCCACTTTCTTTATAATATGACATCTCAATATCATAGACCACATCCAGACCTACACTATCCATCATCTGGAAAGGTCCAAGACCCATACCCGAATAAATTTTCCATGCTTTATCTACTGTTTCGATATCGGCATGTCCTCCCGCCCATATCTCCAGGCATTCTTTCTTCACGGCTCTCCAGATCCTATTAAACACGAATCCAAGGCATTCTTTTTTTACAACTAAGGGTTCTAGCTCAATGCTTTCAATCCATTGTTTTCCTTTCTCGAAAGTCTCATTGCTTGTTTGTGAACCTCTCATGATATCGACCATGGGAACTGTTTTTGGAATATAAAAATGCATGTTCAAAACTTTGTCTTTTCTATCAACCACATCCTCAATTTTAGAGACTGGTATTGAGGAACTGTTTGTTGCTATGATCGCATGAGATGGAGCAGCATTATCTATTTGAGAAAAAACTTCTTTTTTTAATTTTAACCTTTCTGGGACTGCTTCAATGATAAGATCAGCATCTGCGACAGCTTCGGAAAGATTCTGATGTTCAG
>CAYLZE010000004.1:0-114485 GCA_964388035.1 uncultured archaeon
TATACAAGCTATAAATTTTCTAACAGAATTGTTTATTCTTCTAATCGATCTTGAATATATTGAAGGAATCTTCTATTTAATATTGAAAGAATCTTCTATTTTAAATGTTGTAAATCAATTTCTAATATCATTGATATTAATTTCTAATACTATTAGAAATATTAAATGCTAATCCCGTTAACTAATGGATGTTATCTTCCATTATTGCATAAATAATGAACGATATTAAAATTAAGTAGGAAGTAGGAGTTAGAATCAGCTTTTAGATTGATAGGAAACTAATCATGAGAAAAATTTATAGCGCTACTATAATTTATCAATAAAATCATTGACCTCTTCCATGCGTTTTTCGTAATATTCCTTGAGATCTTTCTCGGAGACAAAAGAGGGGATTACTTTTTCGGTGAACACATCAAAAATAGTCCTAAGCTTTGCTCTATGTCTGATTGTCTCGATAACTTCCTTCCCAATTCCTTCTACTTGGTCTAAGAGATCTTTAATCCTTTCTGAAATGTTAAAACACCTCCCACTTGCCGCATCTTGAACCCCAGCGGGCAATCACATTATCATCTTCTTCGGCTAATTTGACTTGCACGATTTCACAATTATTAGGGCAATCTCCGCAATAAAAAGTCGATGTTTTAAAATTTAATTGGGAAACATCTAACCCCCTAAAACTCGTTTCCGTTTGTTTTTCTAAATATTGATCTCTGACTAAAATAGCTATGCCTAAGGCACCCATTAATACATTATGTTTGGGTACCAATACTTTGAGACCTAATTGCTTTTCAAATGCTTTGACTATCCCTTTATTAAAGGAAACACCACCTTGGAAAACCACCGGCTCTATTAATTCTTTTCCCTTTGCTAAATTATTCAGGTAGTTGCGTACAAGCGAATCACATAATCCCGCTATAATATCTTCACGCGAATGACCTGAATTTTGTTTATGGATCATGTCCGATTCTGCAAAGACCGTGCATCTCCCGGCGATGGATACGGGATTTTTTGATTTTATTGCATAATCACCAAAATCTTCAATAGGGATGCCTAAACGAGAAGCTTGATGATCTAAAAAGGAACCCGTTCCTGCTGCACATACGGAATTCATGGCAAAATCCACGATGATTCCATCCCGTAAGATGATAATTTTAGAATCCTGTCCTCCAATCTCCAGTATCACTCTAACATCAGGGAATTCATGTTGGGTAGCTACAGCGTGAGCTATTATTTCTGTCTTGGCTAGATCTCCTCCCACCACGGCTTTTGTCAAATATCTTGCGGAACCCGTCGTGCCACACGCTTTAATATCATAATCTTGCAAGGTTTCTTCATCAGCTATTTTCTTTTTTAATTGCGCCATGCCATCTTTTACTGATTCAATAGGAGAACCCTTGTTTCTTAAAAAAACACTGGTTAATACATTCCCTTCGACATCAATCAAAACAAACTTTATCGAGACAGAACCAACGTCTATACCTAAAAATGCTTCTTTTTTTACTTCTTTAACGTTTGAGTCTTCATCTGCCGATTCAACCATCTTTTTTATTCACCTCTTATTTCGCATATATTAATTGTGCACATTCTTTATAAAACTGGTTTCCAATCTCTATTTCAGATGGAACTTTTGAAATTTCTTCTTTCCCGCTCTTTTTTATATGAGTTCTTCTTGAGTCCATGAGGTCAACAAATGCTTCTAAGCGGGTCCGAAAACCTTCCATTCCAGAATGTTCGTCAAAAGAGAAGAAAATTACGGGGAGATCGTAAATTCCTTTAAGCTTATTGGTGATGATCGTTCGTGCCGTTACCTCTGGCATGCAAGTGAAGGGATATACATGTACAAATCCATCAAACCCGCTTCTTGCTCTGTCGATATATTCCCCAATAACCCAGACCGCCTCTCCACCAATATCCATTGGAATATAAGGATGGGATAAATGTTCTAACCACTTTCTGTGAAAATTTAAATGAAATTTATGAGAAACCCAGTCCCACAAACTCAAATTTTGATGAATTTCGCACCCTAATTCGCCCAATTTTTTCCTAATATCCAAATTTACATAAGTCTCCAAGCTAATATGGATTTCACCTGTGAGGGCAACTTTAAAAGGTTTTTTAGTTTTATCAACATCAAGCTGATTGAAGTCGTCTTTAATAATAGTTTTAAAAGTACGTAAATCTTTCAAGTTATTGGTCTGATCGAGTTTTATCAATAAATCTTTCACTACCTTTGTTGTATCTCCTTGATTTCGCTCGTATGCTCGAAAAATCCCTTCTGCTGTCTGGATATCGCTTAACAATTTCGCTTTTTTCAGGAAAAAAATAACTGCTCTCAGCATGTTTGAGTAAAGAGCTAACGTGTTTTTTGGGGGAGATAATTCATAGAGCGTTTTTACCCAATGAAATTCTAATAAGTCCGCTTGATCAAGGGGAATGATTCTAATATCTTTGTATCCGATATCCTTCAGAATTCTTTCTTGGGTTGCTTGATAAAATCCAAAACGGCATGGTCCGCAGTCAATCGCCATTACCAAGGTATCGGCCCCTTTTTTAATTGCATTTACGAAGTCCCCTAAGGTTGCTTTAAAAGGAAAACATACAAATTCAGGGCTATGTTTAACGCCAATTCTAATTGCTTCGCGGTTTGTCGGATCGGGTAAAATAACTTCGATATTGGGGTCTAATGCTGTGAATAGCGTTTTGAAAGCGACCCAATTGGGGCCCATATTAGGAAAAGACAGTTTCATGCGTTCGAGTTCCTCTTTTTTCCACAAATTAGCTAATTATTTTACTATAGTTGCAAATGAATCAATCATTAAAATTTTGATTAGATGATTCATTTCACCAATAATAAAAATTGTTAATATAAAAAATTACCTAACTAAAACCGATGATTATTGATATGGTTAGGAGAAGTAATTTTAATTTATATTAAATCTTTAATGACGTCCTTGTAAAACTCTAATTGAGGATTCAGCTCAAAAGCGTTCGGAAAATACATGAAAAAATTAGAAAATCCTAAATTTATAAATTCTTCCATAATTTGCCTTAAATTTTCACTGGTTCCAATTAAGAATTTATCTCGATAATGAGATAAGGTACAATTTGGAGCAAGTGTTCTTTTCAAGTGATCATCGATTTTCTTTTTTTCCCAATTTATTATAACAGGACATAATAAGGTCTTTTCAATATTTTCATCATCTCTATCACACTCCTTCGAGTATTCTTTTAAAGTAGCGAGTTTTTTCTTGAGATACTGAATGCCCTTGATGGCGTTAAAATTTGACTTGTCTGCATGCTTCGCAACTATTTTTAAGGTCAATTTTTCTCCTCCCCCTCCTATCAAAATTTTCGGCGGATTTTGAATGGGTTTGGGATAATTTAAAGCACCTTGTATTTGATAATATTTTCCCATATAACTTGTTTCCTCCTCGGTCCACATTTTTTTAACAATTTCCACTGCTTCTTCTAACATTTCCAGTCTGATGGAATTCTTCAAATAGGTATAACCAAATGAAGAGTATTCCCTTTCATGCCATCCCGCCCCGATTCCAAATTCCATTCTTCCATTAGATATAACATCTAAGACAGAGGAAATTTTCGCTAGATATGCAGGATTGCGGTAGGAATTACATGACACTAACTGTCCTAATCGAATTTTAGAGGTTATGGCTGCTAATGCTGTTAACGTGGTAAAGCATTCAAACACGCTTTCTTTCATTTCTATGGGATAAGAATGAAAATGATCATATAATACCGCAGAATCATAGCCTAATTTTTCAACTTGCTGAGTGATTTTTGCTATTAATTTCCATTGATCATGGCTTTTCAATCCATCGGGCAAATCAAGACGCCATCCTTGAGGAACGATCATTCCGAACTTTAATTTCGTCATCTTCTAAAATCTACCTTCTCTAAACCTATAAAAAAGAGTAAAATGGTATAGTTGATATTAATTCCATTGAAATTCTTTATTAAGATCTGCGGCCAGAGAGTTAAACAATTCTTCATGAGCAGGTAAAAGTTCTTTTTTCCATCTCAGATCTAATTTAATTTCTAAAGGATGATCCACATAATATTGTCTCTGATGACCATTTAATTGTAAATAAGTTAAATTTTGATTAACCTTGGTGATTAAGGATTGCGTACCCGTGTTACCTCCTAAAGGATGGTGCGTGAATCGATAATATTCCTCTAAATTTGATTTGTAATTAATCTCAAGAAAATTACAAGTTTCCTTCGCTAACTTGGCGGGATTTGTGGCAAGTTCCTCATAGTGAATTTTCATTTTCTTACCATTAGACTCATTGAATAATTTATTTGTTAATTCTATTTGATTTTTCCAATCCTTGATTAATTGGATAACGTCCATGTCAGGATATTTTCTTATTCTTGAATTAATTACTGCCCTTCCATCTCTTTGAATATAGATAAGGTATATTTCAGTTGAGTTTTTTTTAAGAATATCAATTTTTTCAGTTATCCATCTCGTATTTTTGGTTGAATCGATGATAATGGGTTTATTAGTAAGCCTTGAAAGTTGTTCATATAAATCGATTGAACCTTTTGGATCTACTCTGCTCCAAATAGGACAAGATGGTCCACATAACTTACATATTCCCGATTTCTTTCCATCGCTTGGTTTATTAATGAAGCGTGATTTATTTGCTTCCCCCGCATAAAAACAAGAAGAATGACTTCCTAAAATTAACCCTAATAGCGTGGATCCTGAATGACCTGCTCCACAAATGAAACATGTTTTCTCATTTGATCTTTCGGGTTTTTTAGTCATGGCAAACTAATAATAGATATTGGTTATAATAATTCCGCCAATTCCTCCTTCAATTTAACATCAGGAAAAGGCTCGTGGATTATTTTCAGGTTTAAAAAAGTGCAAAGCTTTTCCCATCCATCTCCTGCACAGATATCCATAATTAATAAAGAATTGGAGCGATCCTTGAAATATTCCAGCACATTTGCCAGATGAAGATCATAAACATATGATAAACGCTCTTCATTGAAAACATATGTGCCATACACGGCAGCTCTTAGAAATCTGCGCATTTTAAGATGGATGTCATTTTGTTTTGGATCCTCAAAAGGAGGTCTTTCTTCCCAATGTTTTTTAAGAGATTGGAGCCACGATGATTTTTCTCGAATAGTCAGAATGAATTTACTATTAGGATAATGCTTATCTAACTGAACATAAAATGGTGATACCGTTATATCCGAAATTCCATCATAGTCGTTCAATATGGATAAATCATACTTCCCAGTTGTGAGTTCTTCGAATGTTATTTTGTCATCGGGATAATGAGAAATATTATATCCTAACATGTCTAAGGCAAGGGTAAGACTCTTAGTACTTGTTCTACTAAGACCGATACAAAAAATTTTCTCTTTTTTATTTTCAAATTGCCCCGTTATGTTAATGGCTGCCTTTAAATCCAAGACTTCCTGAAGTTTTAATACTTTTTTTTCTTTTAACCCCATTTTATCAAGTTCCGATTTCGCGATGGCCGGAAGTGTCTGGATATAATCCGCAACCACTTTGGGAGTGGCATCCAAGGGTACATTATTCTTCGCATGATTTATTGCTTTTCTTGCAACTAAAAAATCGGTATCATCATATTTCCAATTCTCAACACAGATCTGAAGTTTAAATTTTTGATATGCATTTCGACTTCTTAGCTCTCTAATGGCATATTTAAGGTAAACTTGGTGATAATATTGACAAAAATCATGCAATATTTTGAATTTTTTAAAGGTCTTTCCTTCCTTAAGTTTTTCCAGTGCAAGATTTCGCCTTCGAGATTCAGGTCTGAGGATATACTTCAAATCATCTTCTGGCATATTTATCTGCTTCATGGTTTGAACTACATCCATCCGCGTAACATGCACCCCCATGTGGACAAATCCTCTGAATTTATCCAAAACAAAGCAATCCACGTACGGTAAAGTATTCTTATTCAAAAATGGTCTCATATCTTCGAAAATGAAGCAATCAGCGTCCATGAACACCACGTAATCAGTATCATCATTGTACTGAATTTTCATGATTTCTTCCATGGTTCGGGAAAAAGGAGTGATATTTTCAATCAAATGCACTTTATCAGGGCTGATATTTTTTAACGCAAAATCTAAAGCAATATTTCTGGTACGTTCACCATTCGACCTAAAAACTAATTCAATTTTTTTCATTAAACTATTTTCCGATCTTTTTTCTTCTCTAATTTTAAAATTAATTAAAAAAATTCTTTCTTTTCGTCAATAAAAAATATTTTCGTGAGAATTCCTAAGATCCCGAACTAGATTTTTTATAATTCAATAATTTATTCTTAATCTTTTCTGATACTTAAGTTTGGTTTATTTCCTATAGAATTTCAATTGGTTCTTAATTGAACTCAGTTTTTTTTAACTTATGAAAAAATGGAAATTATACTATCTAAAACGTTATGACTTTTTAAATTTTTTCACTAATTCCCTATTATCAAAAAACGTGTTATTCAGATGTAAATCTTTGGAAGGATTGGTCTTTTTTAATTTTTATAATTATTCCAAAAAATAAATTATCCTCTAAAAGATATAAAAGATCTTTTGTAAGTATAAGAATTGGTCTCCTTCTTATTTAATTTATAAAAAAGATATATTCGTCTATAAACATCTTTTTAGTGGGACAAGATGGAATTAGCAATTGAAACAGTTAAGTTAAAAAAAAATTTCAAGGAAATTCATGCTGTGAATGAAATAGACTTGCAAGTACCGAAAGGAAAATTGTTTGGTTTCCTCGGTCCTAACGGTGCGGGTAAAACAACAACCTTATCAATGTTAAGCACCATCCTTCCTCCTACCAGCGGAAAAGCCACTATTTTAGGATACGATTTAAAGAAAGATGCAAAGAAAATTAAAGAACTTATTGGTGTATGCCCTCAAGATAATGTCCTTTATAAAAGACTCACTGCAAGAGAAAATATTCAACTTATCGCCCAAATGCATGGTTTAAGTAAAAAAGATTACAAAGAAAGATTGGATGATTTACTGGGTAAAATGAACCTCTTGGATCGAGCAGATGATTTGGTTAAGAAGTATTCTGGAGGAATGCAAAGAAGGGTAAATGTGTTGATGGCAGTTATTCACGATCCCGAAGTCATCTTTTTTGATGAACCCAGTGCAGGCTTGGATCCTCAATCGCGTAGGGCGGTGTGGGACTTTATTAAAGATTTTCAAAAAAAGAATAGTACTATAATGTTAACGACGCATAGTATGGAAGAAGCGGACGATCTATCGGATGAATTAGTAATCATCGATCAAGGCAAGATCATTGCACAAGGAACACCTGATGAGTTGAAACGACGATTAGGCGAGGGAGATGTTATTGAATTCAAGGTGGAGGAAAAAGATCAAGAAAAACGTGGGGAGATTGTTACCAGATTAAAGCAATTGAAATTCATCAAATGGGCAAAAGAAGTTGGAAAAGGAAGAATAATTTTGAACGGTTTAGATAGTTTGAGAAGAATTTCAGAAGTTATTGATGCGGTTCAAGTGAAAATGCTTGATATTTCAATACGGAAAAATACATTAGAAGATGTTTTTCTTGATTTAACGGGGAGGAGGTTGAGAGAATAATGAGTTCTTATAAAAGGACACATGGAAAAAAGAATATTAGATTATGGGCGTTAGTTGTAAAAAATTTAAAAATAATGTTTCGGGATAGAGCCCAATTAGTTTGGTTAATTGGATATCCGTTAATTTTTATTGTCATCTTTTCTTTGGCATTTAATCAGACGGAATCACGTTCCGCGTATGATGTAATCATTATTAATCATGATCCCGAAACGGGTACGACGGCCTATTCCCGAAAAATGATTAACATCATTAAGGACGAAGTGAACGATTACGTGCATTTAGTAGGAACGGAGAATAATTATACTTACGAAGCCGCTGAGATAGAATTAAAATATGAGAGGATCGATGCGATAATTGTAATCCCTTCAAATTTTTCAGAAAACATCAATAAACAAAAACAACCGTATGTTTTCATCAAGACAATTCCTGATGAAGTGACGGAAGGGGTAATTACTTCAATTGTTACACAGATTGTAGACTATATGATTGTTGTCCGAAATGGCGGGAAACCGGTGAAGATCTCGACAACTCAACTTGAAAACACGATAAAAATTACCACGTTTGATTACCTTGCTCCAGGGTTTGTAATTGCGGGAGTTCTTGTATGCATTAGTCAAATGGCAATACTTTTTGCGGAAGAAAAGGAAACCCAAACCTTAAAGCGATTATGCACTACTCCCGTGCCGAGAAGAGATATTTTATTCTCCGGCATGCTTTCTCAATTGGTAGTGGCTACGATTCAAACGATTTTGCTCTTATTTTTATTATATCTATTTGGAGCCTATTTCGTTGAAGGAGTTAATATTTTCCTTTTAATCTTAATTCCCGTGTTATTTGCGTTTACTTGTTTAGGATTAGGACTTTGCTTAGCATCGATCACCAAAACGCAATCTTCCGCAGGAGAATTATCCTGGTTCATCATTCTTCCCCTCCAATTTTTAGGTGGATTATTCTTTTATTTTGATAGTCCCATCACTCAATTCATGCCGACATCTTATGCCGCCCATGCCATGCGATTAGTAATGATAGCGGGAGCAACCTCATGGAATGCGATAGGATTAGATATAGTAGTAATTTTAGGAGTAGGAATTGTTTCAACGATCATTGGCATCCTTTTATTCCAACATAAAACTGCAATCCTTTAAATGAGAAAATAGATGGTCATAAATTTATACTAATTCTAATTTTATCCTCGATTTATGAGGTTTTTTTTTTTTTTTTTTCCATAAATTTATAATTAGTTCATGGATTCTCCCGGGTGTTTGAAGATGAGGAGGTTCTTGAAAAAAGTAGAAGAATATTTAATAATGCCGTTATCCATGCAAGAGAACGAGTCTGCTTGCCTTTCTTGTCTGAAATTTGAAGACTTAAAAGATATGACATTATAAGGATTTTTGAATTTAGCTCTCAACTAGATGCTAAAATCTATTGGAAATCTATTAATATATTCAATATAGAAGATAAGAAGAAAGAAATAGGATTTAATCTTATTGTCAATTAAATAATCGATTTTACAAGTGGAGCTTTTTTAATGATTTTAAATACAACTTTTGATAGATTTAAAAAAGAATGATAAAGATACGATGATAAAGATAATATATTTCGTTTAAAGATAAAAAAAAATTAAAGTTCTTCTTCATTTCTTTCTTTCCACCTGACCCATTTAATATTAATTATCATTATTTTTATCTAATAGTATTAAAATTACGTGGAATATTGTTATTATTATCATGACTGATATCATCACAATTGGAGAATTATTAATAGACTTGATTGGTCAAGAAGGGAAAAGTCTCAAAGAAACAGAGATATTTAAACGATTTCCTGGAGGTGCCCCTGCGAATGTTGCTGTGGGGATAGCCCGACTGGGTGGGAATGTTGGCATAATTACCAAGGTTGGAAATGACTTCTTTGGAGATTTTTTACTAAGTAAATTAAAAAATGAAGGAGTTGATACTAGTCAAATTTCAGTTGATCCACTTTTAAAAACAGGGCTTGCCTGGGTGGGATTGGATGAAGAGAAAAAACCCACATTTGCATTTCACAGGACTCCCTGTGCCGATTTAAATTTACAAATGAGAGATATAAATACGGAATATATCAAAAGAGCAAAAATTCTCCATTATGGTACCGTATCTTTAACCAACGAGCCATCAAGATCGGCTATTTTTCATGCTGTCAACCTTGCTAATGAACAAGGACTTACTATATCCTGTGATCCTAACTTTAGAAAGGATTTATGGAAAGATGAAAATCCTTATCCATTACTTCTAAAACTTATATCAAAAACTCAAATTTTAAAGATTTCTCGAGAGGATGCCATAGGATTAACCGGAGACGCATCAGATGAAGCCTTTCATGAACTACTTAATAAAGGACTTGAAATTATCCTCGTAACGATGGGAAATAAAGGAACACGTGCTATAACTAAGGATAAAGAATATAATGCTCCTGCGTTCAAGGTTAATGTTGTTGATACTACTGGAGCGGGAGATGCTTTCATGGCTGGTTTCCTTTACATGTATCATAAAACAAAAGAAATACACAATAGCTTAATAATGGGAAATAAGGTTGCTTGTTTATCCCTCACAAAAATGGGTGCCACGAGCGCCCTCCCTAACTTAAAAGAAGTCAATGGATATAATTTTATCCCTAATTGATGATTATCCTTAAAAATGATAGCTTTTGAATATGCGGGTACTACCTTACCTTAAATTAAAAAAAAAAAGTTAAAAAAAACTAATAAAGATAAAATTTGCTCATTAATTTAATAGTAAAAAAAATTAAGGTTGTTCTTCTTGTTGTTCATCTTTTCGCTTATCAAGAGCATTATCGAGTGAATATCCAATCCCATACAATTTCTTCCGCTCCGTTGTAATTTCTTTCTCTCCGCTTGGCCATTTAATATTAATTATCATGCCAAGGACGATTAACACGATCAAGAGAACAATATAAAGTGCTAAATTTCCGTAAGGTAATACGCTTGCTATAGCATTTAGAATTGTGGATAAAAAAGTGCCAAGTGGTAGTAAGAACGGAGAAAAAAATCGCACTATATCTCTAACGCCTTCTGCAAAGTTTTTTAAAAATTCTCCGTACAATAAAATGTAAAATATCATTTTGATTTTTCACCTCAGATTAATCTCTATTGCTTATAAAACGTGTAATTTAATAAATTTAATACATGAACGATTATCGAAAGAAAATAGATTCCCATAAAAAACATGAATAGGTTAGTGAGATCGACGGTAAATATGATGACATCCATGATAACAATATTAATCAGCGTTACGTTTGATATAGCATAAATCCAAATGTAGAGACAATTAAAAAATACCAACACGACTTTAAAAGCACCCCTTCTAACTGATTTCTTTGGGGAAGAATGTGCCAAGAATGCCAAGCCACAAATAAGAAATCCAAGAGCAAAGATCCAAAAAGTAATTTGTTCATATTTCTCTTGTGTCAACCCTAAATATACATAATCTTGTACGCTCGATGTTAAACTATAAATGTACGTAAAAATAGTATAAGGAATAATAATCGTGCCGACTACATATAAACCAAGCCATATAAATCCTTTAACCATATTTGTAGTTGCTCCCATAAAATTACCTCTAAAAGACTAATTGCGTTTGAATACTAATCCCTACAAAACTGAGGGAATAACGTCCTCCAACAAGTATATCCATTCGGAATTCGATTGGCCCAGGATTTCGAAAAGTTTGATGTAATATTTCAATGACGTTTTCTTGTAAAAAATCATTAGGTCCCACCTTATATTCTGATTTCAATGTTTGTCCTGCCGATATATTTCCAAAGCTCTTATACTTACTAAAGATTAATTTAGCTTGATTGCCATAAATAGCAGTGAGATTGATATAGATATAGATATCTTGAATATTATAGAAACCTTTATTGGTAATTGAAAACGGAAGAGTAAAATGCAAATGGTTCCAGTCAAAAACATTAAAGTTGTAGGTAATATTACCGTCAGGCACCTTGATATTATCTTCGGGATCAGAAACGATTAAATACACGGAATAAATGCTAAAAGCTGAATGAAGGATTAATAAAACACTAAGAAAGATAACAAATATTCTTGTTGCATGTTTCAAAATGCTAAAAATGTTCATTGCTCGTTTTTCAACTTTTTTTTTAGATTTAGTAAATAATATAATTATGCATTTAAATTTCTTTATGAAATTTTATATTTTGAACCTTAAAGATAGTCTTAAATTATAAAACCAAAGAATAAATACATGGAAAAATGAGAGGTTCCTCTCCGAGGTAATTAAGTATCTTTTTCTCAAATATAATAATTTAGAGAGTAATTACACCTAAAAGCAAAACTTAAAGACGAGAAACATGAAAAATTGCTTTTACATTATAATTTATTTTTAAATGGATTAAAAAATATCTGTTTCTGAGATGTGTATATGAATGCTATCTTATTTAAACAATATCTCTCATTAAAAGGCGCTAATTTCCTTTTTCCGGGGTTTTACATTGAAATACTTTTTTTTCCGGCGTACCATTTCCACGAACGATTGGACTCTTGTTAATAGACCTGCCTCGCCGCTATGTTCATCCATTATGATTTCCAGAAAAGGTATTCCTACTACTTTCATATCTCGCATGATTAATTCTGATATGAGACTATCCGGACCACAAGCAAAACTGATTAAAAAGATGACCCCATCTATTTCTTTTTTTCCTTTAGTTAAGAAATAGCGTATGGCTTGCATTATTTCTTCTTCATGAGTCCAATAATTCCTGAGCTTTTTATTTACTATAACAGGGACCTTAAAAATAGATGAGGGCAAGTTTTCTATGGTAATAGAATCGGCTCCCTCCTCTCTTAATTTTCGCTGGAAATTCAAATTAATGTAAGTGTCAAATAAATTATAAGAATGTCCTAATAGTAGAAATTTTAAATCCAATTCACTTTTCTTTTTAGGTACAGTAAAGGGGATATTTCTTTCAGCAAGTATTAGAGCATGAAGTACGGGGGCTCCTGCCCTTAAAATGGCGTGGTATTCCTCGAAGTAATTTCTTGCGGTTTTATATGCTTCCAAGGCTTTAGTTTCACTTTTATTTAGCTCTTTAGCCAATTGAATAACGGATGAGATTATAGGAAATTCTTTCACATTCACTTCAAAATTCAATATTTTCGGAACATTTGGGAGAATTTTAATCACATCTGGTAAGGAGAGAAATTTTGGACAGAAATATGATTCTTTTACTTCGGAAACATACCGAGGAACAAAAAGGTAATCCAAATCGGGATGATCGTGGAGTAATCTCATGACATGGCCATAATAGAGCTTAACGGGAATGCATAATTCTCCAAATCCGTGTTGTACACCCTGTTCAACAATACTTTTATTTGTAGGGGGACTTAAAATTATCTCTGCTCCTAATTCCTCCAATAGTTTTTTCCAAAAAGGGAAATATCTATAAAAATGCAGCGCTCTTGGAATCCCTACTTTAGGTTTTGCGATAGACATGGTTGTATTTTTTATAATGTCCACTTTAGAGTTATCTAATAAATATCTTTTGTTTAGAAAATACTTTACGATAAAATTGAATAATTATAACCACATTCACTTTCATTGGGACCATTAAAAGTATAAAAACTTTTTAATTCTAATAGAGCATTAAAAAAATTCACATATGTTTTATCATTTTTTTTATAATTTTCACAAGAAATAAATCCAAATAGCTTTTTCTCACGAATACTAGATTGCATCGAATTATATCTAAAAATTAGTAAAAAAAGTATAGAAAATGTAAATAAAAATCCTGATTTCAAGCTTCGGGTGTATCATACATGAGTAAGTTTTTTATTTGACTCATCATGGATTCCGTTAATCGCTTTAACTCGTCATAATCCGGAACTTCAGTATATTTCAAATGTTCCGTGAATGCGGGACCCGCTTTCATGATGACACCTCTGCCAAAATTCAACATCTTTGCGTGTTTTGGATATACTTCCTCCGTACCCGTTATTCCAACTAAATAAATAGGAACTTGCGCCTCAATCGCCAGACGTACTGGTCCTGTATGCCCTTCTAATAATTCTCCTCCGCCAGAATTAGTCGTTCCTTCGGGATAAATAATTACCCATTTGTTATTTTTTAACAACTCCAGCGCATAATTATAAGAACCCATATCACTTTCTCCTCTCGTTAGCGGAAATGCCCAACACGATCGTACCCACGCGTTTACAATAGGAATTCTAAATAAGGACTCCTTGGATTGTTGATAGACTACTTGTCCTCGTTGTTGAAAGGAAGTTGCTAAGATGATGACATCCCATTCGGAATTATGGTTGGAACATATAATGGCTCCCGAATCCTGTTGAATTGGAATATATTTATCATAATCGACTCTTTTATAAGGACTCATTATATCACTAAAAGCATCCACGACATTCCCCGAAAGATGATAAACAAACTTTTGAAAATGTTCATTAGCATCAAATACTTGCAATGCTCTAATTAAAGCGTACCAGGAATCATCCCATAACCATAGAAAATCATTTGTCAGTTTCTTTATTATTCCTTTTGGACTTAATGAACTAGACTTTTTCTCTATTTCTTTAGGACTCCCGATTGATAATTCTTGAGCTTTTTTCTTGTCGGGTTCTGTGTTATAATCGAGCAAATCCTGAACTTGCTGACGCAAATCATTGCTTAAATTAATGAGATCCTGTGGCGAAACTGTATTGATATCATACTCATTGTAATACACCGGTTTTCCCACCCTCACTTTCACGTTCGCGGGCTTCATGACCAATTTACCTTTAGGCAAGGCATTTTCAGAACCTATTACTGCCATTGGAACAATGGGACAGTGAGTTTCGATAGCTAATCGAACTGCTCCTGTTTTAAATTCCCCAAGAGATCCATCCTTCGAGCGGGTAGCTTCTGGAAATATGCCTACCCATTGACCGCCTTCTATAATCTCTTTGGCAATATCTAAAGCTTCTTGAACATCCTCCTTGTTTCCTCTCTCTCCTAATGAAAATGCACCCAAGTTTTTAAAGAGAGTACGCACTAAAGGAGTTTTAAAATTCTCATCTTTGCTCATCCATTGAATTCTTTGTTGCATGGCGCCGCCATAAAAGAAAGGATCTAAATGTGATTTGTGATTTCCAATGAGAATTCCCCCCCCATATTCTGGAAATAACGTTTTATAAACATTTTCCACTTTATAATTCCAGAGGGTCCTCATCGTGAACTTAACATAAATGTAAGCCGCCCACCATTGTAATTCTCCTTCTTCTTTACTCCAATGCATCTTTTCTACAAACCAGCGCCAGAGGTCATTTATTGGATCGATAGGATTATATTTTGAAATCTTATAGGTTAAAGATTGATGAGTTTTTGTGTAAATTAACTCTCCCTTTTCATCAACTTGGACGCCCTCGTATTTAGGTTTTACGATATCCATCGAATTTTCTTCATACTCCTTCTCTTTTTGCTCAGAAAATTCCATTTTATCAACTCCTCGGTCTTGTTATTTTTTTTAATTAATTTTATTATTTTTTCTTAAATTTAATTTCTTTTATTATTAATTAGTTCTAATAACTCATGAAAAGAATGTATTAAAATATCTGGGTGATACTGAGCTAAAACCTCTTCATTGCTTACTCCACTTGCCAATCCAATCGTCCAGAATCCTGCTTCTCTTCCAGCTTCGATATCAGATGGCATATCACCAATCATGACAAACTCTCGAGCTTGACACTTTTCATAAAGATCAAATACCGGCTGAAATGCCTTTGGGCTGGGCTTTAATTCGACTAATTTATCCATTCCAAAGATTCCTTTAAAATACTTCTCCAATTCCTCTTTTTGCAAATGTTCCATAATCGATCTTGTCTGATTGTGAGAAACAATATAGAGATCATAATGCTTGGATAAATATTCCAGCATCTCTTTAGATCCCGGCAAAATAGAGGCATCTTTTGAATAATCTAAATATCGTGTAAATAATTTTATCGCAATTCTCAATTTTTTTAAAAAGGTCTGTTTTTCAAGGGATGAGATCCCCTTGAAAATGTCATAAGATTGTAAAAGAATTTTAGGAATAGGATGTCCTTGAATGGATTCTAAAACAGTACCGATTTCTTGAATGGTTTGCTCCTTTTCCAGATGAAGATTATAATATTCAAACACTTCTACAACGGAATCTTCAAGTGCCTTTTTGATATCGAGCAATGTGCCATCAAAATCAAAAATAATTCCACGTAATGACTTTTTCTTAAAGCTTTCGACCAGTTGTTCCTTACTCATCGTCATGATTTTTATAAAAGAATGTTAGTGTGTAAATTATAAATCCTTTAAATTTCTTTAAAGCTTTAACTGTTTTGCTGATGTAATAGTTTTATATAAATCACCTCTTATATAAAGATTATTGAAATATTAACGAATTTGATTAATATGATCTCAGAAGTTGATTTTCCTCCATTAACTATTAGGAAAGGAAGTTTAGATGTAAAGGTGCATCAAAAATTCAAAATACTTTATTAAATTTTTATATAAATCAGAATCTAATACTTTTTTTAGGAATCTATTAGTATTAAAAAAGGAAAGGCAATATCACTTAAAGGTATAATTTAAGGATTTTAAAAGCTACAATGTTGCATATACTTATAATCCATGACCTAATGTAAAAGAAAGCATTTTCCAACATTTTTCGATAAAATGCCTTGCTATCCTTGCAATATTGTATTTAATATAAAATTCAAGGAAAAAGAGGAAACGTATTTAAAATATGAATGCGATGGATAATTAACCATTAATTTAAATGATCAAAAATGAAGAGTGAAAATGGTCTTATTGAACGAAAGAAAAGTAAAACAAGTAAATTCATCATTTTTGCGACGCCCTTTTATTCTACATCTCTCTTAATGGGCTTTGCAGACATTTCCTTGGCTACACTATACATCTTGGCATATCAAGTGCCCCCATTTTTCGTAGGCATTGCTTTAGGTATGGGAAAAATCACTATTGCTTTTTCAGAATTTTTCTTTGGATGGTTAAGTGACTCGAAATATACGCGGTGGGGAAGAAGAAAACCATATATAATTATTTTAAGTCCCATTCTTGGACTATCCTTCATATTACTCTTGCTACCCAGCCTCATAATTGATATCAACAATATTGGTGCTGTTTTTATTTGGTTATTGGTCACATATCAACTTTTTAACTTGAGTTATGGAATTTCATCGCCATTTAATGCCTGGATGGTGGAACAATTTAGCATAGATGAGCGTCCAAAAGCAGCCCAGTTTCAAACAATCTTTGATCTTTTCGGAGTGGGAACCATGTCCGTATTTTCCCTAATTATAATGACAGGTTTTATTGCTAAAATTAAGGAGACTCCAGGATATGTTCCTCCGGATTTTTCCTATTCTGTTCTTGTATTTGGCATAATTTCGGTAATAATTTTCTATCTTGCTGCTATTTTAATGCCAACGGAACCCCATTTTAAAATTGAATCAACCATGTTCCAGTATTTAAAAATAGTACTCAAAAATAAAAATTTTTTAATAGTTACTTTAATGATAGGGATTGCAAGTTTGGCTTGGGTGCAAGTTTCTTCCTTAATATTATTGTTTATTGAGGTAGTCTTAACTTTCGAGTCTACAACATACATTATTGCCGCCGTGATTTTTCTTTCAGGAATAATCGCTTTTTTGAGCTTATGGAGGAAGTTAATAGAAAAGTTTGGAAAAAAGAGAAGTCTTATATATGATATAATCGCCGCTATTCTGTTTCTCCCATTAACGTTATTTGCTTTAATCCCCATGCAGTCCACCGTTATTTACGGAATCCTGTTTATATTAGGAATTTCAGGAATTATCTCAGGGTGGCAGATTTTTCAATATATCATGATTCCGGACATTTCTGAAGATGATGAAAAGAAAACGGGTGAACTGAAAGCAGGTACTTTCAAGGGCTTTCCAAGCATACCCTTGAACTTCTTTCAAGCCATAGGGTTGATCATAATGGGAAGTGTATTGGAATTGCCAAGTATTACCGTAGGTACTTCTGCCTTTTCTATTGGTTATATCTTATGGGGACCAGTATGTTCTCTAATATTAATTGTTGCCCTAATTTATACCAAAAAATATGTTAAAATAGATTTCGAATGGGAAAAATAAATGAATAATTTAATGAAAAATTATTACTAAATCTACTTTTTTTATAACTCCCTTTTTTTAATCATATCTAATGCGATTTTTATGTACATTGAATAATTTAAAAAATTAAAAGAAATCATCTGTAATGAAATTTAAAAGGAGATTTCATGGTATTAAATAAGAATTGAAAAAGAATTGAATAAGAATTGAATTTCTTATATTTGAAATAATTAAATTATTATTGTGGATAAATGATGTTAAATAATTTCAATAAATTAATGGAGTCCTAATTTTTCTTATTAATTCCTGTAACATACCTCGCTTTATATCCATTTATTAAGATTATTGTCAAAGTAAAGGCTTTCCATAAAGTTTAACTTGCGTCCTCCATTTATATTCTCATCTATTGGGGTTTACTGTTAATACATTATGAGAGGATTAAACTATAGAATCCTACCCATCTTTATTTTAGCTTTCCTACGGGTTTTTTTGGCGGTTTCCATAGGATTAGCCATTCCGCTTTATTATTCTTCCATTAATTTAAATCCGGAAATAATTGGACTTATCTTATCCGCCAATGCCCTGTCTTATTTATTTTCACCATTTCTTTTTAAAAAAATCCCTGATAGAATTGGGCATAAACACTGTTTGATTATATCTGCAGGGGGATTTCTAATAATCTACTTGATCTTTCAGTTCTTGCTTACCCCATTTTGGAGTTTTTTATTATTATTTATCGATGGAATCTTACTGGCCTTCTTTTGGCCCGTGCTAGCGGGTGCATTATCCACTATCTCTAACTATGATGAAATCCACGAAAATGATTCCATCAAAAATAAACTTCTCAAAAATTATTCCTTTTCATGGAACGTTGGTGGTCTCTTTGCTTTTCTTTTTGGAACAATCTTATTGCTCATGATTTCGGATTTACTTATCATATTTAATATAGCATTTTTCTTTGCCCTATCTTCTTTCATTATAGTATTCTTTTTTGAAGAACCGATGAAAAGAAAAGAAACTCCTCTTGATAATACTGAAAGTTCTCATTTAAGCTCTAATTTTTCTATTAAGAAAGCAGAATTTCCCTTGTATATTCCTTTATTTTTAATTGTACTTTATTCTCTATGCGTTGGCGCAATTGGATTAATTTTTCCTTTAAAATCCAATTTCTTAGAATATGCATTTTATACGACGTATCTTTTTTTTTTCCTAAGACTAGTAGCTCAAACACTTACGATCACCTTTTCAATATCACTCTCTTTAAAAACTCTCAAAAAATTCATTCCTTTCTTGGCGCTATCCGTTAGTACGTGCTTTTTTTTAATGGGAATCAATGAAAATTTAATCCTTTTTGGATTTCTGTTCATCCTGTTTGGAGTATCAATTTCTGTTTTTTATGGTTTTTCTTTTAAACTAATCGTATATCTTAACACCACTAGAAACACCTCGAAATATAGCTTCTATTTTGAGACTATAGTGGGATTGGGTTTTTGGCTTGCTCCCATCATCAATGGATTTTTGGCGGCTATTAATATCAATCTCGCTTTTTTCTTCATGGCTTTTCTAATGTTAGGGGGATTAGGAGGATTTCTCATCTTAAGAAACAAGTTAAAAATAGTATAGCTGATTTTGTAGTTAACCAAAAATCTCGTAATTTAGACAATTATGAGAATATTCTTCCGTGAAATTTAGAAGAAAGGTTTTATCGCCCAATAAGGTAGTTAAGTTAAGAATTTTCCATGATAAAAAAGTAACTTCTTAAAAAAACGAAGATAAAGGAGAATTAAAGAAATATAAAAATGATATCAAATGAAGGATGAAAGTAATATTATTCAACGACCTGCGAGTAAACCCAGCAAATTTGCACTTTTTGGGATGGTGGAGCAATTTCGAGTAGAGGAGCTGCCAAAAGCCGCGCAATTTCAAACCATTTTTGATCTTTTTGGAATTGGGACAATGAGCGTGTTCTCCCTAATTGTAATGACAGGTTTTATTTCAAATCTTATGATAAATCCCGGATATGTTCCTCCGGATTTTTTCTATTCAGTGATTGTATTTGGCATTGTGTCAATAGTAGTTTTCTATATAGTCAGTTTTCTAATGCCAACGGAACCCCATTTTAAAATTGAATCGACCATATTCCAATATTTGAAAGTCGTGCTTAAAAACAAGAATTTCATATCCGTCACGCTAATGGTAGGCATTGCAAGCTTAGGTTAGGCTCAAGTCTCTTCCTTAATCCTGTTATTCATTGAGGTCGTTTTAGATTTCGAATCAACAACCTATATCATTGCCGCTGTTATTTTTCTTTCAGGGATAATCGCTTTTTTAAGCCTGTGGAGAGTTTTAATAAAAAATTTCGGGAAAAAAAGAAGTCTTTTATATGATCTGATTGCCGCGATACTATTTTTGCCTTTGACATTATTGGCGCTGATTCCCATGCAGTCTACCCTTATTTACGGAATCTTTTTTATTCTCGGAATTGCCGGAATATACTCGGGATGGCAAATTCTCCAGTACATAATGATACCCGATATATCTGAAGATGATGAAAAGAGAACGGGCGAATTGAAAGCAGATACTTTTAGAGGCATTCCCAGCATTCCGTTAAACATTTTTCAAGCGTGGGGATTGATTATGATGGGAGCTATATTAGAACTTCCAAGTATTAGTGTAGGTCCATCTGCCTTTTCGATTGGATATATTTTATGGAGTCCAATTTGTTCCGTGATACTAATCGTAACGCTTCTTTATGCCAGAAAATATATAAAATTAGATTTTGAATGGGAAGAATAAGGTTATACTTCGATAAAATAAATTTTCAATAACTCTCTTTTTTTTATTTTAAAGCTCCTAGAATTCTTACTTATCACCTTAAGATAAAGATCATATTTAATGACTAATAACACAAAAAAAAGTTGCAGTTTGATTACAAATAAAGAGTTGTAATCAAACTATTTAATTTTTATTAACTCAAGAAGATGAAATTGATTCATTCTAATATTTCACCATAGAAATCCAATAACACGTTTAAATATTAGTTCTTATTCCCCATATTTAAAAAAACCGAAGTTAAGCCATAATCACATAACTATTAATAATTATGAGAATATTCCTTCGTAAATAGTAAAAGAAAAATTCTATTTTTAAAAAATTATTTAAAGTAAGAAATTTCTATGATTAAAAAATAACTTCTTAAAAAAGCGAAAATAAAGGAGAATTAAACAAGTATAAAAATGATATCAAATGATAGATGAAAATAATAGGATCGTACGTGAAAAAAGTAAACCCAGTAAGTTTTTACTTTTTGGATTACCCTTTTATTCGAGTTCACTTGTAATGAGTTTCGCAGATGTCTCTTTAGCTACACTTTACATCTTGGCATATAATGTTCCGCCCTTACTTGTGGGATTTGCATTAGGTATGGGCAAGTTAACTATTGCCCTCTCTCAATTTTTCTTTGGATGGATCAGCGATGCAAAATACACTCGTTGGGGAAGGAGAAAACCATATTTTATTATAATGAGCCCCATTCTTGGAATATCATTCATATTGCTCTTATTACCCAGCTTAATGATTGATATTAGCGACCTCGGAGCGGTTTTCATTTGGTTATTAGTCACATATCAAATTTTTAACATTAGCTACGCGGTAACTAGCCCATTATATGCCTGGATGGCTGAACAATTTCGAGTAGAGGAGCGGCCAAAAGCCGCGCAATTTCAAACCATTTTTGATCTATTCGGATCGGCTACCATTTCCGTATTTTCTTTGATTGTAATGACAAGTTTTATTTCCAGTCTCAATGTAAATCCCGGATACATTCCCTCGTCATTTTCGTATCCTGTGGTTGTATTTGGCATTGTGTCAATAGTAGTTTTCTATATAGTCAGTTTTCTAATGCCAACGGAACCCCATTTTAAAATTGAATCAAGCATATTCCAATATTTGAAAGTCGTGCTTAAAAACAAGAACTTTATAATTGTCACGTTAATGGTTGGTATTGCAAGTTTAGGTTGGGTTCAAGTATCTTCCTTGATCTTGTTATTCATTGAGGTGGTATTAGTCTTCGACTCAACAACCTATATTCTTGCCGCTGTGCTTTTTCTTGCAGGAATTATCGGGTTTTTGGCATTGTGGAGGAAAATGATACAAAAGTTTGGGAAAAAAAGAAGTGTTATATATGATCTGATTGCCGCAATTCTATTTCTGCCATTTACATTATTTGCGCTGATTCCCATGCAGTCTACCCTTATTTACGGAATCATTTTTATTATCGGAATTGCAGGAATTTACGCGGGATGGCAAATTTTTCAATATATCGTGTATCCAGATATATCGGAAGATGATGAAAAAAAAACGGGTGAATTGAAAGCAGGTACTTTTAGAGGCATTCCCAGCATTCCTTTAAATATTTTTCAAGCTTTGGGATTGATCATGATGGGCGCTATATTGACACTTCCACCTGTTAACGTAGGCACTTCTTCCTTTTCTTGGGGTTATATCATATGGGGTCCAATTTGCTCCATAATACTAATAGCGACGCTCCTTTTTACCAAAAAGTATATTCAAATTGATTTTGAATGGGAGAAAAAGTGATTTATTTCAATAGAAATAATCATTCTCCCCTCTTATATTTTTAATTCTACTTTTTTGAAATATCTACTTGTCGTTTTAACATTAATGGGTTGATTTTAAGAGTTGCCCTTAATCGTATTAAATAAATAATTAAAGAATAAACATGGAACTTTAAATTTGAATAGAAAGTTAATGTTTATTATCATACTATATCAAAATTGAAAAAAATGGTATTAAAAAAAGATCCAAAAATAATTTTTAAAGAATCAAAGATACCTCAGTATAGTTTACCGGATCCGTTAGTGGATTTAGAAGGCAATCTGGCATCTAATAAAGAAGATTGGTGGAATATAAGGAGACCTGAAATTTTAAATTTATATTTTGAAAATATATATGGTAAAATGCCGGGAAAACCAAAACGATTCGATTTTAAAGTCAAAAAGGTTAAAAAAGGAGCTCTTAATGGTAAGGCCATTATGAAAGAAATAGCCATTAAGTTAGAAAATAATGATAAAAAACTTGAATTAAATCTTCTTCTCTTTTTACCCAATTCAAATAAAGAGCCTTATAAAACATTTTTAGGATTGAATTTCTATGGAAATCATACAATCCACCATGATCCCGATATTACCATGACAAAACAGTGGATACCGAATGAATATGGAATCAGAGAAAATAAAGCAACGGAATCAACTAGAGGGATGCGTGCTGCAAGATGGTCCGTTGAATATTGCATTAAAAATGATTATGCCGTTGCGACCCTTTACAATGGAGATATCGATCCTGATTATGATGATCACTTTCAGAATGGAGCTCATCCGTTATTTTATAAAGAAGGTCAACACAAACCTGCTAATGACGAATGGGGGACAATAGGAGCTTGGGCATGGGGTTTAAGTAGAGTGCTCGATTATTTTGAACTCGATAAAGATATAGATCACGAAAAGGTAATCGTGTTCGGGCATTCACGATTAGGAAAAACAGCATTATGGGCGGGAGCAACCGATCCCCGATTCGCCATTGTAATATCAAATAATTCTGGAGCTGGGGGTGCTGCTTTGTTTCGCCGCAAATTTGGAGAAACTATTTATTATTTGAATAAGGTTTATCCTCATTGGTTTTGTCAGAATTTTAAGAAGTTTGATGAACGGGAAAACGAGCTCCCAATTGATCAACACATGTTAATTTCCCTTATCGCTCCAAGACCTGTATATATAGCAAGTGCTCAAGAAGATTTCTGGTCAGATCCTTTTGGAGAATTTTTATCGGCAAAATATGCCTCGCCAGTCTATAAGTTATTGGAAACGGATTGTTTGAAAGCCACAAGCATGCCTGAACTAAGCCAACCCATTTTTTCCTCAATAGGATATCACATTCGTCCTGGCGAGCATGACTTGATGCGTTATGATTTAGAACAATTTATAAAGTTCGCCGATTATCACTTATCGTCTAAAATCTAAGATCTTCCCTATTTTTTGGCATTTAGATTAATTTTCTTAAAATTAAGGAAAATTTGGATTGTCTTCTTCAACATAATCCAAGTAATTATTGATAAATTTAGAAAGTTGCATGAAGTCTGGAGAGATTCCCGTTCGAACGAATATAGCTGTTAATGCATTCCCAAAAAGCAATGATTCCGGACCACTCAAATCACATGCTAAACCCGCGACCAAACCTGAATTAAAATGATCTCCTGCTCCTGTCATGAACTTGGGATGAGATGTGAATCCTTCGGTAACCCACTTAATATGATTTTGGGATACCATGATGGCAAAATGAGGAGAATGCGTGACAAGATAAGAAATATTTAATTTTTCATTAATTAACCTTGTTTTCTCGATAAACTCATTTCGATCCATTTGATCTCGATTTATGCATTCCACATTATACAATGATTTATAGATGTCCAAGCATTCTTGATCATTCAATGAAAGTAATACTGGCACTTCTTCATTAATTTTCTTCAACACGTTGAGCATTTCTAAGATATCTTCTTTAGTACGTTTCTTTATATCCGCTAAATCTGCAAAAAAGAGCTTTTCTTTTAAATTTGAGAGAGAAGGAAAGATCTCTTCATGTAACTTAATCCATGTATTAGTTAATTCTGGTATTAACGACCAATGCCCAAATCCCATTACATTTGCGTTATTAAGGTTTTGAATAAGGCTTTCTAATGATATTCTTGCTTTAATCAAATCCCAATTAATTTTAAGAATATTGCCAAAATCCTGCATCATGATCTTTCCATCATCAAATTCTAAAGCGATGGTATCTCCCGGATTAGTAAAGGAATGGATATCTATGGTTTTTTTAGAAGCTAAGGGTGAAAAAACGCCATGTAGTTGGGGATATCCACACGCCCCCATTAAGCATATTCTTATGCCGAGGGCGTTCATGGCCCCACAAGTATTAGGTGCAAATCCCCCATATGTTCTGCTTTTTAATACTCGCTCAACACTGGTCGAACTCCCTGCTGCTTCTATCACTTGCTTTCCATAGGTTTTCATCGATTCCATTTTAATCCATTCTGAAACACTTTTCCTTGTCGCCACCATTGTATAAAGCGAATCCACGTATCCGTCAAAACCTAAAAAGGTCTTTTTCTTCGCTATAATCTCTGGGAAAGAAGGTAATTTACTTTTAATTGAGTCCAGAGTTTCTAATGTCTCATCATAATCATTTCTTTTTTCGTACATTTTGACATATATCATGCTTGTATTCATTTATTATTTAATACTCATATAAAGCTAAGAATTAAAATGTGATCTAAATGTGCACTTATATTAAATGTAAGTTCAATAAGAAGCTTACTAATAGAATTGCTCATTTTTTTCATTATACTTTAATACAAGAAAATTTAGATAACTTAAAATGTGTCTAAATCATGGAGTAAATTTTTCTTAAAGAAATGATAATGCCTGCAAAAAAAAAATTTCATTCTCATAAATTACTTGATTAATTTCTGAGAATCATTAATGAAGTTGAGATTGTCATTGATCTTAAAAATTTAATTATCTTATCTTAATTTTAAACATCAAATTGAAAACGGGCTTATTCCTTTTTGATTCTCTTTTTGAAATAAAAAAAAAATATCGTAAAATGAAGCTCTTTATCAGCTTTATTCAGATCCCTATCGCCTATTTTGCAAATTGATTGATTTAGTACGATAGATTCCCATCGATAAATTTATTTTAGATCAATTTCTTAATATAGTGTAAATTAGGAATTATTAGGGAATTTATTGGGATTTATATCATGCTAGTAGGTAATAGGTTAGATTATAGACTTTTTCCGATCTTTATCCTCACGTTCTTACGTGTATCTGTTGCAAATGCCAGTGAATTTGCCATTTTACTATATTATTCTTCAATTAGCATTAATCCCGAATTGATTGCAATTATTATCTCGATGAGATCATTCGCTTATTTATTTTCTCCTTTTCTATTTAATAAATTCTCTCAGAAGATTGGTTATAAAAAAAGTCTCATTATATCTTCGAGTGGGTTTCTCTTTATTTATCTATTCCTCCAAATATTTTTAAGTCCTTTCTGGAGCTTGATCTTATTTTTTATTGATGGTATTTTAGCCGGGTTGTTTTGGCCGGTTTTGATTAGCTCCCTTTCAGCTATTTCAACCTTACCAAGAATTCGCCATGATGATTCCTTGAAAAATAAGATATTTAAAAATTATGGGCTCTCCCAAAATATTGGTAGCATTCTTACCTTCTTGCTTGGCTCCGTATTTTCATTTATCACATCAAACACCTTTTTCATCCTTAACGCATGCTTCTTCCTTTCTATAATTTGTATATTTATTGTAATAACGTTCCAAGAGCCTAAGAAAAGTGCCATGTTTAATTCCCAACATCAACAACAATTTAAAACTTCTCAAGAGGCACGCATAACTATGAAAATTCCTCTTTATATTCCATTATTTCTCATTATCATATATACTTTTGCTATGGGGGCATTAGGGTTTCTCTATCCCTTAAAATCCAATGCTCTACACTTTGCCATGTATACGGCCTATTTTATTTCATTCTTGAGAATTTCTGTTCAAACCTTATCTTTCTCTATTTTAATGTCTTTATCTCTGAAAACCCTTAAAAAACTCATTCCTTTTTCAGCAATTGTGGTAAGTTTAAGTTTCCTATTTATGGGATACAATACGAACTTCTTAGTATTTATTTTTCTAATTTTTATGTTCGGAATTTCCATTTCTATATTTTATGTTTTCTCTTTTAAGCTAATTGTTTTTTTAAATGTCTCTAGACGAACTTCCAAATTTTCCGTGTATTATGAAACAATTTATGGATTAGGTTTTTGGATATCTCCGGTATTAGCAGGCTTTTTAGCAACCATTAATATTAATTTTGCATTTTATATCATGGCTTTCCTCATTTTGATTAATTTATCCATTTATCTTGTAATAAAAGGGAAAATAATTTTCATTCCATATCTTATATCTAAAAATGAAATGGCAGTTACAGCATAAATACGTCTGTGTAAAGGCGAATATCATTTACCATTACATGATTTAATAATTAAAGTCGTAACTTATAAATGAAGCAAAAAATTAAGATATGATTTCTCCTTATTTTCAAAATAGTTAATGCAAGAAAGGGCATAAAAACAAATTTCTCAATTTAAACAAAAAAAAACAATTAGATTGACAATTTTATGCTAAGCAAAACCATCGCCTCAATAACATTTACAGTCTTTATAATATCAACAACATTTGGCCATCTGTCATCAAGGTAATGAAATTTTGGATTGGTACCAATTATAGAAAAATAGCGATGCCCGAGTTCATGGATGTTCCTTGCTCCCCTTCGAGGTGGAGAACCGGGAGGAATTATTAAGTCTGGATAAACTTCCGTCAATTCCATCAATTTAACCCCTAAATTTTCCATGTCTTTATCTGATGCTTGAGTGATTATCATGGCTGGTTTTTTTCTTTTTTTCTTTTTTTCTCCTGTCGCTGCAAAATTTGCGCCGAGATGAAGCCAAATTGTTCCTTTTTTCAAGATCGAAGAATAATTGGAAAGAAAGAAATCTAAACCTAAATGTCCGAGTTCATGTCCTTTATTGAATGTAAAAAGTACGGTTCTCTCGGGAGTCGTGGTCGATAGTTTTTCCATTATTTCTAAAACGCATGCTATCCCCCCACCACGTTCTGAAGCACAGTTCCACCATCCACTGTGAGGGGTCATGATTATTAATGGGGGCAAACTTTCATTTCTCCCTTTCATTATAGCCCCAACATTAGAGACTCCTACCCGTGTAAGCTCTACCTTTATGGTTAAAGTTGCTTGCGAGTGCAATTTAATCTCTTTTAGTATCCAAGGCCAATCTTGACCCGAAAGTTGTAAGACTGGAGGTGAAACGGGATTTTTGTAATTTTCAGCATTTATTGGGGCAATACCGGATGTTAGTTCTTTTGGGGTTATTATTAGCCCTTGATGTTTCCCATTTTCTCTAAATTTCATTAAAGGTGAATATTGAGAAATTCGAACAGCTCTAAGAGGAGCATCTTCCCTTCGTCCTAATCTTCCGATGATGATCTCTTCTTCCTTTATGATACTGTCATAAAGTGGAATTCCCTCTACTCTACGATCTCAAATGATAATAGAAGCTTCTTTAATCGAAATTCTTTTAAAATTAAAAGTGTCAAAATTAGGGTTTAAACCTAAAGCTTTAATGTGGTCTGCCAACCATTGGGCATTCTTGGAATCTCCTTCAGTACCCGTCCGATGAATGCCTTGCGAGTCATATTCTTCAATTAATTTTTTAATTCTTTCCTCTGAGGCTTTTTTCTCCTCGGGAGTAAATCGCTCAATTTTCATGGTTTACCTTAGAACATTTTAAATTAAAAAAAAAATTAATTATGTGTAGTTCTATAAAAGATCAAAAAAATATAATGATTAAAAAAAAATGAATGCTAGCGTCTATCATGAAAAGGATGGAGATCTCTCCTTACTAAAAGGGAAAACCATTGGAATAATAGGATATGGGAACCAAGCGAAGGCCCAGGCTTTAAACATGAGAGATTCCGGCTTAAATGTTATTATTGGGACTGATGATGATAAATTTAAAGAAAGAGCTCGGAATGATAATTTTCCGGTACATGATATTGCGACTCTTTTTGTTAAGACTGATATCTATTTTTTATTAGTTTCCGACCAACAGATTGGGAAGATATTTGAAGAGAAAATTAAACCATACCTGAAAGAAAATGACACGATAGTTTTTTATAGTGGTTACACCATTACTTTCCATGAAATATCCCTTCCGAAAAATGTTGATATACTCTTGATTTCTCCGAGAGTAACGGGAGAAGCATTGAGAGAAAATTATTTGAATAAAAAAGGAGTATTTAGCTTTATTCATGTCCATCAAGATGCCACAGGAGGAGCTAAGGAAAACTTATTAGCATTAAGTAGAGCAACAGGAGCTCTTTCGAGAAGTGGTTTAGATATAACTTTCAGACAACAAGCTATTTTAAACTTATTTTTTGAACATACTTTTATTCATGGTTTTCTTCAGATCATGATGCGATCAATCCTCACGTTAATTGAGAAAGGGTATCCCCCCGAAGCGATATTCGTAGAACTTTTTCTGTCTGGAGAAGGTGGATATACCCTTGATAAGGTCATTGACGTGGGCATGATAAAGCAAATGAACTTCCATTCCAAGACCTCCCAATATGGGCAAATGAGTCGCGGGATCAAATTTAGAAATGTGGCCGGCGAAATTGGAGAAATTCAAAAGGAGATTTTTCACCAAATTGAAAATGGAGAATTTGTTAAGGAATGGGACCATGAGCTCAGTAAATTGAAACTTCAAATTATGAAGTATTTTGCATCTAAAGTCAAGTTTGCTAAAATTGAAAGTCAGGTACGTGAAAATCTGGGATTTGAAAAAGAGGATTTTTCAAAAGAGGTTAAGTTTCCTGAGAAAGATAAATTAAACGCACATCCCGAATTAAATGATTTCGTTGAAAATGTAAAAGCATATTATAGAGATTTATAACAAAGGTGATTAAAAATTGACAACTATTTATAGAGAAAAGGATGGAGATTTATCTCTTTTGAAGAATGTGACTATTGGAATGATTGGATATGGAAATCAATCAAGAAGTCAAGCCCTTAACTTGCGAGATCAAGGTGCCACAGTTATTGTTGGCAATAAAGAGGATGATTATAAAAAAAGGGCAGAGGAAGATGGATTTATCACCTCTACTATTTCTGAAGTAGTAATGAAAGCTCAAGTACTGTTCTTCTTAATTCCGGATGAAATAATGGGTGAAGTATTCGAAAAGCAAATAAGACCATATCTAAAACAAAACGATGCTATCATCTTTGCAAGTGGATATAATATCGCTTTCGGTTTAATCTCTCCTCCTGAATTTATCGATGTTCTATTAGTTGCCCCTCGCATGATTGGAATTGGAGTGCGGGAGACTTTCTTGAATAAGGAAGGATATTTTTCCTTCATTGGAGTACATCAAGATGCATCAGGACATGCTAAAGAAAAACTATTGACCTTAAGCAAGGGTGTTGGTGGCCTGGCAAAAGCAGGAATTGAAGTCTCTTTTAAAGAAGAAGCAGTATTAGATCTTTTTTCGGAACAAGGATTTGGTCCTGCGTTCAGCCAAATAATGATGAAACCAATAAGCATCTTGTTAAATGCGGGGTATCCGGAAGAAGCAGTCCTTATTGAAATGGTCCTCTCGGGAAAAATGAAACGCGCCTTTAAAAGCATCAAAGATCACGGTATTATCAATCAAATTCATTTCATGTCCAAAAGAGCTCAGTATGGGGCAATGATAAAGGGTTTACAGCTTAGGAACACGATTGATAAAATTGTAAGCATTCAAAAGACCGTGATTGAGAACATCGAGAATGGGGGTTTTGCGAAAGAATGGGAAAAGGTTACATCGAAAATCAAGTTTAAATTTATAAAATTCATGGCTTCGAAAGTAGGATTTGCAAAGCTAGAAAAAAGGGTACGAACCAGCCTTGGAATGCCCGAAGTTGATCTATGGAAAGAAGTTCCCTATCCTAGTGAAAAAGAATTAAAACAATCTCAAATTTTAAAGAAAGAAATGCAGGAGTTTCGAAATTTTCCCGAATTTTAATACAGATTGGTGAAAAAAATCGAATTAAAAATAGAGAATTTTTTCTATTTCTATATCATATAAAAATAGAATCTTTTGGGTAATCGAGCAATATTTTGTGGTTCAATAAGTTTAATCATTTAAAAAGTTTGGTTTAAAAACAGAGCTTGTTCTCCTCGTTACAGAATATAATTTTTGCACTATCTTTTTTTTACTGAGGTTTTTTATTTTTTTTAGGTTGATGTAATATGGAAAGTGAAACTGACTCTAAAAATTTAAAGTTCTTTGCGGCAATGAAATTGTTTTTTAAGGAATTAAAAAAGAATATCGTACTAACTTATATATTAGTTGTGACGCTTCTTCTTATATTATTCTATTCAACGGTTTTAATTGTTTTAGGACCAGTAGATGCTTTGCCTGCTCCAGGAGAAATACCTGATCTTCGAGGAATTACTTTTTTATTAATGATTTCATATAATTTCTTTTTGTTAATCATTTTTATATTATCATTTATCAAAAAGTTCTATGAAAATCTGAAAAGAAGCCATTCTCTTCTTAAGCTTCTAGTCATTCATGGCATCTCTTTCATTTTAGCCTTATTTGTTCCAATCTTTATATTTATTGGAGCATACATCGTTTCCTATTTTTTATGGTATTCTATAAGCGTTATTTTTCTTCTGTTATTTGCTCGTAAAATTTCTGTCAGGGCAATCGGAAATCAAATTTTGAAGAGCAAGAAATTAAGCATTATTAGCTATTTGGCATTTTGGCTAATCGGTTTAATCTTATTCGGAGTGTTATATGCCTCCTTCGATTGGACATTATTCTCTTTTAATCAACTTATAATTTTAATGGCCTTCCCGATATTAATCCTGATTGTACCTATTTTAGGGCTAGTTATTAAACCCAAAAGTGGAAACCAAGCACCTCTGACTCTTTTTGCTCTTATTATCTTCTTCCTTAGCTTTTATAATTGGATTCGTTATCTTAATTGGGATCATAATTCTTCCTCCATGACAATAATTGACATGATCATTGATATGACCGTCATTTTATATTCTTTTTTCTCCTTATTTAAAAACGCACAAATCTTTTCCAAAATGGTAAAACAAAAAATACAAATTGACCAATTTTTAATGTTATTTATTTGGACCAAAATTTCTTCTACAATCCTATTATTAACAAGCGTGGATTATCAAATTTATGGAATTTCCGCGTCTGAAGGTACATTTTTAGCTACTATTCTTTTATTATTCTTGCTAAGTATAGTTTTAGCAATTCTTTGGGAGAAAAAAGGACTAACGAAAGAGGAAATGCAAACTAAAATAACGTTACCCGATATTGCTGCAGATCAGATCAATTAATATTATTGAAAAGAACAAATCAAATACCTTTTTTTATATCCTATCATTTAAAACTTAATTTGTGGTAATTCCTGTTTTAAATTGATATTTTAATTGTTCTCTTAATTCTTTTTTAGGTGTTCTATTTTCATCCTAAATGTATATCGATTAATCAAATTGCTTCTTAAAAATGGAGTAAATAACATAATGTTCTAAAAAGTATTTCTTGTTATTATTTGGTCTTAAGTGAAAAAGAACTCCTAATGAGAACCCAATAATCTATTATTTATTGATTCTCTTTGTTTTTTACATAACTTTATTTAAAATTGAATGAAAAGAAGTTAATTTTGATCTATTAATCAAAAATCTTTAAATAATCTAAAACCTAAATTTGAATTTAGTTGTAATTTAATCAATATTTCTGAAATAAAATAAGGTTATAAACATGTTGGTTACTGATAAGGAATATAATGAAATTGAAGATATTCCCGAACCTTTTAAGATAAAAAAATGGAAAGATGTGTTTAAATTTCTCTTAGTCCTGGAATCATTGCCATGGGTTTAGGTCTCGGTACTGGAGAAATTGTATCAGGTCCTTTTTTAATTGTAAAAAATGGACCTTCCATTTTATGGATTGCTTTGCTTTCCATTCTGCTTCAGACCGTAACCTCCATTAGTGCTTCAAAATACACCATTCTTACCGGCGAACCATTTCAAATCGGAATTAATCGTTTATGGTTAAGTAATAAAGCTTGGACCGTCATTTGGATCTTGCTTGGAGGCGTGTCCGTGATGTTCCCTTATTACATGGCTCTGCTAGGAATGACCTTTGTGGCAATTATTATTCAAGGTGTACCTGGACTTGCACAGCAATCTCTTTGGGTTGTTTTTTCCTTAATATCCATAGGGATTACGATATTACCGTTATTTCTGGGAAAGAAAGTTATGAAAACGTTAGGATTAATGTTCTTTTTACTGCATTTTCTTATTATTATCCCTCTTTTGATCATTCTTACCATAATTTTTGTGCCATCAAATGTGATTTGGGAAGTATTTTCGGGTTATTTTAGGTTTGGTTATTTACCTGAAAATGCAGATTGGTTAGCCATGGGTGCTGTAGCTGGATTTGCAGGATTAGCTGCTTCTGCGGGAATGTCAATTTCTAACTATTACAGAGATTCGGGATGGGGGATGTCTGAAAAGCTCGGTTATATCCCGGGCATGGTGGGTGGCAAGAAGGTAAAATTCGAAGTAAAAGGATACATGCCAAAAGTAAATGCAGAAAATAAAAAACGAGCCAAAAAGTGGTATAGGTACATTTTACTTGAACTCATTCCAATTTTTTTCGTTAGAAGTTTGGCAACGATGGTATTTCCTTGTGCATTATATTACTATTTTGTTCCGCAAGAAGCTGCAACAGAAGAAACTTTTGGATTTACCGCAGTTTTAGCCCAGAACATGACGGTCGTGTTGCCCTTTGCGTTTTGGATAATCATTTTCATGCTTTTTGTGATTTTTTGGGTTGATGGTACGGGTGTGGTTGATGGCGTGGTGCGCCAATTTGCCAACATTTTATGGAACAGTTTTCCTAAATTGAGCGTTCGATTCAAAGGTGATATTAGAAAGTTATACTATGGTCTACTTTGTCTCTTTACAAGTATTTGGGTGCTTTTGATTCTAACGGGCACGCCCCCGGTGACCATGGTATTATATGCAGGATCCTTAGCAAATATAGGAGGGGTCATCTTTGCAATTGGTTTGCTGGCCGTAAATTATAAGTTTTTACCCAAAGAATATCGATTTTCCATGATAGAAGTAATTGTAACAATCGTTTCTATTCTATTTTTTGGATTTTTTTTAGTAAATGCACTATTAGCCACGGTTGGAATAGTCTTTTAAATTTATTCTCTTTTTTTTTATTCTATTGATTCTACCTATATTTTTATCGAAAATTGTTTTTAAGGTATAAAAGTATTAAGTCTGGCGTAATAATTTATTATTTTTATTAAAACATAGATTTAAATGAATTTATCATTATTTTAAGCTTAAAATAAAAGAGGCGATTATCATACAAGAAACAATCTTAATTACGGGAGCTACAGGTAACGTTGGAGGTGAAGTGTTTCGCGAATTAGAAGATAGAGGAGCAAATGTTAGAGGTGCCGTGAGAAATTTTGATAAGGCAGATAAATTGAAATTGAACAGGGATCATTTAGTATACTTTGATTATTCAAAACCCGAAACCTTCGAGGAAGCTTTCAGAGATATAAGTAGGGTACTATTTATTGCACCACCTGGAGATCCGAATGCATATTCGCTCATTGTACCTGCAATAGATCATGCTATTAATGCAAAAGTAGATCAAATAGTAGTATTATCTGTATATGGTGCAGATAGAAGCGATGAAATTCCTCTAAGAAAGATAGAAAAACACGTGGAAACTTCAAGGATCCCCTACACCTTTATTCGACCGAACTTCTTTATGCAAAATTTTACTACAGGATTTCTTGCGGAGTTCCTAAAAACAGGTTCGATAATTCTTCCCGCAGGAGATGGTAAAACAAGTTTTATTGATGTGAGGGATATTGGAGAAGTCATCACAACAGTATTGACTGAAAAAGGGCACGAAAATAAAATATATAACATAACAGGTCCAGAAGCTTTAGACCACTATGAAGTTGCTTCACTTCTATCTGAATATTTGGACAAAGATATCAAATATAACCCTATTTCTGAAGATGCCATGAGAAAGGCTCTAAAAGCGCGAGGAACTCCTGATGCCAGCATTGATTTTATGATTGGCTTGTACATACCCGTAAAAAATGGAAAGGACAAAAAGATTACGAAAGATGTTAAAAGAGTAATTGGAAGGAAACCGCGAAATTTTGAACAATTTTTAGAGGATTATACGAAAGATAAAATTCCTGCTATTGCTGCATGATCCGACAAGATCCTTCAATTTCTTTTCTTTTTTTTTTTAATTTTGTAGGCGTGAATAGTAATACTACTTTTTACATTTGCTTTAAAAGTAATTAGAATTTAATTAATACATTAGTTAGGATCCCTAATGTTTCTAACTGGTTTTTTTACGAATTCCAAAGATGAGAATGGTTCCCCCTGAGGGCATTTTTCTAAAGGAAAATTGAAGTTTATTTCAATTCAAATTGAGATACTTCAATAATAAGAGTTCCAAACTACATATTATTTTTTTTATTAATGAAATCAAAACTTAGCCATTTAAAATTAGGTTTTTCCCAATTTTTTTATTGCTTTCCATGTTTCAAGATTTTGTATGCATTATGTCTGAATCTTCTATGAAAAGTGGAATGTTAAACGTATTTAAATCCTATTTTCCAATTTATTTGTTATCTGGATTATTTTCTCTCGCATTTAGTGGTATCTATATAATAGTTGTCCCCCTTTCCGACTTATTTTGGCCTGGTGAGCCCTACCATGCCCTAGAAATGGGCATCCTCATTACCACCATGTTTTGGATCATTTCCTTTGCAGGAATCTTCTTCGGACGGTTAATTGACCAATATAGTCGCACGAATATCTTATTTCTCATTTCAGTAATGCGGGGGAGTAGTTTCATAATGCTAAGCTTTACTGAAGTGGGACTTGGAATGGAATCTTGGTGGTATTTTTTCGTATTTGTTCTTATCATAGGTTTTTCAGCAGGAGGGAATTTTCCTACAGTCGTATCTCTTTCTCATGATTTAGTTCCTGAAAATCAAAGATCTCTATTTTTTGGAATTCATAAAATTGCGAGAACTTCCTTCCAATTGCTAGGATTTCTCTTAACAGGATTGTTAATTTTCTTAAATTTATGGCGTCTTTTTTTTAGTGGAATTGGAATCATGATTCTCATATCTGGTCTTTTGATGAAATTAAGCATAAAAGAACCAAAAAGGGGAGCCCAAAGGGAAGAATTATCGCCAGTATTAGAACAAAGTGCAGTTACTTACGATTATCAATTGGATAAGAAAATGATGATAAAAACCATGTTTACCAAAACAAATTTGGTAGCTCTCATTGAAGGAATTTTTACAAGTGTCTATATGGGAAGCTTGACCATTCTTTTTCTCCCCTACATTCAAACAGATCCCCATAATATTTCCCCTTTAGCCACGGGAATTTTCCTTGCACTCTTTGGCTTAACGGGAGGGGTGTTTATTGAATTATTTCTAGCTAGGTTATCGGATAAAGTTGCAGAGAAAAAAAGAGAAAGTCGACTATATTTGATAATTCTTTCTTTAGCCGGAGGAGCAGGCACATTTATTCTTTTGTTTTTTATTCCTCTCCCCTCCTTATCCATAGAACAAGGTAATGATGTTTTATATGTGTTTTCCTTTCCGGTGATTTGGTTAATGGGAACTGTGTACGTGTTAACATCTTCGGTATCAGCTTTATATGATATTAACCAACCGCCCATACTACAAGAGATAAATTTACCAGAAGCTCAAGGGCAAATCGTGGCATTAAATCGACTATTAGAAAGTATAGGATTTGGTTCTGGCCCTTTAATCGCAGGATTATTGATTTTACTCACGGGAGAAAATTATCAATTTGTTGCATTAATGATAGGGTTATTCTCCATTCCAGGAACTATATTGTGGATCTTAGGTTTCAAATGGTACCACAAGGATCGAAATTCTATAAATAGAATTCTCATGGAAAGAGCAGAAACGCTTGAAAAGGAAAAATAAAATTAGAAATAAATTCGTATTTAACTATTATAAGATCCGACGATTTTAGATATCATTTCAACCTTCTGAATATCTCCATTAGGACTTAATTCATCTGAAATTCCTAAAATCAAGTTGGGAGAAAATAAATCCAATACTTTTCGAGCAAATTTAGCCACGTATTCATAACTATATTCGGGCAAAAATAAAATAGAGGGGATACCGTCTAATAACACTTTATCTCCTATTGCTTCTTTTATTTCTTCTAAAGAAACATCCCCTTGAGGTTCTGGTGTCAGAGCTTCATATCCATCAAATTGTAAATCTGAAAGAAAGGATAATAATTTCTTGCATGATCCATCGATATGAATATGGCAATATTTTCCTGCCTTTTTTAATTGATTAATCCTTTTTTCATAATAGGGAATTAGATATTTTTTAAAATATGGAGGACTACTCAAGTTTGCATCAATATTTTCCCCAAAATTAACAATCTGAAGCGGAGATTTCGTGACTGCTTCATACATGGCATCATCCTTGTTTTCTAGATACTGCATAAATTCTAACGTCTCTTGCGGATAACGTTTGAGGAAAAGAATGGTTCTTGTAAAACCCATATATTCCAGAACCAATTTTTGATAAGGAGAATGTGATAGATAGGTACTCACAACTCCTAGATTTCCAAATAACTTTTCTGCTTCTAGAAAATTATTCTCTACGAAGCTAATTTTAGTATTTTCCAAGATATATTTCATTATTTTCATATCATCTATTGACTTGATAGGATATTCTGTGGGATGCGCTCCCAAACCTCCTCCAATTGAATTAGTTTCGGTTAAAATTCCTAATGGTGTAATATATTTCTTAGTGTATTCATCTTTTTTTTTCCCTTTCATTGATTTGATTTCAATCTTTGAATCAGGGTCTATTTTTCTTTCTAACAAGTCAAAATAGACCGTTTCTTCACTATATCGTGGGCTGCAATTTAAAAGACGGTATATTTCTATTTGTGACTTTTTAAAATATTTTTCCGGAATATTCTTATTATTCCTTCGATTGTATTTTTTGTATAGTCGATTTCCCAAATACCAATAATAAATTCGTGGGCTGAATGGGATTCGCCCTTTTAATTTTCCAGAAAATGTGTTTAAAATATCGCTTTTAAAATCTAGGTTAGCGATTTTCAATCACCCCAATTTTTTATTAAATAAATAATTAAAGCAATTCCTAACAAGTTTAACACGAATACTAAGATGTAAAGAACCAGAATTCCAATAAGGACGTAAAAGATGCCCACCATCGCATATCCGAAAAATCTTAGACTATTAATGATCGCAGAATTTGTTCCACTGGCTTCTTGACTGATGTCCATGGCTTGTTTAAATAAAGCGGGCCAAATGAAACTAGACCCAACATATATGATTCCAGATAATAATATATAATGATAAAGGGATGTTCCATACGGCAAGAATAGAATAGATAGCATCATTACAAATCCCACGATCATAATTTTCAAGGGAGCGACTCTTTTCAATAAATTTCCAATGATAGGAGATAAAACTATGGAGATAAACCCATTTACCATTAAGATAAGTGTGACGGAACTAATAACTTCCTGAACGGTGAGTGCCGGAATTGAGATTGCAATTTGTTCTGTTATGGTGTTGGTTAAGGAAATGATGCTAAAAAAAGTAAAAAAACCTGCAAGACCTAAAATAAGGATATTCTTATTAAGATTGTCGCTTAATTGACGCATCGATGCACGAAATGCGTGTAATATTTTATTTTCATTACCGGATTTTTTTTCAGAAAGAATGGGAGTGCAAATATTAAACTCACACTCTTTTGTCGCGATTAAAAAGAAAATTAACGCCACTACCGTTACAATAGGATTAAAAATGAAAATTAATCTCCACTCTCCGATGAGATTTGCGAAAAAACCAGAAAGTAGGGCACCAAAACTTACTCCAATTCCCGCTGATGAATTATATAACCCCATTATGAATCCCTTCTTCGGTTCAGGGGTAATGATATTAAGTATTGCTAAAACCGTTGGATTAATCATGGCGAAGCCAATTCCTTGAAGTAAAAATCCAATTATAAACAATGAGAAGTTAGTAATATATACTGCGCTTAAAGATAACAATAGACCAATTAGAAAGCAAATAAATCCCGTGTTCACTACTTTCTTTTTATTAATGATATCTGAAATCGTTCCCGCAAATAATTGTAATATGGCAAAAGGAATGATGTAAAAAGTAATAACAAGTGCCACGAGGGACACTTCGCTAAGAAGAAAATTAGCTTTGAGCACATCAAAAATAGGCACCAGTGCATTGGTAGTTAAAGGACCCAAAATGGTGGAAAATAATATAAGATAATACTTCCTTTCGAATTCTTCTGCCATAGATTATATGAGGACAGATTCTACTTAATTTTTATTATCATGAATTATTCGTGTTCTAAAACGATGGTAAACCTACGCATGGAGGAAAAGTTAGTTTACCTTTTTATGAACAATAAAGAAAGGAAAGGAATATTTAAAAAAATCTTTTAAATTTTCAAGGTTCTTAGTTTTCGAGAAAGATCTTTACGTTTCATTATCTTGAGAAAATCATCTTCCATGTGCTCTAATTTATGGAGATATGCATCTAATTTATCAAAATTATTGAAAAATCTATTTTCTCCATTTGCTACAATTAATACGCCTTTTTTATCCGGTGTATTATTAATAATGGCGTAAATTCCTCCGATTCCCGAACTATGTTTCATGTAAACTTTTTGTGAATTTGGGTCTTTTTCATTCCCTTTTTTTGCCCAAAAATTATTCTTCAATAAATAACTCCTGTACATGCTCATTTTCCAACACGACCATTTTTTAATTCAAATGTATTTTGCTCGGGGTACCATGGTATAGCTTTTATGTACCCCGTAATAAGATCTATGTAATATGATCAATTGTTCCGTTATAGAACCATGTAATACTTGGATCATATCATGCTCCCATGATATTCGATCCTTTATAGCATGTCTCTAACTATTTGATAACAAACGACCTTATCAAGATCATATATCTTCAAGGTCCTTTATAAATAACCAAGTAAAATCAATTGTACTATCTACTTTAATGGCAATTGCTGGGGTCAATTTCGATTGCAATTTTTTCCTTTCTCCCAGGGGGAAAAATATCTTCAAAAACCTCCTTTATTTTAAATATCTTTAATAAATGAAATTAATTTTAAGAATAATAACTAAAAAAGGTTTGAATTTATCAATAAACTTTAAATATTTAATATCTTGAGTAAAAAGGATTAAGAAAATAACTAATTAATCAAAATTCTTTAGCAAAATCCCATACATCATCTTTTGAAATGGTATGTAAATTTTTAATTACTTTACCTGAATCCATTTCTTGCATTTTTTTTGCGTCATAAATAGCTCTCCCTACTGCTAACGGTCTCCTGTGTTCAATATCGACAATTTGTACAATATCCCCTTCTTTAATAGCGGGATCAATCTCGACGATTCCCGGTCTCATAATGTCTGCTTTATTTAAAGTCACGAATTTTACTGCTCCCATATCTACAACCACGGTCTTTAATGCAATTCTCTTATCTAACAATAATGTAAGAACGGGAATGTATCCTTGAGTCGATTTCCATAGTACCAATTCTTCATTAACCGCATAGAGCGTGTCCCCCGCTTCAGTAAGAATAAGTTCTATTTTTGCTTTTCTCGGAAAGACACTAGCTAAAAATTGCTCATTATACTGCTTCAGAACGTCTTGCTTAAGCTGTTTGATCTCTGATTTAGATATGAAGTGTCTTTGCTTAATATTATTTTTAATATCCATAAAAATCCTTCAATAATAGATAGAATGGAGATCATTTAAAAACCTTACTCCCATGGAAAAGAAGAATTAAGAATTAGATTTTTTTGAAAAATTATGTGAATTTTTTTATTGAGATAAATACAAATTTAACTGGGACAATTCCTTATTCATTTGTTCTTTAATCGAGGTAAGGTCATAATTTGTGATTACAATATTAACAGAATTAGCTTGAATGGAACTAACATTATCTGAAACATTCCTTATAATATCCAAAAACTCATAATAATCCATGCTTTTTTTTTCTGCTTTACTCATGTTTTTTACCATCTCCTTCAAGATAATTTTTTATTCTCTATTATTAAACCAAACTAAATCCTAATTAAAATATCTGGGAACCAATTTTTATAAAATTTCTATTAAATCAAAATAAATTTTTGTTATTGCTTAGCATGAAGAAAGAGGTATCAATACCTCTAATGTTAATTTAATTAAAAGATTTGATTAAGGATTTGATTTTAAGAAAGTTGAATTATCTATAATGAATAGATTCATTAACCAAAAGAACATTCCCAATATCAAGCGCATTCAAGAAAAAATATAAAAAAAAAGGAATTTCCTCGTACTTTTTATAAAGTCGAGAAAATTCCAACTATAATTAAAATATCTGTCCCAGCATGAAAAAGTATGGCACCAATGAGACTATCTGTTTTTTGTATGAAAATGCCATATAAAAGCCCCCAATAAAAATGTGATTATTAGAAATAAAACGTCTTCTGATGTATACTCTACTCCAAAATGCATCAAGGAATAAATTAAAGCCGTTAGTAATATGGAACCATATATTCCAACATGAGTCTTAAATTCCTTGAAATAAAGACCTCTGTATAAAATCTCTTCTAGTAAACCGTTAGAAAGAACAAACATCAAAATCCAAGGAAGCCATAATAAAACCTTTTCCCAAGTTAATTTTGTTCCATAAAATAAGAGCTCAGCACCAATTATAGAAAAGAGAAAGAAACAAATGAAACCTGTTAATCCGATAAGTAAGCCTAGTTTTAAATTTCCTTTTTTTAGGTAAATTGATTCCAAATTTCTCCCTGATACTAAGATTAAAATGATAATAGGGACAACCATAATAAGAGACTCTAATAATTTACTAAGTGCAAAGCCCTCAATTGTGGTTGGTAAAGAGAAGAAACGAAAAGCTAACCAAACTAGGAAAAAAGAGAATGATCCAATGAAAAACGTGAACATGACCCTCCAGTATTTATTGTATCGTTCATGGTGATACAACAATGCAGTAATTATTAGAAAAACGAAGGGAATACTTATTTTATATATCACCTTACTGGTTTCGGGAAGTTTAATATCGCCCCATTGAAAAGGTCCTACAGCTATTAGGCCACAAATTAAAAAGATAATTGATAATCCAACGAGAGAAATCGGTACCTTATGGATTGGCTCTTCAGTCGCGCCTTCACTATGATATTGGCTTAGAAGTGCCGATTCATTGCTTTCTTCTTCTTTATTATTTTTTTTATTCATGATCATAGCCTCTTCGATTTTACTAAATAAATACTAAGATTAAGTATTTTTTTATGGGAAATATAATTTGCGAATCATGGTTTTTTTCAATCATGAGGTATTAAAATATGCTTATTGAATTATCTTGGCTTTAAATTATTGTTTTTGTGATTTTTAAGTCATAACTTTCCATTTTCTAATCCATACATTCTCCTAAAAAAATATTTTTTGAAAAAAACTACAAGCTGGAATATCATTTGTTTTTTTAACAGTATAATATATAGATAAATATCGCTGCACGCGAAATGAGTATTTCACGTCCTATTTTTCATTTTCCCATAAAAATGATTCTTAAAAAGTGAATTAGCAAGGTACTCTCTCTTCATCTTTTAATTGTCTGTAATCAAAAAAGTATAATAATAACTCTATATTGTTAATAATCGTTACTTATTTTCACTATAATCCTTATAAGTCACATCATTTCCCAAATATATCTCAATAAATTAGGTGATCCTAATATTTAAATGTAATCAAGAATATACATTGATTGATCATATTTATATGATTAATATGAATTACATGAAAAAAATGAAGATATATGAATAACAATAATTTCAATGAAAAAATAAAAAAAAAGAGTTCCAAGAAGCCTCCTAAAGGAAAGTATTTTTTCGGGTCGGTAAAAGTAGGAGAAAGGGGACAAATTGTAATTCCTATTAGAGCACGGAAGATATTTGAAATTAATCCGGGCGATCAGCTTCTGGTTCTTGGAGAAAAAAGAAAAGGATTAGGATTAATCAAAGCATCACGCTTAACGAGATGGTTGAGCAAGATGATGCCGGATTTTGATTTGGAAGAAAATGATTCAGAATCTGATTTAAAAGAGGTGTCTTAAAGAAATGGAAGAAAAAAATAAAAGTAAAGAAATAGGAAAATCTAATCTCGATTTTAAAATGATGTCGTTCATGTTTAAAATAAGGGATTTTTTCAAATCCCCAATAGGAAAGATTGAAAAAGCGGGGATTAAATCTGGAGATATAGTTCTAGATTATGGTTGTGGGCCGGGAAGCTATTCAATTGCTGCTGCAGAACGTGTGGGGGTATTGGGCAAAGTATATGCTGCAGATATTCATCCGCTTGCCATAAAAGAAGTAGAAGAAAAAGCTAAGAAAAAGAAGCTTACCAATATTGAAACGATTAGAACCGATTGTAACACTAATATAGCAGCCAATTCTGTTGACATAGTTACTTGCTTCGATGTAATGCATGGATTGAGTAATTCAAGTGATGTCCTGAAAGAGTTTCATAGAGTATTGAAACCCGGGGCAAGATTATCGCTTGACGACCATCATTACACGGAATCGGAAATCATTTCAAAGGTTACTCAGAATGGATGGTTCAAGGTGGGAACTGCTCAAGATGGATTTATTAATTTCATAAAAATAGAATAAAAAATTTTTAATTACAAAAAAGAATAATTGAGGGGAAATTTATGGAAGAAAAGCCTAAATATGGTTGGTATGTCAAGAGTCTTATCGTGACATTCATTCCAATTGGACTGGTAGGTCTTCTGTTATTAATTTTTGGCATTATCATTAGAGCAATCATTGGATTACTTTTAATCATTGGGGGAGCAGCTCTTATCGTATTCTTTTTATGGCCTGGTCTTGGAATGATGGCTTTAAATCTGAGTCTTAAGGAAGCTTTTGACATGACTTCAAGAATGCCTGCATTACGTGAAATTAAATCTCCGGAGATATTGGATGTAGGATGTGGTACGGGACGTACCGCCCTTAAAATTGCTAAGTCCTTAAAGAATGGAGGACATTTATATGGAATCGATATCTATGAAAAGATGGCTATATCAGGAAATGCATTAGATACCATCTTAAAAAATGCCGAGTTAGAAGGAGTACAAGAAAAAACCACCTTTCAATTTGGTTCAGCCACCGAAATTCCATTTGAAGATTCAAGATTTGATATTGTTAATCTATCTTCTGTCCTTCATGAAGTCCATAATGATGAAGAAAAAATTAAGGCATTAAAGGAAATCTATAGGGTTTTAAAACCTGAAGGATATTTATATATAGGTGAATGGAATAGAATTGCTTGGCAGACATTCATATTCACGGGCATCTTCATGCTTGTTTTTAAAAGTAATCGATATTGGCGAGATTTATTTGCAAATCAAGGTTTTAAAATTCTAAGTTATAACAATGTGAACGGTTATGGAATATTCGAGATGAAAAAAGTCTAATATAATACAAGATTTTTTTAATTGTAATTTAACTCTTAATTTTTTGTTTCTTTGCATCATGATTACTTGTTTGAACATGCTCTCTTTAAGTAATCACTAGTTTGTTAGAATACTCTCACTATTCCGAAAAATAAAAATTAAAAGTATAAGGATTTATGCTAATTAATGAATTATATCTTTAAAATGATTTTTATGAATTACATAACAAAAATGAAAAAGTGCAGCTAATAAACCATTTATTAAATTTCTAATCAAGAGCTTATTGTTCTCCTCTGGACAAGCATACATGAAAAAGATAAGTTTTAATATAAATGATGACTATTAATTATATTAATACAATGTTTAAAATATTCTATTTCTTAAACATAAAATCTTAGTATCAATATTCTATTAAAAAATAGAGAACGTCTATTACTTATTATTTTTGTATAGAAAAAATATGATAATTTCCCAAATATAGATTAATATTAGGGTAAAGGTATTAAATATGGAAAAAATATTTCAACAAAATTTAGAATCCGGTAATGAAACTCCAAATGATGAGAACAAAATAAGTCTAATCCAAATCCCCCAAATGGAAGTAATGGAGGAACCCTTGTCGGTAATTGAAGCTACTATCTTGTCTTATGAAAAGGAAAAGCATTTATTTTACAATTTACCGAAATACTACGATATGGCCTTTGATAGAGATTTTGATAGTGATATTGAATTTTTCGAAAGATGCTTTCGGGAGTATTCAGAAGTGGAAGTCCATCGAATATTAGAAGCGGCATGTGGAACGGGAATGTTCATGGAAAATTTACCAAGATATGGCTATCAAGCAGTAGGTTATGACCTTAGTGATGCAATGGTGGAATATTCTAAATTAAGATTACAAAAGGTCGGTCTGAATACGAAACAAGCGGATGCGGTTTTAGGAAACATGAAAAACAAGCTATTTGATGAAAAATTCGATGCAGCTCTTGTATGTATTAATAGTTTAGGATATCTTACCAAAGAAAACGATATAATCTCCCATTTTGAGGTCATGGCTCGAAATGTCAAAAAAGGCGGGCTATACATCGTTGAAATCAGTTGCATGTGTAATGATCTTGCAAATGAAAAAAGAGCTGATGAGCGATGGCTCATTGAAAAAGAGGGAATAAAATTAGAATTGTCATGGAACCCTTGCTCTTATGATGTTCCCAACCGCATTCGACACGTGGAGTTTCAAATGCTAATTAATGATCATGGAAACATGATGGAAGTAAAAGAGGACCATGAGTTGCGATTATGGCTGTATGATGAGTTTAAGCAATTCCTATCTCATGGTGGATTTGAAATAATGGCTATCTATAATCAAAAGTATGAAAATATACCCCTTGATGCACCCATCACGGGAGAATTGGGCGTTCTTTTTTACGTGTTAAAAGAAACGAAATAATAAAGGAGATTTTAGTTTTCTTTCGTTTAATTTTAACATCTTATTATATAAAAGTTAATATTGCATTTTTATTTCAAGATTTTTACGATCTACTTTTATATATCTTTAGATCAATGTAAAATATATTGAAAATCTTAATAAAAAGAAATGAATTGAATTGCATGCAATGAACAATGAAGTAAAATTGAAATCAAATTATCAAAAAGAACTTTCCTTGGCAATTAAAATTGTTAAAAATTCTGCCAGAATCACAGAATGGTTCCGATTGCGTGGTTATAATTCTTTTACTAAGAAAGATAATTCTCCCGTTACTCTTGCAGACTTTGCGGTTCAAATTTATGTCATTTCCTTACTTAAAGAGAATTTCGGGGGAGATCAGGTCATTGCAGAAGAAAATGGAACATTCCTAAAAGAAACGGATGAAAATGCATTGGAGGAGTGCTTTTCAGAATTAGATATTTCTCTCTCATCAAATTATAGAGATCTCTTGAATTATCGCGGAAAAACGTCTAACCGCACGTGGACCATTGATCCCATAGATGGGACGAAAGGGTTCATGGAAAATCTTTATTATGCCATTGGCATGTGTTTTTTAATTAATGATCAACCTCAAATTAGTGCCATCTCTATTCCTGATTACGATTCGGCGGGATTAGCAATATTTATAGCAGAAAAAAATTTGGGAACGAAAATGTCGCAGGACGGAAAAGAATTTAAATCCGTCCACGTGAGTACTCAAAGTGTTCTTGAAAATGCATCCTTGATTCATTCTTTACATTTTGATAAACCCTGGGTCATTCACTTTGCAGACGCTGCACGAGTGAAAAAAAGAACTCAAGCAGATTCCATGATGAAGTTTTGCTTGGTGGCTGATGGGAGCTATGATCTCTACCTTAAACCCGTGGATGATCATCATTGTTCCATTTGGGATTATGCTCCCGGCTATTTGACCATTATGGAAGCAGGAGGTAAAATGACGGATCTTAATGGAGACCCTATCACCTTTCATGACACGAAATTAATAAGCGGCACGCATGGTTTTTTAGTATCAAATTCGATATTGCACGATAAGGCTCTTGAAATTTTTAAAAAAAATCAATTTAATATCTAATCATTATCGACCCTTAAATTCATATTGCTTATCTTGCTTTTTTCCCTTAAAAATCATCCACTTCAAGATTTCCAAACCTTCTCTCTTATTTCCGATCCCATTAATCTCTAAATATTTCTTTAAATTTCCTCGAATTTTTTTCTTCAAATTCTGATAATTTGAATATATCCTTTCGAAGGCATCAATAGTCTGGGCCTTCTCCACCTCCAGAATCGCATCAGAGAGTCTTTTGACAATTTCATTTAACATCTGCTCGCCTTTTTCAGCAGTCGAATGAGTTTTCGGGTCTATACCCCATACTCCATGCCTTATAGTCCTCTCGGGATAACTCAATCCATCGGGAAGATAATCTAAATTCACTTGATTTTTATTGATGGCCATCATCATGGAGGTCTCCCAGTAGGCAGCATGATCTCCAAAATAGTCCCGGTCGGGAATTAATTTCTGTTCCGGAATCCCTAACGCAAAACAATCAGCATGCTTTCTAGAAATCATCTTAGCTGCTCTCATGACCTGGTTGATTTGGCTGTCAGGGTAATGACCTGTTAATAGAATTATTATCCGAAAACCCATTTTATACAACTGTTTTACAAGTTTCTTGGTGTTTCTTATTAACGCGCGTTTCGGGAAATGAAAGGTGAAGGGAAAATTCATCGTATCGAATGCACAATAATTAACACAAGGAAATAATACCCCTCCCGTGATTTCTGCAGATCTTCTGCAAATCTCCTCTGCTTTTATGCTATCCACACCTAACACCATGTGGTCTCCATGCCATTCCAGAGCACCAAATGGGATGTATGCAATGGCATGTTCTTCAAGGATCGCTTCAATCTCGCTCGGAAATGACTCCATGTACTTTATATACTTTTTCATGGCAAAATCGATTTTTTAAAGTTAATTACCATCTTATTTATATATAATATGTTCACCTTTAGTCCTATAAATCTTTATATTTGCCAAAGTTCTAATGAAAAACTATTTGTATTATTAAAAAACCTAAGTTAAAGCGGATCTAATGAAAAAAACGCACACATCAGCAATAGTCATTATCCCACCAAAAGATAAATGGACTCAGATTCAGAAAATTAGAAAAGAATATGACTCCCAATTCAATCGATGGATGCCCCACATCAATCTTATCTATCCTTTTATCTTTTATAATGATTTTCTAAAGTTGCGTGAAACTTTTATAACTCTCGGTACTAAAATGAAAGATTTTGATATTTCTTTAAACGATTTGAAATATTTTAACCACGGACATCAAAAATTTATCCTATGGCTTGATCCAGAACCTGAAGAGCCAATTATCGAGTTGCAGCGAAAACTTCTGACAATCATTCCAGAATGCAATGATTTAAATCGATTTAAAGGAGGCTATCAACCGCATTTGAGTGTTGGACAAGTGAAAAATAACGAGAATTTAAAGAGAGTACTTGAAACCCTCCAATCTAATTGGCAACCGATTAAATTTAGTATCGAAAGTATCTTTATTATTGAACGAGATCAAGAAAGTACCGCTTCCTTTAAGATCAAGGACGAAATTACTTTTAGAGAATCATGACTAAAAAAGCAATTTTTCATGTGGCTAAAAAGAATTTGCTAACTCAAAAAGGTCCGAATAAATTTTAAGACAATCTCTCTTGTATCGCTTGGCTGCTAAACGACTCTTATTTCTCCAAATATTAATAGGAATGTATTTTTGATGCTCGTATAATAAATAAAATAAATCGCGAATTTTTGAGTTTAAGGTGTTTTCTCTAGGTATTCCATATCCTTCCCAGAAGGATGGTTGCGACATTCCGCAATAATCTAAAACAGCAAATTCTATTTCTGGATCTCCCCACAATGCACGATCCCAATCTAAAATACCTGTTATTCCTGCCTTCTTATTTACTAAAATATTTTGTACCCATATATCCATGTGCAATAAGCACGAAGGTATTTCCTCCCTTTCCAAAAAACAAACTTCAGCTTTTCTTAAAACTTCCTTGAACTTTATGCATTCTTCTTCAGAGTAGATACCACAAGCAAGCACATCATCAATCATTTTATTCCACATTATTGTAAATGCGTCATACCATGTACTTTGTGGTTCCATCGGATGGTGCTCTCCTAAATATCCATATTGCGATGCTTGAATTCCGTGCACTTGCTTCAGATACTTCCCCAACGTCTTTAATATGTTCCGCCTCATGTTACTATTTAACCAAGAAGCATCACTCATTGCAATTCCCGGGAGCTTTTCCATTATCAAATAATCTCGATTAATTAACGTTCTGCTATTATCATAAACATAAATCTTGGGTACAGGAACAGAGGTGCGCTCAAGCACAACATTGTGAATGCTGGGCTCTTGAGCCATCATTCTCTTCTCATAAAAAAGAAGCCCCGTATCTTCCGGTGGAGCAATGCGTATGATCATTTCTTGTCTATCAATGGGAATGGAATTTACCTCATCGATATTATGAGGAAATTTCACTATAAATGTATCATTAAAAAGACCCGTAGTAATCTTTACTAATCCTCCGCATTCCATTCCAGTAAATCTTAATATAACTTTTTCAATTTGCTCTATTAATTCAGGATCTTCTGTCATCTCCCATTTTCCCCCAAAAAGCCTAATTTACTATTTTAAAAACAAAGTAAACCCATTATATAATATTAAAAAAAAGTCTAAAATTAATAGGAGATATAAGATTTGACACGTTATATTTCCTATTATAGATAAGCTAACATGTTAATTTCCTAATTTTTTTTCGAAAATTATTTATAACTAATCTCTCTTATAATTGATAAGAATTATCATAAATCGGTAAAAATTTATAACTATAATTAAATACAATCTATTTATTAAGTAATTATCAGTTGATTCATAATGAGTAAGAACGAGAAGGACATCGTTTTTCAAGCCAAAACAGAAAATATTTTTAAAGTATTGGTGCTGGGAGACCCATCTGTAGGCAAGACCAGCTTATTAACTAAATTTACCACTAATAAATTTACATCGCAATACATTGCTACTGTTGGAACTAATATCGTTAAGGAAGTTGTCGATATCAATATAAAAGGGAGAGATGTGCGCGTTAATTTGATGATTTGGGACATTGCAGGGCAACCTCAGTTCTACATGCTCCATAAGCCCTACTTCAATGGAGCTGATGCCATGCTTTTGGTTTTTGATATCACCCGCACATCTACGTTTAGTAATATAAACAACTGGTACAATACGGCCGTAAAAAACGGATTGAGCGGCATACCCCGAATTCTTGTTGGAAATAAGATTGATTTAGAAGAAGAAAGAAAAATAAAACAACCGCATTCTCAACATCTTTCAGAAAAATTAAACGCGGATTATTTTGAAACTTCTGCTAAAACCGGTACGAATGTGAAACCCATGTTTGAAAAAATGGCAAAGCTGTTGTTTTTGAAGTTTAATAAATAATAAGAATTTTAATAGGTAAAGATAATTATCTATATCCTCTCAAAATTATCAATATACATGAGTTATAATAATTTACTTCTCCAAGCATCAATTTTTTCTTGAAGATTTTTTATGAACTCTTCCGATAATTTTTCTTCTGATTTGAGCTCTTGAATTACCTTATTGATTTCATAGAGCATTTTATGCCCTCCGGTATATTCAAAAATCTTTTCTTTTAAATTTTCTAATCTACTCTTCAATTCTTCGGCTGATAAATTGTTCAATTCCAATCTTATTTCATGGAATTGATTTAAAATGGGTCCTTTTGCTCCTATTTCCGAGACTTTCTGGTCTAATTGTTCATTTCGATTTTTCTGCATGGTTGGGGAAAAAGTAGATTTTTGAATGAGAGTTTTCATGAGATCAAGTTCTGATTCAATATATTTTTGATTTTCGATGATATTATTTAATTGAGGGGCCAACCCTTTTATTTGAATAGTGGCCTTATTCAACTCATCAATTTTATCCGTGAGCATGTGGAGTTTCGAATTCTGTTGTCCGATTTTGGTGATTAAATCTAACCCGAATTTTTCAAGAATGGAAGAAAAGCTCTCCATCTTGTTCGTTAATGAAGTTATTTCATCTTGAAGGGTTTTCTTATCCATTTGATTTTTCTCTGGCATGCTATATCTTCCATTCAATGAAGATGGTACTTTAGAATAAATTTATTAAGAAAATTCGATGATAAAAAGTTATATTAATAATAAATATATTAATAAATTAATATTTGCAAGATAAAAATAATTGCATCTGAGAAAAGCTAATATTATTTAGTTGAAAAATCTCCTAGTCATTTTGAAAAGAGGTGGTTAAATTCATAGAATATATCAATATTCTCACTAAAGATGGAAAATCGTTATTATTCCGGAATTATGGGGATACTGAAATCGATAGAGATTTACTGGCAGGCTTTTTAAGTGCTTTTTCAGGATTCATGAAAGAAATCAGTCAATCCGATATTAAATCTACAAATACAGAAGATTTTAAATATTTTTATACCATTATCAAAAGCATTATCATCGTGGTTTGTACGGATTTGACCGATGAGGATGATCAGGTAAATTCAAAAATAAACATGATCAAAGGTAAATTCATGGAACAATATGGAAAAATCATAGAGGATGGCAGCTGGTCGGGAAATAGGTCAATGTTCACGGACTTTCAGAGGGAATTGGATAATATTATTCTTGGTCAGATAAAAATCTCAATTATTGGATTTGGAGGAGTAGGCAAGACCACTCTTCTTCACTTGATATGCGGAAAAGATATTAATTTAGAATACGTGCCCACTATCACGGCAGACATCACTTCTTATGAAGGAGATGAGTTGGCAAATCAAGCTGTGGTCTTCTGGGACTTTGCTGGCCAAGCAAACTTCAGGAGTTTATGGGAAAGCTTATTAGATGGAACGGATATTGCGCTATTGGTATTGGATTCGACGTATGAAAATTTGAATTCTTCAAAAGATATTTTAATTGAAATATTAGATAAATATTATAAAAATACCTTAGTTATTGGCATTGCAAATAAACAAGATTTACCAAATAGATTAACTCCCGAATTTTGTGAAAAAATTTTATCTTCCACGGACAGGTATCCACCGATCTCCGTCTTTGGGATGATTGCCATTAATCCCAATTATCGGGAAAAAATATTAAGCCTTTTAAGAGAAGCTATAAAACAAATCAAAATCAAGAACTTGTCGTAAATATAGAACCTTGATTTTTTCACCCTTGCTTCTAAGTAGAATGAAAATTCTTTATTTAGATTAATAGTTTTGAATAAGAAACTTTTTTTAATTTAAGACATATATCTTATTAGCTTAATATTTTGAGGTAGAATGATTGCTGAACATTGAATTTATTGAAGAAAAGCTTAATATCGAAGAAGAATCAGAAGATCAACGGGTAATTCATTTACCAGAATTGACTGAAGAAGAGAAAAGAATAATAGATCCAATTGTCGCTCCTACGAGCGGGTTACGTATTCAAATTTATGATATTGAACAAGGGAACGAGAACAAGAAGGATAGATACACGTTAACGAATCGCAAATTATTTCTTTTTTTACGGGTCTTTAAAGCTATTAGCGAGAAATTTAAAGATTTAAATGGAGAGAATCTAAAAGTACTTATTGTAACTGACAATAGGTCCAGTAAAAACACGCTATTGAAATTAGCTTCCGAAATCTTTACTTGGGATGGGTATCAAGTGTTTTATCAACAAGATGAGGAAGGAGAATCTAGGGTGTCCTCCCCATATGGAGCTGCCTCCGTGGCATTAATTAAGGATATCAAGCTTGTTATTGTGCTGACCGCGAGTCATAATGATCTCTCTTGGAATGGTATTAAATTCTACATTGAATATCCCATTCCCATATCAGGGGATTTATTCAAAGAAGTTTCGGAAAGGGCGCTGAATGTTAATAGGATTCCCCTAAAGCGTTGTAAGCCCCAATTAATTGACGCCATTTCAAAAAATAATGAATACATTCAAAATTTATTGGCCAACATCATCGATATAAAGAGTATTCGAAACCAAAATATTGTTATTTGGCCTTATTTGGGAAAAGCAAAAGGAATAGTGGATCTTTTCACGAGTTATGGAGCGAATGTGATTACCATTGATGAAGAGATTAATCCTCCCAATCCTATAAAGGTCGTTAAAGAATCTAAGTTGCAAGCCACCATGGAGCAGTCCAACTCTAAAGTTGCCCTCTTATTAGATGCTGATAGAGATAGAATCGCTTTATATGTAAAGCAAGAAAATGATTATTTTTATTTCATTCCAAATGAAATCTATTCGGCAATGCATAACATTCTTGCAAAGAATTTTAATACGAATATAATTAATGTGAGAACGATTCCTAGCGATCCGAGAGGAGATAATGCCAGTATTATCAACGTATTTACGGGAGTCGGATACAAACATTTAGGCGTGATCTTATATTTCCTTTTTGATATTCCTGTCGATCAATCAAAAATAGATACTGCTATCTTATATTTTCAAGATACAGAAAAAAAATTGGTTAAAATTAAAGAAGCCGGTCCATTAAAAAGTCAAATTTTAGCTTTAATGAAAAAACAGGGATTATCCCAACAAAAATTCATGATTGTAATGTGGGAGGAATCTGGAGGGCATACTATCAATATTTTAAATGTAACCAAGAATTCACAAAACAACGAGTATTCTTTTACCACGGAATTACCGCTCATAGCTGATAAATATCCCGTACCTGCTTTAGTCTTAATTACGGAGCTAATTTATAGAGGATATTCTATAAATCAATCTATTGATTGGAATGTAAAAGGGATTAATCAAACCATAGAAGCTAATGACGAGGAAAAAATAAAAATCATGCAAAAATTTGAAAAGAATGATAATTCCGATATTAATATAGGAGGTAAATCGTATCAGATTCACGCGTTATCAGATAACTTGGGGGATATTGATATCTATCAGTTAAAAAGCAAAAACTCGACTCTTTATTTTAGGCCCTCAGGCACGGGACCTGAAGTACGCTTCTACATCTTTGGAAAGAGAGAAACGCACTTGGATGAGATTAATCGCGTTCAAGACTTTGTCAAACAAAATTATTTAGAGAATGAAAAATAAAGAACAAATTTTCAATATTAGACCTTGTTCTATTATAATTTACCCCTTATAATTTGAATTTTAATTTCATGATATTACCTCTATAAATAAGAATATAAGAGATTAGAAAAACGATAATTTCAATGTATAAAAAAGCCTAAGGGGGGACGCGTGCACTTCTATTATTCTTCGTCAATTTCGTTTGATTTCGGGGGGAGTGATTTCGGTTTGGGTTTATTCTTAGCTTCGATTTCTTTAAGTTTTTCTTGAGTTTTCTCTTCAAATTCTTCGTCATTTATGGGTTCTGCTTCTACTAATCCCCTGGGTTGAGATTGAGTATCGCTCAGCGCTTCTTTTTGAGCGACTTTTTCCGCTAATAATGTCTTGGAACGCTCTAAATACTTTTTTCTTGCTTCTTCTTTTTCTTTTTCATCCTGTACCTTAACTTTAATCAAATCATTCCAAACTTTTCTTTCTTCAACAGAACCAAAACTATCGACTCTCATGGTGTCATTTTCAAGTCTTATAATGCTTTTTTGAGCTAAATTTTCGATGACTTTATCCGCATGTTCCTTTTTCCATTCTGTTTTCTTTAATAAATTCTCTCGAGTTAAATACGCCTCATCATATAATAAACTAATGATTACCTTATCGGAAACAGATAAATCCCAATCTAAGGTTTCATTCAGCACAATTAGTTGAAAAGTAGGATCTATTTCTACAATATCATGAATAATGTTTGTTTCCTTCATGATTTTTAAAATGGATAAAACGTCCTTATCTTTTATGTTTTTAATTTCTTGAAATGCATGATATTTAAGCTGTTGAATCGGGATGAAATCATAATTGATTAATTGATTATCCTGCAAGATCTTTTGAAAACGTCTCGTCATCTTATCTAAGAACATCCCCATGCCAAGATCGTGGCGCTTTGGAATGGATTTATAAAATTCCTCATCAAATGATTCTAAAATTGAAATCGCTGACTGTAAATCTTCTAAATCTTTTTTCCGTTGTTCTTCCGATACGGGTTCGGCCGTTTTTAATTTGGACATGAAGGTATTGTAGTCTATAGAACCTTGTCGGATCAAGTTTAATTCATGATCTCCTATATTAAATTTGGACTGCAATTCTTTGATTTTCTTTTGTACTTTATGTTCTACTTCTTCTTCTGTTTCGGCAATGATTTCCGTAATTTTTGTATATTTTTCAATGAAATACTGTTTTTTCTCAATAGTCACGTACTTATCAAGCAACTTATCTAATGATTTTTGTTTTTCACTCCTGTCTGACCGAATTTTATCAAATAAGTCTTTAACCTTGCGAATAAAGGAAAAGAAAAATACGGGAATTAAGAAAAGTATCATGAATTCTATAACTGACATATCTTGCCTTCTTATTATTAGTTTTTTTATTGTATCAATTTCATTTTAAACATAGAAAATAAAATAACCTTATAATATAAATAGCAACTCACGTTTTAAAACTTCTATGCATTCATGTAAAGATTTAGTGAGTTTGTAAAGAAGTTAATAATTCTTGGTTTTAAATCTTTTGGCATGGAATTTAAAATTATAAGGAAATTATTCATATCTAAGATAAAAAATAAGAGGAAATCAGAAGGTGGATAAGCATGAAACACCCCTTAATTAATGAGTTTAAACCGTTTTACGTTAGATCCTCCAAAAAATTCAAACTTTAAGTGTAATTCGAAATTATCAAAATTAATAATTACATGATCAAAATTAAAACCGTAGTAAAAGAGGAAAATGAAAAATGCAAGAAAAAATAATTGATGATAATATTCACGAGAGAATGTCCTTAGAAAACGTGTTCAAGATATTCAATGATAATATCTTTCCAATGCTTAATGAAGAAGAGCGCGGGTATTGCAATGAACTTCAACAATTTTGCTTGGAACTGCAGCCACGGATTGATAAATCAAAAGACGTGTATGAATTATTTCCGGATTTAGGAAAAAATGGTTATATGCAGAGAATCAATTTATGGCAAGATTTCACTCCTTATGGCATGAAGAAAGAAATCCTCCTAGGAACGCACTTGTCTCTTTTAGATCCTCAGTTGGAATTAGCACGCTTGGCGAGTGGTATTCTTTGTGGCAATCCTACATTCCATTATTATCGACACGGTGGTACCGGAGATACGATTCAGAAAGTTCAAGATGAGTTAATGTCTGGTGCAAAAATAGGGTGCATAGGAATAACTGAACCGAAAAGAGGGTCTGACGCTGTAAATATGACAACTACATGTATAAAGTCAGATGATGGAATAATTTATAACGGAGAGAAGGTCTATACAACTAATGGGCCTAAAGCGGATTATTTCTGTACTTATGCCGTATACGATACTGAACATCCTCGAGAAACCATGGTTCAAGCCATGATTAAGCGAGAATTCGGAGTGAGAACAGAAAGACTTAAAATAAATTCCGTTCCCCGAGTGCATATTGCTCATACAATTATAAAAGATGTTAGGATTCCTCAAGAATATATTCTAGCTGATAATGGTGATGGCTATGTTCGTTTATTTGAAGGGTTGGTTCCTGAACGGTTAGGTATAAGTGCTTAGTGGTCTCCACTCACTACCAAATATGGGTTCAGGAATTGGAATTGCATGGGCAGGATTGATTTATGGTATTATTTATACGAATTTAAGGAGACAATTTGGCCAAGAAGTAATAAAATATGAAGGCGTGGGATTTGGACTGGCAGAATTGCTCTCAAAATGTACCGCAGCAACTTCCCTAGCACTGCAAGCCGCTACGATTTACGATGAGAAAGTATTATTCTCAGAGCGTCCTAATAAAGAAGCAGAAAAATGGGTTGCGGCAGTATCATCCCAAGGTAAGTATTATGTTTCAAAACTTACTCACGATGTATGCTATGAAGTTCAGCAGCACATGGGTGGAGTATCCGTCACGGATAATACTCCCGTAGATGAACTCATGGATACGAGCAAGATCGAAGAAGTAATTGGCGGAGCTCGTAACATCCAATTGTTTATAATACAAAACCTCTTGCGTAGGTATAAGAATATTTTATAATCTTTTTTATTTTTTTCTTTTTCAACCATTTCTCTTTACTCATCTGCATCTCCTCTTTATAGCTTTCTTTAAAATAAAGGAGATTTACGTTCTCATTAGCTTCTAAAATACTTATCTTTCAGAGTAATTCTTTTTCGGCATAAAAAACATTTAAAGATTTGGTTCTAAATGAAAACCCCCCCCTTTTAGACAAAAAAACCTCTCTCTCTCTCCTAAATAAAATGAATAGAAATTGGACTCTGATTCTTTTTTAATAATGGTTTGATTTTTTATAATTAGAATTATGATTTTAATTCATAATAATAAAATAAATAAAAAAAAATAACAAATAATCATGATAGGTGAGAAATTAGTGTCTAATGAAATAGTAAATAAAAATTGGCATGATTTTGGTTCAAAAATGCATGTTATCGCCATTTTAACGATTCTTACTTTTGTGCTTCCCTTCGCTGGCATCATTCAGTTAATCTTCATTTTTCTCGCATTGGCAGACATAAGAAAGATAATGTATCAATCACCTGATGCGGATCTTAGTGAATTTCGTACCAAATATATTGCTGGGTTCTTAGTGAAGCTCATCGGATTTATTCTAATTTATAGTGCTATCGTTTCCATGATACCTTTTGCCTACTTTCACTTTTACTTTCCCATTATTGGGTTTGCTATGGCAATAGTTTTTGGAGGTGTTATTTTATTAGTCAGCGCGATTATAGAATATAAAGCATGGAGCTGCCTTGAAACTTTCTTTGAGAACTATCAAAGCAATTTTCCTGATGCAATTGCAAGAGATACTTTAAAAGGCATTAAAAACATCAAAACTGCAGTGATTTTCAGAATTACGATTGTTCTTAGCTTTGTTTCCGTGATTTTGGAGATTATAGGCTATTTCCGAATCGGTTCTCTAAAGAATTTACCCATTCAACGAGCACAAGTAGTTCCACAACAACCCATTCAAAGACCTCCTGCTCAACCACAATATGAACCAGCGCCAGTTGCACCCATAAAGCAAAAAACACCCTCAGAATTTTGTCCTCACTGCGGAGCAAAGTCTTCTTCCTCGGGTGTCTATTGTAGCGAATGTGGAGCTAGTTTAAGCTAAATATAATTTTTTTCCTTTATTCTTTATTTTTTTAAACCTTTTTTTATCTATATTTTTGTAAATCTTATCTAAAGATTCTATTCCATGTCATCAATTTTTTTTTGCGGATCAGAAGAATCTCCAAAAAGGATTTTCTTATTCTTCACGACATATTTCCAGCCAAAGCCAGCAATCTTTTCTAAAGGTCCGTTTATTCCTTTTGGTTTTCCGGTTTTAGTATAGACAATGTTTGTATTCTTAATGGCTTTAATCACGTTATAAGGGGTTTTAAAAATCTCAATGAGTGATTTTGCTTTAGAGGGTCCCGTATCTATTAATCCCTCGAGGATGAAAGCTCGCCGTTCTTCATCATTCATTCCTTTAGGGGCTTTTCGAGATAAAATGGGCACGCCGTCTTTAACTTGTTCTCGATAAGCAATTCTTTCAATCACTATGGCAGTATCTTCCATGTTTCTTGTAGGAATGATAGATATGCCCAATTTATAAGAAATGAAAGCCAGAGAACCGTATATTGAGCTAATATTCATGCCCGTTGTTTCAAAAACCTCATCGTTTAATCCTTCTAAAATAAGAATCTGTGTTGGATATGTCTCTTTCAAACGTAGAAGTTGCTCAAAGAGGCGATTATCCATTAGAGAGGTGACATAATCAAAACCTTCTTTCCTCTCACATGCTACATCCTTGCTAATGACTATATCCGCAATATCTAATTGTTGCGATTCAAAAGAAATGGTTTCCTTCTTTTTACTCATAATTTCCATTAACTTTCGTTCTCGAGAATCAATTATTATATGAGGAATTTTTCGTTCGTTCATTTTTATTAAGAAACCAATATTGTTATTAATGAAGTAAATATGTCCTATACTTATTTAAATGAAAAAGAAATTTTTTATAAATCATTTAGATCCTTTTTCTCTATTTACTTATTTGTTATTATAAATTTATGCTTAATATCCTCATTTTTCGTTCTAAAATATCAAGTTTCTAGAAATACTTCTTTGTTTGATTTTGCAATATTTTTTGTATCGTTTGGAATGGGTCCATTTTTGAGATAATTCCAGATTTTAGGGATGCTATATAATTTATTGTAGACTAAAATAAAAAGTAGCATAATGATTCCGATGATTTCTGTAATTACTAATAAAGGATTGGTATAAGATTGGAGCCAGCTTTCATAGGGATAATCGACAAAGGAAATATCATAATTAATAAATGGATAAAATAAGGGAATTGCGGGAAGATCTAATATTAAATGAAATGTTATTCCTAATAAATAAGAAAGGGAAAGGGATGGTTTATTTCTAGTGAAAAGGAATAAAATTATAAAAGAACCTAAAGCAAATAGGAGCGTATGAGCAAACCCTCTTCCATTTTCCAATTGCAACATCATTAATGGTTTATCAATTAAATCAGGAAGTAGAGATCCAATGACTAAAATCAATCTATTTACATTGAATTTATTTTTTAAATAGGGAATTTCAAAAAGAATCAAAGGCAATGCTACGTGAAATATGAGAAGCATGATTTTTTTTTTTAACTTGAATGAATGGTTTGATCAATACATTATCCTTTCTAAAGTTAATCCTTTATAGTTTCCTTTATCATCCAACTCGTGTCATTTTCTCACATCTACATGTTCCATTCTTTTCGTAACTGTTTGATCCTCATCCATGCGCATTTTTGGAATTAAATATTCCTTTAATCTGTCATAATGATATAATTTATTTTTTAAAATGAGGAATAATAGCACGATTCCAGAAATTAATTCTGTAGTTATAATGAATAAATTATTGAAATATTTGGAAACGTAATATTCCACGGGTTGATCTATTACCGTGTAATTGTAAGAAATGAAAGGAGAAAAGATGGGAATAGAAGGCATGTCTAGACCTAAATGAATCATCGCCCCGATTAAGAAGGGAATCGAAATTTGTTTTTTACCCTTTGCTATTAAATGAACCCCCAAGAATGATAGGAATACAAACAAAAAATTATGGCAATACATGATTCCGGTGACTTTAGTAATTAAGTGAATGGATTTATCTATTATATCAGGATACAAGCTTCCTATGATTAATGCGAGCCGATTGACGTTGAACCGTTCCTTTATTCTTGGTATTTCGAATAACAATAAAGGAACAGCTAAATGGCATAATGGATATATTTCTATCACCAAGAATGTTTAAATTATTAAACTTGAAATATCGCTAAGATAAATCGGAAGTAAAAAATGAAAATTAATAACAGAATTATTATCAATGTGAACTTTAAAGATACTTTCATTAAATACGTATAACTTAATTTTTTCTCTTGATATAGACCTAAAGAATCATATAATCGAATCATGTCTGTAGTACCCCAACCCTGAGAGTTTTTATCATATCCTAAATCTTGGCACGCATTCTTGAGACATTCTAAGACCCCTTCAGAGGATAAATTTTCATTATACTCCAACAAAGTTGCAATGATTCCCGTGGCGATAGCTGCTGCAGCACAGGTGCCTGAAAAGGTGATAAATTTATTTTTCGATAATGGGATACTTATTTTTGATCCTAAAAAGCAAATATCTGGTTTATTTCTTCCATCTAACGTGGGTCCTCGACTACTATAATACGCCACTTTTTTAGATTTCGTGAGAGCCCCAATTGCGATTACCTTTTTAGCCGCGGCAGGACTCCCGATCGTTTGAAATTCGGGACCTGAATTACCTGCGGGACAAATTATCTGAATGCGATATTCTTCTACAAGTTTATCGCATGCTAAACATAAAATATCCGCTCCATCTGAGGCTTGAAAAGTGGAAAATGATATTAAAAGGATATTAACTCTTTTTTGTTCGCTCACTAAAATATCGAATAATTTTAGAAGATCTGAAATTAAATATCGTCCATTTTGATTGCGTGGGGGTAAGTCCACGATTTTAGCTTTTGGAGCCACCCCCATCAAATAACCTTTCATTGAATGGTGCGTAGTGATTATGCCCGTCATGAGAGAACCATGTGTAATATTTTCAACATGATCTTTCTCAAGGTGCTTCTTTCGGAAAGGATTTAATTCTTCATTTTTATACTCTAAAGACCGGGATATGAATTTTAAATTCACGTTTATTCCCTCATCGATAATACCAATCAGTATTTTATAGCCCGTGTATACCATTGAGGAACTTCTATACTCTGCGAGTTTTAACTGATCGAAAGAATCATCCATAGCAAGATAAAGGTCCAGATCTTCTTCTATACTTTTGATTAATTTTACTTTTTCGAATTGCTTGATCTGTAGTTCCGTTAAGTTTATTCTAATCGAAGGAATGATCTGGAATTTTTCTAAAATAGTTAGGTCTCTATTTTTTTTAATAAATTCTTCTCGATCTTCTTCTTTCTCAAAACTAATTAACACTTGATAGATTTTCTGGTTATACCCATAAAGAATATCTTTTGGGACATTATCGCGATTTACTTTTAAATGGTGTTCAAGTTTCTTTAAAAGTAAGGGATGGATTTTACCGTGATACATCATTTTTTTTATTTTTGTTATGAAATCCTTATCTTTTCAATTATGATTCAAGGATCTTCAATGCTTCTTCCACGCTATAATTTTCATGAATGAGTTTTGATAACGCTTTAACTAAATTTATTGGATTTTCAGATTGAAATACATTTCTTCCGAACGCAACTCCGGCACCTCCAGCTTGTAAGGAGTCGTATACCATTTGTAATAATTCTCTATTTGTATCCATTCGGGGACCACCTGCTATAATCACCGGGACGTGAACGCTCTTTACAATATATTTGAAGGAGTCTATATCTCCCGTATAGTTGGTCTTTACAATATCCGCACCTAATTCTGCTCCAGCTCTCACGGCAATATTAACTACCGCGGGAGCATTCTCATCTTCAATTTTCTTACCTCGAGGATATACCATTGCTAAGAGAGGCATGCCCCATTCTCTACTGCCTTCCACCACCGTCTGCATATCTTGGAGCATCTCTGGCTCATCATCAGCTCCGATATTAATATGAATGGAAACACCATCCGCACCCATTTTAAGAGCTCGCTCCACGCTACACACGAGTACCTTTCGATTAGGATCGGGGGCTAGATTAGTAGCTCCAGAAAGATGAATGATTAAACCTATATCCCTTCCATATTGCCGGTGTCCAGCTCCAACCATTCCAGAATGCTCTAAAACCGCATTAGCTCCTCCCATTGCAACCTTATCAACCATGTCCGCTAAATTTTCCAGCCCTTTTATTGTCCCTAATGTAAGTCCATGGTCCATGGGTATAATTATCGTTCTTTTACTCTTTCTATCGATAATACGTTCCAAGCGAATTTTTTTACCTATGTCCATTTAAATCACTTGAATTACTTGAATTAATCATGCTATAAAATATGCATGTATTAATATAAGGTTATGGATAGTGGTATTTAGAGTTTTTTTAATTTACCATGGTCTTCTAATAATAGAAGGTCGGGGCTTTTCCACTTTATCGGGATGATCTATATTAAAATGTGCTCCACGACTTTCCTTCCTAGACATCGCACACCTAATTATAATTTCTGCAACCATGGAGATGTTTCTTAATTCGATGAGATCTTTTGTAATTTGGAAATTCCAATAATAATAATCAATTTCATCATAGAAAAGATTCATCCGTTTGAGAGCTCTCTTTAGCCGATTATCTGAGCGCATTATTCCAACCAAATTCATCATGCTCATTCTAATTTCATCCCAATTTTGAGTGATCATGACCCCTTCAGAGGAAGGTACAGCCACACCTGGCTCCCATTCCTTAAATTCCTTCAGCTTTAAAGAGGGTAAATTCTTAAAGATATCTAATGCACAATTATGAGCCATCACTATCCCTTCTAATAAAGAATTGCTTGCTAAACGATTTGCACCATGTAGCCCACTGCAAGCGCTCTCTCCAATAACGTATAATCGTTTAACATCAGTATAACCTTTCACATCCGCTTTTACACCACCACAGCAATAATGAGCGGCAGGTACCACGGGAATTGGTTCATTTGTTATATCTATATTGAATTCCAAGCCCTTCTTATAAATTCCTGGAAAATGCTGTTTGATAAAAGAAGGCTCCCTATAAGAAGCGATATCTAAATACACGAAATCGTCTCCTGATTTCTTTAATTCTGCATCAATAGCTCGCGAAACGATATCTCTCGGTGCTAGATCTTTGAGAGGATGATATTTTTTCATGAATGCATTTCCTTCTAAATCTTTTAAAATAGCTCCTTCGCCCCTCATGGCTTCAGTAATCAAAAAAGACTTTGCATAGGGATGATACAGGCAAGTGGGATGGAATTGATAAAACTCCATGTTCATGATCGTGGCTCCTGCTCTATAAGCCATGGCAATTCCATCTCCTGATGCAGTATCTGGATTACTTGTATATAAATATACTTTTCCCGCCCCTCCTGTAGCTAACACTGTTACTTTCGCGGCAATATTATAAATCTCCCCTTTAGAAGCATTCAACACGTATACGCCGTAACATTTTAAATTTTTTGCGTATAAATTTATCGCGCACCAATGTTCATGAATTTCAATATTGGGAAATTCCCGCAACTTAAGGAGTAATTTTTTCTCAATTTCTCTACCTGTTAAATCATTTGCGTGCAATACCCTCCGTTCTGAATGACCCCCTTCCTTCCCCAATTCATAGTTTCCTTCTTCATTTTTAGTAAATTGAACACCCCATTGAATTAAATCTTTAATCCGGTCTGGACCTTGGGTCACTATCGTTCTCACAACTTCTTCATCGCATAAATCATCTCCCGCAATTAATGTATCTTTTACATGTTTATTAAAATCATCATTTTCATCCCATACGCTTGCGATTCCTCCTTGAGCGAAATAAGTGTTACAATCTTTCAGCTGTTCTTTCACTATTATCATTATATTAATATTCTCATCGAGCATGGCTAACTTAATAGCTAATGCTGCTCCTGATATACCAGCACCTATAATTAATACATCCGTTTTTAGTTTCAAGGGAATTACCTCAACTGTTTTTGAGTATTCATTAAATAATAGAATCTAAGATCAATGATTCATTTAAAACCTTTTTAATTTAAGAAATTTTAGAATTTATGCTTTACCTTTCTATTTAATCTCATAATTTTCAATCTTTTATAGTGATAGGAGTTTAAAAATCTGCTAATTAATTTCTAAAGACCGATTTCCTTTTTTCATTCCTTTTGTAATTTAATGCTATCTATTCCTTTATGTTTCTTTATTAGCAACTCAATCTATTGTATCGTCCATATCAACACTAAGAATTTCCACTATTCTTCATGGAATGCGTTTTTACATTTCACTCCTAAATTTTTACTCTTTAAATTTTACTGAATTAGATACTTATTTATTTCATTTAGAATCCTCTAGCTAAAAGGACTTTTGCTCGATCATCATGAACCCATGGATTTGAAGCTTGTGATCAATATTAATTTAACATGGTAAATTTAATCCATTAATGCCTAAAATTAAAAATGTATTATTTCTTTGTGCGGGTAATACTTGTAGAAGTCCATTTGCCGAATATTTCTCGAAATGGCTTAAAAAAAATAAATATGGCACTCAATTAAATGAAGTTAATTTCGATTCCGCGGGGTTATATCATTATTATGAAGTCCCTCAACCTGGAACCGTGAAATATCTTGAAAGCAAGGGAATTGACATCAGTGATTTTAAAGCAAAAGAAGTTACGAGAGAACTATTGGAAAAACAAGATTTAGTCCTGGCTTTTGAAAAAAAACATCATGTAAACAAATTATTGAGAAGATTTAAAGATATAAAGGATCTAGAGAAGAAAGTTTTTTTATTACGCGAATTTGCCGGAGAAAAAGAGAATTTAGAAATTTTGGATCCATTTTATTTTGGAGAGGAAAAATATACTGAAACTATGAAAACAATTGAAGAGGCGGTCATTAAAACCATCGAAAGAATCATTCAAATAAATGAGTCTACTTAAAAATTCTAAATTTTTTTATGAATTAAAAATAAACTATGTCTAAGTTTCTTTATTCAATTCCAGAAGTCTCTGCATTAGTCGGGTTACTTGTTGTTCAATAATTCTCATGATCTTCATGTAAGTTTTAGGATTTTCGTAGTAAGGATCAATAATATTAAGGTTGTCACGCACTCCATTGAACTCCTTTAATGTAAAAACTTTTGATTTTATATTTTTAATGTCAGCATGGTCATGTAATATCTTTTCTTTATGAATGGTTTCCATGGTTAGAATGAGATCTTGTTTTGCTATTAAATCCCGGTTTAGAATTTTTGGCACGAAATCCGAATGATCCACTCCTTTTAAATCTAAAAAGTAACGGGATTCAGGTTGCATGTAAGAAAAAGCGTTTATAAACCCCGCGCTATCGAAATTAACATCAGAAAGTTCGGGATACTTTTCTTTTAAACTTCTGGCGAGAGCCCATGCAACGGGAGAACGTGCCGTATTTCCATGGCAGACAAAAAGAATATTTTTTATTTTTGTCATGGTTTTTTAAAGATTTACTTTTTATTAAAATAATTGCTTAAAAAATATGAATTATTTATTTTAATATTAAGAATGGAATACCATGTGCCATGCGTACCTTAAATTGAATGAATTTTCTCCCAACCTCAATAAACTATTGTAAGTTCTAAAAAAAGGTATAAATAACATTAAAACTAAGATTATCTTTAAGGTAAATGATTAATGCAATTAATTTAAAAAAACTCAAAAACATGGGTTTACACCGAGAAAATCATGAAAGCTCTCGTTTTTGATTATGACTTGAAAAAACTTGCTATTGGGCGCCTGACCGGATTATTTGGGCCAAAAGGATATCTTACACGCTTTGGATATTTACGCTGCATGGAAGTTCCAGAACCTAAAATAATAAACGAGGATTGGGTTCTCATTCGGACCCATTATTGCGGAATTTGTGGTTCAGATACAAAACAAGTCTTCTTGGATGGCAATCAAGACAATTCCATGACTGCCGTGATCTCTTGGCCTCAAATATTGGGCCATGAAGTCGTAGGAGAAATAGTAAAAGTGGGGAATAAATCAACTCATGAAGTAGGAGAACGAGTGGTTCTAAATCCGTGGTTAAGTTGCATCCCAAGAGGAATTCAACCTGTTTGCACGGCATGTCAACAAGGAAAAAATACACTATGTAGAAATTTTAAAAAAGGGATTCTTGCTCCTGGGATTCATACGGGTAATAGTTCGGATGCTACGGGCGGATTTGCTGAATTGGTTCCCGCTCATGATTCAATGGCGATTTCCATACCTGATCAATTCTCCTGGAAACAAGCTATTCTTGCTGATCCATTTTCCGTGGCATTTCATTCCATATTGAAAGTAAGACCTCAACCGGGTTCTACATGTGTAGTTTATGGTTGTGGAAACCTGGGATTACTTACAATCCATATATTGAAAAACATTTTCGAAGACCTAGTTGTTATTGCCATTGCTCGCTTTCCGCAACAGAAGAAATTAGCCGAAACATTTGGAGCAGATCTTATCATGGAATCCTCATCCCCTAAAAACATCATCGAAAAGATTGGAGATTACTTGCATTATGACATTTATTATCCCCGTCCTAAAAATCCCTGGTTAATCGAAGGCGTCGATTATTTATTCGATACGGTTGCTTCCAAAGAAACTCTTGAAACAGGCATACGAATCACGAAGGCTCGCGATAAAAAACGTCCTGGTTCTGGTACAATTGTTGTTACGGGTGTTTCTACTCCGAAAAGATATGAATGGACGCCCATTTATTTTAAAGATCTGAGAATCATTGGCAGCAATGCGTTTGCAGTAGAAGACTTTGAAGGGCACAAGGAGCATGCTTATTACCATTATTTTAGATTTCTCGAGGAGGGACGCGTTGATCCCTCCCAAATGATTTCTCATATCCTCCCATTTTCAAGTTATAAAGATGCATTAGTGGCAACAAGAAATCAAGGTAAATCAGGAGCAATTAAAGTCGTATTGTCCCATGTAAAAGATATGGAGGTGAAATAAAGAGCATGAAACAAGCTGAGAATGAGAATAAAATGATGCCTGCCCTCGTATTTGAAATGAAACTCTGGAAGTTGTTTAAAAGCAAGGTACGTGGATTAAGAAATCCTAGTGGATACTGGAAGCCAGGAGGGGCAATTAATCTTAAAAATGTTCCCATTCCTTCATTAATTGCAGAGGACTGGGTGCTAATTAAAAATGCCCTGTGTGGCATCTGCGGGAGTGACATGAAAGAAGTTACCTTAAATGGTGCGGTGGATAATCCTTTAAGGTCTTTTCTTTCATTCCCCCAAATAATGGGACATGAAGTTGTGGGAGAGATTGCGAAAGCTGGAAAAAAAGTAAAAAATTTAAAGGTTGGTGATCGAGTCGCAATTAGTCCTTGGTTTGCTTGCTTACCACGAGGTATTACGCCTGCTTGTGAGAGATGTCAAGAAGGGGATTACACTCATTGTCGAAACTTTCAAAGAGGCATGTTACCGACAGGAATGCATTTAGGGGTAACTAAAGGATTTGGTGGATATGCACCTTTTCTTACCGTGCATGAATCTCAGTGTTTTACAATCCCTGAAGAAGTTGATTATGATATGGCAGTGTTAGCAGATCCATTTTCAGTCGCGTTTCATTCTTGTCTCTCGTTGGATCCCGATCCAGATTCTCTTATTTTAGTCTTTGGATTAGGGATCATTGGATTATTAACCGTTCTTTCTTTAAAAAACATTTTTCACGTAAAAAGGATAGTTGCAGTAGGACGCTATTCATTTCAAAAAACAATGGCATTAAAATTAGGAGCGGAACATGTTTTTATGACGAGTGGCGCCCAATTAATCGAAGATATTGCCCAGTATACGAATGCTTTACTATATACACCGTCAAAAGGGCTGAAATGGACGATGGAGGGGGTTGATGGCATTATTGATACCATCGCATCTGCAACAACATTAGAGATTGGTCTGCGTATTATAACGACGCAAGGACGCATTATCCTAACGGGAGTTTCTACCCCAGAAAGATGCGAGAATACCCCTCACTATTTTAAAGAGATTGAAGTAATTGGCTCCAATGCATTCTCAATCGAAGAATTCCAAGGAGAGACGAAGCATGCGTTTGAGTTTTTCTTAGAATTTTTAAAAGAGAAAAGGATTAGCACTGGTCCATTAGTAACTCATAAATTCCCTTTGGAACAATATCAAGATGCTTTCAATATTCTTAGTGACAAGAAGAGCTCGGAAGCCATGAAGGTAGTTTTTGATTTTCAGAATATTTAATCCTTTTGGATAGTTGGCATTTTTTCAACACATCTTTCTGGTAATATTTCAATAATTTCATAATATCGAGTGAAAAGCTATGCCTTTTTGACATTTTATTATCTTTTTTCCTAAAAAATACAAATGTCAAATTCACAATGCATACAATTATATAGTAAAAATCTAAAGAATTTCTAAACAAACATGATTTATCGCAATTTATCTTTTTTCATCAAAAAGATATAAATAAGATAAAATAGTAATATTAGTTAATTAACTTAAAGGAAATCTGGTATAATTATGGGATTAGAATCTTTAACCGAAATTGAATTGATTCAAGTCACTTTTGCTTTGTTATTCGTTATCGTTTCTTTAATTGTTGGAATAAGAATCCTCTTAAAGTATTTTACCGTAAGAAACAAGGTTTTTGTTACTGTAGGACTTACATGGGTTTTCCTTAGCTCTCCGTGGTGGGGTAATGCAATTTCTTTTTTTACATTTGCGTTTAATGAACAAGAAATCAGCCTTTTTCTAGATTTATTTTTAGGGAATATCTTTATTCCACTAGCCGTAGTTCTTTGGGTGTATTCTTTCTGTAAATTGGTATATCCTCATCTCACTAAAACACTGGTATCTGTTTACGGAATTATATCCTCAATTTATGAAATCTTGTTGCTTTATTATTTTTTCACAGATTTAAACGTGATCGGAAAAGCAACCTCACGATTTAATACTGAGCACAACCTATTTCCATTCATGTTTCAAATCTTGGCAATAGCAACCGCTCTCATAACGGGAATTATTTTATCAAAAAATTCAATGGATTCCGAGGATGCTCGTATTCAATGGAAGGGGAGGTTTTTGTTACTAGGGTTCATTTCTTTTACTTTCGCAGCTGTCTTTGATGCAGCTATTCCCATGGGTTCATTACTTTTAGCTATTATTAGAGCTGTGTTAATTTCAAGTGCGATCGAATATTATCTAGGATTTCTCTTACCCGATAAAATCGCACATTGGTTAATAAAGAGTTAATAATGAATTGAATCCTTAATTTATCATTTGTTTCTAATCTAACTGTTTCTAATCTAACTTTTCCATTCTTGATGATGTGCCCTTCTAACTTAAAAGATATGGTTTTAAATACTCATTCAAGTTAAAATAAAATATAAATACCCTTTTTTTAACTATATGATAAATGAACAAACTTTTAATTAAGAAAGTACTCATTGAAATTTCGGTAAATGACATTACGAAAATTCATGCCGATGTTATTGTGTTACCTACAAATAACCGTCTATTACCCTCCGGTTTTTTAAGATCACGGGTGATAACACTGGCAGGCTCCAAAGTGCAGAGAGAATGCAATTCAGCCATCAATAAGATTAATCAACTTCCAAAGGGACAAGCAGTTATTACTTCAGGAGGATGTCTTGATGCTAAATCTATCATACATGTAAATATACCCCCTCTTTTACAATTTCACATGACAAATTCATCCCAATCTGATCCTAAAGGTATGGTTTTCTCCATCTGGAATTGCCTTAAGCTTGCCGAAAGTAATAAGTTCAAATCTCTCGTGTTTCCCCCCTTAACGAAAGAAATGATCGGTTATAATGTTCAGAGTTGCGCGAACATGATGCTATCCATACTCAACAAGTATTTTATTGAAAAAAAAACCACCACTATAAAAAAGATTCATATCTGTCTCGAAACTCTTCCTGAATATGAAGCTTTTGAAAATGAAATGGAAAATCTTTCTCAAGCTTCAAAAACATGAAATAAAAGTAGAAATAAAAAAAGAGTAAATTATATTCACGTGATTTCAGAACCGCAGAGTGGACAATATTTAGCTTTCTCTGAGACTTTTCCTCCGCAGACCCCGCAATATCCTGGTCTAGCAACAACATCTCCTTTTGGTTCTTTCTTGACTTCCTCTTCCGTTCCTTTCTTTCCTAAATCATAGCCGCAAACAGGACAATATTTCGGCGTCCCTTTTATCTTATTCTTGCAAGAAGGACAAAAAAGCGGGACTTTCGCGCCACATTGCATGCAGAATCCTGCTTTATTGTCTAGTTTACTGCCACATTCGGGGCAGGGTCTCGTGTTTCTATCAACAAGATAAAGGCTAAAAACTAGAAATACTACCAGAGTTAAAATTCCGGTGGGGATATAAAACCAAAAAAACACGCGATGCCATATTCCTAAACTCACAACTAATAATATAAAAATTAGGATTAAATCGGCGAATAATACACCTAATGTTCCTTTTATGGATGGTGGATTGTATTTTTTTTTTTCACTCATGAAGTGAAGACCTCAAAGCAATAATTAATAAAACTATAATGAATTAGTTAAATAAAATATATCCTTCCATATTTAAAAGAGTTAAGGAGACCAGTTTTAAATACCACCATGAGGGTACTTATAATAAACTCTAATCGCGGAATATTTCTGGTTAAAAAAAACTAACAAAGCGCAAGTAATGAATAATCTTAGTGAAAAATCTAAATTCTCTTTTATTGCATCTAATATATTAAATATTTTAAGAAATTTCGTGAAAACCTTATAAATTTAAATTAAATTTCTTTTTTATAAATAAATATAGGAATTATTTTGCATGCATCTTGATTCGAGGGGTACAAATTTGGAGACTCATGATGAAACGGATGAATTAAATAAGAGAATTTGCAATCCAAAGGAAAATATCAATAGTTTAAAAGGATTTGAAATCATTGCTGAAGCATTTGTCTATAAGATCTATGATTTATTTGGACGCAACATGCTTTTAACCTCATTATATCAAGTAGGTTCAGGTCCGGGTAAGGTGATTGCAGATCGGATTAAGCAAAAATATGATAAAGAAACTTTCGAGTTATTAGAAGCCTTTGAATTGCTTCTGACGGAATTAAAAGATTTTTATTCCGTACAAGTCAAAAGTATTGAAAGAAACGAGTTAGAACGATCCATCAGAATTGTTATTGAAAATCAGTGTTTCTTAAGAGAACCAATCAAGCGAAGGAAGAAACTAGAACCCGGTAAGGCATTATGTAGAATCTCAAAAGGATATTTTGAAAGTGCATTTACTTCACTACTCGGCAAGAAGCTTAAAAAAATTGATATTAATTTTCTTCGAAATGATGATCTAAGAGATATGTGCATTGAAGAATTAATTTTCTACTTTTAAAATTTAAAGTTCCAAAAGAAATGAAACCTGATTTAATAATAAACACTTTTTTAAAAAAGAGAAAGAAATAAAAAACAAGAATCCAACTTTTTATTCTAAAAAATATAATTATTTGGAGAAAAAGTAATTTATGCCGCTTGTCCCGCTTTTTGCCAAAATCTCATGGAAGAAACGACTTCTTCTTCTCCGATAAATCCCAATAGCTCATTATCGCTCTTTTCTCTAACAACCACAATATGGGGTTCATTATGTATATTACTCATTGCTATCATCACTTCTTTCCCCGTCTCCCCTTCGTTGACCGTTGGAAAATCTGCGATTTTTCTCATCTTATAACCTGCAATCGTTAGTGCTCTTTCCTCAACAGACATTTTTTTAATGTCATTTGCATCCAATATACCAACCACTGTCCCTGCTCTTGTTACTGGAAAGTATTCTTTATTATAGGGCACGAAGTACCTTCTTATCGCATCACTAATCGTCATTTCAAAAGGAATGGTTAATTCACCATGATTTATCATTTCTTTCACGTGAATCCTGGAAAGAGTCATTTGACTCATCATATCCGTGTAGGAACTTCTGGCAGAACTGTTTAAAAAAATTCCTATTAATATTAACCAAAATCCAGTCAAGGTTCCAAGAAAGAAAATTTCAAACACACCGAATATCATGAATCCATATCCAAATACTCTTCCTATTTTTGAAGCTGTTTTTGTTGCAGTCATCATGTCTTTTGTCCTGCTCCAGAGGATTGCTCTTAATAATCGGCCCCCATCCATTGGAAATGCGGGAATTAGATTAAATAAACCCAAACCTACATTTGTTATACCCGAATACAAGCAGGTGACAGTTAATATTGACGATAAAGTTGAGGGGATAAATAAGTAACCACCTAAAAATGCGGCTCCTATTATTATACTTGAAAGCGGTCCGACGAATGCAATAACGGCCTCTTCTTTAGGAGTTTTGGGCTCATCTTCGATCTTTGAAACACCACCAAAAATATACAACTCGATTTCTGAAACTCGAATTCCGTATCTCATGGCAAATAACGAATGGGTTAACTCATGGGCCAATATGCTAAACAGAATGATAATGCCATTAATTAGCCCCAAAATAACTGCATCAACGATGGACGCTGTAGGAACAATGCTCAAATAAAAAAAACCAGCATAAAATCCTACTAACCCCACGATTATTATGGTAGAATAGTGTACTTTTATTGCTATGCCTTTTATAGTCCCAATTTGCATTTTAAATCATCTTTTTTTTTATAATATCAATCTATTTGTGCTATTTTTATAGATTTCTAATAAATACAATAAATTCAGATATATATTACTTCCACTTATAAATCTGAAATAAAAGTTGGAAAAATTTAACTTTTTGAAATTAATTCTTCTCATTTTTTATTAAAAAAAAATAGGATCTCGCTCTCAAAAAATAAGGTTTTTAATTTTTGATTTAATCTTTTATGAAACCGAATATCTACATTGCAAAATACCATGTAGAATTTTGAACAAAAAAAGTCAAATATTAAAAATTTTTCGTGATTTAATTAACATGTGGAAAATTATCTACAATAAAAAACAAATAAAATTCAATTAAAATAAGGTGAAAATGTAAGATGGTAGATATTAAAAATGTGTTAGTATTAGGCGCAGGATTAATGGGCTCGGGAATTGCTCAAGTTTCCATGATGGCTGGCTATAATGTCACCCTGGTGGATGTAGAACAACGGTTTGTCGATAAGGGTGTTAAAGGTATCGAAGAGGGAGTTAAAAAACTAGAAGCGAAAGGACAATTAAATGCCGCAGAAGTGCTGGGAAAATTAAAAACCTCCATTGATTTAGCTTCTGCTGTAAAAAATGTTGATATCGTGATTGAAGCAGTCATCGAAAAAATGGAAGTTAAAAAACAGGTGTGCAAAACGGTAATGGCGAACGGACCTTCTCACGTCATTTTCGCATCCAATACCTCCACGATGAGCATCACGGAAATCGGAAAGGATTCGGGCGCTCCCGAACGCGCGTGCGGAATGCACTTTTTCAACCCCGTACCTTTAATGCGATGCATTGAAGTGATTAGAGGAGCCTCCACGTCGGATTCAACATTTGAAATTGCAATGAAAGTGGCAGAATCCTTACCCTGCTTGCGTGGAAAGAGATACATTGCCCCTGTTTTAAAAGATAGACCGGGATTCATTGTAAATAGAATGAATGCTCCCGTTCAAATCTATATGGGTTGGGTTTTCGACCAAGCAAGAGAAAAGCAAATTCCCTGGGAAAGAATTGATGCCGACGCTGGAGGAAAGATGCCCATGGGTCCGTGTTTATTGGCAGATTATGTTGGATTGGATACCATGGTACATGTCATGAACTATTATAAAGAAACTCTTTCTTCTGATTTCGAGCCTCCAAAAATAGTTAAAGATTTAGTCGCAGCGGGAAATTTGGGTGCCAAGACAGGAAAGGGATTTTATGATTGGAGCAAGGGAAGAGAAGCTATAGTTGAAAAAACTAAAAAAGCAGAACCTGCGGGCATGTTTGATTTAGTGAATACCATGGCAATTCTGTTGAACGAAGGATGCAGAATATTAGAAGAAGGCGTAGCATCTGGATTTAAGATTATTGACGATGCTAACATGGCCGGTATGAATACTCCAGGACCCTTTGGTGCTGGAAAGAATAATTGGCAAGAATGGTCTAAATTACTCGAAGATTTAGCTAAGAAAACGGGAAAAAGTTATTTAAAACCCTGTGATCTCATGAAATCTGGTAAATTCACGGAAATGCGAAAATAAGACAAATTCATAATCATTTTATTTTTTCTTTTTTTAGTAGTTGTTATTTATTCTTTTTTCTTTAGAAATAGTTTTAAGTGAATATGGTCTGCAGATTTATTTCAAATTCTCCCAATTCTTCTTCAATAATGTTTTTATTCGATGTAGGCATGAAAAGTTTCAAAAATAATAAATTTTCTCCAATTTTAAATTGTTTTAAAAATTCAGTTCGATCATTGACATCAAAAATACGTTCCGAAAAGGTAATGTTCTTTTCCATTAATTTTTGTATTAGAATTAGATCTTCATTTACTTTCTGTCGTATTAACCCATCAAATTGGTCTGATTCTATCGGATCACTATAATATTCAGAGAGAATTAACCCATCAGAATTATAAAGCACGCCATAAATCCCTCTCAATTTCCTTATAATTGTCTCAATATAGATGTTTAAAAAATCCACATTGATGTATTTTTGTAGCGAATACGATAAGGCTTTAGAAATCGAACCGATGTCGAAATATGATGTTTTTATGAATTTGAATTTAAAATTAGTATTCCTTAAAGTCAATTTCGTTATAAAATCAGAATTTTCTCTAATATTCTTTTCATGTTGAATTTTAGGATCGAATTTATTTAAACAAATTATGACTTCTTCTGAATACGGTAACTTTTCATAAATCTTTAATAATTCCTCCAAGTAATTTACTGATAGCTCTATTCTGCTTTTGTCTTGAACATCTATAAAATAGTATAGAAATTTTGTATCCTCAAAAACGATGGGATCTCTCAAATAATTCTCTCTGTACATCTCTTGTCCACCCATGTCCCAGAACCTAATCTCCCATTTATTTAAAAAGTTTAAGGAGCTATAATTAATTTTTATTGTGGGCTTAATCGCACGAACTTGTTCAAAAAAATCATACTTTTTTGCTAAAGCGGTCAGAAAACTCGTTTTACCTGCGTTATCTAACCCAGCAACTACAATTTTAAGAATTTCTAATTTATGAGCTGTATTACTATTAGCCAAACTGTTTTCCTCTGATAAATTAATCTCAACTTTCTTGCTTAAATAATTTAAGAATTACTATTTATTTTTTATCAAAAGCTAAATTGAACACCAACTTTTAAATAACTTATCATTTCTCTCCTTATAGAATTATTATTAGATGGTTCAGATAAAGCAAGGCAGAATGCCACATTCACTCTCGAAAATAGGATTAGATTCCTAACCTCTAGTTTTCTTTAAAGATACTATAGAAGTTAAAGCTTAAGAAACTGCGTCCGAAATTTTAATAGTTAAATCTGTTTCTCCTTCTAACTCCGCCCTAAAGAAGAATCTATTGGATACCTTATTATAAATGATAACGCTCTTATATTGCAAGGGATCTATTGTCTTTGGGATGATTAATGAAAAATCTCCCCTATATTGAGATAATTCACCTATTTCCACGATATTCCCCGGATCATCCGTTGATCTTATAAGGTTCTCTTGATCAGAAAGGTATATATATTCATTATTTAAATGTCCCATTTGAATATCAATATAAATATCGATGAAATAAAGATAGTATTTCCCATCAGTGGCTTGTACTAAATTTACCGTGCCATGATATGTACGGGAACTATCAGCAGTACTTTTTAAACTCCCACTAGCTAAAACGGTGGCATTAGGATCAAACTCTTCTTCAGAAGGATTTATTTGAGCAAAAACTACGGCGCCTATAATAACAACCGCAAAAATAACGACAAGGATGATTGTCACCCATTTCCAACTTTTTTTAAAATTCATTTAAATAACACCTCTATAAGGGATATTGAATTTCTTAATTTTAGAATTGAATAGTTTATATACAAACCAAAAATAAGAAAGTTATGAATATAAATCTTTTTTTAGCCCCAAGATCACGCATTTTCCCAATTGTGGAAAATTGAAAAACCCGCCAATATTTTTCGCATTCTTGGGTTTGAGAGAATTCAAATTACACGTACAAAATAAAAAAATAATCATGAATGTACACAAAAAACATGCTAAGATCTATAATAATTAAGAACTTATTAGAATAATTGAACTATTCTCCGTATTTGTAGATTATAAATTCAGAATTTATATTGGTTTAAAGATAATTTAAGAATCATTATTTATCTCTTATTAAAAGCTAAATTGAAACGCAATTTTTAAAAAAATCATGCAAAAATGTATTAAAAAAGCATCCTTTTTTATAACTTGGTTCTTGTGGTATCTGAAGAATTATTAAAGAAATTAGAAGATAAAACGCTCTCTATTAAACTAAATGCACTTTCAGAATTAAAAAACCTCGCAAAAAAAGGGGAAAATATTAAAGATGCTCTAAATGTTCTAAATGAACTTCTACTTTCTAAAAGATCGGAAATCTGGCAAGAAATCGGGAAGATAATGAAATATTATTATCAATATTTTGTTAGTTTCTATTGTCGAAATTATAATAATTTTCCCCAAGCGATGGAGGAATTATTATCATCACGGCAAGATATTAGGAAAAAAGCGGCTCAATTTTTAACCACTTTCATGCTTCTTTCTGAACCTCGTCGGTGGAACTTAATAAATGAAAAACGAATTTCACAGTTAACGAAAGAATTAGAAAGTAACCAAATTGAAAACATTTTGAAAGTCACGGCAGAAATAAGTGATTTAGCTAAGGAGTACCACGATATTACCCCATTTACTAAATATCTTGAAGAGGGTTTGGCTAATGCAAATGAACAAGTAAGATGGAACTGTGCCAATGCATTGGGCTATTATATAAGCAATTATATCAAGAACTCCACTCATGATTATACCTACGTGCTAAAAAATATAAGAAATTCGAATCAGGAGGAAAAATTATCTTTCCTTGATTTTTTAGGTTCTTCGACTGCTCATGATTTAGTAAGTGATCGAGATGAAAGAGATATTTCTCACGCTCTACCATTAGTTGGCATTTTATTATTTGATAAAAACATGCAAGTTAGAGAAGAAGCCATAAAGGTTCTTCTTGCTGCAACCAATGAACATTCTCTCGAAATATTAACACCCGTTTTAGTAAAAGTTCTTCTAGATATAAAGATGTCGAACATTCATGAGCCTACAGCGAGCATATTCAAGGATTTGATTCGAAATGGATTGGATATCTCACCATTTTTAGACAAAATATTGGAAATATTCACGATAGATAATAATGAAGACTTAAAATTAGAATTGATTCTTATTTTGCGAAAAGCAGTAGAAGAAGAGTTAGATGTTACAAAATCTATTCCGATGATTACGAATTTACTTGATGATAGAAACGAAAAGATTAAGTTTGGTGCAGCTGACACCCTAAGCTACTTTTATGCAAGAACGGCACGCTGGAAAGATTTAGAATCTTTATTACAGCATGAGGATAAGGACGTCCGTCAAGAAGCGGCAGGCACTTTAAAAGTTGTGAAAAAAGAATATGATTTAACCCCCATCATTTCTAAATTAATGCTTCTCTTGAAAGATCAGGAAAAAGAAGTGCGATTCATAGCAGCAAGAACTCTACTAAATAAATTCAAAGTAATTGAGGATATCACTTCAGCTATTCCTCTTATGGCGAAATTTACTTCTGATTCAGATCCTAACCTCGTGAATAATGCCTTTATTGTCCTGAGCAACTGGATACGAGATAATATCACCTGCAAATCGCCAATTCCCCGGGTAAAATGGCATCATGTTCAACCCTTTATTCATGTAATGGAAAATCGAAAAATGAATCAATCACGGAATATTAAAAAAGCCATTATTGAAAGTCTCGCTCAATACTACGTGCATGTAAAACAATTTGATAAAATTAAAGTATTATTAAAAAAGGCAAGCAATCAAGAAAAAAAAGATATAATGTATCGGTTAACAACTTGCGGTTATTTTACATGCGAGGTGGATGTTTCTCCTATGATTCCTGAGCTCTTAGAATTATTCTTTAATCATAAAAACTTGGAAGTTAAAAATTATTCCTTGAGAATCATTGAAGATATTTTAACTCCAAAGACTGCAAGAGAAACGTTAAAAGTAATTCAAAAGTATTCCATCAATAGCAGATGGGATTTAGAGAAAAAATTGAGACATTTTATTAAAAGAGAGGACATTCAAGCACTTTCAAAGGATTTTATTGTGGAGAAAAAAGAGCAATTATTCGATCATTACTTGCCTTTATTATCAGACGAAGATAGTATTATCCGAGAATGGGCTACCGACGAATTGTGGAACTTTATATATAATAAGGGAGATTATTTTCTTCCCGCTATACCCATTTTAATTGAAAATTTAAAGGATAAAGATGTGTATGTTCGTCATATTACCACATTATTGATGAGTGAAGTTGTGAAGCATTATAATGTTCCGCAAATCATTCCTGTTCTTACAGAGTTATTATTGGATGATTCAGATAAAGTGAGACAAAATGCTGCATTCACCCTTGACAACATGATTAGATCAGGATATGATATTAAAGAAACCATTCCGAATTTATTAAAAAATGTGAGCCATTCCAGTAAAGAAGTCCGTTATTTCGCAGTAAATACCCCAATAAGGTATGTCCAAGATAAAAAATCCGCTTTACTTGTATTAGAGCAATTGAATCTTTTAAACCTGAATAAGAAGGATGAGGAAATTAAAAAAATAATGGAATCGTGTGTTAAATTTCTGAACGAAATTAATACTTCTCTTGAAAAATTAATAAGGCGAAAATCGGGAACAGAATCCCCTTCAATACCTCAAAAATTTGCTTATTTAATTCAGCTCTGGAATGAAAATTGGGGCTCTTCGTTAAGTAATCGGTTAATTGACATGTTAATTGAAACTATTTTTCAAAGTCGAGCTATTAAAGCTTGGAATGAAAGCCTTACTATATTTTTTGTTGAAGCAGAGAGGATTATAAGCGCTCAACTTAAAGATCCAACCATACACCCTGCCTTAAGCTTAAATGTTACTAATGCCAATTTATTAAAAATTCAAAAAATACTAAAAGATTCAGTAGAGTATGCAGAGCAAGAAGAATGGGATTCTATTTTCGATTTTAACGATTTATAATGATTTTACTACATTTTCATTTTAATTTCGTGTGAACTTTTCAATTAATCTAATTAGTACCAAGAAATTATTTTGAAAACGATTCTTCAAAAAAATAAAATTTTTGTAAATTTTTAATTAAAACAATCCCTATACTACTCATTGCTTTTATAAATATTGTCTGGGTATTTCCATTCTAAAATTGAACGGAGATTTCCAGATCATCTAATTGAATGAAAAAGAGGTTATAAAAATGTCTGAAGGAAAAAAATATGAACATATTAAAATAGAGTGGCCGAATACTAAGGAAGGGGGTACGATCGATGGAAATTATGCAGTGATTTCCTTGAATCGACCCGATAAATTAAATGCATTACAGGTACAGACCGTTAAGGAGGTATATGAAGCTTTAGAATCCATGGAAATTGACCCCGAGATTCGATGTGTCGTTTTACGTGGTACTAAAGATTTCACGAAAAAACCGGCATTCTCATCAGGTGCTGATTTAGCAGCCCCCATGGCTCCAGAATTGAAAATGAACATTCCCATCCACATGACTCATGCCATGTACATGAGGCACAAATATTATGATCTAATTGAAGAATTTCCCAAACCATTAATCGCTGCGGTGGATGGTTATGCCTTTGGAGGAGGATGTGAATTATCCCTGGTTTGTGATCTTGTCATCGCTAGTGAACGCTCAGAATTTGGATTCCCCGAAATTGAACGCGGCATTTTTCCCGCAAATGGTGGCACTCAAAGAATGGCTCGCCATATTGGGCTTGCTAGGACCATGAAAATGCTTTATTTTGGGCAAAGAGAGTCAGCAAAAACCATGTTTGATTGGGGGTATGTATCTTTTCTCGTAGAAGATGAAAAATTTGAAAATGTTGTGCATGAAAAAGCCAAGTGGTTAGGAAATGCAGCTACTACTTCATTAATGGTAATAAAGCGGGCTGCTAAATTCGGAACGCAAGTACCTTTAAAGATTGGATTACAATTTGAACAACTTGGATTCGGAGTAAATAGTGCCTCGAGTGATGTTAAGGAAGGAATTAATGCATTCTTAAGAAGAAAAGAGCCAAACTTCAAGGGAGTTTAAAACCTTAAAATTTTTACTTTTATTTTCTTTATATTATTTTATTTTTTAAATATTAAATGCAATTCCTTTATATCTCAAGATTTAAATTAATGCCCTTGTTAGCAATGTCCCCATATCCTGAAATAATTGAAGAAATCAATTTGAATGAAATTTATCTTAGAAAAATCTCTAAGAAGGATGGTCCTTTCTTTTATAAGAGTTTGCGCGATAAGAATGTGATTACTTTTCTTTCTCTTGGTCCACTCCTGTCTAAGAGGCATTCTAAAGAGCTTGTAAGTGAATATTTGAAATCTTGGGAGAAGAACCTGCAATATAACTATATTATTGAATTACGAGACAATTTAATTAATAAAATTGGCTCTGCTAGCCTATGGAATGTTATTTGGCATCATAAAAGAGCGGAAATAGGGATATGGCTTATCCCTGAATATTGGAATCAAGGATATGGTAAAAAAGCGCTCAACTTGATTAAATTAATAGGATTTAATCATTTAAATTTAAACCGTTTAGAAGCACACGTGGCAACCGAGAATTTATATTCTCTTTCTTTATTTAAAAGTTCTGGCTTTCAGGAAGAAGGAAGATTAAAACAATTTTTAAATTTGAGAGGTAAATTCCACGATGTATTTATTTTAGCTGCTTTAAATGAGACTTCACGTTAAAAAACACATACTTCTTAATCTTTTTTTAATTATTTCTCATAACATGGATGGATCACTAATTACAATTAAATCCCAAAAAGTAAATGAGTATTTGCATCACGTGGATCTTAAAGCTTATGGCGCCCCAAGAATTCTTTCAGTATACATTGCAGAATTCGATGATGCAACCCTTTTATTTGACTCTGGTTCTTCCTTGGACACTAAAAAACTGGTGAAATACTTAAAGAAAAAAGAAATTGAGTTATCCACCATTAAATACATAATGACAAGTCATGGCCATTTTGATCACAATGGCGGTTTATGGCAACTGAATGAAATTTTAAAGAAAGATAATCGTGATTTTAAAATCCTTACAACCGAAAAGACTAAAGAACTCTTGAATAATTTCGAATATCATTTAAATCGTGCGAAGCGTACGTATGGTAATTTTGTGGGAATAATGAAGACCATAGAAGAAAATGCATTTAAAATAATAACTCCAAGCGAAGATCCTCACCACCTTGAAATCCTTGACACCTTTCACGTGAATGATAGTGAGGTGAATCTTGCTATATTGAGCACACCCGGACACACTCCCGACCATCAATGCCCACTCCTTATCAAGAATGGAAAAGTCGAATTCATGTTTTTCGGAGAAGCAGTAGGAACTATTTATCACTCCTCTAAATTGGTAACCATGCCCACTTCTATGCCCGTGCTATATAACCATTCCAGTTACATGGCATCCCTTCAAAAAATAAAGCAATTAATACCTGAAAGGGGGGGATTTAGCCATTTTGGATTAGTGAATGGTCGAGAGAATGTGAAGAAAATAATCGATGAAAATGAATTCTTTACGGAAGAATTTCGGACCAAGATCATTCAATATTATAATGAAAAGCCCGAAACACGATACGTGGTGGAAAAGATTACGCCGTTATTAATGTCAAGAACTGATTTAACCACTGAACATAACCCTACTTTCAATGGCATTATCTTGGGAATAGTATATGGGATGATGATGGACTTAGGATATAGAAAAGATTAAAATAATTGGAAATACCTGAATTCTCCTTTGCTAGTTAAATATTTTTTGCCTCTATTCCTCTTCTCCTCTCCTTCTTAAGCAAAAAATCGAAGATGATTTTTTTACATCTCACCAAACTAAAATTGATAATTAATAAACAATTCTTCTTAACGAATTACTAAATAATCTCATTAAATACTGGAGTGGAAAATTTGGAGGAATTAGACTGCGATATAATTATCATAGGAGCTAGCATCGCAGGCAATTATTTAGCCTATTTATTATCTAAAAAAAAATACAGAATCATTATAATTGAGGAACATGAAAATATAGGGTTTCCCTTTCAGTGTGCCGGAATAGTCTCCAAAAAAATTAGCCATTTAATTAAGATTCCCTCACATATTATTCTTAATCAAGTGAAAATAGCAAAGCTAATTTCTCCTTCTGGAACATCTATCAGCCTTAAGGGGGAGGAAAGTCCATATATTTTAGATAGAATCGCACTAGATAAACATTATTATAACCAAATAAAAGATTTGAACAACGTGACTTATCTATTAGGGGAAAAATTTAAATCATTTGAATATTATCGCCACGATCATGCTAAATTCCTTCGAGTTACTACGTCAAAAAGAACTGTAACGAGTAAGATGCTCATTGGTTGTGATGGACCATTATCTCTTGTAGCAAGGCAATTAGGGATTAAAAATCAGCTTATTTTTGCTTCCCAAGTAAGAATTAAAGCTGCATTTAATATGAATGAGGCGGTAATGATTTTTCATCCCGCCTGGAAAGAATTATTTGGTTGGATCGTTCCGGAAGGAAATGGAATTTGCAGAATAGGACTAGCATGCAAGAAACATCCCGCATCCAAATTTAAAAATCTTTTGAAATTTCTCAATTTAAATGAAAAAGAAATCATAAATCAACAGGGAGGGATTATTCCTTACGGTATGATGAACCGTTTAGCTTTTGATCATGTTCTATTATTGGGCGATGCTGCAGGGCAAGTAAAGGCCACGACAGGAGGAGGAATCATCATGTTATTAACAGCAGCGAAATTTGCACTTCAAAGCATTGAAAAATGTTTTCAACTAAATGATTTTTCTCATTCCATGATAAAAGAATATTATCAAGATCCTTGTTATAATGAGATAGGATATCAATTAAAGCTTCATTATCTGCTCAGACTCTTGTTGCAAGACTTTACCATGAAGGACTATGATTTACTTTTTAAGATCATTAAAACTGCTAAGATTGAACAACTCATAAACCTATATGGTGATATGGATTATCCCAAGGAACTTTTTTTTAAATTAATCCGAAATCCAGCTGTTTTACAATTCTTACTTAACTTTCTTGGAAATAAAGCCTATCTCATTCCCAAAATTTTAAAAATTCTAATTAAGAAATTTGGTTAATTGGATATATTATACCTTAATTGAATTCATGTAAAGGAGGGTTTTTATTTAAGATCGGTAAATCTCGATACCATTTCATGACATAATGCTTGAAAAACATCTTCTACTTGTTTTCCCGATTTGGAGGAACACTCGATAAATTTAAACATGCCATGAGATTCACAAAATGCTTGAGCCTGTTCGATATCGACCGACCGATTCACCTCAAGATCTAACTTGCTTCCTACTAAAATAAGCGGAATCATTTTCCGTCTTTCATATGCTTTTCTTAAAATAGAATACCAATTTTCAAGATTTAACAAACTACTATACCGAGTAATGTCATATACAAATATCCCTCCATTCGCGCCCTCTACGTAGCCAGGAATGAGGAAGCGAAAGCGATCCTCGCCAGCAAAATCCCACAACTGGAGATAAACTTCTACTCCTTCAACATGTAAAACTCTCGATTTGAAATCCACACCGATTGTCATTTTGTAGGAATCTCTAAAAGTCCCAGTAATATATCGATTGATTAATGTGGTCTTGCCAACCCCCCCGTCTCCAAAAATGCATATCTTAAAAAAAGCGGTTCTCTCTTCTTTCTTTTGCTTATATACCTTTTCTCTGCTTCTTGGGATGTCTCTAACACCTCGTCTAATATACTAAAATAGAAAAATATTCTTATTTATTTTTAATTTAGTTCCGTGACTATAGATTAAAAAGTATTTATATAATAAAATTTTTTGTTTATCCCTCTTTTAAGAGATACTACTTAGAGGAAAATGATACCATGTTGAAAACCATTGAATTTTCTGCTTTTATACTTTTTCGCCGCTTATCATTCTATGCGTACGAAGGAACCTCATTTTAATACAAAATCTGAAGGATCAAAAGTCTCCGAGAAATACTCTTGAATGAAAAAAACCACGTTCATCGTGCTGCTATAGACACGTCGAATGGATTGGAATAAATGATTAATCGATATGGTCCTGTCTTCAATAAAAATTTTATCAATTAATACAATCGTGTAATGTTGTGAAAAATCATAGGAATAATCTATTTCTGAGCGAAATAAAATTTTTTGTAAATTTTTTGAAAAAGCAACTTTATCTCGTTGCTCTAAAGCGTTGAATGCCTGCCGATGTTGCGGAGATAAGGATGTACCTAACGTGATTTCAATGTAATGTTTCCCTTTCGGTTGAGTGACCATCATGAGTCGCCCCCGCTCATTTGGATATAAAAATCGAAACCCAAAATCAAAACGAGAATCCTTAATCTCTTCTTTTAATAATCCTCCAATATCCAGAATATATCCTCGAATCGTATCCTTGAAATTAGATTGTGCACTCGACATGCCATCCATCTTATAATTCTTGTAGATTAACCTTTTTTGAAATCGTATCTAAATGAGAAACGTACTGTAATAATAATAAAGTCTTCCTATAAATATTATTATTAAATTGAACATGTGCCGTATTAAAGCTTCTTTGAAAGAATAACTACTAAGAAGAAGATAGAACGAGGAATTTTGAATTGTAATGTCTAATGAAGCAGAAGATTAAAATATTATTTTCCTTACTAAAGATTGAGCTAAATCAAAAAAGATATCCTCAACATTCTCTCCTGTTTTTGAGGAGCATTCTATGAGCTTAACTAAATCATAGTCTTTTACATAACTTTTTGCTTGTTCTGCCTCAACAGCCCTATAATTTTCTAAATCTAATTTGCCCCCGACTAATATAATGGGAAAAAGCGTTGATTCTCCATATCCATCCTTAATAACTGAATACCAATTGGTTATATTCAATAAACTGCTCATTCGCGTGATATCGTACATGAAAATTCCCCCTGAGGCGCCCGCAACATAATCCTGCATTAAGAAGCGAAATCTGTCCTCGCCTGCTAGATCCCAAATTTGAAGATATACCAGATAATCATCAATTTGAATAATCTTTGATCTAAAATCTACCCCAATGGTCAGCTCAAAAGAGTCATCAAATAAACCTGTAACATATCTATTAATGAGCGTGGTTTTTCCTACTCCGCCGTCTCCAAAAATGCATATCTTAAAGCGCAAATCAGGTTGCTGCATTTTCCTCTAATATGACCTTATTTACAATAAAAATAATATGATTATAACAATCTAATATATTGTTAAAATAAAATAAAAATATAAATTTAAGCTTTTTTCCTCACGGGTTTTCTTAATTCCTTAATTTTCACGGGAAAAAAACGATTTTCAAGTGTGATGTTGTCTTACTTAAATGACATAGCCATTTTCAAAAATCTTTCTTTCTCTCCAAAAAAAAATCAACAAACTTTTCTTTAGAAGAGTAAAGAAAGGACCAGACAAGAATTATTTAAGAGCCAAGATAGAGAGCAACAATTTTATGAAGCTTGGGCAGAAGTCATCACTGAAGATCTTGCTAATAATCCCGATAGCGCAGTTAGTTATTACAGACCGATATTTACGGGAAAAGATGCAGTTGATATATCGATAGATCAAGTTAGAGCCGCCGTGTTAAATACTATATTAGGGTCTCCCGAAACTGCTTTTACTTACTTTGGGAATGTTAACTTTTTCCGAAAGCAATGATTTCAATAAACACATTGAAATCGATTTTCTATATCATCAATACATGGAACAAGTGAGTCTATTAAAAGATTTCGTAGACGTACCTAAGTTTGCGCTAAAATATCAACATGGAAGTGATTTAAAATACTCATCATCCCCGCAATGTAATACTAAAAATGAACAACATGCCACAAAATTAAATTCATATAGTTAAGAGAACGGTGAACATATAAAGATGATAATTTTAGAATATATTTCAAAATATTAAAAAAAAACATGGCACTAAAGCTGAATCGTTAAAAAATGCAAAAATATTGAAAAAATCATATTTTTCATAATTTTTATAAAACATATCAAATTTCTCATCATAAGATTGATTCTCATTGAAGAAATAATTTACAATAATGTAAAAACCTATTTTTAACAATACAGAAATTATTTCGTGATCATGTTGTTTCAAGACTTTAATTTTAATACAGTCGGAAATCAATTTATTTTAATTTATTGGCTATTTTTTGCGTTGACCCTCATCCTTTCGCTTTTTGGTTTTATTTATATTTTTTGGATAATCAAAAAGTTAAATAAGTTGGATAGTGGAACCGAAGAGATGATTAGGATTCACGATATCATTAAATCTGGCTCAAAAGCTTTTTTAAAGCGACAATATAGAACGGTAATCATTGTATTAGTGATTATTACCGCAATTCTATTTTTTATAAGCATGCCAATGGCAATTTCGTTTATTATCGGAGCAGTTTGTTCCATCATCGCAAGTTATATTAGCATGTTTTCTTCTACCATGGCAAATGTAAAAGTAACACAAGCTTGTAAAAAAAGCATTAAAGATGCCTTAAAAATTGGCTTTGATTCGGGCTTGGTTACTGGTATTGCAGTAATATCCACTTCGTTACTGGGAATTTGTTTATTATACCTTTTTTTTGATTTAACTATTTCTCTTATCGTCGGATTCGCATTTGGAGCATCCTTTTCCGCATTATTTGCCCAGTTAGGAGGTGGAATTTTTACCAAGGGTGCAGATATCGGAGCAGATATCGTGGGAAAGTTGGAAGAAAGACTACCAGAAGATGATTATCGGAATCCGGCAGTTATAGCCGATAACGTGGGAGACAATGTTGGTGATTGTGCGGGAAGAGGAGCCGATCTTTTTGAATCTTCTTCGGCAAATAATATTGGTGCCATGATCATCGGTGTTACCATAAGCGTGCTGTTGAATAATCCTCTATTTATTATTTTCTCATTGATATCAAGAGCTCTTGGAAATTTTGCTGCCATTATAGGTGGTCATTTCGTAAAAATGGAAGATGAGAATTCGGATCCTGTCAAGGCATTTGGACGAGGGTTGATTACAACTTCAGTTTTTTGTTTTATTTTCTTTTTTTTCTTGACTTGGATTTCCTTTGGATCGTATTGGTGGATTCTATTTATTTGTTCGACGGTTGGAATTTTATTGGGTATTTCAACTTATTTTATCATAAATTACTATACCTCTTCTAAATTTCGACCTGTTCGAGAGATCATACGAAGTTCGGAAACGGGACCCGCAACTAATGTTATAAATGGGTTCGCAGTAGGTTTGGAATCTACTATCCTTCCCATCATTACTTACGTTCTTGGAATTCTTATTTGTTTTGCGTTAGGATACAGTTATGGAGGCTTTTCTGGAATTGACCCATTTACTGCGGGAGTATATGGGGTGACGGTTGCAACGATGGGATTATTGGCAATGACTACCATCATTTTAGGGTTTGATGGGTTTGGTCCCGTTTCAGATAACGCTGCAGGGATCGCTGAAATGACGCATTTGGGAAGAGACGTTCGGGAAAATCTGGATCGATTAGATTCCTTGGGCAATACGACGAAAGCATTAGCAAAAGGATTCGGAATGACCTGTGCGGCATTATCTGCAATTGTTTTATATGAGGCGTATTTAGAAGAAACGCATCTAATTGATATCAATATTTACCATCCCATCATCATGGTCTCTTTATTAATAGGAGCTGCAACCCCCTATTACTTTTCGTCCTTAGCAATTAGGGCCACGGGAAAGTCCGCATATGCGATGATCAAAGAAATCCGTGAGCAATTCGTCAAAGATCCGGGCATTCTCGCAGGTACTTCCTCTCCGGATTATGAAAGTTGTATTGATATTGCTACTAAAGTCTCGCTAAAACAGATGATTTTTCCCGCGTTAATTTCAGTGATCACGCCTTTACTATTAGGCTTTTTATTTGGAACTGCCGCAATAGCTGCTTTTTTAATTTCAGGGACAATTTCGGGGATTTTATTAGGATTTTTGATGAATACTGGCGGGGGAGCTTTAGATAATGCTAAAAAAGCCATTGAAGCTGGGGAATTGGGAGGTAAAGGAACTACGGCCCACGCAGCAGCGATTGTGGGAGATACGTTTGGTGACCCTTTAAAAGATACGGCGGGTCCGTCCCTTCACGTGTTTATCAAGGTAATTAACACAATTTCCATTACTTTTGCTCCTTTCTTTCTCTTATATGGAGCTTTAATCGTATTTTAACTTGTTCATTGAGGTGGAAAAAAATGTCAATTTTTAAAAAAATTTTGGTGGCTGTGGACGGGTCTGATGATAGTTATGAAGCAATACAATATGCGATTAAAATCGCAGAACCCATGGAATCACACCTGGTCTTTTTATATATAATTACTGAGGATTATATTAAAAAAATTTATAGAGGAGAAGCGGAAATTAAAAAATCCTTAAGCCAAGTGGATGACATCATGCTTCTTCAAGCCAGAACGGAAGAAATTGGAAAAGCTGTTTTTAAAAGAATAGAGGATTATCTAAAGGAGCAAAATATTTCAATAAGTTTCGAGTTCAAGATGAGGAATGGAGACCCCAGAACAGAAATTGTGAGTGAAATCAACGAAACTCCTTATGATTTATGCGTTTTGGGAGCAAGATCCGCCAGTAGATCCTTCACCACGGTATTTGGTCGAATTTCAGATTATGTTATTAAAAATACGAAAATCCCAATTCTAATGATTCGAGCATAAATCAAACTATAACGAATTTCTAAGAAATTAAGAATTAAATTTATTTTGTACTTTCTCTTTATTCTATTAAATTACTAATATTCACTACTCTTATACATGTAAAAGCATCATTCTTTAAATTGGGAAAAGATGACCCATTTTATCTTTTTTGGATAAAAAGTTACAACTCTTTAATTAACACCTGAAATGATATTTTTCTTCTATTCATGGGGGATGCAAAGTAAAAAAAGCAATATTTCCGGTAAGGATGAAAAATATAATCATGAACGCGATAATGGCTAAATCGGTAATTAAACCAACGATTTTAAGGCCTTTTGGAATTCCTAAATCGTCGTTTTTCCTCTGAATAAATGCCCTTACCATAGCGATAAGAAAGATGATTCCTACTAAAATTGAAATAATATATAAAAAAATCGCAAACAATGCGTAAGTATAAATGGGACTGCCGTTTAAGGTTATATTGTTTAGAAACATCCAAAATGATACAATTAAATAGGTAGGAATTGCCAGATAAATTAATCCACTAATTAAAAAGATAAACCCCCATGCGATACCTTTAAGGGAAGTATTCATTTCTCACAACCTTTATCTAGTTATTTAATAAGAAGTAAGTACAATTCATTAATTTATTGCTTGAATGGTAATATATTTAAAATATTAAAAATATTTTTCTCATTGGTTTAAAATATAGACTTGCTAGATTTTCACTTAATTTTATAATAATGTTAAAATAACACGCTTTCAGATAATTGTTGCTTTTTCGGAAATAATATTGTGAACATGTAATTTACTTACCCCACATCAAAGAAGTGATTCACTGTGAAAAGGATGATTATAAAATCTTCCTTATCATTCCATCATTTTTAATAAAGTGATGATGTTAAATTCTAAAGAAATGAAAATTTTAAGGGAAATAAAATTTTAACTCTTGTAGATATCTGGTTATTTTACAATAATGATGGAAATCGAGATAATTTATTATTTTATTCAGAAATTATGTAAAGATTCTAATTAGTGATCAACTTGGATTTTGAATTAACAGATCAGCAGAAACTCATCAAAAGGAGTGTTAAGAACTTTGCAGAAGATGTGCTAGCTCCCATGGCGCCGGTATTCGATCGAGAAGCTAAATTTAGCTGGGATATTGCAGAAAGATTGTCAGAAATTAATGCATGGGGTATACAGCTTCCTGAGAAATTCGGAGGATCTGAATTAGATTCCATTAGCTATGTCATTGTTATAGAAGAAATCTCTAGAATTTGCGCCTCGACAGGCTTGACTCTCACGGTTCATAATTCCGTAGGTGCATATCCCATCTTAAAATGGGGTACGGAAGAACAAAAGGAGAAATATCTTTATGATTTAGCCAAAGGAAAAAAAATATCGGGATTTTCTTGGACAGAACCAAATGCTGGTTCAGATGCTGCTGGAATAGAATCAAAAGCTGTTCAAGAAGGTGATGTGTTTATCTTAAATGGGTCGAAAATATTTGTTACAAACGGAGGGATCGGGTCAGTAATGCTAATAGGTGCAAATTATGAAACTTCAAAAGGAGACAAGGGAATTGGTGTATTTATCGTTGAAAAAGATATGAAAGGATATGAAATTGGGCCCCCCGAAGATAAATTAGGAATGCGGGGTAATATTACTACCAGTCTTTATTTTCACGATGTAAGAATTCCGGAAGAGAACGTGTTAGGTAGTCTTACGGAGGGATTCAGAATTGCAATGAATACACTAGATATAGGGCGGATTGGCATTGCAGCACAAGCCTTAGGAATTGCACGAGCTGCATACGAACATTCCGTGGAATATTCTAAGGGACGCATTCAATTTGGAAAACCCATTTCTAACTTTCAAGGCATTTCTTTTAAATTAGCGGAAATGTCCACTAAAATTGATGCTGCACGCCTACTCGTGTATAATGCTGCTTTTCTTAAAGATACGAAATCAAACTTTTCTAAAGCGTCCGCAACCTGCAAATTTTATGCTAGCAAGATTGCGCGAGAAATTTCTCAAGAAGCCATCCAGATTCACGGAGGGTATGGCTACATGAAAGATTTACCTCTAGAGCGCTATTATAGAGATGCAAAGGTAACCGAATTGTATGAAGGCACGAGTGAGATCATGAAATTGATTATATCCCGAGAATTGTTAAGAGGAAATTTATGACAATGAGCTTAAAATTTTTTGTACTAATCAAACAAGTCCCTTCCACACAAAATTTAAAAATTGACAAGAAAAAAGGGACCATCATTAGAGAAGGAATTGAAAATATTATTAATCCTGATGATCTATATGCCTTAGAATTGGGTATTAGTTTAAGAGAACAATATGGTGGTAAAGTCACCGCAATGACCATGGGACCTCCTCAAGCAGAATTAGCCTTACGAGAAGCACTTGCCATGGGGGTGGATGATGCCATTTTGATTTCGGATCCCATATTTGCATATTCAGATACCCTGCAGACAACGCTGGTGCTTAAGGAAGCTTTTAATCTCATTGAGGAATATGATATCATAATCACGGGAAGCAGAACTTCAGATTCCAGCACGGGACAAGTTCCTTTTCAATTATCGGAAGCACTTGATATTCCCTTAATCACGGATATTTTTTCCATGTCACTTGAAAACAATATCCTAAAAGCTCATAGAAATTTTGGACATGAATCTCAAAACATCGTTGTCAAATTTCCTATATTGATAAAGGTTGTTCGTCACTTTAATAAGCCCAGACATGTATCTTTATTGGGGATTAAAAGAGCTTTCGAAAAAAAAATACAGATTATAAATTTTAATACTTTAAATTGCCCTGCTCATTTGGATGGATGCAATCAATCCCCAACAAAAGTGGTTAAAATCGTTGAGATAACGCACGAAAGGAAAAATGAATTTATTCAAGGCAATGTCAATGAAAAATTAACTAAATTAATCACATTAATGAAAGAACATGGAATTGAGAAAACATGGACGGGAGGGAAAAATTAGAGTGACACTTCAAGAAGAAAACTTGTTGGAATATACAGACGTATGGGTTTTTACCGAAATTAAAGATCACGTGGAAGTACACGAATGTGCGCTTGAAATATTAAGCAAAGCGAGAGAAATAGCAGATAAATTGGGTCAAAATTTGGTAGCGATTGTCCTAGCGTTGGAGGCAGAGCAATATTTAGAAACCATAAAAGATTATGGGGTGGATAAAATCATTTATATTAGTCATCCCAGTTTAAAACATTATCATGAACGTATTTTTACTTCTCTAGTTCATAAATTGGTTCGAGAGCATAAACCATCCATTTTATTATTTCCCAGTACCGAAGCTGGAAATGCCCTAGCTTCTAGAGTCGCATACCGTTGCAGGACAGGATTAGTGAGTGATATTTTAAATTTAGAATTGAATGATGAATTCGGCAAGAATTTGATTCTCACGGATAAACCCGCATATGCTGGGAATATCCACGTAAAAATAATTACTCCTCGCACCAGGCCACAAATGTGTACCATAACGGCGGGTACCTTTAAAAAAAAGAAACTAAAAAAACCTCAGATTGAAATCATCGAGAAACCATATCATTTCGATGAAAAGAATATCAAAATTCAAATAATAGGGTCACCTACCAGAAAAGATAAACCTACAGCTACATTATCTGATGCAAAATTTGTCATAGGTGGAGGACAAGGGTTAGCAAAAAAGGAAAATTTTGATACATTATTCGAGTTGGCAAAATTTACAAATGGAAGGGTGGGGGGAACGCGACGTCCTATTATAAATGGATGGATGCCCGAGCATCTTCAAATAGGAATAAGTGGAGAAACCATAAATAGCGATTTGTATCTCGCCCTTGGAATCTCTGGAGCAATTCAGCATGTTGTTGGGATTACCGAATCAAAAACGATTGTGGCTGTGAATAAGGACCCGAATTGTCCTTTATTTAAAGCTGCTGATTACTGCATCGTGGCAGATGCCAATGAGATTATCCAAGGATTATTAAAATACTATAAAGTTTGATTTATTAGGTATAATTAACTTTTTCAAGTATCTTATTATGAAAAAAGTAAGAATTATTCCCAGACTAGACGTCAAAGGACCTAACGTTATCAAGGGGATTCACTTGGAATGTCTACGCGTTGTAGGTAAGCCCGGTGAATTTGCGGAAAAATATTATTTAAATGGAGCGGACGAATTGCTCTATATTGATATTGTCGCAAGTCTTTATCGCAGGGATAATCTTTTAAATATTGTACATGAAGCATCTGATAAAATATTCATTCCTTTCACGGTAGGTGGAGGGATAAGAACCTTGGATGATATAAAGGAATTTCTTAAAGCAGGTGCTGATAAAGTGGCAATCAATACTGCAGCTACTTTGAATCCCGAATTAATTGCAAAAGCGGCCCGCATGTTTGGCTCCCAATGTATTGTATTATCCATTGAAGCAAAAAAGAAAGCGGAAGATAAATGGGAAGCTTATACGAATAATGGACGAGAACGTACGGGGTTAAATGTAATCGAATGGGCTCTAAAAGGGGAAGAGCTCGGTGCGGGGGAGATCTTATTAACCTCCGTCGATCAGGAAGGAACTAAAAAAGGATTTGATTGGGACTTAATTTCTCAAATCGTGGATGTAGTTTCGATACCGGTAATTGTTTCGGGAGGTGCTGGAAGTATAGAGGATATTATAGAATGCTTTAAAGAATGCAAGGCAGATTCAGTAGCAATTGCCTCAATTCTTCATTATAACATGACGGATATTCCAAAAATAAAAGATGAATTAAAAAAGAATAATATTCCCGTGAGGATGACGTGGTAATCATGAATGAACAATTACCGGATGTAAGTATCATTAATTATGGCATCAATAATTTGAAAAGCGTGAGCATGGCATTTAAGAAATTAGGGAAATCTTTCAAAATAATTGAATCACCCCAAGAAGTATTAGATGCTAAATGCTTGATATTGCCTGGAATTGGCGCGTATGGAGATGGAATGGAAGGCTTACGATCCAGAGGATTGATTGAGCCTATTAGAAAACGAGTGGATGGGGGTATCCCCATGTTAGGAATCTGTTTGGGTATGCAACTTCTCTTTTCTGAAAGTGAAGAATTTGGCATTCATGCAGGATTAAACTTAATTCCAGGAAGAGTAATTCCTTTTAGACCACCTCAAGAAGTTGAGCTTGAGGGGTATAAAGTGCCTCATATGGGATGGAATGACATTCAGGAACCGCATCAGAGCCATTCAGGAACCGCATCAGATAGGTGGGTAAATACGCTTTTAGAATCCACTCAAAGGGGTTCTGATGTTTTCTTTGTCCATTCTTTTTATCCCGTTCCAGAAGATGAAGAAAATATATTAGCAACCTCTGTTCATGGAAATCAGGAGTTTTGTGCCGTCGTAAAGAAAAAGAATGTGAGTGGCACTCAATTTCATCCTGAAAAGAGTGGAATAATTGGAATACAAATGTTAAAGAGTTTTTGTATATTGCATAACATATAGAAAAATAATTTTGGGATACTTGTATAATGGTTAGCCGAAAAATACTAGATCGTCAAATTCCTGAGTTACCCAAAGAGATCAAGTTTTGTAAGCGGTGCGTGATATCCAATCAACGACCAAGGATTTACTGGACCAAGGATGGGATTTGTGGAGCGTGCAACTTTGCTGATATTAAGAATCATGAGATCGATTGGGATGAACGAGAGCAAATGCTTTCCAACTTGTGTGATGAATATCGCCGAAACGATGGGAGATATGATGTAATCATTCCGGTGAGTGGAGGGAAAGATAGTGCTCGAGTAGCTTATACCTTGAAATACAAGTTTGGGATGCACCCGTTAACGATTACCTGGGCTCCCTTCGAGTACACCCCTGTTGGATATAGGAATTTTAGGAATTTCATTAAAGTGGGAAAATTTAATAACCTCATGGCGTGGCCAAATGGGTACTTGCATCGAAAATTATCCCGAATCTCTTTTGAAGCAGTGGGAGATGCTTGGCAACCTTTTGCATATGGACAAGTATGTTATGCATTCCATATTGCTAAAGCATTTGATATTAAACTCGTTTTCTTCGGGGAAAATGGGGAAGCAGAATATTCAGGAGATCCTCGCGTGTTTAATTTGCGGGGCATGCCCTTTGAAATGTGGGCAGAACAGTATTTTAAAGGTATCACTGTTGATGATCTGATCCAGTACGGATTAGAAGAAACCGATTATTTCACGGAAAAAGATTATGATGAAAGTGATCTTCAGTTCTACAAGCCACCTAATATTGATCAAATGAAAGATATGGGAATACAATTCCATTGGTTTTCTTTCTACCATAAATGGATTCCTCAAGAAAATTACTATCTTGCTTCCGAACATACTGGTTTTGAAGCGAATCCTGAAGGCAGGTCAGAAGGGACTTACTCGAAATATGCAAGTCTAGATGATCAAACGGATGGATATCATTTTTATTTAGCCTTTATAAAATTTGGCATTGCAAGGTGTACTTCTGATGCGGCTCACGAGATTCGAGATGGTCATATCACCCGCGAAGAAGGCGTGTCGTTAGTGAAGCGGTATGATGGTGAGTTTCCTACAAGGTGGTGGAAAGAATTTTTAGAATATACGGACATTACCGCCGATGAGTTTTGGAGAATTGTGGATAAGTTTCGAAATCCAAACATTTGGGAGAAAGAAGGAGATATTTGGAAACTGAAAAAGGCAGTCTATGATGAGGGAGATTATGCCTTGGATGAGATTAAACCCGCTTACATCTCCAGTCTGCCTCAACACTATTTTGATTACCAGAAAAAGTTAAAATCTTAAGCATTTTCATCTTTTCACTTTATTCTTCTTTATTTTTCATAAAGCAACAGGGGTAATTCCTAAATAATTAGCAATTACCCGGCGAATGTAATCCCAGATAAATAAAAAGCCATTTTGCGGAAGGGATATGGTACATAAAAAAGTAACAACAAGAAGTGTGTTTAAAACTACTCCGGATAAGATGTTTCCCGTTTTTTGGTAAAGAACAGCAGAAAGAAAAGAGGTTAGCAAAATTATTGGGATTCCAATAGGAATATAGGTACCAAAATAATAATATCGTCCTAAATGAACACAAAAGCTCAAAATGTAAGTGAAATAATAGAAGAATTGATATCCAAACGAAACTAATGCCATTTTCATTAGACTTTTTCGGTTAATCTTGAATCTGGAGTGAATTATTAACCGAAACATTATATCATATACCAAAAAGATGAAAAACCCGATAATGGCATAAATAGGTAGATAAATGAGTTTATCAACAGAAGGTAGCAGTCCTAAATAGTTCATTCCTATGGATAAACATAGAATTACATAGAGTATACTACAAAGAAAAATACCCATCAAGATTTGAGATAAAATATGAGGTATTTTATCTTTAAAAGGTTGCTTTAGCATGTTCCAATAACTCGAGTTATTTCTCTTTCCTATCCTCCATAATAGCATGGAAAGACCAAATACTTGCCCCAAAAATAATACCAAAATAAATCCCGCAACCGCTAAGGGTAAGAACAAAATGATGGGAGAAAATAATACGATCCCGGGAAAACTGAACACTACGGTATAAGTAAGGATCCGAATGGGAATTCCTTTAAATGTCAAGGGATGAACCGATATTTTTTTTCTTTCTTCTTCCTTTTTGAAACGGAGCAGGCCGGTTAGGAAAGGAATTATAGAAAAGAAAAAACCTAAGCCCCCGATGAGCTGAACAATGAAAATTAATGATCTTAAATTAGCATAGAAGTTAGAATCTACTGCTCTTATTTGGGGAAAAGAATTAATAATCCACATTTTTGCAACTCGAATGAAGTCGGGATCCCACACCCCCGTCAAATGATTGCTGTTATCATCCAAATAAATCATAGAAGCTGTTCCTTCATCAAAACAGCCATACAATTTGTTCACATCAATATCTGGATTGCCAACTTTCAATCTCGCTGCCATTCCTGATCTAATATCAATTAAGTAGGTGGTTTGATCAAATTTGGGCTGAATGATTAGGAGATTCAGGAACCGGGAATTCACGGGTATCACATCTCCCGGTAAATAGGAAAGTCCTGTTGCCATCCCTACATATGTTTTAAAATCCAAATCCGTTTTAATATAAGCATATCCAATATGACCACCCATTCCATAACCAATGTATCCAAAATTATGTGGATCGATGTCCGATCTTACTTGAAGCAAATAATTCTTGACTAGAGAAATATCATTGATCCAGGTGGGAATATCCACGGGAGAGGAGCTCTCGCCCAATCCCCTAAAGTCCATGCAAACCGCGATAAATCCTGCTGTAGCTAGTTCAATGGCTAAATCTCGCATAGATTCCTTGTTTTGCCACGAGTCATGCCCTATAATAATTACTTTTTTCAATAGAACCCCATTCTTTTCTCGATATAAATCTTCATCAGGAGAGATGATATCGATACACACATACCCCTTGGTACTTGCTTGGATGGAAATATTAGATGAGATTTGGATGCTTGGAGGAGTAGTAATCATTAAAAAAGTACCTATAATAAACATACTCAGAAGAATGCCGCTTAAAAGATACCTCCTATGATTCATTTAAAAGTCTTTTAATCCTTAATTATCTCGAAAATAATGAAGTTATTGAGAGTATAAATTAAAAGTTGCTTTAATAGGTTGGTAAGGGATAAAAGCGGGTTAGGTTGAAATAAGAACTGATAATGAAAAAGGAAAAAAATTAGGTAGAATAATCATTAAATTTAGGAATTAAACCGTTCTTCATCAAGATCTTGTATTGGGATTGAGCGTGATTTATAATTTTCCCCGCTTGTTCTGTCAATTCAGTTTCCGAAAATTTGATCCTTGCAATCCCTTGTTGTATTGCAGTAGTACCCACAGCTACAGCTTCTTTAATGAAGATATTTTCATATTCCATTGTTGGAATGATACAATCTTCGGTCAAGCATCCAGGTATCTCTTCAACAACACCGGCAAGAGCATGGGCTGCGGCAATACACATCTCATCCGTTATAGTAGAAGCTCTAACATCCAAGGTGCCCCTAAAGATTCCGGGGAACCCTAAAGAATTATTAACCTGATTAGGAAAATCTGAGCGCCCAGTTGCTACAATCCTTGCACCTGCTTCTTTAGCATCCCAAGGAAATATTTCCGGAACAGGATTTGCACACGCAAACACGATAGCATCATCTGCCATCCTTGAAACCCATTCCTTTTTAATGACTCCCGGTCCAGGAACGCTTAAAGAGATTAAAACATCGGCCTCTTCCAAAGCAACCCCACAATCTCCTACAATCTCACCGGGATTGCTCATCCGAGACAATTCGCTCTTGTAATTTTCTGAAGAAATAAGATCTGATCGATTCTTGTATAAAATACCTTTTGAATCAACAAATAAGGCTTTTCTAAGATCAAATCCATCTTCCTTCAATAATCGCGCAATTGCGTAATTAGATGCTCCTATACCATTGAATACAATCTTAATTTCGGCCTTTTTCTTTTCCACAATTTTTAAAGAATTCATGAGGGCTGCTAAGGTGACGCAAGCTGTTCCTTGCTGATCATCATGCCAAACAGGAATGGTTAATTCCGGGTCATTTCGCAATGTATCTAACACCGTAAAGCATTTGGGAGAACTGATATCCTCTAAATTAATCCCTCCAAACGTTGGTTGAACCATTTTTACGAAGTTAATAATTTGTTCAGCATCACACCATTCACCATAACCAATGCTCAAGGGAAAAGCATCCACGCCCCCTAAATATTTGAAAAGTAGAGTTTTTCCTTCCATCACGGGAAGAGAGGCCTCAGGGCCAATATTTCCCAAACCTAATACCCGAGAGCCATCCGAAACCACTGCCACGTAGTTCCATTTGCTGGTGTAATCATACACCTTATCTTTATTTTTATATATTTCTGTACTAGGGACAGCGACGCCGGGAGAATACCAGATTCCAAAGTCATTAAAATCCTTTATTTGACATTTTGGCATGACTTGCATCTTTCCCTTGTAGAAGTAATGCATTTTTAACGCATTCATTCCCGGGATTTTTGATCTTCTAAGTAATTCTTCCTTTGTTATTTTTTCCATGATTAATTAACTCTTTTAAAATACAACTTTTATCTAGTATATACTACCTAACTACCTCAAAAAAAGTCTTTTTGGTTATAAATAAAATGAAAATAGGATTAGGATTTTATATTCTTTAAAACTTCCCCTTTTCTCTCACCAGTGTGATTTCCCTGTTCTACTGTCAAGACACCATTCACGATGACATGCTCTATCCCCTCTGGATACTGCCTTCCATTTTGCAACGTTCCTTTTTCCTTAATTTTATCGGCATCAAAGATAGTTATGTCCGCTTTATATCCCTCTTTTAATAAGCCTCTATCGGGTAGCCTTAAAATGGTAGCCGGTAAAGAAGTCATTTTTCTAATTGCTTCTTCTAAAGAAACAATCTGCATTTCCCGCACCCATCTTTGTAACACTCTTGCGAAAGCGCCATATGAACGAGGGTGAGTATTTTTCTCCATTTCTAAAAACCCATCTGAACTGGGACAGACGAATTCTTGCTTAAATATGGGAATGACGCTCTTTACTTCATCTTTATGTTGTACTCGTATCATTATTCCTCCTTCTTCTTCTTTAATGAGATCCAAAAGACCATCCTCTAAATTTTTCTCAGGATATAGTTCTTTTAGCGCATCAAATATGGATTTTCCTTCAATTTGCGTGTTTTTAGTCACACTTATTATGCCTGTTGTTTTCGCCAATCCCTTGAATATCATTTTTTTTAAAATGCCTTTTGGAATCAATTTGATATAAAAAGGTGCATCTGCTAAAAACATGGAATAGAGTTTTTGAAATACTTCAGAAATTATTTTCTTTCTCAACTCAGGATCAGATAAGTTTTTCTCAAAATCTTGAAATACCCAAGTTGGCAATAAAATAAAGGAGAGGCTGGTTGAACCATCATCATATACCGTGGTATCGGCTGTGATTTGAAGCCCTTCTTCTTGAGCGGACTTAATATAATTTATTACTTTTGGGGTTAACTTATATGCATATTTACTAATAACACTCCAATGGGAAATATGAGCCCTCACATTAGCTTCTCTGGCAATTCTCACTAATTCGCTCATTCCTATATCAATGACCCCAGCACCTTCATTACGCATGTGAGAGTCGTATATTCCATCATACTTACTAATTACCTTAGATAATTCAATCAATTCTTCTGTTGAAGTAATCGAACCAGGAGGATATACCAATCCAGTGGACATTCCAAATGCACCTGCTTCCATGTTTATTTTAACAATTTCTTTCATGGCATCCAGTTCTTCTTGCGTTGCAGAACGCTCATCAGAACCTAAAATGCACGCTCTTACATTGCCTTGAGGAATGAAAAAAGCTAAATTGATTGAAACTCCTCCTTCTCTTTCAATGGTGTTAAAGTAATCGGGGAGATTTTCGAAATTATAGCCCGTGGAAATGAATGCTTTATTAAGAAAATCAAAATAATGTTCTTTTACCTTCTCATTCGCAGGACAAATTCCAAGCCCACACATTCCAATAACCAGAGTCGTGCATCCTTGCATTATATAAGGCTCGACTTTTAATGACTGAAACAAGGTAAGATCGGAATGATTATGCATGTCTATAAACCCGGGAGCAACTATTTTATCGGTAGCATCGAGAACCTTGGCTTCGAGTGCTGATAAATCCTTACCAATTGCTTTTATTTTATCCCCTTCGATGAGAAGATCGGCTTTATATTTAGGATTGCCCGTTCCATCAACAATTAAACCATTTTTTATTATTATTCCCATTTATCTACTCCCCAATTTAGCATGATTAACTTTTCAAGTACTGATAAAGATAAATGTTTAGCAATTATAATATTTTATAATTGTTTAATAAAAACGATGAATTCATTCAAAAATCATACGGAATAAGTGATCAATTTCTAAAGTAGACAACAGTCAAAATAATTTTTTAATATTACGTGAAAATCTAAAAACAAAAGCACACAATAATTCTAAAATTCTATTCATTTCTAAAAGAATCCTATACTTTTAGAAAATACTTATTTACATGGCTCTTTTTTATAGAAAAAAAATCATAAAATAAACATTTTAATTAGCTAATTTATTCAATCGCGGCTCGAGCTCTTTCTAAATTGTCAACCCCTATTACAATTCGATTATTTTCAGCAAAATAAATTAAATCTATATTAACTCCGGCATCACTTATTTTACGAATTAACTTTCCTCCCGTACCTGGTTGTCCTACAATATGGCCAATGTCCAAGACTATTACATCTCTTATAGCACGAACTTCAAAACCGGCAGATTCAAGAACATAACGTGTCGTAGTTTCTTCTTCAACCAGAATGTGAACAATATCTTCGTCCTTAAAAGGCATTTCACATACACCTTCCATGTTGATGCCATTCGCACCCAAAATTTCTCCCAAATCGGCCAACATTCCTGGCTTATTTTTTAAAGCCACTGTAATATCTTTCATTTTTTTTCCTCTACTATTAAAAAATTTCAATTATGTCTGACAATGAAATGAATTATTGTTCTGAAAATTAAATATGACGGTTAAGATCTGTAAAAATTAACGGTCATGAATGATTTGAATTTAGATTTTTGAAATGATTTTGTTCAGAATTATTATTATATATATAGATTTCTATATACGCTCCATTTTTATCAAATAATAGCTAAATTTATCACTATATAATATAGATATTGTATTTAATTATCGCTTAGGACAGGAATGACTTTATTTATGAAGAGTATTTTCCTGTTATTGACAATATTTAACCAACTCTTTAGCATCAAGGATGTTAACTCTTATTTTTTTTTCCCCAAACTCTAATTCCTTAAAATAAACGGGATTACCTCTAAGATCAATAATTTCTAAATTCTCAAGGGCTCCCAGTCCTTTTATTTCGGAGATCTCATTAAAAGCTAATTCTAATCGCATTAATTTTCTAAGATTATCCAAATTTTTAATCTCTATGATTTTATTCCGTTTGATTGCTAAAAGTACTAAATTATCGAGGGTATCAAATCCTTCCAGTTTTTTAATAAAATTTTTTTCGATATTTAAGAACCTCAAATCTCTTAAATATTCAAGACCACTTACTTCCTTTATACGATTGCTTCCGAGATATAATTCCTTTAGGTTCTTTAAATTGTCTAAGCCTTCAATTTTTTGCACGTGATTATCAAATAAATTTAATTCAATCAAATTAGTAAGTTCATCAGTTCTACTAATTTTTGATATTTGATTTTTATATAAGTACAATTTTTTTAAGTTTTTCAGAGATTGAAAGCCTTTCATTTCTTTAATTTGATTTAAACTTAGATTCAATACCTCTAAATGAGTTAATGTTTCAAGACCTTCGATTTCAATAAGAGAATTATTTGTAAGATTCAATTCCTTCAAATTAGTTATACCTTCTAAATCAAAAATTTCACTTATTCTATGAATATTTAAATTACTAAGATCTAACTTCCCATCGATTACGTTATACTTTTTTTTTTTATATATTATTTGCTCCATTTTAAGTTTAAATCATTGTAATATTATCTAAGGATAAAAAATAATTAATTAAAAATTCCCTAACTTCTAAAAAGAAAAAAAGAATTAATTAATTTATGAAATAAATTGAGAAAGGAAAGCAAATCCACTGGTGGGCGTTGAAAGCGTCAAAAGAAAGAGCGTGAAGAATAGAGCTGAAATAATTGTTCCGACAATTATGTTTCCTGTTTTCTTATAGGATATTATAGAAGTAAAGGAGATCAAGAGAAAAAGTGGAATGGCGATGGGAATATAGCTCCCAAAATAATAATAATTGTTGATTAAGACACTAAGCCCCAACAGATAAATGAATATGTAAGAAAATTGCAAAATGAATGCTAAAGAAGCGGTTTTCAGTGATCCCGTGAGATTCTTTTCGAATTTAGTAGGTATTATAAGGTAATAAAGGATACCGGGCACTAAAATAATGATGAAGAGGAGGATAAAGTATAAGGGAATATATAGAAATTTGGTATAAGACGGAAGGATCCCTAAATAGTTCAATCCGATTGACAGATATGCGATTATATAGAGAAGAACTCCTAATACAAATCCTAGGACGATTTCTCTCAATATAACTCGTTTTTCCTCTTTTAAGGGTGTTTTAAGAATTTGGGAAAATGATAAATTGATTTTTTTCCGATAGTGCCAAAGAAGGATGAAAATTCCAAGCCATTGACCAAAGAGGAGCATTATGATAAAGCCTGCAGTAGCGAGAGGAAGAAGCAAAAAGATCGGCATGAATAGAATGATACCTGGTAATCCTAACAGAACTGAAATGAGTATCGTTTTTATCATTAGAGATAACAAGGATTCGTCGTTTAACTCAAGTTGTTTTAAATCTTCTTCTTTCGGCTTTAGTATTAGCTTTGATAACGGACCAATTGAGGAAAAGAATATCCCCATTCCCCCAATTAATTGTATTGCAAGTATCACCAACCTCACATTAGCATAAAAATTCTCATCCACGGTCCGTATTTGAGGAAAAGTATTGATTATCCAATCTCTTGCTACCCTGATGAAATTGGTGTCCCATCCCACTTTAAGATGATTGCTATCATCATCCAAATATATCATGGAAGCTGTTCCTTCATCAAAACAGCCATATAATTTGTTCACATCCACTTGATCAGATGGAATGCCTAACCGTATCGCCATGCCTTCTTTAACGCTGGAAAGTGAAAACGCTTCGTCATATCTGGCTTGAATCATTAAGAGATTCAACTTTCGCCCTGAGTTGGCGGTAATAGTATCCTCTAAAATCGTAGGAAGACCTGTTCCCACACCAATAAAGCATTTAAAAGCCGTATTCTCCTTCACGAGCTGGAACCCCACTCCACCCATCGAATATCCAATATAACCGAGATTGTTCATATCCACGTCATCCCTCGTCTCTAAATAGCTTATTATTGCCCGTATATCATCCAATAAACTTCCCTCCTCTTGATTCCCGGTACTCTGTCCTAATCCTCTAAAATCAAATGGAATGGCAATAAATCCACTTGCAGCAATCTCTAAAGCATATCCTTTAAGATCTTCTTTATTCAAGGTTGCTCCATGTGCAATTATAATTGCTGGTTTTTTAGCATCCCCATTTTTCGCTTGATATAAAGCTTCCTTCGGTTCAAAGACATTAAAGTAAATATTCACACCATCTATGGTTTGAACGACTTGGCTGTAGGAACTTTTTATACTCGTGGGAATCGAAAAAATCAAAATGGTGCCCACCGAAAAAATGATCCCAAATATAAGGATAAGGCTAAGTTCTTTTTTTCCTATTTTGTTATTTATCATGCTATAGGTTTTTTTTTAAATTTTTTTCAATAAATTGCTATAATCTTTATTTAAATTTCTTAAGCTATTAATCTTGCACTTTTTAGGGATTATTGTTGCCATACTATTTGGATTCAATCGTAATTGAAACACGTTTAAATAATATTAAAATAAGTATTTTGAAAAAGGTGAAAAAAAAATCTTTACTTCGATTTATTAATAATAGATTTTTAATAGGGATTATCGATTTTTTTTCTTTAATTCTTCAATCGATTTTTCTGCTAAAAGAAGAGCATCGGTATATTTTTCCTTATATTTCTTCAATTCTGCTTGTAATTCAATAACTTTATTGCTCAAATTTCTAACCTGAAGAGTCATATCCATTGATGAAGATGGTCCTGAGCCCTCGGCAGATTGTTTTAAATGATTATATTTTTCTTGCCATATCTTTACTTGCATTTCTAATTCTTTAACCTTATTGCTATCAGGAACGGTTTTAGAAATGGCTCCACCTCTATCTTCCAGCTCATTGCATTTATCTTTCAATAAATCGATCTCTTCTTGTAATTCCTTGATCCTTACTTTTAAAGTAGCAATTTCTTCTAAATATTCTTCTATCGTGCGGGGTTTCTGCATTTCCTCGAAAATGGTTCTTCCCGCTTGTAATTCTTCTGATGATTTATTAGCTAAAATTCTTTCCTTTCTTTTCTGAAGTTCGCCCACTCTTTCTTCTGAAAGAAAATCCAAGGGATTAAAACCACTTCCCCCGTGCTTGGTTTTCCGCTTCCTCACTTGCACGTAAAGAGGTATGCCTGCTACGGCTTCTCCACTAATGATGGCTTGTCCTTTATCTAATCCAGAAATATCCTCTTTATTTTCTTTACTTAAATCTTCAGCACTCGAAATTGCAATATCTATATCCCTAATATCAGATAAATTGTGCACGATCCACGTGCCTGCTTGTGCCCTAATCGTGGTATCTAATAATTGAGGCCTTTGAGTTCCAATTATCATGTTTGCTCCAAATTTTCTTCCTTCTTGTGCGAAAAGTCTTACAATATCGGCAGTATCTGAGGTTTTTTTTCCGGCAAATAAATGAGCCTCGTCTAATAGTAGATAAAAGGGAGGAATCTTTCGTTCCGTGCTAGCATTATACAATTTCTTGAGTAATTTTCCAGCTACTTGTTCTTGAACTTCAAGATCTAAACCTCTAAAGTTAACAATCGTACATAAACGAGGAGCGACTAAATCAGTAACGTCTAAGGAAAATAAATATTCGAGATCAATATCTCCACCGGGATTCTTCTTCAAATCAGCAAATTCGATGATATTATCTACGAATTGGCTTTCCATTGCTTCCTTCTTTTTTTTAAGAGATATTTCTTTCTTTTTCTCTTTCATGCTCTCTTTTGATATTTCAGGCTCTTCTTGCTCTTCACCGGTAGGATCCTCTTGTTGATCTATCTCAAATTTATTTTCAGTTTTGTGCTCAATTACCAATTCCTTTCCGCAAAATTCACAAATTTTAGCATCTTTCGGAATGGTCGAACCACACCACGGACATATACCTTGATCAGAAAGTTCTTCTTCCGCTTCACTCTCTTGGATTTCAACGTCCTCGCTCGCTACCTTTAAACTCCCATATTCTCCGTGTCTGTCTAAAATCACGATAGGTATGCCCTTACTAAGAAATTCTTCACATAACACTCCCATGGTATACGATTTACCAGAGCCCGATTTTCCAGTAATGAAAATTCTACCAATATTTTTAACTAAAAGATTAACATTAAAAGGATAACCGACTAATTTTCCAATAGATATGGATTGATCTGGAGGATTATCAATTCCCAATACCTGTCTTATTTGCTGCTCTTTGGCTAAATAAACATCAGAACCCACATCAAATGGGCGACTGGGTCTCGGACCCAACACCATTACATTCGCTTTAATACCATCTGGGTCACTCCAAATATCCGTGATGGTTAAAATATAATGTTCACGATTGCCATCTTCATCTGTATGGCCATATATTACAAAATAGTTATTCTTCCCAACACTTGGGTCATTAATTAATAATTTAGCAGAATGAACGGTTGTTTTTCCCGTGAGTCTTCCTATTGGGGTTTCTTGTTCTTGTTCCGATGATTTTTCTTCACTCATTTTTTATCATCATTATTTACTTTTGAATTGAATTTCATGATATTCAATTTTTCTTACCTTATGAAGAAAATTAATAAAATACCTATATAAATGTATAAGATGACAATTTTTAACTTTCACTCTTTTTAAAAATTATGTTTTTTTTAACCATGTGATGGGGTTTATAGGAAAGTTTGGCTTTTCTCATCCCCTGGATGCCTAAATCTTGCTCTCGGTTTATAAATTTGATTTCCTCCGTGCAACAATTCTTCAAAAAGAGATTATTTATCGCTTGATACGAACCCTCATATTGCACGTATGCTTTCTCAAAATGGATCACAGCAGTATCTTCATTCAATTTTTCGCCAATTGTGTACGCAATGCATTCTCCCTTGACGCAAATTATACCCCCTTTTAGGTCTAAGATGAAATAATTATTTAATGCTTCTTTTATTGCGTCCTGCTCCTCCAGCAAGTCTTCATTTTTCTGACATTGATTCATATCGCACCATTTTAATTGTAATTTTAAGCAAGGTTGAATCCATTCTTCGGTAAGTAAACTAAATTCATATTGATACTTCTCCATGAATTTCTGTAACCACCTCCGTTTATCACGTAATTTATTGCCCGGGAGCTCAATCAACTCTTGTTTGTCATATACGTAATCCCAATTATCTCTATCTTCAATTATTTCTAAGTTCAAGGTATTAAATTCTTCTGTTAGCTTAAGATTATTACAGACATCTTCGGGAACCCGGCGAAATTCAACATTTTCCAGCTCTTTAAACAATTCAATCATGATCAAATGGGGATTTTCACCAATTGGAGGTAAAAAGAATAGAGTTTCCTCCGTTCTAGTCCATGGTTTCTTCCATTTTGTTAGATATGTCTTAGAGAATACAATTAAATGATCACGCCATTCCATGAATAAAAAATCATAATGTTTTCTCCATATGAACAGATTCGTAAAGGTTAATTCAGATAAATGTGGAGGATAATTATGAAAATAAGTGTCAAATAAATTTTTATCGCCTAATTGAATCGGTCTTGCTTCCTTTATATCCATGAATTTTATAAGATTAAAATATTTTTAAGAATTACCATTTTAGATTAAAGAAATTTAAATTAATGGTGCGATCCCTTCCAAATTGATCAGTATTAAAACAATAATAGAAAAAGAAAAAAAATAAATTAGAATGCCTTAAAGCTTCTTTGCAATCAAGTCACCGAGTCTGTTGGAGTATCCCCATTCATTATCATACCAAGAGAGCACGGAGCAGAGTTCATCAATGCAATTAGTAAAGAGACTGCTGAAAATAGAACTATGAGGATTACCAATGATATCAGAACTTACAATAGGATCTTCAGCATATTCTAATATGCCATTTAATGAGCCTTGAGAAGCTTCTTTCATTTTTGCATTAACTTCATCGGCAGAAACAGCCTTTTCCAATATGAATTTGCCATCTACTACACTGCCATCTAATGTTGGGGCTCGAATTGCCATACCATCTAATTTTCCTTTTAAATCGGGAAAGACCAGACCAATTGCTTTTGCAGCTCCTGTAGTTGTGGGTACCATATTAAAGGCTGCAGCTCGCCCTCGTGTCATTTTTTCAGGTCCTCCTTTTTCTGCAGTATCAACAGTTTTTTGATTTCCCGTCATGGCATGGATGGTTGTCATGATTCCCTTTTTAATTCCGAAATTATCCTTTAATACTTTCACAACGGGAGCAAGGCAATTGGTAGTACAAGACGCATTGGAAATTATTTTGTGATCTGCTGTTATTTTATCGTCATTGCATCCTAATACCACAGTAATATCAGGATCCGTGGCAGGAGCACTAATTAAAACTCTTTTTGCTCCGGCATTCAAATGTTTTTGAGCTCCATCTCTCATGGTGAAAAATCCCGTAGATTCCAATGCTACATCAATTCCATAGTTAGAATGCGGTAAATTCGCAGGATCTCGTTCAGCAGTCACGGGTATTTCTTTCCCATCAATAACTATTGCTTTTTCTCTGGCTTCAACTTTCCCAGGAAATCTTCCAAACACGGTATCATATTTTAAAACATAAGCAAGATATTTTGGTTCGAAAAGATCATTAATAAAGACGATATCTATATCATTTTTATAATTCTGCCAAGCAACTCGAAAGAAATTACGACCAATACGACCAAATCCGTTAATTGCTACTTTTTTTGCCAATTTTATCACTTTATTTTATTATATTTTTTGTATTATTTTATAAATTATTGGTTCTAATTATGAAGATATCAAGTGTATTAATTCACTAGATTTTATTAATTTTTTAGTTTTCCTCTACTTATTGAAAATAGACAAAACTTAGTTTAGAATTGTCCAAAGAGAGGGAATGCAAAATAGAGAAAATTCCCGGAGAGAAGCTTAAAATTGGAGCATTTCTAAAAAATTGAAGGAATACAAATAAGGTATTTAGAACATATAATTCCATTGCTTCTTATAATTCCACCGAACGATGTCTATTTTATTCATTTGGCGATATCTGATTGATTAATTAAGTACCATGAGTAAATTTTTATACTTGGTTAGATTTCTTTGGTTAGTTAATCTCATTCAATTACTATCATGAAAAAAGTTGAAAATACAAATTCGATCATCGTGGTATCTGGTCTCCCCCGATCTGGAACTTCAATGATGATGCAAGTCCTCGAAGCTGGTGGGTTAGAAATCTTATCTGACCATAAAAGACAGCCTGATAATAGTAATCCGAAGGGATATTATGAATTAGAAGCTGTAAAAAGTTTAAACAAAGATAACTCCATAATGAAAGAAGCTCAAGGTAAAGTCGTGAAAGTTATTTCTCATTTACTTCAATATCTTCCCATGGAGCATGATTATAAGATCATTTTCATGAAACGCAATATGGAGGAAGTTATGCGTTCGCAGCAAAAAATGCTCGGAGAAGGAGAAGAAGATTACCCTCCTGAAATGATTGAGATATTTAAAAAAGAATTAAGCAATGTAGATTTATGGATGGAGGAGAATCCTAATATTCACCTGTTAAAAATTAATTATTCCGATATGATTCACAATCCTGAAGAAAATATTGCTAAAGTTCTCGCATTTCTTGAACTTCCTTTAAAGAAAAAGAAGATGCTTAAAGCGATTGATCCTGACCTCTACCGAAATAGGATTAGTAAAAAACGGAACAAAAAAAATAAGATTGAATAAAAAAGAGGATTTATGATTATTCTTCCACGGATTCTTTTCCCAATAGCCGAATAACGGCATCTGCTAGCTTATTCTGGCTTCGGCTAACTATTCCCTTAATTTTTCCTTCTTTTCCCAAAACTCTCAACATTATCCCATTCCAAACCGAACCGGGTTCTCCTTTCACTTGCTTGAAACGATCCCTGTGAATGACGACCTCAATATTTTCATACTTTTTGGCCGCTTCGGAGCACTTGAAGCATAAAATGCATTTATCGGTATCCACTTCAATACTTTTATCTTTTCTATTGAGGGCACCCACTGCACATTCATCCGCAAACGCATCGATGACTTTCTCATCAGTTTCATTACACGTGATTTTAATGCTTCCTTCCACGACCTTTCGGACTTTCTTGCCATTTTCTAGCTCGCGTACCTCCTCTTCAAATTCAGGAAGAGAGCCGTTCTCTACCAATAATAGTTTTGGCTCTCCGTTAATCAATAGTTCTAAGGTATAGCCGGGGCAAATCCATGAGCATGAGCCACACCAGATGCATTTACTCGTGTCTACAACGATCTTCTTCTTGGATTCTATTCCCATTTGAGTGGGAGTTCCAATAGCTGTTCTCTTTAGGGGTACTTCTTTTCCATCCACTATCTGCGTGGTGACTGGACATACGTAATGACAAAACTGACATTGAATGCACTTGCTTTCGTCATATTGGAGTACCATATCAAGATTGAGCATTTTATATTCATAATCCGTGATATTTTCATCCACTTCTATGGTTTTTTTTGAAGGTAGACTCATTTTTATCAGCTTTTTTTTATAATTATTTTTATCAATTTACATGCATATTAATTTTTTTGCATTGAAATAAAATTAAAAAAATAAAATTACGCCTTCTCTAGTTCCATTTTACGGATAGCTTTTCCGGATCGGAATGGTACATCCTCAACAGAAAGGCCCGATTCATATTTAAATTTCTCTTTAAATGAATCATTTAGAGATTGAAAGTACAATGAAAGGGGTAAATTCTGAGGACAATTATTGTCGCAATTCCCACATTCTACGCATCTATCCGCATCATGCGCGATCCTGGTCAATTGGTAGGTCACGGAATCAATGGTTTTATCTTTCTTTTTTTGCAGCAAGATGCAATCCACGCAATAACATACCGGACACCCGCGAATGCAAATCCCGCATGCCGTACATTTGCTTAAACGTTTGAGCTTTTCTTCTTGCGGAAGTTGAGCCCAGGCTTCCAAGTCTTTTGCCCGCTTTTCTCGGGCTTTTTGGATGATCTCTTTATATTTTTGCTCATGAGCGCTTTTAATATCTTGGGGCAACATTTTCTTTTCGATACCAGATTTTTCTAAAAGAACATTCCCTTTTTCCGAGTATACTTTTAATATCATTTCTTCCGATTCTATGGGGAGCCCCACATCACTAATCGCTAAATCTGCTATAACTGGTGTCTTCCGATAACATCGCAAGCAATTTTCAGCGACCGTGAGGCTCTTGAGTTCCTTAATGCTTCCATCTTCCATCTGCACGATGAGTCCCTCGTCTCCGACCTTTTCTTTTTTGATTTTTGAAGGATCCACGTCCTTTTCTTGTCGGATTTCTCGCCCTGCTTTCGGAAGCAGCCCTCTATCTTCAAAGGAAATGATGAACAAGTTATCCAAATTAACCTGTCTTAATTTTGCGAGTTCAATTAAAGCTCGTGTATCACAAGGTCGTGCCACGACGCCAATTTTCTCTTGTCTTGCACCTTGGAGGGACTTATGGATATATTTTGCAGCGGAATCCGTTCTCGCATAACCATATGCTAGCAAGCTAGTTAAGGGAAAATCCTTTGTCTCCTCGGGACTCTTCAACTCCTCGGGAGATACTGTAAAACGATCTATTTCTCCCGACTTTTTATCCACTTTCAATTTAGCTCCAAGAACTTTATCTACCAATTTTTCGGATAATAGAGTAGATAATAATTTGGGAAATTCATCTAATTTGATCAGATATTCTCCTATAACATCCATGCAGTTCCACTTGACATTACTTTTTAAGTTTTTAATAGAGCAATAATTATTACTTTTTTATTTTTTAGGTTAAATTTTTCATGTTTCTTATAAAATACTATAAAATACTATAAAATACTACTATTTGTGTTAATGGAGCTACCATTTCTTCAGCTGAGTTCTCGATTTTTTAACCCAGCTTCATTAGTTAACACAATAATTAAGCTTTCGCTTTTTTTTTAGGTGTGCCACCTTTCGATCTTAAAGGACTGGGTCCCAATTCCCTGATTTTCTTATCGAATTCTATAACCGTGTTTTGGAATTTCTGTCCTTCTGCGGCTGAACAGAATCCCATCATGATCCGATCTTCGCTAAGTCCAATAGATTTTAAGATTTCTTTAATATATTCGACCTGTCGATACGCGAAGTAATTTCCGGTCTCATAATCACATTCATGCGGGTATCATCCAATGATCATCACACCATCTGCCCCTCTTCCGAAGGAACGCATGATGACATCGGAACCAACTCTACCCGTGCACGGCACTAATACTGGTCTTACTGAGGTGGGATACTGGGCACGAATAGTTCCAGCCATATCGGCGGAACCATATCCTCATTTCCAGCAGAGGAATGCAATTATCTTGATATCGTCTTCTGACATTTTATCCACCTCTTTACTCCTCTATGGGGAGTAATTCATCTATTAAGACCGTATATTGCTGATCCCTATAATAGGTTAATTCAATAGCATGACTCGGGCAGACTGCTGCACACGTTCCACAACCCCGGCATTTAATTAAATCCACCACCAGATTTCCATTTTCATTTACGGAAATAGCGGTATAAGGACATGATTCAATGCACTTATAGCATTTAGCACATCGTTCATCCAAAGGCGTGGCACGTATCAATTCCATCTTATACTCTCCTTTGCCCATTGGTATGGCAGCACTGGAAGCAGCACCCTTTGCTTGACTCACTGCTTTATCGATTTCTTTCTGTCCTTGAGAAGATCCACAGATGTAAATTCCAGGCACCTTGGTGCTAATTGGATCGAGCCGGGCATGATACTCCTTCAGAAAGCCATCCGGACTTTTTTCCATGTTCAATACGCGAGCAATCTCAACCGTACCTTGAGAAGGAAGGGATGCAGAAGATAACACCACCATATCAAATTCCTTGCTCACCACGGCATCCGTCCCAACGGGTTCAAACCAAGCTTTTAAATTCTTGGTTTTCGGGTCTTCTTCTATCTTTCCCACCAGTCCTTTCATGAAGAGTATTCCCGCATTTCGAGAGCGCCTGTAATATTCCTCGTAATCCTTACCGGCACATCGCATGTCAATATAAACACACATGATTTCTGAATCGGGATGTTCCGACTTGATGAGCTTGGAATTCTTGAGAGATAAGTTGCAGCAAACCACGCTGCACCACGCGTTCTTTTTCAGATCACGGGAACCCACGCAGTTGATGAATAAAATCCGTTTTGGACGGGTTCTATCAGAGGGACGTTTTAAATGTCCATAAGTGGGGCCATTAGGAGCTAAAATCCGTTCTAACTGGATTTGATTAATGACATTATCATAAAGACCATAACCGTAATCTTCTCCTTTATAAAGATCCCAACCCGTAGCAACGATAATCGTTCCGACCTCTAATTCCACGATCTTATCTTCTATGCTAAAATCGATGGCAGATTGTTCACATGCATCCACGCAAGCAAAGCATTCCACGCATGAAGCTCGTTCTATATTTCGTACAGCAGGAACTGCTTGGGCAAATGCTATATCGATGACCTTCCTTGCGGAAAGATTTTCATCGAAATAATTGGGTAAATATATCGGGCACACGTCCGTGCAACTTCCACAGCCTGTACACTTAGTTTCATCCAGAAAACGAGATTTCCTCTTCACTTGCACCTTGAAATTCCCAATATAACCATCTACTTTTACAACTTCACTATAACTTAATATGTCAATGTTTGGATGGCGATTTGCCTCAAGCATTCTTGGTCCTAATATTCAAATAGAACAATCATCGGTGGGAAAAGTTCTATCAAGTTGAGACATTCTACCTCCGATCGTGGTATTTTTTTCTACTAAATACACCTTGTATCCTGAATCCCCTAAATCAATTGCAGCAGATAATCCCGCGATTCCACCACCCACGACTAATGCCGCGGGCGTAACGGGTACTGTCTTGGTAGGAACATCCTCAAGAAGTCGAGATCGTGCGATTCCTGCCTTGATTAATTCTACCGCTTTATTAATAGCTTTCTCCCGGTCTTCGGGTGCTTGATGGACGAAACTACAATGTTCTCTAATATTTACAAATTCTAAATATCGGGGAGGTAATCCCGCTTCAGCTAAAATGGCATGAAATACCGGTTGATGGGTCTTTGGTGTACAAGCCGCAACAACGATTCTTTTTAACTTAGCCTCCTTGATCTGCTCCTTGATATATTCAGATCCTCCTTCCGTGCACATGCTCAAGTATTCAAATGCTTTTACGCCTTCCAATTGGTTCAATCGTTCTACAATTTGGGGGACATCTAAGATTCCAGCAATATTAATGCCTCAGCGACACACAAAAACGCCTGTAGTAATTATTTCGTTGGTCTGAGCATCAGACAATTAATCCACCTTTTTACCTTAATACCTCCTAATATAATAGGATGTTTTGTTATTGTTTAAATAAAACGTTTTATTTAATTTAAACAATTAACAATTTAATTTAATGTTAATTCTTATACAATTT
>CAYLZE010000005.1:0-3641 GCA_964388035.1 uncultured archaeon
CCTATATTCGAATTCCATATCGAATTATTAAAAAGGTAGTTATAACTACAATTCATGTATAAATAGATCCCGTAATTTCCATTATCGTGAATGGTATTACTTTCAATGAAATTGTGGCTTGAATTTAAATAAAAATAAATAGCACATGCTCCATTATCATTCAACACGTTTCCCATGAGATAATTAGCAGAACTATTCCTCAACATGATTCCGTAATTTGAAGTTCCGCTGATATTACAATAGGAAATGGTGATATTGTAGCATTCTTGTAAGGATACTCCATTATAATTATTGGTTAAAAAGTCACTTTTCGTTATTGTACCATTAACTGTATTCTCAAGGATCACGGCGGTGCTTCCCGGGGAGGTTCCAGCATTGTAAAACGTACAGTTGCTAATAATGTAATAAGAATAAGAATTTCTGATGATTAAACAATAGCTCGAGAATTTGCCATTAAAAGTCGCATTATCAATAATAAAAGGGTCATTATATTGACCCGAGCCCGTGCAGAAAGGTAATAACACCAGTTCTGCCCATGTGAAATCCCCCGTTCCTGCATCATCAATGATAAATGCATCAAAATACCAATGTCCAAACCGATCTTGACAAAAATTATCCTCGATAGTATTGCCCTTACAGTCATCTGACTCGAAAACGCAACCCAAGATATTCTGAATTAATAGATTATATTTAATAATTTGGCGATTACAAGCAGTTGTTAAATTAATCCCGTAAAATGTATTTTTTGTAATATTATTCCATATTAATCGATTGGAATCACAATAATCTTTAAGTAAAATACCATTTCTTATATTAAAGCAGATCTCATTATAACTGATATTGTTTAAATCGCAATGATCTTTCAAGAAAAGTCCATTCAAATTGTTAAGATTAGCGGTGTTATTTTCCAAGAGATTATTATTACAATCCTGCTCAAGCAAGATTCCGTTTAAGCCATTATGATTTGCAGTATTATTAATAATTTGTGAATGCTGAACGGTATCAAATAGATAGATTCCATTTAGATTATTATCATTCATGAAATTTGAATCTATTTCGGTGTAGGAACAAGCATCATTTACCAAGAGTCCATTCATGCCATTAAAACACAGGGTATTCTCTATAATCTGGTTATTAGAACTTTGGAAAAGAAGTATGGCATCCATCGCGTTATGGCAAGCAAAATTATCAGATATAACGTTATTATCACTAGATTCCAAATATATTCCATTAGAAACCACGCTATAGCTGATATTGTTATTATTAATGGTATTAAAGTTGGAAGAAGACAACTGAATATTCAGATTATTGAGAGTGACATTATTATCGTGAATGGAAATATAATTAGAGGATGTTAAAGAAATTCCCAAATAATTTGAACTTATGGTGTTTTCGATTATCTCGATATACAGAGAATCGATAATTGTTATTCCATTTTCCTGATTCAATACAACATCATTTTGAGAAATTGTAACGTTATTACATCCATCATTGAGGAAGATCCCCGTTTCGAGATTATTATTCATGGTGTTTTCCGTGATATTGTTGAGGGTACTCTGTAAAAAGTAGATACCGCATTGATGGTTATCATTAATAATGTTATTTGATATAGAGTTGTTGTGGCTAATTTCTAAAGATATTCCGTGATTCAACGTGTTAAAACTGATGTTATTATTGGTAATTGTTGTATGATTTGAATTATATAATGAGATACCTTGGGCATTATAAGTGATGTTATTCAAATCTATATCACAAAATATAATATTAATTAATTCAATTCCATTTTCGCCGTTTAAATTTATTTTATTCTGGGTAATGTTCCCATTTTCGCAACTATCACTAACGTAAATGCCCGCTTGAACATTAAGCTTAATAGTATTATTGGCGATGAGATATTGGATGCTTTGGGATAGTTGAATACCATTTTGTTGATTCTGATTTAAAATATTCTTTTGAATCTCCAGATCAACACAATTATCCATGGATATTCCGTGAGAACCGCCATTTTTACTGATATTATTGTCATATATTAGTATATAATTGCAATTTGCTAAATCAATTCCTAGATCATTTCTCGTGATATTATTATTTTCAATCGTAATGTAATTAACACCTGACATCCATATTCCCGTTCCTCCATTAGAATCAATTGTATTATGAGTAATGGTGATATTATTACACCCCTCATTCACGAAGATCCCTTCAAGCGAATTGAAATTAATGCTATTTCCCGTAATGTTGTTCTTGGTGCTCTCATATAAGTGAATACCCACTCCTTGGTTATCATTAATAATATTATTAGCAATAGAGTTATTATGACACTGTTCAAGGTATATACCGTTAGAATTTTGAGTATTACTAATGTTATTATCCCTAACGAACGAGTAATTAGAGTGAAGAAGAATTATCCCATGGTAGCTGCCAGATTGCGAGTTAAAAGTGATATTATTATTAGTTATTAATATTTGGGAGCAATTGTTAACTAATAGTCCACTTCTATCATTTTGCCTTAAGGTATTATCGCTGATTGTACTATTTTCGCAATCTAATAACGCTAAGGCATTATAAGCATTTTGTATTATATGATTTTCAGAATAGGTATTATTCAAGCTGTTATTGCACGAAATACCATTAAAAGCATTATTAATTATAATATTTTTACTAATAGTGAGATTTCTACTATTAATAACTAAAATTCCATTTCCATTATTATAAGAGCAATTAGAATTAATTATTTTTCCATTTTCTGTGTTATTTAGAAAGAGTCCCCCTTGGTCTAATCCCGATTTGGAATTAAAAAAAGTTGAGCCATTTATGATAAAATATGAATTTGAATTAAGGATTGAAAGGCAAGAATTATCATTATTTCCATTAATAGTAAGGTTCTCTAAAATGAATGGGTCATTCCAATCGCCTGAACCTCGACACCACGGCTCATTGGATGCTTCTATCCAGGAGTAATCCCCTCCACCGTTATCGTCAATTGTAAAGGGATCTAGGTGCCAATATCCATTATTATCTTGACAATTATTATCTGTTAGTTGATTTCCAATACAATCAATAGTTTCAAGAATGCATCCTTCTACATTTTTTATGAAATTATTTTTCGATACGAGGTTATAGTGGCTATAATTTAACAGTATACCATACTTTACGTTAAAATTGATATTATTCTCCCGAATAATATTGTCATTACAATTATAATAAAGATCTATTCCTACATTTCCATTTTCATTTATCGTGCAATTTTCAATAATATTTTCATTACAAGAATAATTTAAAAATAGTCCCGACACACCATTATTGGATAGCGTGAGATTTGCAAGTGTATTATTCCAGGAAGAATGCATGTAGAGGCCATAAAGAGTATTTCCTTCACAAGTTATATTCGAAAGGGTATTATTTTTGGAATAATAAAGATTGAGGCCAACCGAGCCTTGAGATAAATTCAAATCTTGAAGGGAAGAATCATTACAATTTACCAAGATGATTTGCCCCGCATTTCCCGCATGGGTAAAATTATAATTACCTAAATTGGTGGAATTAACATAATAATAAACGGGATTGCCATTAATTGTATTTTCCGGTCCGATGTCATGAGAATCAAGATAATTTAATTGATCGTTGGAATCTATCCATAG
>CAYLZE010000005.1:3741-114086 GCA_964388035.1 uncultured archaeon
GAATCATCCTTTTAATCCTTATACCTAAACATCAAAAACTCATTCTAATTTTTCTTCTTCAAGAAAAATCTATTTAATGAATATCTTTTATATTTCTGAAATAAGAAATTACATTTAATCTTTTATATTTTTTAACAGTTTTTTACGGGAACGTCAAAGAATCGATATGGTACATTGCATTTGGAGTGAAAGAGAAAGTTGAGGAATTTCTATTTCTTTTTAGATATCATTAGATAGAATATAAGATAATTTTATGAATAATGTCTCATGTAAATACCAAATAAAACAAAGGAATTACTTGCATATCCTCTTTTGTAATAAAAATGCTAGCATTATATGTTACCGATATTCACGGAGACATGAACAAATATGAAAAGATTTTTCAAATTGCAATTGAATATAATGTAGAGATGATAATTAATGGGGGGGACATGTTGCCTACTCAGACAAATTTCTTCAAGCAAGGAGAATTCATTGAAAATTATCTCGATAGCTATTTTAACGAATTTAATAAGAAGCATATTTATTATTTAACACAACTGGGAAATGATGATTTACGCATATTTGATGAATTATTTGAAGCAATTTGCGACAAATATCCTTACATATTTTCTATCGCCCAAGCAAAAGTAGAATTAGCGGGATTTGAGTTTATTGGAATGAATTACGTGCCTGATCTCCCCTTTGGCTTGAAGGATAGAGCACGAAAGGATACACCAAATTTTACTTTTCCAAGGCAAATAGGAAAAGCATATTTTTCTACTCCGGAGGGATTAGAAAGAATAGAAGATTGGTTCAGTCAGGCAAGTTCGCTTCCCACGATCGAACAGGAGATGAAGAATTTAATTGAACCCCGAGATTATCGTAAATCAATATATATCATTCATACTCCCCCTTCTAACTTGGACTTGGATGTTTGCTATGATAGAAGCAAGGCGGGTTCCGAAGCGATTTTCAATTTTTTGAAGCAAAGACAACCTTTATTAGCCCTTCACGGACACATCCATGAGAGTCATGACGTATCAAATATATGGATGGCATCTTTAGATAATACCATTTGTATTCAACCCGGTCAAACACGATATGGGAATGAACAAGTAATTTATGTATTACTTGATTTAAATAAGATGAGTTTTGAAAGGTTAATATATTAGAAATAATGAGTATTTATAAAAAAGAATCATATATTTTATTGTCTAAATTATAATAATCACTTAAAACGTTTAAATAACCATGAAAGATTTTTTACATTTTTATTCTGGTAAACTCTATAATAAGGAAAGTTTGAAAAATTGGGAGCTACCCGAAGGAATAAAGGAACAGATGGAATACGAAAATCACGAGTATTTCTTTATATCAGCAGCCCGAGAGCAAGATAAAGGGAAACCTCACGGTCAAATGCCCCATGTTCATTTAAGCATTTATCCCGTTGACTCTGAGATCGTTTATATTCTTGAAGTCCAAACCGCCCGAATTGAGCCTGAATTATTATATAGCGTGTTAAATCTATTAAGAAATGAAGAGTATATGATTATAAGTTCATCAGGTTATTGCACGAATGGAGATAAGTGTTATTTCGGGATTTGGTTTAATACGGAAAAAGAAAACATTGAGTTAGACAAATTAGTATTAAAAATCAAAGATATTCCTAATGTAGACGATGCTAAAGCTGCAAAGTTTACCTGTGATGGTTTTATTGACGTAAAATCCTAAAAATTTAAGGAGATATTCGGGTTCTACTATTCCCAGAAAGCTTTTTTAAACTTTTCGATAATATCTTCTAAAGAATCTTCGATCTTTGCTTCAAAGTCTGAAAAAACTTCAATATCATTATCCCAATCCTTTAAAATATCGCTATATGTATCGTAGAATTTTTGAGAAATAAGTTTGAGTTCAGTAATCACTTTTTTATCTTTAATTTTGGCATCCGAGCTGGCAATAAATAAAAGCTCTCCAACTTTTAAAATATTAAATTTTTTATTGCTCAATTCAAAGCTCGTTAATCCTTCTCTAGCTAATTCTTCTGAGAAGCTATTGAGAGCACTCATAAATCCACCAAAGAGTTGAGTATCCAATTTTTGATCAAATACTCGAGAGAAAACGACTATGCCAGAGTCATTATTTAAGATCCATAGATCTTGTATAGTCTTTGCCATGCATGCTTCACTCTTTAGCTTTTAATTAATTTTTATATATTATCCAGAAAACCTTGTACTTTTTCTTCCACGCTTTCATCGATCTTGTTGATAAAATCAGCGAAAATACGTGTATCTTCCTTTAAATCTTCTATAAGAAAATTACCATAAAGTTCAAAAAACTTATTCGCAATAACTTCTAATTCCTTCAAAACTTTTTTTTCATTTACTTTTTTCGGATTTGAATTGGTTATGAAAATTAACTTGTTTTTTTTAAAAATACTAAATCTTTTCTTACTTAATTGGAAATTTGAAAGAGCTCCTTGATCTAATTCATTTGCAAATGAATTTAAAGCGCTCATTATGGCTCCAAACATTGTGTTCTTGAGTTTTTCATCATACGTGTGATTAAAAAGAACAAATCCTTGTTCTGTCAATATCCAGATATCTTGCAGTATTTTGGGCAAATAAAGATCACATAAAATCAATAAGTATCTTTAATATATAGAAAAATTCATGCCTTATTTTTTTTTTGTATAGTCCAATTTTTGTTTAATTTTTAATCTTTTTAAGTAAACAATTTACATGTTCCCTTGTAAAATGAAGTTTCGAATTTTATAATGAAAGTTGCCGAATTCAGCAAAAAAACTGCACGTGATTTGAAATCATTTAATTAATTTTAAACCAACGCCATAATAGATTAAAAAAAATATTTTTTAAATCTGATTTCCCAACATTCTGTGTTATATCTCTCAAAAAGAATAGATAATAAGCGAAGCGGAGTGAATGCGTGCAATCGAGTGAAATAAAATTAAAGATCTTTTGTAACTCTTTTGGCATCATTGATTTTTAAAACTTCAGGCATGAATAATCGAACCAGTGTTTTATAGATTTTAGCGTTTCCCTTTTCTGGAGTAAATTCTCTTTCAAATCGCACCATTGTTTGAATTGCATCTTCCACGTTATTATAACGATTTGTACCACAGAAACCTAAGATTGCAGCTCCCAAGGCAGCACCGTCTTTATTTTCCGGAACAATAATTTTTTTGCCAATTACATCTGCAAAGATTTGAGCCCAAAAAGCGGAATTCATAGCGCCTCCATCGGATTTTATCTCATCCAATTTAACCCGTCCCATTGCTTCTAACATTTGCAAGTACATCTGAGCACTTAGTGCGGCACTTTCCATAATTGCCCGCGCAAAATGAGGTCGCCCGTGATGCCATCCTAATCCATGGATGGTTCCTTTGCGAAAAACGTAAAGAGGTATAAATAATAACCCATTACTTCCCGGTGGAGCTTGTTTTGCTTCTTCTGTTAGAATATCATACACATTGGAACTTCCTTCTAGAGATTCTTTAATTTGAAGTTGAGAAAAATTTTTCGCGTACGTTTGGAACATAGTTCCCGTTCCAGGCATGGTTCCTTCAATGACCCACTTTCCTTTAAGAACATGAGGTAAGGAAAAGATGGGAATATCTCCCACTTGTTTTATAGGTCCTTCCACTACTAAATCCACGAACGTACCAGTTCCTGTTGTCACCTTAGCTTGGCCTTTATTAATTACTCCCATACCGAGTGCAGCACATTGTTGATCTCCTCCTCCCAAAACTACAGGTATGCCTTTCTTCAAACCAAGTTCGATAGCAGCTTTACTGATTAGTTCACCAATTATTTCACCCGGAGTGTGTAATTCAGGCCAGAGATCAACTGGAATTCCATATTCTTCAGCAAGATTTTCATCCCACTTCAAGGTGTCCTTATTTATTATTCCATAAATTCCATTAGTCGGTTCTGTCACGCATGTTTCTTGTCCGCATAATTTCATATAGGTATAGGTATCGGGAAAAACAATTTTATGAGCTTTTTCGAAAAGTTCAGGTTTATTTTTTTTTAACCAGAGAATTTTAGGTATTGAGCGTCTTGAACCCCCTTCTTCTTGAAAAGCTTTCATATCTGATACTTCCCGTTCATCCATCCACGTCAAGGCAGGATGCAAGATTTCTGCCTTATTGTCCATGATCGTGCACGTAGCCCGGTGAAAATCCGCACAAATTCCTATCACATCCTCGGGATTCACCTTCTTGATGGCTAAATTACAAGTATTCTTAATAGCATTCCACCAAATCTTGGGATCTTGTTCAGAAATGCCGACGGGCTGAGGAGGGATCTGATATTCCTCATAAGCTCTTGAAATCTCTTTTCCATTTAAATCAAATATGATAGTGCGAGTTCCGGTTGTTCCACAATCAAAAATACATATTAAATCAGTCATGATTTCACTTCGTAATTTTTTTACAATTTTAATCTTGAATTTTATTTATTAAGTTAATTAATGTTTAGAACATTCTTAATATTTTAATATTATCTTCTTCACTTACTCAAAATTTGTTTAATGATTCATTAATGATATTGCTACTTAGTATAATAAAAAGGGAAAGAAAAAAGAGTAAAAGGTGGAAAGATAAAGATAAATAAATGCTATTAATGTAGATTATTTAAGGCATCTTGCGATTAGTTGACTAAGATCTTCAATCTTGAGTACATTTTTATCTTCTTCAGTTAATCCGTGGGATAATCCTAATTCACACAATGGGCATGAAGATAAAATCACTTTTGCACCTGTTTCTTTTAATTCTTCAATCCTATTCTTCGCTTCTGTTATTGCCAATTCTCTATCAGCTAAATGTAGAGTCCCACTCCATCCACAGCAGTGAGAAGATTCTTTATTATAGAGAGGTTCAATCAAGTTAATGCCTTGCATTTTTTGAAGTATTTTTCTCATGGACGTAGTATCGTTCAAATTCCGAGCAAGAAGACAAGGATCATGGATTGTTACTTTTTTGAATTCATCGGGAATGACATCATTAAATACTAATTTACCCTCATCAACTAATTGATTGATATAGCTTACAATATGGATTACCTTAATATCAAGATTAGCTCCCATGCTTTGATATCGCTTTGTTAAAGTTTCTACGCAACCGGGACAATCAGAAACAATTAGTTTTGCACCCGTGCTTTTTACCAACTCTTGATTCTTATTCACTAATTCTTTTACCACATTCATATCCCGTATATTAAATGCAGGAGCACCACAACAGGCCCTCTTGTCTAAATTCGTAGAAAATTTTATGCTTGCTTTTTTCAAGATCTGGATATTAGCTTTTACAACGTCTGGAAATTTCATCATCTCACAGCCAATATAGTAAACTACTTCGTCATTTCCATCTGTTTCTATATCTTCAATGCCCTTCTCTTTATACGTCAAAAAAATGTTGTGATCTTCGATGGTATTAGTTGTCTTTAATTTTTCGATTTGCTGCCTGCAAAAATCGGGCATGAATCCTTTTTCGTTTATATCATCTCTAACTGTTTCAAGTAGAGAAACAACTGAAAATTCAAAAGGACACCAAATCTTGCAGTTTTCCTCATTCGTGCATTTATACATTAAATTTAAAAACTCTGGATCGTTATACTCTATTTTTCCTATCGAAAGATAATATCCAATTCTCGATTTATATGCAGGGCTCATCGTCTCTTTCTGTGCTGCTTTAAGTGTACCACAATCAAATCTACACATATTCGGGCATAGCATGCAGTTAATTAAATTCTTAACATCTGCCTTATACTCTCCCTCGGGGTAAAAGTTTTTCTTTGTTAAGCGCATATTCTTAAATAAGACTCTTTTTACCTTTGGTAACTTATTGAGCAAGGGAAGCATCCATTTATATTTCTCTAAGATTTCCATCTATTTTTCACCTCCATCCTTCCATATAGCTTCATATACCTTACCGGGATTGAAGATATTATTGGGATCGAGTATTCTTTTTAATTCACGCGTTATTTTCATGCTCTTTCCCCATTCTTCATCCATCCATTCAGCTCTATTAATGCCAATACCGTGATGATGAGCGATGGACCCACCCACTTCTAAAACAGTCTTCATGGTTGTTCTCCAAGCTTCTTTATACATTTCAAAATCGGATTTATCCTCCATTTCTACTCCCGCGAAAGAGAAGTAAATTCCCACGCCATTAGGATAGAAATGAGAAACGTGAGCGGTAATCAAAAAAATTCCTTCGATATTCTTAACTGCCTCAACCACCCTATGGTATAGTTTAGCCGCATTACTCCATGCAACAGCCACTTCTATCGTGTCTGCCAGCATTTTATTGGGTGGAATGGTACTGGTTTCTGTTACGCTAAATCTTGTTTCAAACCAATGCTCAACAGGTTCCCGCCCACAATCTACTCCTGAATTTTTTTCGCACCTGTCTCGCGTAATAGCAGCTTCAACATCAACAACTTGTTCATTTCCTTCGCAAACAAAAACCACCATTACCTTATCCTTGGCCTTTTCCACATGTTCAAAATGCCGGGTGGTTTCATCCGCATCATAAATTCTTACAACGGCAGGATATGCTTGCTCCCTCAAGATTTGGCGAATGGCTTCCAGTGAATCTTCAAATGTCGGAAAGGCATAGGAAATCAACGCTCTCTTCTCGGGATAAGGCCATATTCGTAATGTCGCTTTAGTTACAATGCCTAAAGTTCCTTCATTTCCAATGAATAGTTTATCCAACTGAGGTCCTGTAGCAGCCCGAATAATTGGTTTAAACTTAATGAGTTCCCCTTGAGGTAGGAGTATTTCCATGCCAATTACCATGTCTTCTATCTTCCCATATTTAGTAGAAAATTGACCTGCAGCCCGGTGAGCGATCCAACCCCCTACAGAAGATGTATAGAGGGATTGAGGGATATGACCTCCCGTATATCCTTTTGCATTTAAATATCGTTCTAAGTTCATCCCATTAATACCCGGCTCAACGGTGACTGTTAAATCTTTGTCATTAATTTCAATGATTTTGGTGAATTTTTTCATGTCGACGATGATACCTCCTCGAACGGGAATTGCCCCACCCACTACACCTGAACCCTCGCCATAAGGAATGACGGGAATTTTTTCTCGATTTGCCAATTTAAGGATGTTGCTAATTTGATCCGTGCTTTCTGGCCAAGTAATGAAATCCGCCCATCCCCCAATTTGGCTCTTTAATGTCCAATTATAAGAGATTAATGACGCATCTTTAGAATAGGCTAAAAGGTCAATTTCATTGGTTGAAACATTTTTTTCTCCTAAAATGTCAATCAATTCTGCTTTTATCTTGTCTTTATCTTTAATAACAACTCGATCTTCCTTATAAATCAATTCAAAATTTGATAATTTCATGAATTCTCCTCAATAATTAACACGTTTTAATTCTTTATTACTCAACTTAAAATGAATTCTTAATTAATATCTATTTAGTTAAATATTTTCTTTTTAATTAATTTTTGATTCCTTTTTTTTATTTATTCATTAGACTTCATGGTTCTGGAAATAAGAAAGCGGAAATAATAAAAGATTTTATAAAAAAAATTTAAATTTAAAAGTGAAATTTCATTTTTCTGTTTTCATTTTTGGTCGCACGAATTTTGGCAAGATAAAACCGAGATAAAACTCGTATCCACTGGAAATTATTATGATCCTTCCAATGACGATTAAAAATAATGCCAAAGCACTGATCACGTCGAATAGTGCTCCGATTGTAAAGGAAATAAATGCAATAATGAGAAATTTCCCTCTTATCTGATGCTCCACCCGTTCACTTTTTAAAGAAATGCTTCCAAATTTATATCCCGTTATAATTACTATCAAGAGCGAGAGCACTTGAACAATTGTCATGAACATTCCGTAATTTGCATCAAAAGGACTTATAATCGTTCCAATTATTGAAGGATCTGTAATTAAATAAAACCAGAGAACAATCTCGTAAATTAAAGCAACGAGGGCAGAAATGATTAATATCAAATTTTGCTTTTCTATTTTAAGCAATTCAAATAACGCCCTAAACCATAAAATAATAGGAACCGGGAGCAGTACTGTTCCTAAGCCAAAAAAAATCGAAGGCATATATTGAAGTCCCATTCCATTATTGTACAAGGAAACTAAAAAAGAAGTCGTGCTCGGATACCATGGTACCGCCATGAGCACCCATGCGATTCCTACATATAAATAAAGTTTGTCTTTTAGAGAGACATATCTAAAAGCAATTCTCAATCCAACGATTAGGAATAAAGTCACCAGAATCAAGCTAAAGATTCCATTGATAATTTCTATACCTTGTAGAGCCATGAAGCATAACACATCCTTTATATTATTCAGATCGATTTATGAAATAAAAGCATTTTTAATTCATAAGTTTTCTTAGTGAAACAATGGACTTATTTATCCTCTTTTCTTAGTGTAAACAATGGATTTATTTTTCCAAGCAATAATGTAATAATTTCATGATTTCATTTGATGGTTGATAAGAATAAAAAATTATCTCTTAAGCTAAATTTTGTTTCATTTTCTTCACAGTGATTATAATGGTTAATTTTCAAGATGAAAAATCCTTTATCATTAAAATTGTAAAAAAAGCTTCCGAAATTACAGAATGGTTTCGAATGGAAGGATATAGGTCCTATACAAAACAAGATCATACCCCCGTAACACTCGCAGATTATGCTTCTCAAATGTATGTTGTTTCCCAGTTAAATGAAGTATTTCCAGATGACATGATTGTAGCTGAAGAAAATATTCGAAATTTAAAAGGTTCAGAAGCCTTGGCAGCGATAAGAACTTGTTATAAAGAATTAAACATCCAAAAAGAAATAGATTTAAACCCTATCTCTAATAAGGGATTAAAACAATCCAGAAGGGTGTGGACGATTGATCCAATTGATGGCACAATAGGCTTCCAAAAAAATCTTTGGTATGCTATAGGAATAGGATTAATCGAAGAGGAAACCAGCCAATTAGGTGTCATTTCCATACCAAATCATGACGAAAAAGGGAATGCCATATTTATCGCTGAAAATCAAAAAGGAGCAAAAGTTTCTCATGGAAATACTGATTTCAAGTCGATACATGTCAGCAAGACCTCAATATTAAAAGAAGCCCTCATGTGCCAATCTCTACATTATAATGAAGAATGGGTGAAGAATCTTGGTAAGAATGCAGGAATTTCTAAAGTAATCGAAATGGATAGCATGGCAAAATTCTGCAAGATAGCGGAAGGTACTGCGGATTTCTATATCAAACCCTTGCATCCTGATTTTTCTTCTTCATGGGATTTTGTTCCTGGAGACTTGTTAGTAAGGGAAGCAGGAGGAAAGGTGACCAATTTAAACAACGAGAAGTTAATATTCAAGGAAAGTAGATTGATAAATAGTCCCGGGGGTTTGATAGCCAGCAATGCGTTACTTCATGAACAAATATTAAGTCTCATTAATAATAGATAAGAAGCTCTTATATTTCATGAACAAGCAAATTTCATTAAACTAGTTTGTTTGATTGATGAAGTGTCAAAAATATTGCTCAATCGAATCCCTACCAGCCGAACTTTCTTATGATAACTGGAAAATTCCTTAAACAATTCTAAAATTGTTTTAATGATAATGCTTTTATCTTGAATAGGAAAAGAATAAGTTTTTGACCTCGTATATGTTTCAAATCCTTCAAACCTTATTTTTAATGTTATTGTTCGGTAAAATAATTTTTCTTTTTTGATTTTTTTATCCAGCTTACTCGCAATTTCTTCAAACTTGGACAGGATTTCTTTAAAATCCTTAGTATCTTGATAAAAAGTCCTTTCCTTACTGATCGATTTTCTTATTTCGTGATAAGTTTTAACTTCTCTCTCATCTTTCCCGTGAACTACATTCCAAGCCCATTTACCATGTTTTCCAAACAGTTCCACCATTCGATATTGAGGAAGGTTAAATATATCTCCTATGGTTTTAATTCCCTTTTCGTAATAATGATTTTTAGTTTTTTTTCCAATTCCAGGAATCCGGGTAATGTCAAGATCTTTCAGGGTTGTATAAACTTCTTCAGGTTTGATCATGGTAATCCCATTGGGTTTATTCATGTCGGATGCAATTTTAGCCAGAGATTTAGTTTCAGCACATCCTATTGAGATCGTGATCCCGACAGTATTGGATATTTCCCTTTGTATTTTTTCTCCCAAGGAATGTACTTCTTCATACGAGCATGAAGATAATGATAAATAGGCTTCATCAGAACCAACTTGTTGGAAATTCTGGGAATATTTTTTTAAGATAGACATTACTTTTTCAGAAGCTTCATGATATTTGGAGAAATTGGGTCTTAAAAATATTCCCTTTGGACATAATCGATATGCTTGAGAAATGGGCATGGCGGAATGTAAACCGAACTTTCTTGCTTCATACGAGCAAGTACTTACCACCCCCCGTCCTTTTCCTCCTTTTGGATCAGCTCCGATAATTACTGGTTTATTTCTATATTCAGGATTATCTCTAATTTCAACGGAGGCAAAAAAACAATCAAGATCACAGTGTAAAATTAAGGAACTCATGATAATACCTTCAAATACTCATTTAAAAGGGAACTGAATTGATTACATGTATTTTATATTTTCCTCAATTCTTTTTATTTTTTTAAATTTTTTAAATAGAAGGACTCCCATAATTTATGATTTTTACTCAGAATTTGAAAAAAGCTAATGTTCTATCATGTTTAACTTTAAATCTTAACATTCCTTATTCGAATGCATGGAAGAGTTAAATAACCATTTATTTAGAGCAGAAATTGTAAATGCATCTAAAGAAATTTATGACAAGCAACTCGTACAAGCTGGAGAGGGAAACATAAGTATTCGAGTTCCAGGAAAAAATGAAATGTATATTACTCCCACGTTTAATAAATATTATAACCTTCGGAAAAATGAGGTTGTTCACATGAAATTTGATGGTACTGTACTTAATGGGGGCAGAAAACCCTCATCGGAATATAGATTACATGTTGCGGTTTATGAGGCGAGACCATTGGTAAATGCCGTTATTCACACGCACTCCCCTCATGCCACGATATTATCGGTTGCCCGAAAAAAAATTCCCGTATTGTTAGAAGAACAAACCATTTTTTTGGGAGGTTTTGTGAATCTTTCAGAATTTAGTCCTGCGCATACAGAAGGATTTAGTAAAAACGTGATTGAAGCATTGGGTACCAGGAATGGAACCCTAATGGCGAATCACGGGGTTTTGGTTTGCGGGAGAACCATTCAGCATGCCATAAAAATGGCAGAGCTGGTAGAAAAGTTAGCATGGATTTACCACGGTGCTAGCCAGATGGGAGGGGCGATTTCTATTGGTGAAAGTTCGTGCGCCATGTTTCTTGACGAGTTCGAAAAAAATTTTGCAACCCATACCCAAAATATCCCAGAATGTGAAGATCCCTTGTCCGATTAGATTTTTTATAAATCTTAAATTCATATCATTATGTCAGATGAAAATGAAATGCTAGATCAGCTTCGCATGGAAGTTGTAGATATAGCCAAGAAAGTCTTTGCCCGAGGTTTAAATGAAAATAATGAGGGAAACGTTAGTGTTCGGGTAGGTAAAAAAGAGGAAATTTTAATCACCCCGTCTGCAAACATTTATGAAACTTTAACGAAAGATCAAATCGTCCATTTGGATTTTAATGAAAAAGCATTAAGTTCGGGAAAACTCCCTTCCACGGAGGTAAAACTCCATTTAGCAATATATAAAGCACGTCCTAAAGTACAGAGTGTGATTCATACGCATTCGCAATTTGCAAGTATTCTTTCAATCGTGCGCAAAAAGATTCCGATTATAATGGAGGAACAAATAATCTACTTAGGAGGCGCTATTGACATATCAGCCTATGGAGAAGCACATACCGATGATTTGGGGCAAGTAGCTTTGGAAGCATTGGGTTATAAAAATGGTGCATTATTAGCAAGTCATGGCGCTATTGCATGTGGAAAATCTTCCATGAATGCCCTAAAAAATGCGGAGTTGGTAGAAAAATTTGCAAAAGTCTATTGGGGGGCCCTACAAGTAGGAGAACCTCATGAAATAACCGGTAATCTCAGTAAATTTTATACTATGTTCAAGCAACTTTTCGCTAATTGTCCAAGAGATTTATTAAAGCAATTACCGCTATAATTTATTTCATTATTTTTTTTCTAGTAGTGATTTTTAATTATAGTTTCATTTTATAACGCATGCCAATAATTTCACTCCAGATAACTGATGATTTACTCGAGAGATTTGAAACCTTGCGTACATTTTTGGGATATACTTCAAAAAGCGAAGCGTTAAGGGATGCTATCGTGAATTTTATTGAAAATCGAGAAAAGTTTGATAAATTACACGGGTATAAAATGTTTGCGGTTCATTTAGTTTATCCCTTCAAGGAATCTCTCATCAATTTAATCTCCGAGCTCTACATGAAATATAAACACATAATTAAGACTACGACCGATTGGAGAATTGCAGAAAAAAAGATCGAAATGATTTTAACCGTTGGAGAATTTAGCATCATCAAGGACTTTTATCAAGATATCACGAAAATCAAGGAAATTATAAGTTCCATTCAAGAAATCGTAATTGATTAACTTGACTTTACTTCTTTTTTCCTTCAATCAAATCGCAGGGATAAGTCTACTTTTTCCGATGGAAATTGTGTTATATGACCCATGCTTATGATGTCGGGTTCACTTTCTAAATATCGCTTTAAGCTTTCCTCATCTATCCCTCCCGACACTTCAATTAAGATTTGATTTCTCACCCCTCGTTCTTTTAATAGACTGATTGCTTCATTCACCTCGTTAGGAGTCATGTTATCGAGCATGATGATATCTGCTCCATTTTCTACTGCGATGATGACATCTTCTACTTTTTCTAGTTCAATTTCAATTTTTTTGGTAAAGCTAGCTTTTTTTTTCGTCTCTTCTAAAAGTAGCTTGAGATCTCCTTTATAAATCTTCAAATGCCTGTCCTTTAAAAGAATCATATCATCCAAAGAAAACCGATGAGGATCTCCTCCTCCTAATTCCACTGCTCGCTTTTCAAAAATTCTGAGTCCCGGTAAGGTTTTTCTAGTACAGGCAATCTTTGTTTTTTTTTTAGCCTTTTTGACGATTTCCACATATTTTTTCGTTGTTGAGGTAATCGCACTCATGTGGGTCATTAAATTCAATCCCACGCGTTCCCCTAATAATATTGCATTTGCCGGACCTTTCAAAACGGAAATGATATCTCCTTTTGAAATCTTCTCTCCATCTTTCTTTTTTCCTTCGATTTCTACTCCTAACAAATTGTAGAGGATTTGAAGTTCCACAAGACCAGAAATATAGCCTGAACTTTTTGCTATTATAAGTGCACTTTTAATAACTTCTTCTGGAAGCCCGATGGAAGTAATGTCCTTAAAATTACAGTCTTCCATTAGAAACTCCTTTATTTTCTTTTCCATTACGATTCGATTATACATGCTAAGACATGAAAGATTATAAAGATAGTATTATTTTAAATAAGTCCGACATTTAAATAAAATTATGGTCATGTCTGAAATGATATTAATCGATAATCGGAACATAAAATTAGAAGCAGAATGGTTCGAATCCGAGGATGTTTCCCTTCCTACTGCATTAATCGCCCATCCTCATCCCCAGTTTGGAGGAAACATGCATAATAACGTGGTTAGCGCAATTTTTAACAAGTTTATTAAAGAGGGTATATCTTGTCTTAGATTTAACTTTCGAGGAGTGGGAAATTCCACGGAAGCACATTCTAATGGGAAAGGAGAGCTGGAAGATGTCAAAGCTTGCATCGACTTTTTGATAAAGAATAAAGGAAAAGAAAAAATAGGTATTATAGGATATTCCTATGGGGCTGCGATTGCTTGCTCTGTAGTTAACTATTCAGCTTCAATCGTGGGTTTTGTTGCAATTTCCTTTCCATGGGACTTTATGGGAGAAGAATACAAGCAATCATCCAAGACTTCCAAGCCAAAATTCTTCATTCAAGGAAATCAAGACACTGTTGCATCTTTTAATAAATTTTTCTCTCATTATGCTGAATACTCAGAACCCAAACAACATGCCATTATTGAAGGTGCAGATCATTTTTATTGGGGGCATGAGAATGCTCTTTCAGAAATTGCATTGAAATTCTTTAAGTCCTTATGAAGGTATCTTTAATAAGACTTTTCCAAATTGGTTTGCTTCACTTAGATGGCGTTCTGATTCGATGACTTTGTCTAATGGAAAAATCTTATCAATCAAGGGATCGAGAGTGCCGTTGAAAACTAATGTCATGACCTCTCGAAATTCTTGTTGATTAGACATAGTAGAACCCACTATTTTAAGTTGCTTCCAAAACAAATATCTCAAATCCATTTCTGTATTTGGTCCCGTCGTAGCACCACATACAATTAAGCGACCACCCGCCTTCAGCAATCTAACGCTCTCTTTAAAGGTAGCTTGTCCCACGCTATCAATCACGATATCAACACCTTTGCGATTTGTGAATTCCGCATAGACTTTCTTTCCATAATCAGGTGTTTCTTTATAGTTAATAACTTCATCCGCACCTATCTTTTTTGCTTTCTCCACTTTTTCGGGACTACTAGTAGTAGTAATTACTTTTGCTTTAAAGTACTTAGCAATTTGAATGCTTGCAGAAGAAACACCCCCGCTTGCCCCATGGATGAATACGGTCTCATTTACCTTTATTTTCGCTTGAGTCACTAACATTCTCCATGCGGTTAAAAAAGTCAAAGGAGCTGCTGCTGCTTTATCTAAAGGATAACTTTTTGGAACTTTAATGACATTTATTTCCGGCATTTTTAAATATTCTGCAAATGATCCCCACTGATTCTCTCCTAATATGGAAAAATGCTCGCAAAAATTTTGTCTCCCGGATAAGCAAGCCAAGCACTTACCGCAACTAATTCCTGGGTTGAAGGTAACTCGATCACCTTCATTTAATGTAGTTACAGCAGATCCCACTTTCTCAATTATGCCGCTTCCATCACTTCCTATCACGTGAGGGAGGGATAATTTCAGTCCCGGCCATCCCTTTACAATGAAAAGATCAATATGATTTAGGGCGGCGTATTCAAGTTTAATCAATACCTCATTAGGTCCAATTTTAGGTTTTTCTTCTATAGAGCCCACCTGAAGTTGGTTAAGATCTCCGTGATTATTAATAAAAGCTGCTTTCATACAATTTTTGATTTTAATCCCACATTTAAATTTTATATTTAAGAATTATAATTCCTTATCATAATGTGATGGAGAAAAAAACACTTCCTTGAAAGGATAGTATAATTGGGCACACTCGAGCACGATTTTAGAAAAAATGAAGGAATATGCCTTTCTTTATAAAAAGAGAAAAGATAAAATGAGAATATTAGATATTAATATACATTCTTTGAAGCATTTCTTTTAAAAATAAAATGCTTTTTAGGATCAAATACTAGTTAACTTGCGCAAATCTGGTATACTATTTTCCACTGCCCAATCGAGTAACTGGTCATAATAACGTTCTATATCTTGTGATTCGGGCGGATTTCCGAATACAGCTAATAAGAATTGTGTTTCACCTAGAGTTATATTACTACAAACTATGTAATCACTCTGATATCGTAGCTTTAAATTTTGGAAAGTAGAAAGACTCATTTCTTCTGCAGCTTTATAAGCAGCATCGCTTAATAAAGAAACCATTGCAGCAACTATTGCTTCATCAACTTTTTCACTCTTTTGGGAAGCTAAAACTAAGCCCGTTGAAGTCGCAAATAAGGATAATTTGAAATTACCGTTTTCGTTCAATTCTTTGAGGACTAATTCTAATTTCGAAACCATGAACCATCACCAAAAAAAATAACTCGTATGATAATAATAAACTAAGTACTATTTATTTTTTTCTTACAAGATTAATTAATTTTGGTTTTCAAAGTAACAATATAAGTGGAAAGAATATCTTCTTCATCGATATTTAAAATTAATACCGTCGGTCTTGCTGCCAGTTTCATAAAACCTTTCTTCTGTGGTGGGGTGGAAGGGCTAGTGGGACTACCAGGATTTAAAATCAGGGTTTCATATTTCGTTGTTTTGATCAGAGGGTAATGAGAATGTCCGTGAATGAGGATATTCAACTTCTCTTGCTCAAAAAAAGTTTTCATATCCTGAGGAGGCTCGTGGATCACACCAACATGATATGCTCCAATCTTAAATTTTATAAATTTTTCCAAGTTCGGGATCCTATCATTTTTACTCTTTACAGCCCTCGTGAGAGCGATTTTTTCTAATTCCATTAAAAACCATTCTTCATATATGTCCCCGGCATGGATTATCTCGTCTACATCGATAAATATCTTATTTAAGTGTGTCATTAATCCAGAATAATCACTCTTATTATCTTCTTTTTTATAATGCGTATCAGAAATGATACCTAATTTTACCATTAACTTTCCCCATCATTTTAAAGGATGAGATTTAAACCAAAAATGATTAAGGCCAAGATAATATCTAATAAGATTTTTATGAATAAATTACTACGTGTTGCTCCTATTGTCCTATCCACATAAAAATAGGGTATAAATTCTTTGTAAAGAGATTGTAAATAGGATTTAATTTTCTTAAACTGAAAGAGTATTAACAAGATACTTACAGACAACAGGGGGGCGTACATGAGGAGTGCCACGACCTCAAAACTATTTCCTTGAAAATAATTCCATAACGCATGGGCGGAAATGATATTGTTACAGGCATGGGCAAAAATAAGGGGAAAAATCCAACCTTTTTTACAAATGTATGCAGAAAGAATGATGCCTATTGCGGTGGCTTGAATAAACCAGATAATTGGATACCAGGCGGGAAATTCCCTGCTAATTGGGCTAAGATAATAAGCAAAATGCCCAAAACCAAAAGATAAAGCAGAAATCATTATCGCGGATGTTTTTTTCACATGATCGGCACCTCTTGCCGTTATAAAACCTCTATTAAAAGCTTCCTCATATAGTGCCACCGAAATCTGAATGATGATTACCGAGAAAAGGAAGGAAAGATAATTATTTGAAAGGAGATAGATATCCGTTGTATTGGAACTCAAAACCCGGCCAACATATTCTGTCATTTGAGGTAAAACCAGGTAGGTAAAAAAATCTAAAGGGATGAACATAAGGAATAATAATAGAATTCCATGATATAATTGTTGGGGATAATTTTTATGTGAAATAAGGAATAATTCCCCGAATTTCTTATAAGGGGGAATTTCCATTGGCTTTTTTGACTCAACTAATAGTTGAGAGAAAAAAAGGGCTAAAGGAATGCTAATAATTAATAAAATAGCGCGGAAAAGATAAAAAGAGATTCCATAATATAATGAATCTATAGATATAAAAAGTGGAATCACGAAATAAGGAATTAAGCTAAGAAGAAAAGCAACAATAAATACAATAAATACCTCGATGAAAAAACTCAATCTTGTGGAGAGCATTTCCTTGGTATTTAGCTTTTTGGTAGACATGGTTAGAGTTCTGCGGTTTTAATTATTATAATTAACAACGCATATTTTAAAAAGTTATAAGATCTGGAATTTTTCTTATAACTCTGAGAGATCTAAATCCCTTTCAAAAGGCAGCCCATTACGCGCTCCGACCTCTTGAATGCATTTTGATGCTACCAAATTCCCAAGGGTTACACACTTCAAAATGAAGTCAAAACTGAAATTCGGTTCTTTACAGAAGTAATAAATAAATCCCGCAGAGAATGCATCTCCCGCTCCCGTTGTATCTACCACTTTAGCAACTTTAAAAGCAGGAATCAACTTGACCATGGCATGATTTATCACGCAAGCTCCTTTTTCTCCCATAGTAATAATGACATTACGAATACCCAACGATAATAATGGCTCTACCTGGCTTTTTAATTCAGATTCCGTAAACTCTTGGATTTCTGCTTGTAATAAAGTTTTAAACTCTCTGAATGAAAAAATTAAAATATCGATCTTTTCCAATAGCTTCTTGATATTGGTAAATCCTTGCTCAATGATCAACATTCCTGGATTCAATATCACCGGGATACTACGTTTTTTTCCTATCGTTGCAGCAGCAATGAAGGGTTCAATGTTTTTTAAACTACTTAGATACAAGATTTTTGATGTAATTAATTCCTTTTCCACCATGTCACTTGCTGAAAGTAGATTTGCAGCTCCACTATGGGCATAAATTCTTCTATCTCCCGCCTTCCCTAAGGCAATATAGGCTGACCCCGTTCCAACTTCTTGAGAGTACTTTATAAATTCAATATTTACCTTAGATTCTTTAAAATCATCTAATATCCTTTTACTGAAAGTATCGTTCCACCCAATTTTCCCGGCAAAAGCCGTTTTTAATCCTAATTTAGCACATGCGACCGCCGTGTTTGCTGCAGCACCTCCTGAAAAAAGTTTTAAATCCGATACAAATACTTCATCATCTTCGCCTGGATGGCGCTCTACATGAGCTACCATATCAATTAAAGCCGCACCTATAGAAATCACATCAAATTGCATTGTTTTCCCACCATTAATGTATTTTTTCATAATTAAAAGTATCAAATTCAGTACTTAACTGAAGTGAATTTCTTTTTCCTTGCTCTCCCTTTTCACAATGTCCAATTATTTTTGTTTCAATGTTGAATTTCTTGGCTATTGCTTTTATCTCGCTCGTTATCGATTCATCACATATGATCTCCATTCTGTGACCCATATTGAATATCTGATACATTTCCTTCCATGGCGTTTTGGATGATTCTTGAATGATCTCGAATATTGTTGGAATCTTGAACATGTTATTTTTGATAAATTTAATACCCTTTCCAAAATTTAAAAGTTTAGTTTGACCCCCTCCTGTGGCGTGGATAATTGCATGAATTTGTGATCTGAAATGCTTTAAGACATCTCGGAGTAATGGAGCGTAAGATCGAGTAGGAGAGAGTAAGGCTTCTCCCATGGTAAGATTTAGTTTATTGATTTTATCCGTTAACTTCCATTTCCCAAAAAACGATAAATTATCTTCTCTATTTTGATCATAACATTCGGGATATTTATCATAATAGTCGTGAGACAGGGTACCGTGACGTGCTAAAGTAAGTCCATTACTCCCGATTCCACTATTAAAGGATTCCTCATAAGATGCTTTCCCCTCGCTTGCCAATCCAATTATCACATCAGAGGGTTGTATTTGGGTGGTATCAATTACCTCATTTTTTTTCATGGTGGCAAACACTGATGCATCTACAACTAACGTTTTGACCAAATCAGGAAGATCGGCAGTCTCACCACCGCAAAAAGTGATATCTATTCCCAGAGAGGTCAATCGTTTGCAAAATTCCTCATATTCTTTTATAATTACAGATATAATTTTGCCAGAAATAAACCTACTATTTCTTCCCAAAGTATTGGACAAATATAAGCCATCCAATGCCCCCACGCAGATAATATCATCAATATTCATGACACTAGCATCTTGGGCCAATCCTTTAAAAACAGAAACATTTCCCGTTTCCTTATAATACATGTAAGCCAAACTCGCTTTTGTTCCCGCCCCATCGGAGTGGAAAATGGAACAATAATCGTTTCTATTTGCCACGTCCTTGACTATTTTGCAAAAAGCTTCGGGAAATAAGCCTTTATCCAATTGTCTTATTGCATCATGCACGTCTTCTTTTTGCGATGATACTCCTAATCTAGAATAAAGGCTCTTTTCATTTTCTTTCATTATATAATTTATAGCATGTATTTCTTTTTTAAATATGAATGTAAATTCTCAACTTGGGAAATAGCCGTACCTATATATTGGTGAGGATCAAAAAGTGCTTCTAATTCTTCGGGTTTATATTTTTGTTTAATTATCTCATTTTCATACAATATCTCCTTCATGTATCTATCTTCCTCGCGAGCTTGAATGGCTGTTTTTCTTAAAAGTTCATGAGCTTCTTGTCTCCCAATCCCTTTTTCGACCAAGGAAATCATCACGCGTTCGGCTAAAATGGCACCTTTAGTGAGATTAAGATTTTTTTCAATGTTACTTTTATTTAATTCGATATTCTTGAAATTATTCTTCAATTCATTAATCATGAAATCCAGGAATATGAAATTTTCCGCAAAAATCACCCGTTCAGATGCAGAATTGGTGAGATCTCTTTCATCCTCCAAGATGATGTTATCTAAAGCAACGATCACGTTAGATTTAAGAAGTCTCGCTAAACTACAGACTCTTTCAGACTTGTGAGGATTTCTCTTATGAGGCATGGTAGAACTTCCTACTTGATCCTTTGCAAAGGACTCGAACATCTCCCCAATTTCATTTCTTTGTAGGATTCGATTTTCTCGAGCAATCTTGGACAGGGTTTGAGCAATTAAAGCCGTCAAGCATATGACTTCCGCATGGCGATCTCTTTGAACAATTTGATTGGCGATTAATACGGGATTTAGGTTCAAGATATTCATTACGAGATCTTGAACTTTGCTTCCTTCTTCCCCAAAACTGGCCATGGTGCCCACCGCGCCAGACATCTTGCCATAGGAGACACGTTGAATGGTTTCTTCTATTCTTTCTACATGACGATCTAATTCATAAGCCCATACTCCAAATCTCATGCCATAAGTTGTCGGAATTGCGTGTTGCCCATGAGTCCTTCCAATACATACGAGATTCTTATGTTCCATCATCAAATCCATTAAGATAGAGATGAAAACAATGATATTATCCTTTATTTGCGATAATGCGTCTCTTATTATCAGAGCAAGGGCAGTATCTTCAATATCATAGCTGGTTGCTCCTAAATGCACGTATTTAGCTGCATCTCCTTGACATTGTTCTGTTAGGGCTTTAACCATCGCCATGAGATCGTGATGAATTTGACTATCAATTTCCTTTACCCTTTCGAGTTTCACATGCTTCAATGTTGCTTTCTCCTTTATTTCCCTTGCTGCTTGTTCGGGAATTTGTCCTAGAGTTGCATGAGCAGTTGCTAGTGCTGCTTCTACTTTTAACCATTTTTCCAGCTTGTGGCTTTCCGTAAACAATTCAGCTATTTTAGTCCTATATCTCGTCTCGATAGGATGAATAAATTCATGTGACATTTTTCGGATTACTTTCTAACGTGTAGTTTCCTAATAAAAGATAAAGGTAAAAACGTTATTATATTTTTTATTTACGAGTTATTATCAATTCAACATGAAGGGTCGAATTCCCAAGGCCATAAATTAGAAATTTTGAGGTCTCAATATGATTTTATTCCAAAAGATATTCATAAATTAAGGAGCCCTTAAGAATGGCTCTTATTCAGTAGTTAAATAAATGTTATATCAAAATATAGAAGGATCACATGAAATCAATATATTATTTTTATAAATGTTACCATTGCGGAAGTTGGTTTTATTCCAAGGGTAGAATAAAACAAAAAAAATGCTTTTTCTGCAATAAAACGTTTCAATTTACCAAGTCCACTAAATTTTCCAAAACGTGTTCTCCCCAAGAAGCCATCGCTATTCTTAAAAAGCTTAAAGAAAAGGAAATGGATAAAGATATATCAAAATTTAAAAATGTAAATTATCTATAAAGAGTAATAAGTAATAGATTAAAAAACAAAACTATTTATTGGAGTTTTCAAAAATTATTTTTAAGAGAACAAGAATTTTCATTCTTTTTTCTTTTTATAAAGAATTTGAAATAATTTATTATTGCGAAATTTCCGTGAAATAGCAAATGGTTATAAAGAGAATAGATGAACTTAAACCCTTCGATGATGCCTTGGTAAGAAAATTCAATGCCCTAGCTCAAGGAAAAATTGAATATTGGGATCTCAGAATTGAATTACATCAAGGAACACATTTAGAATTTACCAATCAAAAAAGTAAAGAAATTTCAAGCTATGAAATTTTAGAAGGGAGTATTAGAACATTCGTGAATGGAGGGTGGGGATTTAATGTGATAAAGGATTTCTCCATGGATTCTTTAACGAGAGATTTTGAAAAAACCATTAAACTTGCTAAATTATCCGAGTCGCTGAGCGTTAATAAATTCAAAATGGCGGAAAGGGATCCTTTTAAGAAGGACTTCGAGATTGTTGCCAAGCAACCATTAAGTGATATCGATATTGTAGAGAAGGTGGAATTGATCAAGGATCATGAGCATAAGGCATCGATTTATTCCCCGAAAGTAAAGAATACTTGGACCTATTATTCAGATAGCGAAGAATACAAGATATTTCAGAATTGCCATGGAAGTGACGTGTATCAACACCTCTCCTTTTTGAGATTATATAACAGCGTGTATGCTCAACAAAATGGAACGATCCAGAGAGCGGGGAATTCCATTGGGGGCCAAGGTGGTTTTGAAATTCTTAAAACAGAAAATGCTCTTACTTTGAGTGAAAGATCTGCACAACAAGCTGTAGACCTGCTTGAGGCAAAAAGTCCACCCGGGGGTAAATTTGATGTCATCATGGATCCAAAATTAACGGGTACACTCATCCATGAGGCATTTGGTCATGCTTGCGAGGCAGATATTGTCTTGAGTGAACAGAGCGTGCTAAAAGGACGCTTGGGGGAGAAAGTGGTGGATGAAAAAGTGAGTATCATTGATGATCCTACCATGGGTAAGGGAAAACTGTTTAACGTGCCATATGAATTGTACGGAAGCTATTTTGTGGATGATGAAGGAGTTCCCTCTCAAAAAACGTATTTAATTAAAGAAGGAATCTTGAATAGCTACTTACATGGATTAGAAACCTCTTCCAGAATGTCAGTCTCGCCCAATGGTCACGGAAGAGCAGCTTCTACTTCCGATAGACCCATTGTTAGAATGGGAATCACGCTTCTAGAACAGGGGGAGTGGAGTTTAGAGGAAATGATTGAGGAAACCAAAAATGGTATCTATTGCCAAGATTATCAATATGGATATACAGATCCTACCACGGGTCAATTCCAATTCAAGTGTAAACTCTCTAATAGAATTACAAACGGAGAATGTGGAGAAATAATGAGAGATGTTTCCCTTTCAGGTTTGATTCTCGAAATATTAAATAAAATTGGAGGAATTGGTAAGAAATCAGAGATGGATTTCTCTGATGGAACATGTGGCAAACAAGGACAAGGAGTTAGGGTTTGCGATGGAGGGCCTAATATCTTAATTAAAGATGTGATGGTAGGAGGGATGATGTAAATGGTTAATGCAATAGATATTCATTCCTTAGCAGAACGCGGAATGAAATTAGCAGAACAAGAAGGGAAGGATTTACAATGTGCGGAATTTTTCTACAGCAATCATGATTATATTACCATTGAAATTGAAGAAAATTCTTTCAAATTTTGCAAAATAGGCAATGATGAGGGCATTTCAATTCGAGTAATTAATAATCATGGTTCTTTAGGATTTGGATACACCAATAAAATAGAAGAAAAATCGCTATATACTATTATTAAGAAAGCTCTTAAATTAATGAAGAGCGGTACGATCGACCCTGATTTTAAAAATTTGCCTTTCTCTTATAAAGACTATCCCATGGTAAAGGATCTTTTTGATGATAGCATGAAGAATTTGACCATTGAAGAAGCGGTGCTCTATGGCAAGCAATTAATTGAAACTTGTAAGGAAGATGAGCAAGCCATATCACAATCGGGAGAATTTAATAACAATGTGAAAAAAATGATAATAGTAAATTCTAATGGACTAGAAATAGAAGGAACGATGACTTACTGTTCCATTTCTTCGGAAATTGTAGTAAAGGACAAGATCACAAAGGATAGTTCCTCTGGATTCGAATGGCAATCTACAAGGAAGCTACAAGATATAAACGTGAAGAATGTTGCTGAGGGGGCTTTATTGAATGCAAAGAGAAATTTGAATAGGAAAAAAGTAAAAAACATGACGGTTCCCATGATCTTAAGCCCGAAAGGTGTAATAAATTTAATTTTACGGCCAATATCTTCTGCCGTGAATGCAGAAACATTTCAGTATAAAAGAAGCTTCTTGGTGAGTAATAGAGGGGGAAAAATAGGGAGTGATCTGCTTACTATTAACGATAATGCCTTAATTGATGGAGCTTCGGGCTCAGCTATCTTTGATGGAGAAGGAGTTCCTTGTCAAAATAAAGAGATTGTTCGCAATGGAGTATTCCTTAATACGGGATTATTACATAACAGTTATACTGCCGGAAAGGAAGGCATTGAAAGCACGGGAAATGCCATCAGAAATTCATACGCAGGATTTCCATCGATTAGCATCACTAACTTGATAATGGAACCTGGTGATACGTCTAAGCAAGAATTGTTTGATAGCGTGAAAAAAGGAGTATTATTCGATTACACGGGGGATTCACCGAACGTTGCGACCGGAGACTTTTCCGGGCTAATCTTGCAGGGGAATTTGATTGAAGAGGGAAGAATAGCGTCTCCTCTAAATGAAACTATGATTGGTATAAACTTATTAGACTTATTCAAGAAAATATCATTGGTTTCTAAAGAATTTGAAATTTATGGGCCATTTAGAGCCCCGTATGTAAAATTAGAGGATGTCAATATCATAGGTTCAGCTTAACGAGCAATGATGTCTAATCGAAGCCATAAAATATCTTGAAATACCATCTGATTATTACTCGTTACTTCCCATAATTCTATTATAATTTTCTGATCCTTTCCCGCTTGATAAAAAGACACCCATAATTTATTCGAAATCCACTTTTGACCATTTGCTAAGGTGATATTTCCCACCGTATATCTTAACCTTGCATTTTGTGAACCATTTGAAGTTAATTCCGTATTTGCATCTCCTAATAACACCCGTATTTGAAAAGTAAAATCTCTTTTCAACTCGTTTTCAACAGTTACATAGAATTCGATTTTTTCTCTTACTTTTGCTCTTGTAGGATATTGTTGCGCTTTCTTTTCAGAATTCAAAATGCCTACATTAAAATAACCCGGTTCGGGATTTAAAACATAAAAAATAGTGAGTCCAGAAAGGATAATTATCCCTCCTAAGAGGCATACAGTTACTAGTTTTTGAAAAGAGTGGGAATTTCCATCCTGTTCCTCTTTTGAGGAGTCTTTCTTTACTTTACTCATTATCCTTGAACCATGCGATTGTTTTTCTTAAGCTCTCCCTCAAGTTAGTTGTAGGCTTCCAATTCAAAATTTTATTTGCTTTATCCAAAATGGGACATCTATGTTGAGGATCATCGATTGGTAAGGGGTTAAACGTTATTTTGGATTTTGAATTGGTGAGCTCTATAACGATTTGGGCCAGTTCTAAGATGGTAAATTCATTATTATTTCCTAAATTTATTACTTCTCCTAATGCCCCCTCTTTACCAACTACTTTTAATAAACCTTCTATTTCGTCTACCACGTAAGTGAAAGATCTGGTCTGGGATCCATCCCCGAATACCGTAATATCGAGATCATTTAAGGCTTGATGGATGAAGTTTGGAATGACCCTCCCAAATTCAGAGCCATGACGAATTCTTGGACCAGAGGTATTAAAAATCCTCACGATCTTGGTTTTCAAGTGGTGTTCAAGTTCATATGCCTTGATGATGGCTTCTCCGGCTCGTTTGGATTCATCATAACAACTCCTCGGACCTACTGGATATACGCTCTCGTAATAGATTTAAGCAAGAATTACGTTTCCGAAATAGGTTTCTGGAGTGGGAACGTGTTCTGGAGGAGGATTTCCATATACCTCACTAGTACTCGTATAAAAGAAAATGGAATTATGTGCTTTCGCCACCTCTAAGGCATTCATTGTTCCTAACGTATTACTCTTAAGGATTTCTATCGGATATCTTTGAAATTCAAAGGGAGAGGCTCTGCTAGCCATGTGCATGACAATGTCAATTTTTGTTATATCTCCCACACATATGCCGTTTGGATGATGAGTCAATCCAAAATATATTGGAATACTAATATCGTGGTTAATAAAACGAAAATGGCCATTATCTTGTAAATGCGAGATGTTTTCAAAACGCCCCGAACTCAAATTATCTAAGCAAATGCAATACGCTCCTTGAGCTATTAGGACATCGCAGATCCAAGAACCAAGAAATCCCGCCCCGCCTGTAACAAGAATGGTCTTACCATTAAATGAAATGTTGTCTTTTTCAATTCGATCAATTATTTCTCTTATATCTTCTTGGAAATTATAATTCATTTTAATCCATACCATGTTATTATAGCAATTATTTATAAACTAAATATTTTCTAAGATTTATTTCTTTTGATAAATCAAAATTGTCCTAGATCCATCCTTTCAACAGTTGCCACTTATATTAATAACAATAAGATCGCATGATTTTTCTTTATTCATTTATTCAATGATAATTTTGAAAAAACCAAATCATATTCCTTTTTTTATCATGAGAGCTTATTAAAATTATGTTAAATTAAATGCTACCTAAGGTTAAATCTAAAAATGAGATTGGCAATAAATCAAGCTACTTTAATGGAGACCCCCATGGAACTCTTTTTAAAAGTGGCATCTAATGCGGGATATGAAGGGGTAGAATTACGAAGAGATGAGACCTTTTCCTACCTGAAAGATCATTCTGCTGGTGATTTAAGTGAATTATTACTTGAATTTAATTTGAAATGTGTAACTTTTAATGCAATCGAGTTATTCTCTCTCTGTTCTGAAGAGGATTTCAGAAGGATGCAGGAATACACTGAGAAGTTAATGAAGATCGGAAATAAGATAAATTGTGATACCATCATAGCAGTGCCAAGCTTCATCGATAATCAAGATCTTACCTCTGAGAAGATTAAAGAACAAACAATTAAAAGATTAAAGATATTAGCAAAATTAGCAAATTTATACGATTTTAACTTAGCATTTGAACCTTTAGGATTCACGAATTGTTCTGTTAGAACATTAACCATGGCGGTAGAAATAATTAACCATGAAGACTTGCCGGACATTGGACTCGTGATCGATACATTTCACTTTTTTTTAGGAGGACATTCGATCGAAAGCTTGAATTCAATTGATCCCCATAAAATATGGCTTATTCACGTTAACGATGTAATGAAAGATACTTGGACCAATTTAAAGGATTCTGATAGAGTTTTGCCGGGTCAGGGTAATTTTGATCTGAAAGGATTCATGAACAAGGTGAAATCGCTGGGTTATAACAGATGGCTTTCTTTAGAATTATTTAATGAGACCTTATGGAAGGAAGATCCCTATAGTGTTGCACTGAATTCATTCCAATCTTTAAGGAACCTCCTCGAATAGGATCATTTCTACTCTTTTTGAACTTTCTTTTCTTGGTGGTTCAATCCAGTAGATTATACTTTATTTAATTTAGAGGAATCTTTAATTTGATTTACCTTGCTCTCATTAGTAAAGTCATTGTCTTAGCTAGATTTTATGTATTTATATAAAGCTTTTAAACACATCTGTTTTTAATCCCTAATAGAATTAGTTTAAGGATTCTCAAGTATAGGGTAAAGATTAAGAAAGAATTTTTTGTATAATAAATTAAAAAATTTAATTCAAAACGTGTTTAAAGCCTTGTTTTATATTATATTCACATATCCCGTTTAGTCCCGCAATATTGGCAAAATTTTAACTCAATAGGATAAAGCATTCCACAATTTGGACATTCCTTTAATGAATTCTTCATTATCTCACGTCCTAACATCGTGAAAGCTTTTTCCACATTTTCTCCCGTCTTGGCGGAAGTGCTCAAGAGTTCCCCTTGAAAATTGTTTTCTTTAAAAAATTTTGCTGCAATCTCTTTTGAAATCTCTCTTTTGCTTTCCAAATCAACTTTAGCTTCAATTAATAATTTAGTCTTGGGAGGATAGGGCACATTAGATATCACTTTAAACCAATTTTCCAAATCTTGCAAGGATTTTTTATTGGTAATATCATAGAGCAATAATGCCCCCGATGCTCCAGAAACGTAGGATGGAAAGAGGACACGGAATTTCTTTTCGCCCGCGAAGTCCCAAATATTCAGTAGGATATCAGTTCCATCCACATTTAATTTTTTTGTTTCAAAATCAACTCCAATCGTGCTGAGTGTAGAGATCTCAAATTTCCCAGTAGCGTATCTCCTTATTAAACTAGTTTTTCCCACATCTTTAGACCCCGCAACTACGACTTTAAATTTTATAATTTTAAACCCTCTCCAATCACTATCTTATATTAATAATAGGGTATCCACTATTAAAAAAATGTTTTTTTGCAACTTAATGGAGATAAATTGCTTGCATAATCAATTATTTGTCTTTTCCATATTTAAATCTACTTATTTTATAAATTTGTTGGGCAATTGTTTTCCCAATTCCCTCAATTTTGGTGAGATCGGGTATATCCGCGTTAAATATGGATTGTAAAGTATTTAATTCTGTAAGCAAGGTTTTAGCCCGCGTGGCATTTATTCCCGGAATGCCTGCTATTACATATTCCATCAAATCGGATGTCCGTAAGGGAGCTTTTCCAAACCGCAATTTTATGGTGGTTTCTTGCTCCGATTGCTCTTTTTTTGCTAATTGATATAAAAATTTAGCGCTTTCCTCCGCATCCCTAACTCTATATACCATCACACCGATTTTTAGGATAATTGAAGAAATAGCACCAAATAAAGCATTTTCATTAATGTTACTCTCGAGAAACGGATCTCCTTCTAATAATAAGATAGGAAGTTCAAAATTTTCTTTTAATTCTTTTAGTTCCTTAAATAATCGCCCATCCTTCAAGGAGTCATTAAAATCCTTGGAGCTCTTCCTTTCGATTCCCACGCGGTTTGAAATTACATAATCTGAAATTTCTAATTGTTCTAATTGAAGGTTCGCTCCCATGAGAGAAAGGGTTCGGACAACAGGAGAGGAGGTCTCTCTATTATCGCAGACGATCGTGATGAGGTCGGAATCTGTCTTTTCATTCAAAGAACTTCCATTGCCATTTTCTAAATTAACATTATCCAATTGATTCTCTGCTTTTTCATTTTTCACTGATGCTTCTGGTTGAGTTAAATAACTCAGAATGTTCCTTTGTTCTTTTTCTCCACCATTCACTTCCTTTTCTCTATTTTCCGTAATTCTCAATTCTTTCAAGCTTTTTTTCATATTTTTTTCTTTATATTTCTCTGCCCAATAATATCCTTCATCACGGGTGTCTTCTGCCATTAAAATTAGCACCTTCCCTTCCTTTTTTCTGCCCGTTCTTCCCCTTCTTTGAATGGACCTTATGGCGCTTGGTACTACATCATAAAAAACCACTAAATCACACTCGGCAATATCCAGCCCTTCTTCTGCCACGCTCGTAGCAATCAAAGTATTATAAGTTCCTTTTTTAAATTCTTCTAAGATCTCTACTTGTTCCTTTTGCGTCAATCCCTTGTCTGTATCCTTTGTCTGTTGCCCCACGAATCGGTGAGCTCGTACAATCTCATTTTTGTTAAAATATTTTACAATATTATTCACGCTATCTCGAAAATGACAAAAAACTAAAACGCGAGAACTCTCATCATTTGATAATTGCTTTTCCAATATCTCTCGTAATTTTTCCATTTTCGGATGATAAATTCCTTTCGAAATAACTTGTTCAACAAGGACAGCCATTGCTTTAATGTCCTTTCTATAAAATAATTCTTTTAACGATTTATTTGCGGTGTTTTTCTGAATTTTCTTTTGGTTTTTTCTTAAATATTCACTCAAGGAATGAATCCCCTGGGTTTCAATTAGTTCCATCATGTGACTTAAACGTATTGCATTGGCCACATCTTTTTTTGCCACGAACAATTCAAAGCGCGCTTCGTCCGAGGAAACACTCGATATTTTTTTATTTATACTTGAATTTAAACTCAATAAATCTTTTCGGCTCACGTTATTGATATCAAAAGTGTTGATCAATTCCAATTCCTTGAGATGTTTATATATATTTTTCAAATTAGTCTCTAAAATGGCTCTGATTTCCAAAAACTCGGGAGGTAATTTAATTTTTATCCACTCATCATCCACATCGTACACGTAAGGTTGCACATCGGGATCCTTTTCTGTTTTAATTTCCACGTGATTTATGAAAAGATTTTCCTTTATTTCATTTATTTTTTCTTTAGTAGAACCTGGGCTTGCCGTGAGTCCCAAAATTTGGGGATTTTTCGCCTCCTGAAGATATTTTTTGGCAATAAAACAATAACTATAATCCCCCACCGCTCGATGACATTCATCAAAAATTATCAATGATACATCTTCCAAAGTATAAATCCTTGCTATATTATCATTTTGCAATACTTGAGGGGTCATGAATGCGACTCTTATTTCCTTCCACATTTCTTTTCTTTTTTCGGGTGGGATGCTACCTGTCACCACCCTTAAAGTTTCTGGAAAAAGATTAGTTAGCTCCAAAAAAGAATTATAATGCTGTTCTACTAATGGCTTAGTGGGAGCTAAAAATATAATTCTTGATTCGGGAAGTTCCGTTAATCGATGTACCGCGAGCATTAAAGCAATTATTGTTTTGCCTAAACCCGTGGGTATGACCACCAAAGAATTATGATTCAAACTATTTATGAAAATATTCTCTTGATAAACTCTCCGCTTAACTACATCTTTCTTTATTAACGGGTGGTTTACATACTCTTCTTTTAAATTTGCAGAATTCATCCCAATCAGTTTAAGTTGTTTGTCAAAAAATAAATAATTTCTCCATATTAAAAAAATAAGACTCTACGGGATCAGTAATACACATGAAAATTCTTAAATCATGTTAACAAGCAATTAATAGGTATTAATTTTCTTTTTTAAACGCTCTCGATCTGTAAAATTTAATTTCCATGTTAAATTAAAGTAAGATAAGCATCAGTTTAGTTTGGAATGAACTGCTGATTTCCATTAGTACTGGATTTCTTATTCCAAGCGCGAATGGTCTAGTGGTATGACGACACGCTCACACCGAAAATTCTGGAAATTTTTGGGAGATAACCGTGTAGATCGGGAGTTCAACCCTCCCTTCGCGCATTTTTAAACGATGATAGAACCAAAAAAGTGGGAAGCTTTTTTCTCTGTCATTTCTTATTTTAATTTTTTTGAAAATAAAGGAATGGAGTCGAATATAAGCGAAGTTTTCAACATTTCTTATTTTAAAAATCGAAAAAATTATAATATATGCTTCTTTTTACCTCATATTAATACTAATTTTTTTTGGTTTGAATAACCATGTCTAGCTTCTTAGAATCAAGAGAATTACGTAAGAAGTATAGAGAAGTTAAAGGATATGTAAAAATTGGTCCTATTTTTCTTACGCGATATGAAAAAGCTCGGATTGTGGGCGCGAGAGCGCTTCAAATTAGTTTTGGAGCTCCCATCTTGGTGGATAAAAATAAGGACATGATCGATCCCATTAAGATTGCTCAATTGGAATTGAAGTCTCAAATTCTTCCGTTAACAATTCGACGAGAGAATCCCGATGGGGAATATCAAGATGTTCCCATCTCCAAGCTCATTCTAAAAAAAGAATAATTTTTTATTTCTTAATTTAATAAACACGCTTCGCTTGTTAGCTATTTGAACATAAATCCTCCGGTTTTATAGCTCTGTTACTAAGCTCCGCTCCGCTAAAGTGTCGCAACCAAACTTAATTAAATTGAGAATGCAATTAAGATTAATATCGTCTAATCCAAAGAAAGATAGACAATTTCGGCAAATTTGAACGTCTTCTCCTTAGCCTTTTGCCTCATACTGGTTCGCAAATCATAAATTCCAATCCTTTCGTCTTTATCCAATAAACTCTCAATTATAGGACCATAAGTATCATCACGACGCAATTTAGTCGCTAAATAACGGAAATACGCATCAAAGTCAATGTCTCTATTTTTATTCATACAAGTTACAATAAAGAAAGGCAATACGCCATCAGCATAAATCTTATTATAATCAGCTATTAACTTTTTAAATTTTGGATCATTTTGGTATAATAATTCTGGGTTTCTGCCACCAAGTCTATTAGAGGGCTTGTAACCATCATGGAATATAGGTTCGGATAAGAATCTATTGAATGTGGCTTGAAATAGAAATTGACTACTGTGGCAACCTTCCCCTTGAACAGCAATTAGGTTACCTTGGTCTGCTTGCAGAAATCCCAAAATACTGAAAATTGCTCTGGAACGATCTACAGGATCATTCACATTAAAAGTAATAAATGAGTCTGGACCGTATCTGGCATTAACTCCTAACGTGCCAACAGTATAGAAACTAACTGTAAACATCCTATCATTTTTTTTTCCTTTATCAATATCTTCTAATTTTGCTAAATGTGTGAAAATCTCCTCGTACTTTTTAGCAGCAGCTATAAATTTGAGCATATACTTCTCATCCCACAAGTTATTTAGATCTCCATAAGGCAATAATGTCTCATATGTATATGACATAGAAGTAAAAATGGAAGCACAATCTTTAGATTCATATAATATTTTCCGGATGTCTTGTAATTCGAATTTTATAGAGATCTTTTCTGATTCAGCTGGTTTAAATCCAGTTATTGCATTTATTTTCGGAGTAATCTCAAGCTCCAATGGTATTCTATAATTAAGAGCATCAAAAATATCTTTCACATAATCATTAACTAAGGTAGGCGAATAACAATAATCAGAGAAGCCGTACATGTTCGGCTTTCCGTAATGCACGACATCCAGTACCCGCTTCTTTTTGAGTCGCTCTAAATAATTCCATGCCAGAGTTCTATTATATCGCGAAATTAAAGAAATCATCGCGATTTTAAGGGTTTTTTCTTAATTTTTTTTATATTTTTTTTGGTTGAAAATTTTCAACTTGAAATTTTAACTTTTGAATATTTTTTCTTGAGATTTTCAACTTGTTTTAGAGGCACGTTACATTCATTTATGTCCAAGAATTTTAAATTCATTTCCGTGAAAATCCATTCAGGTATCTTTTCCAGAGGATTTCTCCATAACCATAGTGATTTGAGCATAGGAAGAGTTCTAATTCCAAGCGGGATCTCCGTAAAATGATTATCATGTAAATCAAAAATTGCTAATTTGTTAAATCCACTTAAATCGGAAGGTAAGGAATCAAGATTATTATAACTGAGGTTAAGTCTTTCTAATGAGGCAATCCCCTTGAAATTTGGATCAATTTTTTCTATGCAATTACGATCTACATTTAAAAGATCAAGTGCCTTGAATTCTTCGATTTTGGCGGGCAAAAATTTAATTCTATTTTTAGAAAGATCCAATTCTTTCAACGGTCTTATGCAAGTCAATTCCACGGGAAATTCAACTAATTCATTTCCGCTTATGTTGACATTTATGAGGGATTCCAATCCCTTCAATGATTTGGGAAGATGCTTCAGTTTACAATCCCGTAGTTCCAGCCATTCTAGATTTTTCAAATTTCCAAACGATGCGGGTAAAAATTCCAAGGAGCATTGATCTATTATCACTTTTTTAAGATTTACCAGCATCCCTACTGATTCTGGCAACGTAATTATCCCGCTCCTATCGATCTCGAGGTTATAGAGACCTAAAAGTTCCCCGAGAGAGTCGGGAAGAGTGATTTCGGAACAATCCAGAACGGTAAGATACTTCAACCTTTTGAGATATTTAAAGGTGGTAGGCATCCATTCTTTAGGGAGTTGCAGCAAAAATAACTGCTCCAAAGAAGGAAATTGATTGGGTCGGTCAAACAATTGTGAAAGGTCAATATGAGTCGCAGAAAAAATCTTAAGCTGGGGCAAGGGACTCAATCGGGCAACTATTTGGTTATTGGTCTGATCATGAATGCCAAGAATTTCCAAGGAAGTGAGCTTGGAGATGGCCGCTTGAAGAGTCTCGATTTGCTTCGCATCAAGGGGGTTATCTATTATTAGACGCAATTTCTCCACGAGACCTTCTTGATTGATCCCTATATCATGGGTGGGCAAATAGAGATTAGCGGGAACCAATTTCCTTATTATAACGACAGCATCACGTTGCGTCTCAGAAACATTCGAAAAGATTTCCTCGAGCGAAAAATATTCATGGAATTGACCTATCAGCCAAGTGCGAACGTCCTCGTTCCTGCCTTTGAGGCGTTCCAGAAGCTCCTCTTTAAACTTCATTTTAACGCACGGTATACCTTGGTTCGCCAATTCTTTGAGTAAAACGAAAGATAGATGAGAATCCAGCAATCGGGTATCATAATCATGCATTACCCATGTCTCGAGATTGGAACAGTGGACCCAAAACGCCTCATTGGGAGCGATTAAATCTTCAAGGTCGCGTTCTTCGTATTGATAGAGGATATCGTCGATAGACTCGATATTCTTTAGAGCGGGAAAATCATCCTCAGAAAATTCCAAAGCAACAGTCATACATGTCATTATCTCCTTTTCACCAATGAAAATGCGAGTCTTTTCATCAATAAGCTTGAGAGTGAGGACTAGTCGTCCTTCATTATCCTTGATCGAATATTCGGAAGGTGATTTGCTCATGGTTTGGTCTATAATTAAGAAGAAGCGAACGCTTAAAAAATTAGCGTCTTGATAAAATTTCTAATTTCTAAATTCTACTTTTATCGCTAATAAAAATAAAGAAAATTCTTCCCTTGACAATTCGACGAGAGAATCCCGATGGGGAATATCAAGATGTTCCCATCTCCAAGCTCATTCTAAAAAAAGAATAATTTTTTACTACGTCTTATTGTACTCTATTTTTTCCCCTTTCTGTTAAATAATAAACCCGATTTTCTCCCACAATTTCGGAAGCTACGTACCCTTTTGCAATTAGATTCGCAAGAATTTCTTCTAATTCTGCTTTCTTCATTGGTTCCAGTCCTAATGGCATCCTACTCTGATTCATTACGATAGCAATGCGTGTTAAGAACAATCGTTTGCCTATGAAACATTCCAGCATGGTCCTTTCATCGTTGGTTAAGGTTTCAAATGAATCATGAGTTAGAATTTGAGTTTTCAAGGTGGTAGCTAAATTAATCGCTTCTTGACTCGGTTCTTGCTTTTTCGTGGTGACATGCTTGAGTTTAACTTTATCTTTAGCCACTTTTCCTTTTTTCTCTTCATTTTCTTTTCCCTCTTCTACTTCATTTTCTTCTACTTTTTCTTTATCATCCATGGAGAGTATCCTCAAGTAATATTATTTTGTTTTAAAATTATTATCATTATAATCATTTAGACACTTCATATAAAAAAGTTTATTCGTTTAAAGATATTTATTTTTTCACGTGACTTAATATAATTATGCATGGTGCTTCATTGCCGAGCTTCTACGTTTAGAAGGTGTAGATATAAATTAATTCCTTAATTACAATAATCTGTTTATATCATGAAAAAAACCATCCATTTGAAAGACACGCAAGAAAAAGTCGTGCTTAGGCATGTAAAGAAAACCGATGTGGATGGAATTTGGAATAACTTCAATCAAGTGGTTGAGGAAGGAATATATCTTCCCGTGTTTCTTCCCGTGCTTTCAGATTATGAAAAAAAAACGTGGTATGACAATATAAAAAAAGATAATGAAGTATGTATCGTGGCAGAACTCCTGTCTCTCAAAAATCCTTATAATATCGTGGGGCAATGCGAGATTTCTAATTCTGAATGGGAAGCGGCATCTCATGTCGGAATTTTAGGAATAATAGTCAATAGTCATTATCGCAACATGGGAATAGGGAAAGCTTTAATTGATTTTGCCATCAGTGAATCCAAAAGAATTAATAATAAAAAAAAGATTGTTCTCAGCTGTTTTTCGAGTAATAGAAGGGCTATCCATCTCTACAAAAAGCTGGGATTTAAGAAAGTGGGGATGAGAAAAAAGCAATTTTTTCTGAATTCTGTCTATTATGATGAAGTGATGATGGAATTGTGGATTGATGATTATTTAAAATTATAAATGCTTGAAACAAATTATTTCCTAAAAAGACGTTAAATGAATTCCTATCCATTACGTAAAGTTAAGGATATCTATTTTTTCGACGATACAATTCCCAACTATGCTTGGTGAGCGGATTTTGATTTAAGAAGATAAAATTAAGATTTCTTAATTTTTCTATTCCCTTAAATTGGGTAATGTTATTTCTTTCAAGAAAGAGAATTATCAGGCTTTCTAAATTATCAAATCCTTCCATTTCTTTAATGGCATTTTTATCTAAGAAGAGTTCTTGTAATTTGTGGAGGCTATCCAAGCCTTCAATTTTTTCTATTTGATTCCCCGAAAGTTCTAGCTTCCGAAGATTAGTTAATGCATCTAAATTTTCAATTTTTAAAATGAAATTATTGGAGAGATACAATCCTTTTAAGGAATGGCTTTCAGTCAATCCATCGATATGAGAGATACAATTGTCATTAAGATGGAGCCAGAGTAAATCTTTAAGCATTTCTAATCCTTCTATCCGGGTAATTTTATTTAAGGCAAGATTCAGATTTTTTAATCGGGTTAATTCCTGGAAATTCTGAATTTGGGAAAGATTATTATTGCTCATGCTTAACGTTTCGAGTCGATTCAATCGTTCTAATCCGTTAATTTCCGTAATTTGATTATTGTCTAATATTAGTGTCTTTAAATTCCTCAAAGGAGAGAGATTTTCTATTTTTTTTATGAGATTATGAGACATGTCCAAGAGCTCTAAATTAGAAAGTTGCTCGAGATGTTCGATAGTCTGGATGAGATTATTACTTAAATTCAGTGTCTTTAATAATTTTAAATGTTCTAATCCGGATACACAAGAAATCTGGTTTTTTTGTAGCAAGAGATGCTCCAAATTGGGGAGTAATTCTAGATATTTTATATCCGATATTTGCCTTAGATTGGAACCCTCACAGTTCAATAAGATGATATCCGCATCTTTTAGGGTTACACTATATCCACATCCATTCACGTAATAATCCTTTAAAGTCAAATTATAAGAAAGAGTGGTTAATTCGGGGGTGATGCTCGTCCATTCTGAAAGTTTTGGAAAAATCCATTCTAATTTTTCTATTTCGCTTCTTTTATGAGTTAGTATTAAATAGTTCATGTATTTTTTTAATAAGTTTAGGGACTCTTGATCATTAATAGTGCTAAGGGCATTAATAGTTAATAATTTTTGATCAATAGTTCCACTCTTAAGTAATATATACTGAAAGAGAGAAGGCAATTCGGGATGATGGCAGTAACTTTCTTTCAATACCTGCCCCGCTAATTGCTTTATGGGTTCGGACTCATCCGAGAGAAAAAGCTGCACGTAAAATGAAAAATCATCTCCCATTTCCCTTGTTCTAAGTATTTCTAAGGCTTTAACTCTCCGTGGTAACTCATTTGAATTAGAAATGATTTCTTTTAAAAAGGTAACTCCTTCTTTATCACTAATTTTTGTCAGATATGATTCGAAATCATCAGAATTACTATTCATGGGATCTGATAACGTTCTCAAATGCTTAATTATCCTTATAATGATTATACCTTGTTATTCTACACTTTTAATTGTATATTACAAGGATGAGAAGTAATAATTAAATAATATTCGTTTCATGAATAAATGTATTCTTTAACGCTATGATCCTTATCCATGATATCAGCTAAGGCACTATCAAAATGTTTTTGGGTAATCTTTTTGTTCCTTTCTCTTAAACACTTTATTCCCGCTTCGGTGCACAAAGCTTTAATGTGGGCTCCACTAAATCCATCTGTCACTTTTGCAAGTCGGTTAAAATCCACATTGTCTAAATTCATCTTTCTGGTGTGTATTTTTAAAATGCTCAATCGAGCTTCTTCATTAGGTAACCCGAATCGTATTATCCTGTCAAATCGCCCCGGTCTCAAAATCGCAGGATCAAGCACATCTTCGCGATTAGTAGCCGCTAAAAACATTATACCTTCCGTGTTGGCAAATCCATCCAATTCACTCAACAATTGCATGAAAGTCCTCTGTACCTCCCGGTCGCCCTTATATACCTCGCTTGTACGCTTTACTGCTATGGCGTCGATCTCATCTATGAAAATTATGGCAGGAATGTTGATTTTTGCCAGGGTAAAAACTTCTCTGACCATCCTCGAACCCTCCCCGATAAATTTCTGTACTAAATCAGATCCTACTAAATGAATGAATCTCGCATTTGTTGAATTTGCAATGGCTTTTGCTAAGAGAGTCTTTCCCGTTCCGGGAGGACCGGATAATAGCGCTCCTGAGGGAGCTTCAATCCCTATCTCTTCAAAAATCTCAGGATGCAATAAGGGTAATTCTATGACTTCTCGAATGGCCTGTATTTGGTCGTCCAATCCCCCAATATCTTCAAAAGTCACGTTCGGATTCTCCATTAATTCCATGGCCGCCACGTGCCCTCGAATGTTTTTTGATAAGATTTCTATAATTTGAAAACTACTTCCATGGAGACTGACCAGATCCCCCGGTGATAAATTCTCCAAATCGGGTCTGGGCGGTATTAGAATGCGATTACCGGGAGCATGAGAAATAACTACACGCCCATCTTTTAATACCTTCTCAACCGTCCCAATGATGAGAGGGTTTTCTTTCATTCGATTTAAGATGGTTCTAAGTTGCTCATTCTCTCGCTCTAATACGCGAATTCTTTTTATATAATCTGATTCAGTCATGATATAATCTCTATGCTAAGAAAAGATTTATTGCAAAAATAATTTTTTACTTATTTTTTACTTATTTCTCCTCAAAATTAAACGAAAAAAAAAAATCCACTGAATTTAAATTCTCATGTCTATAATAAATACATATTTCTAAATATTCTCGTGAAAAAAATGATTTTACCTTCAACTCCATCGCAAAAACAGTTAGAACTTCAAAAATTTGTGCTCAAATCTGGAAATCTCGACGTTTTATTTTCATTCAAGAACTTCGATTTTTTATTCAAATATACATCGATTTGAGTTTTTGAATAGAAAAAATTTAAATATCAAATCAAATATCAAATTTATAAGCATTTATAATTTCCACACAAAAAATAATATTATTGTAAAAGTAAAAAATATCTAATCTATTATTAAATAATAAAAAATATAAAAAACCACGAGCTGAAAATAGAATATGGCTGAAGAAGAAAGCTTTTTAAGTGCAAAAGCATTAGTGGTTGACAACGGTACAGGAATCTCTAAAAACGGATTTGCTGGTGAGGACCAACCCCGTTCCGTGTTTCCAACTTTAATCGGGTACCCCAAATATGAAAGTATAATGACTGATGTCGAGCATTATACGAGAGAATACTATATCGGGGAAGAAGCAATGCAACTCAAGGGTGTATTGAAATTAATGTTCCCCGTAGAACACGGAATCATAGAAGATTGGACTGCCATGGAAAAAATATGGCACTACACCTTTTATACGGATTTGAGAATTGATCCCAGCGAACATCCCGTTCTCTTAACCGAAGCCCCCTTAAATCCACGACCAAACAGAGAGAAAATGGCAGAAATCATGTTCGAAACTTTCAACGTGCCCGCGCTTTATGTTGCCATGCAAGCAGTTCTTTCCCTTTACGCGTCTGGTAGAACCACCGGATGTGTTATTGATATTGGCGACGGAGTGTCTCACGTTGTACCTATTTTTGAAGGTTTTGCGTTGAGCCATGCAATTCAGAGAATTGATTTAGCCGGCAGAGATATTACCACTTATCTCCAACGTCTTTTACGACAAAAAGGTCATTCCTTTACGACTTCTGCGGAAAAAGAAATTGTTCGAGATATCAAGGAAAAACTCTGCTACGTGGCCATCGATCCTGAAAAAGAAATGATGCTCTCCAAAAAAGTGGCGGGCATGGAAAAGAGCTACATGCTTCCTGACGGTGAAACCATTAATGTAGGTGTCGAACGATTTTTAGCTCCTGAATGCTTCTTTAATCCTTCCGTCATTGGAAAGGAATTGGAACCATTAGACGATGTCGTCGTAGGAGCAATTTCCGAGTGCGATGTTGACTTGAGAAGAGATTTATACAGCAACATTGTACTCTCTGGTGGATCTACCATGTTCCCCGGAATAAAGGAACGTTTGACTAAAGAAATAAAAGAACAGATCCCCGAATCAGTAGATGTAAAAATAATCGCACCTCCCGAAAGAATGTATTCCGTTTGGATCGGCGGCTCAATCTTGTCGTCTCTTAAAACCTTCCACCGAATGTGGGTCACTAGACGCGAAACCGAAAGAGATCAAAGAATCTCTCGGCGCGAGTACAAAGAAATGGGCCCACAAGTAAAGAGAATCGAAAGAGATTCGATTTCGCTTAATTCATCGCTGCTTTTAAGCACGATGCGGGCCCTTCAAATCGCGAATTAATTTTTTTTTAATTATTTAAATTTTTTTTATATTTTTATATTTTACCCATAAATTAATTGATCAAATCAAGTTCAGTCTATTTTTCAATAGCAATTAAGAATAAATTATTTTATGTACGAAAATTTCTAAAAAAAATATTATTATTTAGATTGAGGATAGTTTTTTTGTTATCAAAAAAAGGTTTTTTGTGCTAATAATCTATGAAAAAATTCAATAAGAAGCTTGCTTTTGTCCTTTTTTTTTATAAAAAATGGTTATTGTAGAGCGCTTGAATAAGTATCAATTAATCTTAACACTTTAGGATTTAATATTTTTATTATGAAAATTGAATTCTTGAGGTACATTCGCATAATATTCTCAATTTATGAAGTTTAAAATTCAAAATAAGAAGTATATGGTGTCTTTTAGCAAGATCAAGTTCAAGGGCACATATAGTATTACCCAAAAGAAAAATTCCCAATGAAGTACCAAATTACTATTCCGATCCTAAAAAAAGTCGGAAAGAAGTCAAAAAAATAGGAGAAAAAAAAAAGGAGAATGACGGAACCATTTTTTCTGTTAGCAGTGAAGAGCAGGGCAAAGAACTTCCCAAGCAGAAGGAAAAGAACTTAAAATTCCTGACGAAAGAACAGGGCAAAGAACTTCTCAAGCAGAAGGAGAAAAACTTAAAATTCCTAACGGAAGAGCAGGGCAAAGAACTTCTCAAGCAGAAAAGGGAGATTTTAAAATTCCTAACGGAAGAGCAGGGCAAAGAACTTCTCAGGCAGAAGAGGGAGATTTTAAAATTCTTGACGGAAGAGCAGGGCAAAGAACTTCTCAAGCAGAAAAGGGAGATTTTAAAATTCTTGACGGAAGAGCAAGGAAAGGAACCCATCGAGCAGAAAAAGGAAGTAAGAAAAAAAGAGTTTGATTTTCCTATGAAAGAGCAAGTAGAAAAACGAATGAAAGAGAAAAAAGCATCCATTTTACCAGCTAAAGAAAGCGAGATCAAAAGACAAAACAATTTGGATATTTTTGAAACGGAAAATAGGAAGATTATACTTAAAGAAAAAGCTCGAGAGCTAGAAAACTCAGTAGGGATTGGCAAAGACTTGAAAGAACGAGATCGGTTAAAAAGAGAGCAAAATTTAGATGAGCTTTCAAAAGGAAAGATTAATGAAAAAGATATAAAACAAAATAAAAAAGAAGTAATTAAAAACCACAAAGAAGGATATTATTATGAAAAAGAGTCGATCCTAAAAGTAAAAGAGAATCCATCTAAGCTTAAACCTAAAGAGCAGATAGAGATTCAACATAATCAAAAAAATACACTTGAATTTAATACTAAAGAGAAAGGACAGGAAAAGCAAAAGAAGGTGATTAAAGAGCAAGAAAAAGAAGAGACCGAAAATAATGCAATTAAATTATTTGAGGATTTACGAAAGGAACTCGGCATTTTAAAGGGAGAGCCTAAAACAATATCTGATCCCAATTTAAGTAAAAGTTTGGGACGGGCTCCCAGCTATGTAATGACGAAAAAGGCACAAATTAAAGAAAATCCTAAATTTCAACTTTCCTTAAAGGAACTATCAGGATTTCAAGAACACTTGAATTTGAAGTATGGAAAGTTAGCCAGTCGATGTTCTGAGATAATCGAAAAGTATAAAGTAGCTAATCCAGACTTAAAAGAATATGCTCATGAGCAACATGAGGTTAGTAAGCCCCATTTTTTTTCTAAAGAAAACATGTTATCTAATACACCAGAAGGGAATAATGCATGCTATTTTTACGGATTTCTCCATGCAGATGGTTATAGAAAAGGTAGGTACGTAATAGGCAGTAGGATTCATCCGCATGATAAATTAGTTTTAGAAAAAATATGTGACGCGATTGGTATTGATCGAGAGAAAATAAAAGTTAGTGAAAACGTAGCGCAGTTAGAGTTCAAGTGTAAACCAATGCACGCCGACTTAAAAGAGGTTAAGGAGTATTGCATTCCTAACTTTTTAAGACCAAATAGAAAGAAAGTGCTGCGTTGGCTTCATGGTTTCTATGATGGAGATGGTACACAAGGTCGGACAAATTTTGGATCAGCACATAAAGAAATCTTGATTGATGTTAAGAAGTATTTCGGAATAGAAAATGAAGTTTTAAAAACTCTGGAGAAATATACTTATGTCGATAAAGCTGGAAAAACACATGTTAGAAATGAATATTGGACATTAAGCATTGGTCCAAAGATATTTAATGAAATGCTGCTTTCTAATCCTTCTGGTGGATTACCTAGAAAATATTCTTTCAAGCAGGAGAAAGATGAATCATATAAAAGGTTAAAAAGAAATGTTGTTATTTTTGAGAAAAGACTCGGAATGCCACTTCAAGAAGCCCTATATAAATATCGGGTTAGCCAATTTAGGGAAATGTTAGGATCGAGGTCTACATCATTGCATAGGTTAATTACAGAACGAAAGTTAGAACTACCCCCTAAATCATATTGGAAGGATAAACCTACAATTTGGCCAAACAATGAAGTTTATAAAGATTTAAAGGATAAACCATTACATGAATAACTATTTTCTCATTAACCTGGGTTCCAATTAAGATTTTCTCTTTTCGAACAACCTTTTATACGATTCTTTATTCTTTCTAAGATATTGGAGGCGGATGTTCATTTAATGTTAAAATCATAAAAGGATTTCTGGCATTTGTACATGGTTTTACATTCTATCATATATAATAAAAAAAACAAGCAGTTTATTTTTAATAGTTTTTATAGGATTAATCCATACTACTATTAGACATCAATTAATATATACTAAATATTTAAGATGTGTTTACGATTAACTGACGAGAATCCCCTCATAATTGTCGGGGAGAAGACAAACAAATCCAAGTATGATTTCTTGCGGGGCTTTTATCCCAGCTGGAATAAAATTGTGAAGACAAGGGAGCGCGTGATTATTGATACCCATGCGGGAACCGGGATGGTGGAACTCCAAAGTTCCAAAGACATTTTAGGCGTTCAAAGCAAGAGAAAGATGTATGGCTCACCATTGCTTGCGATAATAAAGACGCTTACGATTTCCAATAGATTGACAATAATACTCAATGAAGCAAATCTGGATATCTTTTCGACATTAAAGAGTCATGTGGATACTTTTGTACAAGAGGGAGTTCCAGTTTTTCGTAAGATAGAAAGCGATTTTAAATATAGATCTCTCGAGACTAAAAGACAAAGACGTCAAAAGAAGAAAGCAAAATATACTTTTCCCGATTTTCCAGATTGCAAACCAGAGTCAGGATATGAAACCTATTATCTTTTTACAAAAGCTAACGTCCAATGTATTAATAATAAAATTGAGAGGAGTATTGATCACATTTTATCTGAATTCTTGAAAGAAGGGGGAAAAGAATCTTCACAATTAAAACCTATTGCATTATTTTTTGTAGATCCATGTGGCGCTGTGGGCTGGAATAAAGTGATCCATAAAATATGTATGCGTTCTAATAATTCAGAAGGAACTGAACTTATATTGAATTGGTCTTGGGAGGCAATTCATAGAAATCTTACCACCCAATCAAAAGAAAAAGTGTTAAACAAAATCTATGGAATTCCACGTGAAAAAATTGCGGAAGAATTTAAAGGCATTAATACAATGGAAGATTATCTTAAGAAATATATAACCCAACTCATGCAGTATTTTAAATATGTCAAGGAGATTGGTGTACCAAAGGATAGAAAAGTAAAGCCTAAGCCTTCAAAGCATAAGAAGTATTATTTGCTAATTTGTACAAACAACAAGAGTGCTCTTTCTCTAGCAGGATATCGTATTAACAAAGTTAAAGAGGCGCTGAGAAGTCCATTCGTAGATATTGTTAAATTTGCCAAATCTTTGAAAAATTGAGTAATTAACTATTATGAAAAACCAAGCTTATTTTCGATAAACATAATTGATTATACTATCTTTAATTCGAATATTTTCGCCTTGCTCCCGAGCTTTTTCCAAGATGGAAATTAAATTCATCTTGGTATTAATTTCTTTAATCGCATTGTAATAAGGTCTTTCATTAGATAATATCCCTTGAGAACGAATATAATTCATCTTCCCGATCCAAATTGATTCTGTAACATAGCTTTGTAGTTTTTCAACTAATTGAAATGGATTTTTATCTAAAAATGGCTCTATAGAAATACTTGTCTTAAAACCATTATTAAACGCAATTTGAAGGGCATTGAGTCTATCTTCGAAAGACGGAGCTCCTGGTTCCCAAAATTTTAAAAGATCATTCTGGTATGAGGTTATGGTGAATCGGAATTGAATAAATTTCTTAAAAGACGTAAAAGTTTCGCATATAGTTTTAATACATTGAGGGTGTGGTTTAGAAGTAATAAGAGCTTCATTTCCTGCAGTTAGTAATTTTTTTATAACGAAGACGCATTGATCTAAAGTTTCTTCCGTAATGTCGTGAGATGTGGGGAACATCACCCTACCTTTGCGCTTACCATACCCTTTATTGATTTGTTGTATGTTAGGTTCCATTATCTTCCAAGTGTCCTCAGTTTTTCGCTTGAACCTAAGGGCCATCTTTTTCGCATAACAATAACGGCAATTGTTTGAACATCCATAATAAATATTAACGTTGCTATCCGCCCATTCTTTCGTGCCTAACGTGATTTTTTGGGATTTGCTTTCAGTCATTATAAATCATTTTTATTTATTCTTTCTTTATAATTATAGCCTTAATATACTTAACATGAAAAATCGAGTACTATCTGAATATCACTTTTTTTATGAATTCTTCTTTTTCTGAGTCTATATAAATAAAAAATGGTTTGGAAGATTAATTCTTTTGCTAATTTTCATATTCTTTATAGAGTAATTTAGGATCTTTCGTACTCATTTGAAATTTAAATAAAAATATTGCACTAAAAGCTATTTGAATATTTATTATTTCGTAGATAATAAGAAGTCATTTGGTTAAGTTTAAATCCTTAAATAGCCAATTTTATAATAACAGGACAAGAATAATAGAAAGATACTCATAAAATGAAGGAATTTAAAATCAACGAATATCTTTTGCTCCGGTTAGAGGAGGGAAAGACTAATATTTACGTGAAGGGAGAGCTATTTAAGCAATGTAAATTTCTCTTACTCAATATTCCCGTGGAAAAGATTAGCACATTTGATGAAATCGAATCTATAGATGAAGCTATTGAAAATTTAGATCATTCTTTTGAGAGGAAGAGAGATGATTATGATATTCCCCCTGAGACAGAATTTTGGGGGCATTGTTCTAACCTGCAGGTATGGGCAGAGAATGAATACGATACACGACTCTTGCACCGAAATCTTGCCTTTCCTTTACTCAAAAAATTAGCGGATGCTGGGGAAATAATTGCTAAAAAGACATTCAAGGAAGAAATCGTGAATAGACTGCTCAGCAATAATGAAACGGTAATTACCTATCTTCTTGAATTAGGATACCTTGATTCCTTTAGTACTGATGAGTGGGAAATCATTCTGGAGGACGCTCTCTCTAAAGATAAGATTGTTTTGGTAAAACACTTATTAGATTTTGCAGCTGAGAAATTAAATTTATATTATATTAATTATCTATTAAAAGAAAATACTCAGCTCTCTAATTTTATACATGCGGTATTGCAATCAAAAAATGTCAGTGAAATTTCTTATGTTTTTGCTTTACTTAAGAAATTAACAATTACCGAAGAGTGCATGGCTAAAACGCTTCTCAAGGAAGGAATAATGAATTGTCTGTAAGACAATGATAGTATAGTGAAAAAATATGTAATTGAAAGGGGATATTTAAAATTCTTCGGTAGAGAGGATTGGAATGGAAAGAGCGATTGGTGATTAAGGAATTATATGACTAAATTTTAGTAATTATAATTACTATAATAATTATAGTGATTATAATAAAGAATAAAATCAAAATGGCAAATACTACAATACAGATTTCAGAAGAAACCAAAAACAAGCTTTTTGAAGTTATAAATAATTTAGAAAAAAAATGGGGCAGGAGAATTACTTATGATGAAGCAATCGCCTATTTAATTCAACAAAAACATGGGATTGTATCCAAAGAAGAATTTATTAACAATCTTAAACAATTCAAGGGAATTCTAAAACCTGGTGAAGGTCAATCTTTATTAAAAGAAATGCGAAGGGAAGAGCTTGAGCGAGAAGAAAGGTTCACAAAATAATTCAATTATAGCAGATACTTCCGTTTTAATTGAATATCTTGAAGATACAGAGTTAGGGAGGAAATTCTTTGACCAAGTATTATCAAATCCTCAGATAGAGAAATACTTTATTGCGCCCATTGTTGACACAGAATTAAAATATATTCTTTGTAGAAAAACTAGTTATGATGAGGCGGTTAAATCGGTTAATAAGTTTTTAAAAGATTTTATATTGTATCCGGAGGAAAATCTACGAGATGAAGCTGCAAAATTAAAATGCAACTTCGCGATTTCACTTGCAGTTTGTTATAGTATTGCTACTGCTATAGTATTAGATGGTCCCTTATATATTAAGAGACAAAGAGAAATTGAGAAAATTTTAGATGAATTAACTGAAATTGTTGATTTAAACTTTATTAATGATTTATAATTTAAATGAATAGATATTTTAAATCAGAGATTTTATTCTAATATTTTTAGGTTTTTGACAATTTTCCCAAATATTTAATCCTTAATTCCTCATAGAGACAAGATACTATTATATACGCTGGATACCTCGAAGAAATGAAAGGGGTATAAAAAAATTGAAGTGAGGAGGACATTACATTAAAATTAATCTCTATAACTATTTCATTGCTGAAGTTGATCTTTACATTGAAATAAAGTTATCATATAAAAATAGAAAGGTCAAAAAGAATTTAAAAAAATGGTTATAGATCATAAGAAAAAGAATATTTGAATAATAATGAAGTATCGAATAGGAGTGGACAGTTGTCCTTCAGGGTGGATTTCTATTGCAAATGCATTGAGTCATGAAAAAGAGGTTCGGAATTTCAAAACTATCCAGCATTTGTGGGAGTTTTACAAGGACAAACCTCCAGAGCTCATTCTGATTGATATTCCAATAGGATTTGTTGAGCAAGGTTCCGAGCCAAGAACGTGCGACAAATTGGCGCGAAAGTATCTTACCCGTGCAAGATCCTCTTCGATCTTTCCCGTCCCTTGCAGAGCTGCGATTTATGCAGATTCATATGAGCAAGCAAACGAAATAAATAGGCGGAAGACCGGAAAAGGTGTATCAAAGCAGTCATGGAATATAACGGCAAAAATTCGGGAAATGGATAAATTATTACAGAATGAGCCCGAAGCGAGGGAAATTTTCATGGAAAGCATGCCCGAAGTTTGCTTTACCGCTTTAAATAACGATAATCCCATGGTTTTTTATAAGAAGAAGAAAGAAGGCATTCAAGAACGATTAAAGGTTTTAGAAATGAAAGGGAGCCTCCATAATTCTTTATTTCCTAAGATCATGAATCAATTTGAATCATCTCACGTGCAAGAAGATGATGTAGTAGATGCTTTAGTATTAAGTTTATCAGCGTCTCGAGGAGAAACAAGTTTGCGATTTTTACCTCCAAATTATGAAAAAGATGCTACTGGGCTTCCCATGCGTATTGCGTATCCCTCATTTTAACATTCACTTTTGAATTCTTTAGTAGAAACTCATTCCAAAAAATCTTTTCTTGAATTGAACATGAAACATTAATATTAAAATAGAGTAGATTGGGAAACGAACACTAAACCATTTTGATATCGCACATTTAGAAATTTGTGAAGAGAAAAAGATTAATATAGGAGTTCTTCTAAAACATAAATTAATAAAAATTTGATTATAGGAAATAAAAAATCAAGGTAGTGAATTATCCCATCATGGAAACTAAAAACGATAAAATCCATTCTTTTAAGGGGCATTTTTTCTATTCCTTAGGGGCGATACCGAGTTCTCTCCCATACAACATGATACAATCATTTTTTGTTTTTTTTTATACTATTCATGCGGGACTATCCTTGGAACTGGCGGGTTTAATATTAATATTCTATGGTATTTGGAATGCGATCAATGATCCGATATTTGGTTATTACATGGATAAGAAGAAATTTAAAAAATGGGGTCGTCGGGTTCCTTATATCGTGATTGGAACGATTCCAATGACGGGAGGGTTCATTTTTATCTGGTTCGCATCATTATTGACAAATGAGGTTGAAATTTTCTTCTTAGGATTAATCTCACTATTCTTTTTCGACCTAGGGTTTACTTTAGCCATGACTGCTTGGTCAGCACTCTATACGGAGATGTATGAGACAGCAAAAGAACGTGCCAGCGTGGTAGCACTAAAAGATTTTATTGCATTTCTTTCCGGGATGTTAGGCTTGCTTTTTCCTCCATTATTTGCGGCAGTGATGGGATGGCCTCTTGTAGGCGTTCTATTTGGCCTAATGATCCCCGTGACCATGCTACTTTCCTTACTTGGCACGAAAGAAAAAAAGGAATACCAAATAGATGAGCCCTTGCCCGTTGTTAAAGCTTTCATGGAAACAGTTAAAAATAAACCCTTCATGAACATCACGTTTACCTACGCCATGATTGATTTTTTTACGGGGTTAACTCTTACCGTCCTCCCTCTCTATGCTAAATTTATTCTCCAAATGGATGAGAGTTTGGTGGGTTTTTCAGCGATAGGAATTGCATTAGCCTTATTGGTGAGCATTCCTTTTTGGAGATGGGTATATTCCAAAAAAGGTCCTAAATATGGACTATTATTAGCCTTTGGCATTTTTATTATCGGAATTTGGCCCATATCCCTTGCTCCCGATTTCATTACTTTCTTCTTGTTAACTTTAATTCCAGGAGTAGGAGCAGGTGGTCTCATCATGACCGAACCTGCAATGTCCTGTGCAATTGATTATGATGAGTTAAGGATAGGAAAGAGACGGGAAGCGACTTATAACGGCATTTTAACCCTAATTGCCCGCTTATCGATAGTATTTTCAGGAGTGGCGTTGATTTCCGTGCAACTTTTAACGGGTTTTGATTCAAGTACCCCGATTCAGACCGAACAAACGTTATTTGGTTTAAGAGTGTTAGTCTCCTTAGTACCTCTCTTGGGAGCAGTCATTGGATTTTTGATATTCAGTAGATTTCCAATCAATTATAAAGTATTCATGGAACAGCAAGCTAAATTAGAAGCTCTCCATGAAAAACGCTTGAAGGATTTAAAAAATCTTGATTCTTAAAATTAACTTTTTTTTTATTTATAAAGCATGGAAGTTGATTAAACACTAAAAATTACATTAAAAATTTCCATTCCGAGTTAGTAGAAGCAAATTTTAGTCGAGCACTTTTTTTGATTTCCTTACTTAGTTTTGATTTTCGTAAGAGTATTTCTGACAAAATCAGACCTATACCCGCATGAGAAATGAAAGAGGAGATTTTCTTATCCCTTCAATTGAGTATGATTTAGAAAGTTAAGAATTCGTTATTCAAAGATTTGTTGTTTATTATAATTAGGTATTTGTTATAAGGAAAGAATATTATCTTCCAATTCCTTCTATTTTACATGATGTTTATGTACCTCAACTATAACATCCATATTATCTCTTGCAGATTATCCTTTCTTTCTACATCGCAATTTTGATTATTCTTCCAAATTTTTGTATATCAATTAGGATAATTGCCAAGATTATTTTAAATAATGAAAAGATTTTTTTTCCTTTGGTTATTTAAGAACTAAAATTTACTAATCTTTCCTCTTGATCATAATGGTTAAAAAAGACACCCGGTTTTTAAGTGAAACGGGTAAGGTTTTAATGTTAGGAAATGAAGCTTTAGTAAGGGGAAGCCTCGAAGCGGGTGTTTCCTATGTTTCTCAATATCCGGGAACCCCCACGAGCGATATAGGTGAGTATTTTCATCAAATATTGCGGGACCAACCCGAAGTAAAAGAATACATAGTTCATCAATGGGCAGTTAACGAAGCTGTAGCAACATCTTCTTGTGCGGGTGCAGCGTGGACGGGATGTCGCAGTTTGAATCCCATGAAACACGTGGGACTAAACGTTGCCAGCGATGCATTGAGTGTAATTGCTCTCAATGGACCTAATCCTGGCGGAATGGTAATCGTAGTTGGAAGTGATCCCGGTTCTTTAGGGTCCCATCAAGAACAGAATGAGCGTTTTTATGGTTGGATGCTTCATCTTCCCAAAATTGAACCCCACACGCCCCAAGAATGCAAAGATTGGATTAAATTAGCTTTTGATCTTTCTGAAAAGCATGATTTGGTCATTGATTTTCGAACATCCACGAGAAGTGCCCATTCCAGGGGCTTCGTGGAACTTGGTCCTTTGAAAAGAGGCAAATCAAAAGGAGAATTTGTTCGAAACATCCCTAAGTATAATTCCTTGCCCCCTCATGCCATTAACAATCATAAAAGGTTATATGAACGAATAGAAAAGTTAAGAAACGAAATTCCTTCTCTCAATCTCAATAAGATCCTTCCCGGAGATAATAGGACGGGTATTATCACCAGCGGAATACCGTATGGATACACTTTAGAAGCTCTTAATCAATTATCATTAGATGATGTACCGGTCTTAAAATTAGGAATGATTTATCCCTTGAATTATAAAGAAATTTTGGATTTCATGCAGGATTTGGACCGAGTCATAATAATCGAAGAATTGGAACCTTTTTTGGAAGTGAAGCTTGCTGAAATTGCTCAAAAAGAAAGGATTAACTTGAAAATAATAGGAAAAGAATTTTTTCCATCATATGATGAATTTTCCACGGGATTAGTCGCTTCTTGCTTAGCAAAGATATTTGAGAAAAAACCCAATGAACAAATGCGCATTGCCACGGAATTATTTGATGAATATAAGAAAATTATACCCAGTCGCTTTCCTACCTTCTGTGCTGGGTGCCCAGAACGGGCTACCCTTTATTCCATACTTAAAGCCACGGACAATTTAACCAATACCGTGGTATGTGGGGACATCGGATGTTATGTCATGTCCTTTTTTCCGCCTCAAGAATGCTCAGATTTAATCATCTGCATGTCGGGGGGATTAAGTGCTGCGATTGGAATGTCTACCAAGACAGATCAAAAAGTTCTCGCCATGATCGGTGATTCTACCTTTTTTCACACCGGAATGAGTCCTCTGGCAGAAGCCGTTGGATACAATTCCAACGTTCTCTTGATCATTTTTGAAAATTCTTGGACCGCTATGACGGGACATCAAAACGATGTACTCCGCTATTTAAATACCCAAGGATTTTCAATTGAAAAAATCTGTAAAGCAATTGGAGTACAATGGTTAAAAGTAGAAGACTCCTATAATCCAAAGAGGTTAACCAAGACGATTGAAAGTGCTTTAGAATCAAAGGGGCTTAAGGTTATAATAATAAAAAGAGAATGCGGTTTACAAGCCCATAGATGGCGCATGAGCCAGATTCGTGAATTAGAATCCCAAAATAAGAAATATCAAGAAGTAATATATCAAATATATGGATGCCAAGTCTGCCATGAATGCAGCAGAATCCTTAGCTGTCCTGCAATTAGACGAGTTACGGTAGACGGGAGAGAAACCATGCAAATTGACCAAGACAGATGCATTAAATGTGGCGTTTGCTATGAGATCTGCCCCAATAAAGCCATTCATAAATCTACTATCAATGCATTGGAAGAAGAGGTGCCTTTTCGTGAAATTTAAGGAAAATAAAATATTATTAAACATGGTGTCTGGCTTGTCGAAGGTGAGTAGTTAATTCATGACGTCTAATCAAAATGATATTGTAAATTTAGTTATCGCTGGTACTGCAGGTCAAGGGGTCATTACCCTTAAACGATTAATAGAATTTGCTGCTCAGAAGGCGGGCGTGGATCGAATCTTCGGCAGTGAGATGCATGGGTTAGCGCAACGCGAAGGCTCCATTACCAGCCATACCAGGTATCAGATGAAAATTTTTGCTAATGAGAGAAAAAATCTACAATCGCCCTTGATCAGTTATGGAGATGCTGATTTATTCATATGCCTTGAGCCCGTGGAAGCCTTGAGAAGAGGAATATATGCTTCCCATAAAACCATGTTTGTATTGAATGAACGCACCATCCCTCCCATCTTGATCACGGCAGATTTGGAAGAATATCCTCCGTTAGAAAAAATAGGTTCGATTCTGGGCAAGTATTCATCCCAAGTTTATTTCATGAATGCCACGGATTTAGCTTTAAAATTTTTCAGTTCGAATCAAATGGTCAATATCATCATGTTAGGGTTTGCAATTGCGACGGATAAACTGCCCTTCATAAAAATTGAACATTACGAACAAGTTATTGAAGAATGGCTCCGAGATCCCGATGATAACATTAAAGCATTGCACATGGGGATTGAAAAAGGAAAGGAAATCGTTAATTCTTTTTAATCTCTCGATTTAAAAGAGAATAAATTGCGATAATAGAAAAAAAGAGAGGTTTTCTTCTAGTAATTTTACTGTGAATTATTTAGTAATTATTGATTAGTAATCTTCTTCATGCTCTTTTGATAACTTTCACTAAACCCTTATCCCGTAATTTATCCATCATTTTTTCGATTTCTTCCAGGCTTTTTTTAGCAATTTCCGCCACTTGCTCTATGGTATTCATGCCATCACATATTTTTAACACGACATATTCATCTTGGGTTATCATGCCTAAATTTACGCTCATGACGGGGATATCTTTAACTACAATAGGGATGCGCACTTCTCCACTGGGAGTGGCGGCTTCAAATTCTTCCATGCTGGGGGATTCACCAAAAAAACTCTTCACTCCCGTCACGTTAAAATCTTGATTAATATATACGTACAAGGTATGCTCCTTAACCGAGGGATCATCAGGATCCTCAAGATCAGGATACGGATTCACGTGAGAATATTCCTTGGTGTAAATGCCTGTTTCTAATCCGTTAAGGATCTCGTCCTTATCAACCCTAATCTCAATATGCTCCTTGCAAATATCGCACCATGTCCATATTTGTACAAATCGGAAATAATTTTTTACTTTATTCTCTGGCATTAAAAAGACCTACTTTATAATTAAATATTTTCCCTTAAAGACTGAGGAAATGTTAAATAAATTTAAAATGAATATTACAACCTATATACAACATATGATACTTTAGAATTTAAAGATTTGTTGAAAATGGAAAGAATGGTCATGAAAATGGAACTATCTCTTGAATTTTTGGTAGACGAAAAAAATTAAAGTCATCAAAAATTAGAATCACTAATATTATCATTTAGTAATAGCTGAAATAATGTCAGTAAAAAAGAACACGTGCTTATCTTGTGGTCATCCGATCGCCCCATATGAAAATGCTGTTCATTTTCCCTGTCCAAATTGTGGAGATGTTACTATATGGCGTTGTGAGCGCTGTAGGATCATGGGGAAAACGTATAAATGTTTGAAATGCGATTTTGAAGGACCATAATTGCGTGAAAGTCACAATAATAAAAGGAGTTGCAAGTAATGGGAGAATATATGGCTTTAATCGATATGATCCCCGAGGATATTGATACCGATTTCGATGTGCTTATCGAAGAGGTGAAAAAAGTGATTCCCGAGTCTTGCACGCTCGAGCGCCATGATATCATGCCAGTGGCGTTTGGCTTGAAGAAAGTAAGGCTCCGGATACGCTATCCCGAAGAATGGGGAGGAACCGAAAAATTAGAAGAATATTTGAACACTATAGAAGGGTTACAGGGAGTAGAAGCTATTGCTTTTTCGAAAGCTTGAATGATTGAGGGCTTTCTTATTCCCAATTTAGTTGCTAAATTTTTATGGAATTAAAAATGAACGCTTTTCTTTTTCCTTTTTCAATATCATGTATTTTTAGACCTTTTTAAAAGAAGAATCTTTTTATTAAGGGTTAGAGATTTTATTTCGGATGAATAAATAGATTTTAAAATTCATGCTGTTTAATAGCTAAAAATTACAAGAATTCTGGAGCAAAATGAAGGTAAAAGCAAAGAAATAATATAATATTAAATATTCAAATGTTTACAGTCTCTTTTTAAGTGTCTTTTTATGGATGAAGAAGGATAAGAAGAGAAATCCCAGCCCAAATCCAATCATCACTAGAAAATCAATTAAAAGTCCGTAAATACCAAATGCACTGGAATCACCTAATCCCACGTTAATCATATCAATGAAGTAAGAGAGAGGTGAAAGGAGAGTCACGGGAGTGATTGTAATCGGCTCAAAGAGAGGACTAATAAAAATGAGAGGAAATTTAATGACAGTAGTTAATATATTCACATATCCCGGATTTTCCGTTGGAGGAGTGGAAAGAATGAGACTAAAGCTTGAAAAAGCAAGTGCTCCAATAAACATTCCGATTAGAACAATTATAAAACCTAAAGAAAAGGAAAGGGAGAAAATAATCATTCCTAAGAACAAGGGAACGAAAGAGAACATGAATCCATAGCTAAATGAACTCCAAACACATCCCAATAGAATAGTTTTAATTGAGATAGGACAGGTAATTAATCTCTCCAGCGTTTTTCTCATGGTTTCCCAGGGAAAAATTACGGGTCCTATGGAGGTGGAAGTCAAGAACAAGACCATGGTTATTAGTCCAGAGATCATGTGGATCGGTTGAACTACTCGTCCGATGACAAAAGCAAAAAATAAGATCACGGGAAAAATTATTCCCTGCATCAGCACGGGGGGTTTATTGTAATAAATTCTGGTGTAAAGCCCTGAAATATAGAAGGATTTCCTAAATTGCGTCCAGAAATTTTGAATTTTTGAAATGTTTTCAAACATTGATTCTTCTTTAATCTTTTCCACCTCTTTCTATGATGGTTAAAAAAACTTCCTCTAGTTTTGGAATGTGGTTATTTATTTGTTTTATCTTTAACTGGTTTCGAGTTGCAAATTCAACGATATTACACACGGCAATATCAATTTCTTTAACTATAACCTGATAACTATCTTCATCTTTTTGGATTTTTATCACCGAAGGCATGTTTTTTAATTCTTCTTCGTTAACCCTCCCTTCGAAATTTAGAATAATAGCTTGATATTCTTGGGTTAATCTGCGCAAGTTTGCAGGAGTATCCAAGCTAATGATCTTGCCGTGATCGATGATGGCGATTCTATCACAGAGCTCATTGGCAACCTCCATGTCGTGCGTGGTTATAAAAATAGTCATTCCTTCACTATTATATTCCTTTATTAATTGCTTTATAATTTTAGCACTTTGAACATCCAAGCCCGAAGTGGGTTCATCCAGAAATAAAATTTTCGGCCCGCTCATTAAGGCCATGCAAAGCAATAACCTCTGTTTCATCCCTTTTGAGTATTTTTTTGCCGTGAGGTTTTTTTTCTCGAACAATTCAAACTTTTTTAATAATTCTTCCGCTTTTTTATTCCTCTCTTTCTTTTCCATTCCATACAATGAACCTATGAATGTCAGATTTTGGATTCCCGACAATTCTAAATATACATTTGCCATTTCGGGAACGTTACCCGTGATTTGCTTTACCTGTATGGGATGTTGCCACATATCATTGCCAAATACATTAATTTTGCCCTTAGTAGGTTCTAAAACCCCCGTCAACATTCGAATCGTGGTGGTCTTTCCCGCTCCATTCGGACCCAGAAATCCAAATATCTCTCCCGTTTTTACTTCAAAATTAATATCATCCACAGCTCGAATTGCCATTTTTGTGCCATCTGAAGGTTTTCCCCACTTCAATCCTTTTCTTTCTCGTTTTGGGGTATCAAAATACTTGCATAGACCGCTTACTTCAATCGCATTCACTTAATTCACCAAGTAAATAAATGAAATTTTTTTATATATAATTTTAATATTTAATATACGATTATTCTTACTAGACATAACGCTAGATCAAGTTTATTCTTTTCTCAAAACATGTCTTTACAGAAATGTAGAATACATTTATAAAGTGATTACATTGAAATTAAGAGAATAAGATTTAATAAAATATAGAAAAAAAAAAGATATTTAAAATACCACTAGTTATAATCTTCTTTTAATTGTTATTTTATGGATGAAGAAGGATAAGAAAAGGAATCCAAAGCCAAATGCGATTACTACCGCAAAATCGATTAATAAACCGAAATTACCAAATGCGCTAACCTCTCCAAATCCCACGTTAATGATATCAATGAAATAAGTTAAGGGCGAAAGTAAAGTAGCGGGAGTAATCGTTATTGGAGTGAAGAGAGGACTAATAAATATTAGGGGAAATTTAATTAGAACTGTTAAGAGCATGGTATTTCCGGGAGTGTCCGTTGGAGGAGTAGAGAGAATTAGACTGAAGCTTGAAAAGGCTAATGCACCGATAAACATTCCTATAATAATAATTACGAAACTGGGAGGAAAAGGAATAGAGAAAAAAATCATTCCTAAGAACAATGGTATAAAAGAGAAAGCAAATCCATAAACAAAAGAACTCCAAACGCATCCCATTAGGATTGTCTTTATCGAGATAGGACAGGTGATTAATCTCTCCAGCGTTTTTCTTCCGGTTTCCCAGGGGAAAATTACGGGTCCTATGGAGGTGGAAGTCAAGAACAGGACCATGGTTATTAATCCAGAAACTATGTGAACTGGTTGAATCACTCTCCCAATAATGAAGGCAAAGAACAACATTATTGGGAATAATATTCCTTGGATCAGCACGGGAGGTTTATTATAATAAATTCGAACATAAGTCATTGAAATATAGAACGACCTTTTTAATTGCATCCATAAACCTCGTAATTTTGAAATATTTTCAAACATTGATTCTTCTTTAATCTTTTCCACCTCTTTCTATGATGGTTAAAAAAACTTCCTCTAGTTTTGGAATGTGGTTATTTATTTGTTTTATCTTTAACTGGTTTCGAGTTGCAAATTCAACGATATTACACACGGCAATATCAATTTCTTTAACTATAACCTGATAACTATCTTCATCTTTTTGGATTTTTATCACCGAAGGCATGTTTTTTAATTCTTCTTCGTTAACCCTCCCTTCGAAATTTAGAATAATAGCTTGATATTCTTGGGTTAATCTGCGCAAGTTTGCAGGAGTATCCAAGCTAATGATCTTGCCGTGATCGATGATGGCGATTCTATCACAGAGCTCATTGGCAACCTCCATGTCGTGCGTGGTTATAAAAATAGTCATTCCTTCACTATTATATTCCTTTATTAATTGCTTTATAATTTTAGCACTTTGAACATCCAAGCCCGAAGTGGGTTCATCCAGAAATAAAATTTTCGGCCCGCTCATTAAGGCCATGCAAAGCAATAACCTCTGTTTCATCCCTTTTGAGTATTTTTTTGCCGTGAGGTTTTTTTTCTCGAACAATTCAAACTTTTTTAATAATTCTTCCGCTTTTTTATTCCTCTCTTTCTTTTCCATTCCATACAATGAACCTATGAATGTCAGATTTTGGATTCCCGACAATTCTAAATATACATTTGCCATTTCGGGAACGTTACCCGTGATTTGCTTTACCTGTATGGGATGTTGCCACATATCATTGCCAAATACATTAATTTTGCCCTTAGTAGGTTCTAAAACCCCCGTCAACATTCGAATCGTGGTGGTCTTTCCCGCTCCATTCGGACCCAGAAATCCAAATATCTCTCCCGTTTTTACTTCAAAATTAATATCATCCACAGCTCGAATTGCCATTTTTGTACCATCTGAAGCTTTTCCCCTCTTCAATCCTTTTCTTTCTCGTTTTGGGGTATCAAAATATTTGCATAAACTGCTTACTTCAATTGCATTCACTCAATTCACCAAAAACGTATAATAAAAATATATTAATAAGCTTAATGCTTAATTTCAGAATATATTTACTAAAAATATAATTTGGGAAATTTACTTTTTATCAATACGTTGCTATATAAAAATTGCACAACTTGTTGTATTAGGGGTCTAAAAATCAATAAGAATAAGATTTGTTAAAATTTAAAAAAAAAATTAAGGAATCATAAAGATTTGGTTAATCCTTGAATCTCCTTTCTAATGTTTTTGCGTGAAGAAAAAAAGCCAGAAAAAGGAAAAATAGTCCAAAGGCACCTAAAATTGCTAAGTCAATCAAGATACCATGCATTCCAAAGATACTCGCATCTCCAAATCCTACATTAATTACATCGATAAAATAGGTTAATGGCGAAATAAATGCAGTAGGGGATAGCATAATCGGCACGAATAGGGGACTAATGAAGATCAAGGGAAATTTAATGAGGATGGTCAACACCATGGTATTCCCGGGAGCATCCGTGGAAGGGACGGAAAAAAGAAGCCCAAAACTTGCAAACATCAATCCCGCTATCACCATTCCAATGAGAATTATGAACAAATTCATCGTTAAATATAAAGAACCAAAAATTATCCCCAAGATGAGCGGAATGGATGAAAAAATGAGCCCGTGGATAAAAGAGCTCCACATGCTTCCTAACAAGATCGTCCTGATGGAAATAGGACATGTAATTAACCTTTCAAAGCTCTTGCTCATCGTCTCCCAGGGAAAGACAATCGGTCCTATGGCGGTGGAAGTTAAAAAGATAATCATTGCCATCATTCCAGAAACTAAATATCGCACTTGCACGCTTCTTCCGATGGTTAATGCTATGAAAAGGATGATGGGAAAGAGAATACCTTGAATCAGGACCGGGGGTTTATTGTAATATATTTTAAGATCCTTTTTTGTAATTGCAAACGAGCGTTTTATTTGAGTAAAGAAACCTATTCCCTTTAATGGATCCATGCTCATTCTTTTTTCATCCATTTACAACACCTCTTTCAAGAATTGTTAAAAATGCTTCTTCTAATTTCGGTTGGTGAGTGTTCAATTGTTTGATAATAATATTTTTTGACTTAACATAGTCAATAATCTGGCATATAGATTCGGTGAGATTATCAACAATTACGCGAAATCCTTCGGGTATTACTTGCACTTCTTTCACGGCCGGGATATTTTTGACATCTTCTTCTTTCACACCATTCGCAAAGTAGACGTCGATAGCTTGAAATTCCTGTGTTAATCTTTTAATGTTTGCCGGGGTATCTAAACTGATTATCTTACCGTGACTGATGATAGCGATTCTATCACAGAGCTCATTAGCCACTTCCATGTCATGTGTGGTTATAAAAATGGTCATTCCACGTTCATTATATTGCTTTAATAATTGTTTTATTATTTTCGCGCTTTGAACATCCAATCCCGAGGTGGGTTCATCCAGAAATAGAATTTCCGGCTCGCTCATTAGTGCCATGCAGAGTAATAATCTTTGCTTCATTCCTTTTGAATACTTTTTAGTCTTGAGATGGCGTTTTTCATATAAGTCAAATTTTTTCAATAATTCTTCCCCCCTTTCCATTCTCCTTTTCTTCGGAATCCCATATAGTTCTCCCATGAATAAGAGATTCTCCCATCCCGTAAAGGAAATATATGCATTTGCCATTTCTGGGACATTACCCGTGATCTGTTTCACTTGAAGTGGCTGTTTCCATGCATCCATTCCAAATATCTCTATTTTACCATGAGTCGGACGCAACACCCCCGTCATCATTCGAATGGTGGTAGTTTTTCCAGCCCCATTAGGTCCGAGGAACCCAAATATTTCCCCTCGTTCCACTTGAAAATTAATCCCATCTACAGCACGAATGATGTAATTTTCTCCATTTAAGGTATTATTTGCTTTATTCCCCTTTTTTCGATTTATCTTCGATTTAAAATGCTTGGATAAATCTTTTACCATAATAGCCGTAGTGTTCACTTTAATTACCTCTTGAGAATATTTTATTATTTACTTTATATTCATTCCTCTTCCTTTTCTAGATGGACATGCTTGAATAGTTCATCAATAGATTGTTCACCGTGGCATTTTATAATTTGATTTATCGAACATCCATTAGGATGTTTTTCCAAGATGTCAGGATGACTGCAGTCACATTCTTCCTTTTTAATTTTCATTTTCATGTACTCTACACTCCTTTTAATTTATTTTTTCCATTAATTTAATTATATTTATCATTAGTTGAATATTAGGTTTAACCAATGAAACTGCATATTTAAATATAACGAAAATTCTTTTCAATAGTTAAAAATAAAACCTAAAAATTTATTTACCAGAAGTAAATATACTAATTTGAATAGGAAAGGAATTAGACCATGCCTCAAAAAATGAAAGAAATTAACCTCTCTGAAATTGATATATTTGTAAAAGCCCTGCATTGTCCCATTCGATGGGATATCATTGAAATTTTAAAAAACGGACCAAAAAGTTCAAAAGAAATATATGATATTCTTAAGGAAAAACCAACTGCTGAAAATTCTAATGATCCTAACTGTAAAGGAAAGTGTCACGATAATATATATCCTAATTTGAAGAAGCATTCTCTCTATTATCATTTACGGGAATTGGAAGCGGTAAAGATCATCGCATTGGATGAATTTAAGCCCAGTGAGGAGGGAAGGGCTCCTGAAAAGGTATGGAAATTGAACATGGATAAGATAGTGATTAATTTGAAATAAAGAGAGAGCTGGATACCCTTCTCCTTTCTGTCAAGAATCTCTTTTTAAATTTATTTGATTTGAAACGGAGGGATCTTAGCCAGTTCTTTTGAAAAGCTTATCTAACTCCTTATAGGAAAAAAATTTCATGACCGGTCTTCCATGAGCACAATGAAAGGGGTCCTTGCAAGTGGATAATTGAATCAATAAATTCCTAATATCTTTTAAAGACAAATCATCACCTCCCCGAATGCTCCGATGACAGGACAAGTAATTGATGATTTCTTCCTTGACTTCGGAAAAGGAACGTTCCTTTCCAATCTCCGTGATATCGCTGACAATTTCCTTGATTATCGCAGTATCCACGGATTTTCCCATAATGACGGGAATTTCTCTTAAAATAAAAGTATTTCCCCCAAAGTGTTCGAAATTAAAACCCAATTTCTTGAACTGAGCAAGATTTTCCATCAAGAAGAATTTTTCACTGGGGGATACTTCTAGATGTAAAGGAGAGATCAGCACTTGTTTACTTTTCACGGAATTTTCATACACGTCCAAGAAATATTCCTTGTTAATTCGCTCGGATGCAGCATGTTGATCCAAGATAAACATTCCTTCCTCCCCCTCTTGGCTGAATCCTTCTAATAGGATGTAGATTTTATTGCTTAATTGTCCCGTTGGAGGAAGGAGTTTAATACGAGGAAAATTCTTCTCGGTAATATATTTATCTCGAATCAAGGAATCCAATACTTTTTTTTGCGAAGATCCTTGCATTTCCTCGTGTTCAATTAACAAGGTTTGTACGGGCTCTGATAGGAATTCGGAATTCATATCGGCATTTTCTTCCGTCGGGACTTGACTTACTGCCATCTTTTCTTGATCATCTAATACGGCTTGCTCATCAAGATTGAGTGAACTTACGTGTTGAGTCGTGGTTTTATTTCCTTTAATACCAGTATAATCCGTGATCTCCATGGGGATAGTTGCACTCTCTTCCTTCATGAAGTTCTCTTCCACTACCTTGCGAATGATAGTATAGACTTTATTATACATGTAATTATCATCTTCAAATCGCACGTGGAGTTTCTTGGGATGCACGTTAAAATCCACAGTAGAAGGGCTTATATCTAAAAAGAGGATGAAAAAGGGAAACTTATTTATCATTAAAGTACCTTTATAGGCATCCTTAACTGCTCTGAACAAGACATCACTGATGATGTAGCGCTTGTTTAAAAACACGCTCGAATCTTTCCGATTTCTACTCGAAATTGCCGGTTTTCCTATTAATCCCCATGCTTTAAAGTCTTCATCTTCGGAATACTCAAAGGAAATCAACTGGCTTGCTATTTGCTTGCCATACACGTGGAACACTGTGGTTCGCAAATCATTTGATAAAGGACAATTTAGAATGGTTAGCTCATCATGTGCATAATAAAAATGCAACTCGGGATATGCCAACGCATATCGTTGCAAGATATCCGTGATGTGCCCCAGTTCCGTGGCATCGGATTTTAAAAACTTTTTTCGAGCGGGAAGGTTATAAAAGAGGTTTAATATTTTTATATCCGTGCCAATGGGACAAGAAATACTCTTTTTTCCTTTTACCTTTCCTTCCTCCAGGATTAATTCCTCGCCTAAATCAATCCCTTTAATTCTCGAACGGATCTGGACCTTGCTCACCACTGCCATGCTGGCCAGCGCTTCTCCCCGAAAGCCCAGGGTTTGCAGGTTTTCTAAATCCTCCACGCTTCTTATCTTGCTACTGGTATGCCGTTCGAAAGCAATCTCCATTTCATCGGAGGGAATGCCAATCCCATCATCTATCACTTGAATTAAAGTTTTCCCCGCATTTTTCACCAGCACTTTTATTTCTTTCGCTCCCGCATCGATACTATTTTCAACCAGCTCTTTAATCACGTTAGAAGGGCGCTCTACCACCTCACCTGCCGCAATTTTTTCGGCGTGAATAATTTTTTCGATCTTCTTGCGTTCCATTAAATTATTACCCGGATTAATACATTATCTTTTTTCTTTTAATGTAAAAGGAATTTTATTAAATTAATCTTCTCAATATAAAATGCTGTTTCCATCTTCTACTTGAAGCTTTTTCTCCGTAACTGTAAAATCAGCAGACTCCTTATTAATTTATTAACATGTTTCAATCTTCTACTTGAAGCGTTTTTCTCCGCAACTATTATATATATAATACAATATAAAAACAACCCTATTATAATTTTATGTAAATCAGAGAACATTTCCGAATTTAGAAAAGTTATCTAAGGTATTGTGACGATTTTGCAGGATTGGCCTTATTAATTTTCCTTTATATGGAAGTTAATTTAAAATATTAGTAGATAAGAAATTTCTTAGTAACATATTTGTAGCATCTGGATGTGGTGAAAAGACGTGAAGTATTATTATAGTGGGAGACTCTGAAGCGGAAAAATGGTAGAGTGTTCCAAAGCCTTTATCATATGTGATTATTGGTACTTGATGTTCAAAGCATAATCAAAAATGATTTGATCACTTATTCCTGGCTTTAATTCTTTCTCAACAAAAAGTAGATTAAGTCCTGATTTTTTTAAAATTAAAATAGTAGATTTAGCAAGGCATTCGTCTACGAGGAGCTTCATGTGAACATAAATGATCAAATTATTATGATAAAGGCCTATTAAAGATTAATTAATTCTTCTTCGGGGTGATCGACAACAAAAATCGAATATTCAAGAGCTGCTTTTATATCTTCCCTAGAAAGACGAGGGTATTCCTCTATTATCTTTTCAAAGCTTGCTCCGTCGCTTAACATTTTTAATACTAGAGAGATCGGTATTCTTGTACCTTTAAATACAGGTTTTCCAGATAGTATAGCTGGATCATTTCGAATTCTTTCAAAGAATTCATTCATTTATATTCTTCTCTTGTAATAATTTACTAATGAATTTAATATTCTCAGTAAAAATAAAACTTTTATATTTCAATTTTTATATGGCTAATTTTCACTTTAAGAGAAATTATAGTGTAAACATTCATTCTTTACTGCTTAAATTTGCTCCATTAAAACTTTCTTTTAAAACAAACTTTACTTCATAATTTTTTAAAAGAAATTGATTTAAGGATATTAATTCCCTTATTTGGAAATAAGGAAGTTTCTCATAATAAGGAGGCAGAATCTTCATCAAGAAAGGCCCAGGTGTGGGGGTGTCTTTTTAAAATGGAAGCAGGATACATCGGGGAAACCGTGACCTCTGAAGACAAGCAATCGCGCACGGCTTCTGCCTTTCGCTTGTCGGGAACCACGCATATAATATATTTTGATTTTAAAATCTGCCGGATGGACATAGAAATGGCTTGGATGGGTACCTGTTCCACGGATGGAAACCAACCCTCCCCCACTTGTTGCATCCTGCAATCCTCGTCGAGATTCACGATGATGTAAGGCACGTCAAGAGTAAAGTCTGCTGGGGGATCATTAAATGCCAAGTGCCCGTTCTCTCCAATTCCCACGAAGGAGACATCAATTCCTTCCTGAGAAATTAACCGGTTCATTCGGGCACATTCTTCCTGCGGATCGGGAGCATCTCCTTGAATGAAATGGACTTCAGCAGGATGGACCTTGTTAACGAGACGCTCCTTTAAATACTTGCGGAAACTGGCGGGATGGTTTTCTGAAAGCCCAATGTACTCATCCAAATGAAACATGGTGGTTTTTTCCCATTTAATGGAGGGCATATCGCATAATGCATTCAAGAACTCGAATTGAGACGCTCCAGTTGCCGCAATAAATCGTACATTATCTTTATGTTTCAGTATTTCGTCAAAAAGTTCCGCAGCTTTAAGGGCTGCTGCTTGGCCCAAACTTTTTTTATTTGGATATATGTCTATTTTTAACATGATGATTTTATCCTTTTAGAGAATATTTTAAGGATTCTATTATATGGTAAAAGGAGGGTTCTCATAAGTCTTTTTCTTGAATTTTTTCTTTAATTTCAATCAATTTTTTCATTGCATCAACGGGTGTTAGATTATTGATTTCTACCTCTTTAATGAGTTGAATGATTGTTTTTACCTCGTCATCCAATATTTTTTCGGTTTTAACAACAGGTTTAAAAAAGGAAGTTTGCACCATTTTTTTCTGTTTAGATTCTATTTTTTTAGCGTTAGTTTCTGGTTGGGGTTGAAGTTTTGAGGTTAAATCCTTGAGTTTTTCTTCCTTTTCTTCTATTTCATACTCTTTAGAATGAAGATCCTGCTCACAGCCTGTCAATTTAGCCTTCAAGTCATTCATTTGTTTATTTAACGCTTCTAGAGCTTTTTTCTTGCTTTGTATCATGGTTTCATAGGCATGCTCCTGAAATTTCCCATTACCATTACTTCGCACGGTTTCCGTGAAGGGATCGTATTGTTCAATTTGCTCCAATAGGGAAAAAGCACGAATGATCACGTCATCGGGAATTCCTGCCAATTTTGCAACGTGAATTCCATAGGACTTGTCGGTACTGCCCGATTTTAACTTCCGCACGAAGTTTATGCTTCCATCATCATTTTCAATAATATCCAGATGATAATTATTTATTCTCGGAAGGTTGATTTCCGTGAGCTGGTGATAATGGGTGCTGAAAAGAGTTTTTACCTTCATTTCATGCAGTTTTTCAAGAGTTGCCATGGCAATGCTCTGTCCATCACTGGTGCTGGTTCCTCTGCCTAACTCATCAATGATTACCAAGCTTTGGGGGGTGGCATAATTCAGGATCTTTGCAGTTTCCGTCATTTCTATCATGAACGTGCTTAATTTCCTTGCCAGATCATCCGAAGCTCCAATTCGGGTAAAAATTTGGTCGAGCATTCCAATCGATGCTTTCGTTGCGGGCACGTAACTCCCCATCTGAGCAATCAAGCAAATTAAAGCCACTTGCCGCAAGTAGGTCGATTTTCCCGCCATGTTCGGGCCTGTTATGATGAGAATTTGTTCGCTTTCCGTGTCCAAATAACAATTATTCGGAATGAAAGCGTCCATGTAATTTATTTGCTCGATAACGGGATGCCTTCCTTCTTCAATCAGGATTTTATCATCTGCCGTGATTGTGGGGCGGCAATAATTATACTTTTCTGCAATTTCTGCGAAAGAGGATAAAATGTCGATCATCGCTATGTTTTTAGCTGTTTCTAAAACATCGTGAGTTTTTTCAATGGTTTTTTCTCGAATGGTGGTGAAAATTTCATATTCCAAATCATAAATTTTCTCTTCCGCCTCGATGATCTTTTCTTCGAGCTTTTTTAATTCGATGGTGGTATACCGCTTTGCATTTTTTAATGTTTGGCGTTCCACGTATTCATCTTCGGGAATTTTGGAAATGTCTCGCAAGGTTTTTTTAGTAATTTGGATATAATATCCCAGGATATTATTATGCCCCACTTTCAATCCCGAGACCACGTTCCACCTTTTTTTTTGTTCATTTTCGTAATCCAAGAGGTACTTCTTTCCATTTTGTAAGATATCACGCAATTCATCTACTTCATCATTGAACCTTGTTTTTATGATCCCACCTTCCTTGATAGTGGTCGGAGGATTTTCAGCTATGGACGCCCCTATCAAAGCGCGTACCTCTCCAAAATCTGAAATATTATCTAAAAATGTTGCAATCTCCGGTATCGAAGCATTTTTTAAACAATTTTTTATTTCTGGGATTTTTTCCAGGGAATTTTTCAAGTTTAGCAAATCTCGTGCATTACAAGTGCCAGAATAGTTTATACGATTTACAAATCTTTCCAAATCACCCAATTCTTTCAATCTTTCCCTCAAATCCGAGCGCAAGAAAATGTCTTGTTTAAACTTTTCCACGATGTTGAGGCGATTATTAATCTCCTCGATGCTTGTCAATGGCTTTAATATGATTTTTTTCAACAATCGGGCTCCCATGGGCGTGTGAGTGTAATTGAAAATGGAATATAAAGTGGTATCCTTACCTCTCTCCCATAAGGATTTGGTTAATTCCAAATTTCTCTGCGTGACGTAATCTAAATGGAGGGTTCCTTCTTCCTGAATTAAATTAATTTTGAAAATATTAGGGAGAATGTCTCTTTGCGTTTCCTTTAAAAAAGCTAATAGGCCTCCCGCTGCTTGAACAGCAAGATCATGAGATTCCAATCCAAACGGTTCCAAGTTAGTAAGATTAAAGTGCCGCGTGATTAAAGCATGCGCATCATCGAGCGTGAAACAATGATCATGGTGGGGTTTTATTAGCGCATCTGTTAAATCAGTCAAGAATATGAGAAGATGTTCATCCTTATTTAATTCTGACGGAATGATCACTTCCACGGGATCGTATTGAGAAAAGATGCTGAGCAATTTTTCCATGGGATCTTTTATTTTCATGGAAAACTCTGTGGTAACAAATTCGCCCGTGGTTAGATCGGCAAAAGCTATCCCATACCCTTTCTTTTCTTTAATGATAGATGCAATATAATTGTTTTCGTTGGACTTTACTAATTCTGAATCCACGATCGTACCAGGCGAGAGAATTTTTACCACGCCCCTCTTGACAATTCTCCCTTTCACCGTGGCAGGATCTTCCAATTGATCCACGACCACGACGGTTTGCCCTAAATTAATGAGATTGTTCAGATAATTTCCGGCGTGATGGGGTATGCCTGCTAATGGATAAGAATCATTTCCGATTTTTCTTTTAGTCAAAGTTATTCCCAATAAACTAGACACCCTCGTGGCATCCTCATAAAAGAATTCGAAGAAATCTCCCATTCGATACGCGATGATGTACTCTTTGGGGTAATTTTTCCGAATAGATGCCCAATGCTGCATCATGGGAGTGAGCTTTCTAATATCTAGGTCCTTGGACAATTCATCATCGATAGACATCGTATGGAAAAAAAATCTCTTTTAGCTTAAATATCTAAAGAGACCGCTGTTTATTTAGTATAAACTCATGGTACTATTAAATTTCATTTATTAATAGCATAATCATGGATGATTTTATATCCAAGGAGTCTTATCCAAGGTCTCTTGCCAAGATTTTGAGGTTTCCACGAGATCGGGATAATATTTTTGGATCTCTGCAATTGCCTCCAAGCAACCCGTTAATTTATGAGCACTATCGTATCGATTAAATAGGAATTCTCGGTCATTTAAGGTGGGAAGGGTATAATTTAGATACTTGCTTAAAGCTTTTTGAATGTCGTCTTCCCGATAACCCCCTGTTTGCTTGCAACTTCTCGTGAGACAAAAGATAGCATCTAAATCAATACAGTAGGAAACATCTCCATCCCAAAGCCCAAAATCGTTTTGTAATTGAAGCGTTGCATCAATAATTTTTTCAGGATAAGGAAGGGGGTGCTTCATGAATTCATATACCCAATAATAGTGTACTGCACCGCCTAATTCGTGTTTCGTTAGTCTATCTTTTTTTAATCGGTGAATCCAACCCAATCGCCAGAATCCTACTTCTGGATCTGCCATCTTATCCAACCATTCAAAATACCAATCGAAAAAATTTTCATGAGGATAAGAATCTAAGCCCAAAGTAGCAAAAGAAGCGGCAAGACCTCCTCCACGATGGGAACCAGGCCAATACAATAATCCCCATTCTGGCGTGGTCCTTAACCATTTTTCAACTTTTTTTTGGTTATTTAATTTTTTAGCAATTTTAAGGGGATATTTTGGAGCTCCTCCTAATAAATTCAATGCAGAAATTGAAAATGCCGTGCTATGTTCCTTGAAATGGATTCCATAATTTATTAAACTTTTCTTGAACCAGCCTGTTTTTGGGTCTTGGAAGGATTGAATGTAAGAGAGCCAGCCTTCCTTATTTTCGTTAGGATGGGAGGAGAAATAGGAATCCAAAAGGTTTGGAATGGTTAAATTAAATACCATGTCCGTGATGCCATACAAGGAGGGTTTTGTCTTTGAACGAACTACAGAATAATTTCCCGTTTTTTCATCAATCTTGTAGGAGTCCACCCAATCGAATAAATAACTCTGAAATGAAGTGAGATCTTTAGGGTGGGATATTTTTAATAGTTCCATGTTACTCATTAAAAGGCTTAGGAAATAATATTTTTTTAGATTTCTTTCAATTCATGGTAAAAAATGTTCTAAAAGGATTTAACTCAATTAATTTGAAAAGAGTTCCTTTCCCCAAGATTCCTATTTATAATTTAGATAACCAAAAAAATAAAAGAAATTTATTTAAATTTTTAAAACTTTCTTCTCAAGGGTTAATTCGTAAGCTTCTTCCATGGCAGTTTTGTAGATATCCACTTTAAACTTATTATGTAAAGGACTTATTCTTGCTCCAGCGTGTGCTGCTTTATACACAGAATTTGATAAGAATCCTAATTTTCCTTTCACCATCTTGGCTGCTTTTTCCAGCTCCGTTAAGGTATTATCATCATATCCTCCAAAAAGCCCATCTAAGAAGGCATAGAAATAAAGAAATATGAATATTCCCGTTAAGAAAATAATGGCGGTATTGATGATTTTATCCCCCATTTCGATGACCCAAAGTGCTTCTCCCACGAAATATAAGACTGCAAAGTTGCAAATCGCGGCTAATATAGGAGCTATAAAGGTTTTATAGGGATACACCTTATAATCCGAGATTTTACGCTTTACGATAATCCAAGCAATGATATCCTTAGTAAATACCGCGGGAATATAAGCATAGAGAACGGCAATCATGTCTTTCAATGCCAATACCAAGACTAGCATTAGGATCGCTCTGGTGCTTTGTTCAATTACCCATACCAAAGCAGCATAGCCCGTTCTCCCCGTACCTTGAAAAACTGCATCTACCAGCCAAGAATATACTCCAAAGGAATGAAAGATCAATAAAGGAAACAGAAAACGTACAGCCGGGCCACCATAATCCTCTCCTGCTGCACCTACTATAAATTTAGGTCCTACCGCAAAAAGAACCGATACTATGAAGAAGGCAAAATAATTTCCCCATCTAAAAGCTTGATAAATATAAAGTTTGGTGAGAGTTTTCTTATTATGAGACTCAGATTCACTAAATGCTCCTAATAATGATGCTCCATAGAGTGTTACGAGTTGGACAATCATTCCAATGTTCCAAGTTAATTGAAAGTAGCCGAGTTCATTGGAATAATTAGCAATGAAAGCGCTAGTGATGATAATTTGCAAGAAATACCCTATTTGAACGAAGGATTCTCCAAAGGCTAAACGAGAGCCATAGTGCATGGTTTGTTTGAATTCTTCTTTATCGAAATCAACGCGAAACACCGTTTTGGGAGAAAATCCCATTCTCTTAAAGATGGCAACGGATAATGCAAACGTGGCCCAGTAGTCAAAGTATCTCGCTATAGAATAACCAATACCTGCTCCTAGTGCTTCTCCAATGGCAGGATTAGCTGCCCCCCATAATCTTCCAATATAGCAAAATATTACCTGTCCTATTATCAAAAATACGACTTCCCATGCGACATATAAAATTAAATGATAATCAGACCTTTGCATTCCCTGAAATGTGTACATGAAGACCAAGAAAAATCCCGGATATTGCACCAGTGAGAAAGTGATGAAGACCCAACTCATGTGAGCTAAATTCGTGTTTGGAAAAATTATAGAACCTAAGAATGCAAATATTGAGACTTGAACAACTCCCGTGAATAGTTGCCACCATACAAAAATTTGGATATAATGAATGGCTTTTTCGGGGTTCTTCACACGGTATTGGGAGAAATATTTAGCCAGTGCATAAGATGTGCCAAAATCAAAGAGTAGCCATGCGATTTGAAAGAGATTGTAGGTTAAATAATACCATCCTGCTGCTTGGGGATAGGGTTGAATAATTTGGGGCATGACAAAATTGGAAACCAATAATTGAGGAATGACGACTAATAATCCGATAAAAAGCGTGAAAAAAAACCCTCCCAACTGGCGGTGTATGCCTATAACTTCCCAATCATCCTTTAAATCTACTTTTTTTTCAAGTTTTTGCTCGAGGACCCTGGATTCTTCTATTTTTTTTTCTTCTTCTTCTCGTGCCATTCTTTCTAAGGCTTGAATGGTGGCTTGGTCCATTTCGGGCTGGGATCGTTTTCTTACGATCTGGAATAAGGAGAAAGCCATTACTGCAAGGCTGATTACGATGATCAACAAGATGATTTGATCGAAGAAGTGCGGCACGGGTGAATATGGCCAAACAGGATAAGTATCAAAATTTTCATTCAATGTTTGAAACATCATGCCATATAAGAGGTAATTAAAATAGGGCCATACCATAAAATCCTTGTTAAAACCCTCTTCTAACCACCCGTTAAATAATAGCACGTTTCCTTTTCCCTTGCTCGCTTCTACTAATATAGGTTGTCGATATTCATCGATGGCTAAATTTTCCGATGTTGGATAAGTATCTATTATAGGTTTTACTCCATCCGCATAACTCTGCAGGGGGATTTTCGTCATGCTATCTGCCTTCAAACTAGGAGCAGAATTCCAATCCAAGTTCTTGCCGAGAGGATTGGTATTATCTTTAACGATGAAGACCTCTGCCTCATCATTCTCCTCAAAATTAGCAATGTCTAAAATACCCATATCAAATAAAAGTTCGGGATCTTGAAAAAGGGCATTTCCCATAAATATAGCTAAACCTCCCCCTTTTTCCACGAAATCTACGAGTCTTGCACGACCTGCTGATTTCAGGACAACATCAAAAACGATGACAATATCATAAGCACCTAATTCGGAGATATCTCCCACCGTCACATCGAAATTTTGTTCATCCACTCTCAAACTTTGAAGGAAAAGTTCATCATTACCATTAGTGATGACGAGAACCTTGTTCTGGTTTGAAGCTTGTCCCTTAGAAGGGGGTATCAATATAAAAAATCCCACGGTGCTGCTAATAAATAAGGCAATCACGCAGATAACTAATATGTTAGAATTTATTTTATTAGTTTTCATCTTTTTAAGCAAATTTATTATTTTTTATAGTTGATATTAATGATATAATTCTATAAATAACCTTTTTAAATTTCATCCTCGGACTATTTTTTTTAAACTTGATTTAATAACTTTTTTTGAGGAGTTATTTTTTTTTATCTCATGAGTAATGAAGATTTAGATTTGGTATTATATGAAGCAAAAGGTGGCGTTGCTACCATTTCCCTAAATAGACCGCCCGTTCATGCGTTTAATTTAGAATTAATGAAGACACTCTATCAACGGTTAGAACAAGCTAATAACGATGATAGTGTAAAATGCGTGTTACTTAAGAGTACCGGAACGCGCGTGTTCAGTGCGGGAATTGACATTAAATCGAAATCACTCGATGAGGATCCCGAATATTTTGAAGAAGTGAAGAAATACGGGAGATTAAACAATCAAATGATCGTGACCATGATGAAACCGGTTGTAGTTCAAGTACAAGGATCGGCGATTGGATATGGAATGGAATTAGTTATGGCAGCGGATATGCGCATTTTTGCAGACCGACCCCAAGAAGAAATGTTCTTTAGAATGCCGGAAATAGCAATTGCCATATATCCACAGACGGGGGCAACTATTCTGCCCTTATTAGCATTTGGATTCACCTACGCAAAAAATGTTTTATTTACTTCAGATGATTTTGGATTGGCAGAATTGAAGAATTTGAACATCCCAACGAGAATATTTCCTTTAGAACATCTTAATGTAGAAACACAAAAGTTCATGAGAACGTTTTCAAAAAGGATGAATTCTTTCATGTATTTGATGAAATCTACGTTAAACATCATGAACAAAAAATTAATTGACCGATGTTTTGATTTGGAGGATGAATGTGGAAAAGAAGCGTATAAAAAGAAAACACCAGGAGAGTGGAAAAGATTCATACAAGATCTATATAAACGCTATTTATGATGGATATTTTCTTTTTTGGACCAGAAATAAAAAAAATAACAGGGGTGTGCATGAATTTTATCGTTTAACCTGACATGGAGCAATCCCTCATAGAGTACATGCCTCTTATCCTACATTTTAAAAATATTATTAACTTTACCGTTTTTTTATTAATAGTTTTCATCCTTGGTTCTTAAATTTAAGTAGTATAAGCAAGTTAGGAGGTATTAGGATTAATAAATCACTTACCTTTTTCCCTTAAAAGAGATCATGAAGAAGGTGGAGAAAACATTCATTAATCAACAAAGAAAAATCGAGCGGGTTTGAGGAAATCCTTAGCTAATGAATCTATTTTCAATTCCCTTATATTTTCTTGTATTAATGAAGACACAACGATTATTAAGGTTGCATCACTCCTTTTTCCACATTCTATTAAATCTAGCTTCTTGAATTTCTTTTATGGGGAGAATGATATGGAAACTAGCAAACGGTTTTTTATTATTATTCGGTTTTCCTTGCATTTTTCTTTTCTCTCTAAAATCATCCATTTTTTCCATTAGTTCTTCATAAAATTTAAAATATTCTTGATATTCTTCTTCATCCAACACTTCTACATAATAGTTTATATGTTTTCTCTTATAAAAAGTCTCAATTTCATCCGGAGTTAACTTATGTGCTTCTTTTAAATATTTCTTTAAATCTTGATAATATGGGATACAATCATCGAGAATTTTTTTTATGAGTTGAATGGTCTTTTTATCGGAGTCCAAATCTTTTTCTAATATTCTTTTGACTTGAGCTGAAGGAAGTGATTTTAAATGTTCTAGATCAAGACGAGTCAATTCAAGCAAGTTAGGGATCACGGAGTACATTTTCATTTTTTTCTCCTTCCGTTGAACCTTAAGTAAGCCCGTCTTTTTCAATTCTTTAAGGTGCTTCAAGACTGTAGGGCGTGTTTTGCCTAATTTTTCACACAATTCATTAATACTTAATTCTCCAGAAGCCCATAGCAGAAGTAAGATTCTAATTTTAGTTAAATCGTTCAAAGTTTCCGCTACTTTAAGCTGGAATTCCATGTTATTTATATCTGCTCGTTCAGAAGAGGAGTTTGATAGTTCTTTATCTTTTTCTATAGTCATGGTTAATTTAATTGGAGTCCAAATTTGTAATAAACTTTATTAATGATAAGAGTTAAATTACTAAAATTAATTTAACGACACGAATGATCCAATAAATATATAATCTTCTTTCTTCTTCCAATACTTTTAGTCATTATACGTGTTTTTCTAACCACACGTAAATATCTTGATACACTTGGGCCCTATTTTTTTCATTCAATAAATCGTGGAGGAATCCATCATAGATCTTAAATGTCTTATCTGCACTCTTTACATTTTTAAAGAACTTCTCCGCCTTTTTTTTATCGACAATTTTATCATTCCCTCCTTGCAAAATTATGACAGGGCAAGCGAGCTGGGAGGCATTAGATAGGATCCACTTTCTTAACTTTTCTCTCTCAGAAGCTGTATTTCCAGTTATAGCTTTTAATGTATTTTTATCCTTAATAAATAGTTTTAAAATTTTCAAATCACTCGTTAATTGATTTTGATCCATATTGATTTCAATAGATTGAGAAAGAGAGTTACTTAATTTTTTTAACATTTTCTTCCCAACCGTACTTTTTCCAAATAAGCCCAATTCTGGAGAAGTAATGATAACTCCTGGAAGATCGGGGTGCCTAATTGCATGCATCAAGCAAACTAAAGCTCCGAAACCTTGTCCCAATAAAAAAATCTTTTTTCCATTAGCTTTTTTCTCGATTAAATCTAAAAAGAGGACCAAATCTTTTTGTAAATGATCCATACTATCAATTTCTCCAGCGATATCGCCCTTGCTTCTATTATGTCCTCTCAAATCATAAGCGTGCAAGGTATACCCTTTCTCATTCAAATATTTTGCAATTAAATTGAATCTATCGGAATGAAATGCTAATTCATGAAGTGCAACGATATGGGCTTTGACCTCTCCTTCAGAATTCCAAGATTGATAAAAGAGCTCCCGTCTTTCGCGCCCTTCAAAAAATTTCTCAACATTATTATTCGACATTGAACTTCAAGGTTTTTTTACTTAGAATATTATAAATAATTTACCTTTCATGATAATTAGTTTTTACGTTCTTTAAACAAATCTCGTAGTTCCATTATAAAACCATATGCATTTAACAAAAATAATAAAAAATTTTTAATTCTTAAATGAATTTCTAATAAAAACGGATTGTTTTATTACATGCTGAAAAATGTAAATTAGGTACAATGTTCATGAACAACAATGATGTCATTAATATTGTAATTTTTGGAAGAGGAGGACAAGGAGGAGTCACTGCTTCTCAAATTATTGCGGAAGCGGCTTTCAATAGCGGTAAATTCGTGGACGTGCATGCTTATCCCTCTTTTGGAGCAGAACGGAGGGGGGCACCCATTCAAGCGTATGCCAAGTTATCCAAGAAAGACAAGATTTGGGATAGATCCCAGATTGAATTTCCTGATATCGTGATTGTTTTAGATGAAAGCACGATTACTAATGATCTGGTCAAATCTATAAAGGAAAATGGATTTTTCATTATTAATACAGATAAAGACCCCGAATTTTTCCTGAAAAGATATGAGTTTAATGAAGGAGTTAAAATAATTGCTGCGGACATCAGTAAATTAGCAAGTGAAAATGAATTAATAGTCGAGGGTATCCCCGTTGTAAACGTGCCCATATTGGGATTGTTATCCAAAGCGGTTCCGGAAATAACTTTGACAGATTTGAAAAGTGTCATCCTAAAGCGGTTAGGAGAGAATTTGGGAAACAGGAATGTTTCACTCATGGAGAAGGGATTTGAAATAATCAAGACGGTATGAGAACTTAATTTTCTTAAGGTTTAAATTACAATACAAACCGGCTATTTTTCTACTTGAATCTGAAGAGATAATTCATTATCATTTATTTTAAGATAAAACTTCATATTCTTCGGATTATGCACCATATTATTTTCTGATATAATTGCCAAAACGCCCTCCTTCTTATAATAAATGATAATGAACTTTTTAAAGCTATTTGCTTTTGACTTTATAATAGAGTGATTTTTTTCGAGAATTATGAATGAATCAAAAAAGGATTATCAAAAAATACTGAGTTCAGTTCAAAAAAGCGTGATCGGAGAAGCTGGAAAAACGGGAACGTGGAGCAAGTTAAAGCCCGTCATAGATTTGAATAAATGCATTCCTGCAAAATCAGGTAAACCAAGTTGCTTTAATTGCTGGTTGTATTGTCCAGAAGCGGTGATTGAAAGAAAAATTCCACCAGAAATTAATTTGGAATATTGCAAAGGTTGCGGTATCTGCGCCGAGGAATGCCCCGTTAGAGCTATAACTATGGAGGAGGTAAATTCGGATTGACAACAACAGAACAGAATGCAAATATCAAGACAAGAAATATAAGGATCATGACAGGAAACCATGCAGCAGCTCATGCATTTCGTCAAGTTCGAGTGGGCGTGGTTTCTGCTTATCCAATCACTCCTCAAAGTCCTGTGGTAGAGAAAATTTCTCAGTTTATAAACGAAGGAAAATTAAAAGCTAAATTTGTAATGGTTGAATCGGAGCACTCTGCAGCAGCCGTTTGTTGTGCCGCCTCTGCGACAGGTTCAAGAGTGGGTACTGCCACTTCTTCGCATGGCTTAATGTTAATGTACGAGCTTTTACCTTGGGCATCGGGGAATAGACTGCCCATAATAATTAATTTAGCCACCCGAGCCACGGGAGCCCCGTGGTCTGTGTGGACAGACCATCAAGATTTCATGACCGTGCGAGACGTGGGATGGATTCAAATGTTTTGTGAGGATAATCAAGAAATTTACGATACAAACTTGCAAGCCTTTAAAATTGCTGAAGATCCTCGCGTTTATTTACCGGTGATAGTGGGATATGATGGATACATTCTTAGTCACACGATGATGCCCGTTCAGTTAGAACTGCAAGCTGACGTTGACAAATTTCTTCCTCCCTTAAAACATCATATTAATTTATCTGATATCTCCCATATTAAAGGAATTGATCCCGTCACGACCCCTCACGTTATAAAAAGAGAAGAGGGAACCGCACCAGGATACTATGAATTTCGATATTCCCTACAAAGAGCCTTAGAGAATTCCATTCCCATCATTAAAGAAGTTCACGATGAATTTGCCAATACTTTCGGGAGATCATATGGAAATGGAATTTACAAGAACTACATGACGGAAGATGCAGATTCCATTATTTTTGCGATGGGCTCAGTCGCATCCCAAGCAAGAAGCGTGGTGAACATGCTTAGAAAAGAGGGCATAAAAATCGGACTCATTGTACTTAAACTGTTTCGTCCTTTTCCAAGAAAGATCCTAAATGAATCATTACGTGATTTTGATAATATTATCGTGTTTGATAGAGATATAGGATACGGCTATGAAGGGGTTCTGGCTTATGAATTGAAAGCAGCACTGTATGGTGTAAAGAATCCTCCTTTTATAAAGGGATTTATACTTGGTTTGGGAGGGCGCGATATTAATAATGATCAAATCAAGAAAGGAGTATATAAAGCTCTAGAGGAATCAAAGAAAGGAATTTATTCCCATGAAACAGATTTTCTCGGATTAAAATTGGATGAATTAGATTTTTCTAATGGAGGGAAAAAATAAAATGGTTAATGTAATGGATCTTCCTGAGGAGGAATATATCTATCCGGGAACAAGAGCTTGTGCAGGATGCGGAATGGCTTTAATTTATAGAATGGCCTTGAAGGCTTTGGGACCAGATACTATAATTACAGTTCCCGCATCTTGTTTGACCGTGCTCCACGGAATGCAGGGTTTTTGTTCCACGAAAGTTTCAGTGCTTCACACGCCTTTTGCCACCACGGGAGCGTCAGCTTCAGGCATTGTCGCTTCTTTGGAAGAAAAAGACCTAGCAGATAAGATTTGCGTGGTGGCATTTGCCGGAGATGGAGGTACCACGGATATTGGAATTCAGAGTTTAAGTGGCGCAGCCGAACGTGGCACGAATTTCATTTACGCTTGTTATGACAATGAAGCTTACATGAACACGGGAGTGCAGAGAAGTGGGTCAACACCATTGGGAGCATTCAGTACCACGACTCCTGGTGGGAAAACTCAAACCAAGAAAAACATGCCAAAAATTTTAGAAGCCCATGGTATTCCCTATGTGGCCACTGCGAGTGCATCTTATCCCATCGATCTTTTTGAGAAATTTCAGAAAGCTCGAACAATTACAGGTACGAAATATATTCACATCCATTCCCCGTGTCCTCCGGGATGGGGATATGACCCTAAGGATACCATCAAAATTGGACGGTTAGCCGTGCAATCGGGATTTTGGCCTTTATATGAAGTAAAACATGGGAAATTCGAACTTTCCTTGAATAGCAAAAAATACCTTGACTCTTCGAAGCGGGTACCCATTGAAGAATATCTTAAAGCTCAAGGAAGATTTAAGAAAATTACTGCTACCGAGATTGAGAAATATAACAGCTACATAACTGATTTATGGGATGACATTCAAAGAAGAGTGGAAGAATAATTCCGAGATTATCATTTTCTTTTCTTTATTGAAATGATGCCCCTACTTTATATTAACTGAACACTAAAATTCTTTTATCTATATTTCTTTATATATATTACTAATTCCAAGTCATGCATGAGATTAGGAGCAAATGTTAAGAACCTATATATTCAGCGAACAACACCAGAATTGGATAGAAGAAGAACAAAAACTCTTTCTCCATGATCATTGCGTTATTTTAGATGATGAACGCAAGAAAATTTATCTGTGGAGTGGTCCAGAGAGTACCCAAGAAACGCGAGAAAATGCACAAGAGGCAATTAAAGAACTTGTTTCAAGATATCCTCAAGGATTCCTTGAATACAACGTTCTACAAGAAAAATTTCCGGAAAATGTGACGAAAAAAGTTAATTCAATGCTATTAGGAGCGAAAGAAGAAGAAAATAAATCCAAATTTCAATTTAGTCAATTATCTGCCGTACGCCTTTATTTTATTTCTATTCTTCTTTCTATTATCTTGTCTATTGTTGCCCAAGCAGATCTATTTTTCTCCTTAAGTTGGCCCTTATCGGGGGGTAATTTAACGGTCAATGCAAACACCTATTTATTCTGGATAAATTTTGCTTATTGGATGTATGTTGTTATAGGAGGGTTGTATTTGTTTGCCACTCTTATCGGGGTCTGGCAAAAAGAGTATCAAGTGGTTATTTATTCATCAGTAGGTGTCATTACTTGCTTGGGTATTGTTTTATATCTCGCAGAAGGAGTATTTCTTTTTGAATTTGAACCAGGATCAACTCTAACTGTATATTTAATCTCTCTTTTTAACATAATATTGTTTTTAATTTCAATTTTGCTCCCTACGTTGATCTTTGTGATTCCTAATGGTCTTAAGCTTTGGAAATTTTTTAAAACTTATCAGAAATTCATCGTTTTAGAAAATTTTCAGGATCTTCAAGAGTTTGATGAAAATAAGATCAAGGAAATGAAATCAAAAAAAAAATTCATTAAAAAACTAACTTTAAAAAAATTTAGAGAGAAAAAAGTTAGCAAGAGTGATTCCAACCTCGAGAAAAGCGAATTGAATGCAGCATAATTATCAGATTTATTTATTTAAGATTAAAGGTTAATTTTTTGGTATTTTGCTACGGGTTTCCATTTCTTAAAATAATGCATCCCCATTAGGATAGAAAAGTCTTTTAAGCCAAAAGAGTTAATAAAATATGTGCAAGCTTCCAAGATTCTTACCAAGTTAGATAAAGAAGATCTACGTATTCTCATGGCAATTGAGAGAGGAATGGTTAAATCTGAATACGTAACTATTGCAGATATAAAGTTTTATGCTCGATATCCCATGGAAGAAACGCTTTATCGCTTGAAAAAGGTTCACAAATTAGATTTGATCATCAGGGATTCTTCTCAAAGGGAAACAGGGTTCACTTTAAATTCGATAGGTTACGATCTCTTAGCCCTTCATGCGCTGGTTGAAAAAAACATTATTAGCCAATTGGGACCTTCTATTGGAATGGGAAAAGAATCCGACGTATATAGTTGCATGGATGATGAAAAGAACATTTATGCCCTCAAAATTTATCGAATTGGAAGAACGAGCTTTAAGAATATAAAAAGATTAAGAAATATTTTGGGAGAAAGAACGCATTATTCTTGGTTATACGTCAACCGTCTTGCCGCTCACAAGGAATATGAGGCATTAAAAAAAATATACGAATTAAATCTTGACACTCCCAAACCGATCGGAATAAATCGACACATCATTGTCATGGAATATTTACGGGGAAAGGAATTATATTATTACAAATCTATAGATGATCCTGAATATATATTCAATGAAATCATCGATCAAGTGCGAATCATATATCAGAAGGCAGGATTGATTCATGGGGATTTAGGAGAATTTAACATCGTGATGGATGAAGAAGGTCGCATTCTTATCATAGATTGGCTTCAATCCGTTCCATCCACCCATCCAAATGCTATTTCCATATTGCAAAGGGATATTGAAAACATTTGCAATTATTTTGAAAAGAAGTATGATATAGAAAGCAACGTGGAAGTGATTTTGGAATCGTTTTAAGATTTTTTTCATTTACTAATGTTTTCAGAAGGGTATTCTTTTTTTGTCTCACAAATTATAATAAAATCTTCCAGGTTATCTTTCTTTATTACTTCCCATATGTTAAAATAATTGATTAGTTCAGATTCTAACTGGCTTAAATCCACTTTCTTTTTCAAAATGCTAAGCATCATGGTAGATTTATCGTGTATTACTCGTAGTAATTCCATAATTCCTTTCTTCATATTCATGAGATTTTGAAGAGACGTGAACGATAATGTTAAATTAAAACTAGCATTTCTGAACGGTAAATTCTCCATGTCGCATTGAATTAAATTAAAATTTGGAGAATTAAAATTATTATTTTGAATTTTTTCCATGAACCTCCCTAACATGCCCCACGAAAGATCTATTCCAACATATATAAAATCACCCTTTTGCATATCTTTTGTAACCTGTGTATAAAATTGATAAAATAATCCCGTCCCACACCCTGCATCTAGAACGATTTGAATTGGAAAATTTAACTTTTTTAATAAGATTTCATATTTTTCTGACTGAATTTTTAAATAACGAGCATCATAAAAAGGGGCACTTGAATCATATTTCTCCATCATCTCCCTCTTTTTATCCGGCTTCGAGTTCTTCCCTCTCAGATTCATAACCATTAAGTTTTAATTATAAAAAAAGTTATAAGTTTACAATACATTTGAAAATTTTTAACTCTTAATTATTTTACTAACATACATCTTAAAGTTTGTTGAGGTATTAGGAATATGTCCAAAGATAATAACAATTATAAGTCTAAAAATCCCCTCACCATCTTACAAAATAGCCAAAATTCACAAATTTTGCTCCGCTTAAAGGATGGTACCGAATATAAGGGACTTTTAAAAGAGATTGATGCTTATATGAACATGATATTAGAAGACGCTACGGAAATAATGGATGGCTCTCCCATCGCAAAATATAACGAGCTATTTATTAGAGGAAATAATCTCCTTTTTATAAAACCCGATGCTTCAGAGCTCCTCTAAAGATCCCTTTGAATAATATTATCATCCTAAATTATATAAGAAGGTAATTCAACTACACATATCAAAGTGAATTCAATTAATTTAAAATACTAACAACGGTGCTTTAGGAGATTTATTTTCAAAGGAATAAAGCTTTGTTGATGATTTTAAAAATAATATAATGAATGAAATTAGTCTACAGTTCTTTTTAAAAAAAACCCCAAAAAAAAAAAATTGAAATTATTTGATTTAATTATTTCTTTCTTCTTATGACGTAGATTAATCCTATTGTGCTCAAGGCAGTGATCCCTAAAAAGATTGGTAATTCATATCCAGGAATTTGAAACCCTTGTAGTGTAAGTTCCCAAATAGTCTTTCCAACATAAGTAAATTTTTCAGAACTAATTACACCGTTAGTTGTATCCCAGGTCATAACATCCTTATAATTATAAGGATAATAAGGAACTTTACCATAATCAATAGTAAGAACATTATCTTGGGAACTAATATAGTCTTGCGCATAAGAAGGTATTGATCCGACTAAAGCTGTTAAATATGCATCTACTGGAACGGGTAATATCAATGAAGGGTATGCAGACAAACTGGTGGGATCTTTATATACATTAATGTAATAAGTGGTACTATCGGGATATTCATCGAATTCCCCAACGGTCCAATCCCAGTACTGAAAGGTTATATACCAATAAGTAGTTTTATCAGTTATACCAGTTATAACATATTTTGTTTTTGCATCTTGAACACCCATTTCTCCCATCATTTGAGCCCAATTAGTACCAAATACCGCTTCTAAACCGTCTTTATCTACCGTTGTTACTTTATAAATGTATTGATCATTTTCAGCCACTTTTAAGTCATATAGTGCGGCTCTTGCACCTATTACATTACCTATGAGGAAGGTTGCCATTAGAACAAGGAATAGAATTGAAGTTTTCCTATTCATAATTTCACCTTGATTTTAATATTTTCTGTATTTTAAATTTTTATTAGATTTGATATTATAAAATGTGTTCTATATCCTATTTAATTCTTTTCTTTTTTTATTGTATTAATCTAGTATTTAGATTTTTTATTAAATTCTTAAAAATTGTATTTTTAGTTTTAAATAATAATTTTTCATTAAATTTGACAAGGAATTATCATCTTAATTCCAACGCGTTTTATAATTTAAATTTTGGATTAAAAATCTGCAATTAAAGCAAAAATTTTATAGATAAGGGAGATCTAATGAGAAATGAATTTTTGCTTATTTATAGAGAACTCAATATGAAAACTTTTATATGATCTACTAATTTTTCTTCTAAAGAAGGATCGGGGGGATATCCTATAGCAAGCTCATTTTTGACCTCATTTTCCAAATCTTTCTTTAAATCAGAGGACATTTTGATTGCATCCAACGTGTCGAGATGGACCTCTCCTTTTTCTTTGAGTATTCTTGTAATAAAAACAGAGATAATGATTTTTATTGTGTCTTCAGAACTTTCAGCTCCTATCACTTAGGGGATCTTGATCAAACAGAAACCCTTTATAATAGAAAATGTTGGTATTTCTCCATTTTTGAATTTTGAATTTTAACACGTCTAATACTCCGAGAATGTCTAATGGACTTTTGGCATCTTTTAAATTAAAAAAAATGCCTGATTTAATCTCTTCTTCGTATTGTTTTAAGATCTCCCTTAATTTTATAATTAGTTCTTGTTTTGATGAAAAATGAAGATTATTGTTGCTCAAATTCGTGATATCTTCTGATATTTTAATTAATCTAACGAATTAATAAATTATATCATCATTAAACAAAAAATGTTATTTTTAAATTTTCTTTTTTTTCCCATTTCCATTTATTCTCTATAAATCGTAATAAAACCTATTAAAAATAACAGAAATAGAATTTTAGACTTTCAAGATACTGTAAAAAATAGAATTAATATAACAACAATGAGAGAGATATTAGTGTCATTTTAATAAATTTACAATAAATAGGAAAAAAAAGCGTTATTATTAGGATTTTATAATAATTTAATCTTAAATTTGCATGGATCAATTTAACTATTAATGATTTCTACTATTTTTGGAAAGATACGTGTATAATGAACTGCCATGGAATGAATTCCGGCAATTAAATTCTTCTTTTTTAACTCGGAAATAAAGGGTTTGAAGAATTCATAATTTAATTGATCATACATGCGATTTTGTTCTTTTTTATCGGTTATATCATTTTTCACGCTTTTCCATTTGGCTAAAATATCTTTAGGCACATCTACTCCGGGAACAAAATCATCAAAACCCTTGGCAATAGCATAGCTTTTCATAGGAAAGACCCCTAATAATATGGGAACTTTATACTTACCTATAGCCTCCAAAAATTCAATGGTTCGATCCAAGTCATAAACGACTTGAGTTTGAATAAATTCTGCCCCTGCTTCTGCCTTTCTGCCAATTTTAAGCACTTCTGCTTCCATGGGATCAGCATTTGGATTAGCCGCACATCCCACATGTAAGGTCGGAGGGCATTCTATTTCGTGCCCGTTGATAGATTTTTTGTCCACCATTTCTCGCACCAATTTTACTAAAGTAGCCGAATCGAGATCAAACACGGGTTTCGATTCAGGCATGTCTCCTAAAGCAGTATGATCTCCTGTTAAAGAAAGAACATTTTTTATTCCCAAAGCTTGGGCACCCATGATCATTCCGGCAATTCCCAATTTATTCACGTCTCTCACAGTAAGTTGCCAAATGCATTCTATTCCTGTTTGCTGTTGAATAATGGCCGATGCAGCTAAGGAATTGATAGTTAGGATTGCTAAAGGACTGTCCGTAACGTTAGCAGCTACTATATAAGGAGCCATTTCTTTTGCTTCTTCAACTGTATGGGATAAATCGCAAGTTTTTTCGGGCTCTAATTCTCCCGTCAATATGAATTTTTTACTTTCCAACATTTGACCTAATTTTGAATATGCCATTTTATCCAATCACCTCCTACCTAAAAATAACTTCTTGCTGATGTCCACTTTCGCTCCAATCTCTCGCATCTCTGAGTTGAGAAAATAGATCAAGCCTTCCTATGCTTTTCAAGCGATTGAAAATTAAAATCCAACCGCAATCTCTTTCATAACCCCCTACTTCGCATTTACCCTTGACCATTCCTCCACAAGGACCATTCATGAGACTTTTTGCACAAGTTGCAATAGGACATATGCCTCCCGTATAATTAAGCAAGCAATCGCCACAAGCTCTGCACCGCATGTAAAAGCGTCCGATTCTTTCGGTCATCCCGATGAATTTCGTGTCATTTGAAATCAATACGGGCATATCAGGATATTTTTTTTGAATTACTTCTATAATAGATTGTACGCCAAGTCCACAACTAAGTGTCAAAATACCGTCAGAAACCTTTAGCTCATCTTCAATTTTTCGCAAATCTTGTTTCATCACCCGATTATCACAGACATCCTCAGAAACGATCACTGCAGTGACTTCATATCCCTTTTCCTTGAGTTTATTTTCCCACTCTTTTGCACCTTCCGTACCCCCCGTCTGACAAAGGGCCGCACAAGTTCCACATGAAACAATTGCTATTTTCTTGAGCTTGTAATTTTCAATGGCCTCAAATACTTCTTCTTCCGGTTTCTTTACTGTTATGACTACCATTTTTTAATTCCCTCTTAAAATTGATAGATAAGATTATTATGTAATGAAATTGTAAAACTGATATATAGTTTATCTTTTTTTGTAGATTTTGTGACCAAGTCTCGTACTATTCATGACAGTTTTTTTTGTTGAATAGACAAAATTAGTTGTGATTCGTTTCAAAATAATAAAAAAGGATGAAAATAAAAACTAACGTGATCGTTTTTAGGTATGGAAACGTCTAGTTTCCGAAATGCAAAGTTTAACAATAGTTATGAAAGCAATAATCTCTTTCGAATATCAATATTTTTAATTATCAAGGACCCTAATCTAATTATTAAAAGTAAAGCATTATTGAAAAGGATAAGTGGAATATTTAAAAAGTAGTTAGTTTTTAAATGATCCTTTGAGCATATTAGTTTGAACCAAAGAGTAGTACAAATAAGAGAGCACCCTAATGTAATATATTAATTTTTCCCTGCATTCTCAACTTACGTTCAAGAATCTTTTCTGATGCATCGCCTAAAAAGTTATACTTCCCTGGGATTATGATTATTCATTTTGTTGAAAATGTAATCTTTTCTCTTGGAAAGATATCATGTAAATTAAGCTTCTAAAATAAATGATACAACTTTAAAAAATACATATCTTAAATTAACCTATTATATTAAAAAGTAGAAAAAAAATAATTTTTCATTGTAAATTTAAACTTAAATTGAAATTCCTAACATTCCCGGTAAAATCTTGCTTAATGGAACAGCTAACCCGCCTAAAAGCGAAAATACAGAAGAAAGTTTTTTCAATTTGGTTTTCATGTCCTTTGTCACGAGGACAACTCTGGTTTTCCCTTCGATTATAACACCCTCTTCCGACTCGAGATATATCTGAATGGTTTGCTCACCTAGTTCTCTTGGTTCTAAGGTTAACCATATAGTATCTCCATTTTCTAGCATGCTTGAAAGAACATTAACAATATCAGTTCCTCCTTGAGATATTAAGGGAATGGGTTTACTTGGAATTTCAAAAGAACCCCTACCTTCCACCTCGATGTCTAACGTGAATTGCCGTGGAGCAAACCCCGGGGCAGCAACTTTTAATCGATATCTTTTAGCGGCAGGAGCGTTATTATAGAAAAAGATCATCAAGTTCAACTCACCATTAGCAAAAACCACTTCTTGGGCAGAAGAATCCATGTATATCGGATCTTTCGAGATCCGTGAGATATTATCAGCTAGTTCCAGCTGTAACCTGTCAATTATGGTGAAAAATCCCGGGTTATATTGTTTTATATAATCGAATATCTTGAATACATCTTCAGTCGAGAAGTACCATGCACCTTCCACCAAAAATCCCTTATTCACATCAAAAGTTTCCGCTTTAGTATTAATGATTTCACTCATTTCTTTAAGAAATAGCTCATCATCCAAAACTTCTTGATATTTTAAATAGTACAAGAAGAGTAGGGACTCCATCGCAAAAGTAATGGGTAGTTCATCTTCTTCCATTTCTTTTACATGACTAACGAAAGCCGGATTCAATATTTTGTTAATTTCTTCCAGATATTCATCCCATTTTAAAAATGTCACCGGATCTAAGTGATTGGAAAAGATTTCAGAAAAAAAGTTATCTAGGAAAATTTGATGGGTGGTGGGTTTAAAGAAATCCTGCAGGCCATTTACATCGTGAATGTGTAAATTCAAGCTCCGAATAAGGATGGCTAAAGCTAACCCTACAAGGGCAAATCCTGCAGCCGCAAAACCAACATCTAAATTCCCAATAGCAAGCATGACGATGAATAAAATGATTGCAACAAAGCAAATTAGAGAGATGAGTTTAAGTAAATTAATCACTTTTTTTACATTACTTTCAAGGAGTTCAAATCCATCCAAACTATCAATGGGTCTCCCTCGTTTTCTTTCAAAATTCAATCGCATTTTTAGAGAAGTTTCCGTGAGACTAGCACCAAGCAATAACATGACGGAATTAAATGCATAAATGATTAATACTATATAGAAAATTATCGTGAGGGTTAAGTCTAATGTTGTTACGATAGTTAGAATGGTGACAACGACCAGAACAAGAGGTAGCACGAAAAGGAGAATCTTTCCAAAGCTTGTTATGTAATTGGTGAGCTGACCCTGCGTTTTTTCTTTCTTCAATATTTTTGCCAAAAAGTCTTGTAATAATTTTTCCATGGAAATCAACAATTATAGTTGTTAAATATTCAATCGTGTTCTCTTATTTATTTTTATGTATCTTTGATCTAACGAGGTATTTAAAATGAAAAAATGAATATAGTTAGCAGCTTAGCTTGAAATCATCAATTTTTTTTTGAAAAATGACGAAAAGAAATAATTTATATAGAATCATTAATTTTTTTATTTAAAAATATTGGATCTTGATCTTTTTTCTTTCATTTTTTTATTGATCTGATAACTTTTTCATTCCTTCTCTCTTAAAAAAGTAATGAAAAAGGAACACAATATCCAGATTTCTCCAAATTTCGTTACTTCTACTTTTGAAAAAGTAATAAAATTAGCATCTTTTGATGCTTTTATGAGGTTTTCCATTTTCGGTCATGGGAGGGGTGAAAAAAGGCGTACTTTCAATTATATTAATAATATCCATCCTTTTGGCAGAGGAAAATTTCCCATTAGATTTAAATAGGTAGTTGATAATCTTTATAATAGAGTAAATTAAAAGAAATAATAAAGTTAAAAAAAGTAAAAAAAAAAGGAGTGATAAAATATGGAATTATACCAATCCAAAGAAAAATTAGAATTATTAACTGATCAAAAAAGAAAAGAATTATACGGTCTAGCAAAAGATGTGAGCAAAGAAACTATTGAAGAAGTATGCCCTGCGCTGCTTCGAGTATGCATGAACGGTCCTAAAGGAGCTTTAAAAAATGAATTAGGGAGGGTTATCTTTCATTTGCAAAAAAATGAACGCATTTCTACACTAATAGGATTACAAAAATTACTTGAAGGAGCGTTAATGGTAGATCAAAAAGAAACTTTCGAAATTCTCAACTCATCTGATGCTCAAGATTTAGCGAATAAAATAAAAGCAATTTTATAAAATCTTTATCTATTTTTTCTCATTTAAACCTATTTTAGATTAATCATATAAAGGCTTGGTTAATAAAATTTCTCGTTCTTGTTCTATTTTATAAATTAGTTCTCTAGAATTTCCTATTTCATATTTAGCTTTAAATGAATAATCTCAGATACTGCTAGCATTTCAACCTGTTATCTAATCTTGTTCCGCAATTCGGACAGTAGAAATTTTTTTCCTCCCATTTTTCGGATGTCATATATTTTTTAAGGAGGTTTTTAAGATTTTCATAGATATTTTCGAGCATGATGTCTTCAATTGAGATTAAATTTAATTTCCCTTTTTTATATAAGAGTAATTTTTCTTTTTTTCTGTTAAAATACTGTTTTCCAAAGTATCCCCAATATTCCATGTATACATCATATTCAGATAAAAACCAGTCATATTTAACGGGAGAACCATGGATGGTTATCTCTTTTTCATATTCATGTTTAATATTAAAATATGTTAATGCGTTATCAATAATCATTTCTCCTTTTGAACGTGTAACATGACCGTCCATGCACTTGAATTTAGTAGCCCTTGTAGGGACATACTTTCTTTGCCATTTTTCTAGAATTTTCTTAATAGAATAATAGAATACGATAAAAAGTAATACACATATAATTCCTCCTATAAAAAAGTATGCGAGATATGTTTCCATGATAATCAGAATCTTTTTGAGATTAAATTCGTAATTAATTACATTAAATTTAGAATCGAGAAAAAGCATATGTTTTATGGGGGAGAGCAAGATTACTGAAAATGTATTTTTAATAAATGGAATAGATCCCTTCATGATTATTTCAACATGCTTTAATGATTTGCTTACCGCAAATATGCTTTAAAATAGGAAAAAAAGGTTTATACTTAACAGAATTTTATTTAATTCTCTTGATTAGCCATTCTGGCATGATTAAAGATAAATAGGATAAGAGAAATACTAAGATCGCAAAAATCCATGATATGTAGATAAAGATAGAATATCCTGTATTACCAAAAAACACGATGGTAACTGTATCAAGGACATTCATTAAAAGATATAAAATCATGCAAATTACAGCCCAAAATAACAAGTTAAGTCCCAATTTTGCGATTTTTTCGGATGTTTTTTTCTCAACTCTCCTCAAGAGAATTGCCAGATAAACAAAAATTGCCCAAGAGAAGATTACCAGACTTCCTGTAGAATAAATGCGAATACTTGGTTGTCCTTGATAATCTGCTTGCGGAACACCCCACCAATTCCAAGGAAGCCAAAGCAGAAGTATTATAATAGAACCCATAATAGCTAGCGGGATTAAAAGTGCATTGCTCTTCTCTGTCATCTCATTAATAAAAACAACAAATAAGAGATCGACAATTATAATCATTGTATATGCAAAAGGTAAAGAAAAACGATAAATTTCTTTATAAAATCCCGTTATCACGGCTTCGGCTAATCCGATGGCTAATACTATTAAAGCAAGTGTAAGGCCGATAAAAACAAATGTTAAATGTAGCGTAGGAGGGGTTTTTCTCTCACGGTATTTGAAATACATTTTCGATGAGATAAACACCCCAAATATGGAAAGGGCTATGTAAGCAAAAAATATCGGAAGGATTCTAATTTCAAAAGCATCATAACTCATAACAATCTATTCATGTTCCTTTACTAAAAAAAAGTTTTCTTTTTAGATAAAAAATCAACTATTCACTTATATAAAAAATTCGGGGAATAATTTGAACTTTAGACATACAATTGAATTAGAACTTCTTATTTCTCTAATTATTGGTTGATCTTTAGTCCTTTTTTTGCTAAGTCAAGTACTTCTTTAGGAATATCCAACCAAAAATTAGCTTTAACGTTCAATTTTTTTAAATTGTTTAGATTACCCAAGGAAGAAGGAATATTTTTTAACTTATTATTATCCAAGTTAAGCACCTCTAAATTTACTAAATTGCAAATCTCCTTGGGGATCTCTAAGAGATCATTTGCACTCAAATTTAATGCCTTTAAAGAAGATATGGCACAAACTGGGTTTGGGAATTCATTCAGTTGGTTTAATCTTAAATCCAAAACCTCAAGACAAGAAAATAACGCAAATTCTTTTGGAAGAGCCTTCAACTTATTTCTTCTTAAAAATAATTTCTTAAGGAATTTAAAGCCTTCTATTGGCATTGGTAAGCAATTAATTCGGTTTGAATTTAAATTAAGAATTAGGAGGGAACTGAATTCCCCAAAATGCGCTGGTAATACTTCTATTTGATTATGATCAAGCCAAAGATCCTTAAGCGAAGGCATGAATGCTAACTCTTTAGGAAATCGATGAATTAAATTATGACTTAAATAAAGGAATTTTAAGGAATGTAATGGAATGGTTAATGGGGGTAAAGATTTTAATTTACAATTTGGAAGGGATATCCCAATTACTTTATTATTATTTTGCAAATACCCTAATTGATTGGGAGCTATTTCTTTAACTTCAGGTATGTTTTTACCTACCTCAATTTCAAGGATTTTGAGATAATCTTCTTCACTGAATTCAATATCCATGATACCTTTATTTTTTTTGTTTGAAGTTGGTTTATCCCGAGTTTTTATGGGTTCTCCACATTTAGGGCAAAATTCTATTTGAGAAGAGCATAAATAACAACAATGGGGACAAGGTACTCGCTTAATGTGATAAATTTGTTCGTCTTTTTTCAGCAGAAACACTATATTAAAATTGATAATTGAATTTGTTAGAAAGTCTATATTATCCTTATTGTCTGATGGATATTTAAATTTATAAATAAATCCCTCACTTATAAAACGATCATAAAAACAAAAATAATGATTTATTTCCACTCTCATCTCAAGTTAAATGAATATCATAAATTATTCGGATTTGATAATAAAGGTTGCATGGAGTCTCTACCTTAAATTTTAGTATTTAATTAACGTGAGATAAAAGATAATAAATAAATCATGATATAGAATTTCTTCTTTTTATCAATTTTTTAGAGGAGTTTATATATATTTTTTAGTAGGAATTTTTGCCTAATATATTTAAAATCCATTTTAATGATGACCATATATGTTTTATGAATTTTCAATAGTTAAAGTAAAGTACATTAATAAAAGAGGGAATCATCATAAACCAACTTAATTTTGATTTATTTCAATTGGGTGGAAGATTCATTATATGTAAAATTTTTGAAACTCTAATTGAACCCAATTTTAAACAACAAAATTTAAAACAATTTTTAATGAATAATCTTCCTAACTTTGCACGAGGAACTATAGAAAATCCAGGAATTGGTTTTAGGCTTATAGAAAATTATGATTTACCAAGATATTTTAGAGATGATTTTGACTATGAAGATTTCTTAAATAAATTACTGATAATTGAATATCAATTAGAAATACATAAATTAATACATTTAAATGGGGAAGATAAACCAACGTTAATAAAGGATTATATAGGATATATATTTTTTATATCTCCCAATCTTTTAATAATTAAGGGTAATAAAGAAGATTGTAAAACTATTTTAGATAGTTTTTTTGCAGTTACAAGATTCATATTTCAAAGGATTGAAGTTTTTTCATTTGAATCGGATTTTTTTATAAAATTAATAGAAAAGTTGTGGTTTAAGCAATTTAAATTTGAAGATGATTTTAGAATTAGTTATTTAATGAAATTAAAGACTTTAACAAATGAAGGTATAACTAGAGTTATAGCATATATCGACAATCCTTTTCCAAGATTTTTATCAAGACACGCAGCCCAAGCAATTTTAAATAATTATCAATTCGAGTATTGTAAGTATAGACTCATTTTAAAAGATGTATATTTTACTATTGAACTTGATCGTAAAGGTCCTGTTAATATAATGCAGGATTGTGGAGACTTTGTATGGTTTAGTAAAAATGAGCGAGCAATTCATGGAAGTTATATTATTTATCGTTTGGTAAATTATTTCAATTATTGGAAAAATTTGCCTCCAAATAGTAAAAATATTTCCGAGAAATTTAAAAACTCTCTCCGAGAATATTTAGATGCTCTAGAAGACGAATAAAGTTTATTCAAATAGTAATAATTTTTTTTGAAAGTCTTAACAAGATAATCGTGAAACGGTCCTTTCACGGCAATTCAAGCATATCTAAATAATAATTCCTTATATATATATCATTAAGAGGGAATATTTTTAAAAAGGAGAAAAATATCATAGTGCCTAAGTTCTAAATCATTTCAATAGTTAAAGAGGGATAAATAAAATTAATGATATTATTCATTCTTTGAGCATATCGCTACAAGTTAGCAATGAGGGCTTAATTTCAGTGGTTACTCCTTTTGAAGAAATTCCAAAGATATTATTTATTGAAGTATATTAAGTTATATGAGACATAAATAATATAGACAGAATTAAAATTCAATCTTAGAATTAGGGTTTCTTATGGATTTAACATTTTATGGCGGCGTGAATGAAATTGGAGGAAATAAAATATTATTACGAAATAATAATACTAGGATTTTCTTAGATTTTGGCATATCTTATGCTAGAATGAAGGAATATTATGAATTTCCTCTTTTACAGCCAAGTAATAAGGACGATCTATTAAAAACCTTCCTTATTCCGGATTTAAAAGGCGTGTATCAATACCATACTCATGAGGTCATTTATAATCAAAAAGGTCCCCAGAAGGTTAATCCTCAAAATGAAACCAGAATCATTGATGCAGTTTTGTTATCACATGCCCACATGGACCATTATGGATACATTGGGCTTCTTAGACAGGATATACCAATTTATACCTCGAGGTTAACTAAAAGAATCATCCAATTGTATTCTAAAATGGGAAGAAATGAATTCAATGTAATAATTGATCATCTGAATTTGAAAAACATTAAAGAATCTAAGGAATTATTAATTAACGATTTGCTCATTAAGCGATTTAATGTAGATCATTCCATTTTGGGGGCTTCAGCTTATTATATCGATGGCGACAAATCAATTGTCTATACGGGAGATTTTCGGTTACATGGGCTTAAAAAAGAAGTAACTGAAAATTTCCTAAATCAAGTTAAAAAGGAAAGGATAGATTATTTATTATGTGAGGGTACAAGACTCGGATTGCTAGATGAGAATGAAGATCAAATTGCTGAAAGCAACATTTTAGATTCAGAAGAAGAAGTTAGAAAAAAATGCATGAACATTATCGATAGTGAAGAGGATTTGGTAATATATGACGCATCCCAAGCGGATTTGGAACGACTCCGAATCCTCTGGGAAGTTGCTAAGAAAACAGGTCGTGTCTTAGTAGTCGATTCTAAAAAAGCCTACTTGCTTCTAAATCTAAATAAGAAGAAGAACATAGTGAAAGGTTTGCCAAAATTAGGAGATTTTAAAATTTTATTAGGAAGATCAAAATTAAGATCTTCTTCAAAAGCATGTAAGGAATTAACTGCAAGCTGTCCTGGTTTATATCTTGAATGTTTTAAATCGGGGAGGAAATATCATGAAAGGATTATGGGGGAGGAGGAAGAAATTTCGGATGATACTTACATTTGGGGTCCACAATTAAGAAAAAAAATATTGGACAAATCAAATGAATATCTCATTTATACTTCAAATGGTCCTTTACTTCTCTTACAATGTAAATTAAAGAAAGTACCAATAAAGGGAACTTATATCTATGGAAAGGCAGAACCATTCAATGAAGAAATGGAATTTACTTTTGAGCGGTTAATGAATTGGTTAAAGTTATGCGAGTTAAACTTAGCATATGCACACACCACGGGACATTGCATGCCCGATGATTTAAAACGCGCAATTGAGATAATCAATCCTAAACAAATTATTCCCGTTCATACCCAACATCCTGATTCTTTTAAAGAATTACTTCCAAACAATATTACTCTCATCAAACCCGAATTAAATCAGAAAATAATTTTATAAACATATTTAAAAACATTTCAAACTAGGTAGTAAGTGAAAATTTCTATCAAGTAAACTAATAAAAAAGACAAATAATCTAAATAAATTCAAAATTGCTATCATGGGGCGATATCTATAGAGTCGAAGGTAAGATTAACTTTTCTCGGAGGAGTAAATGAAATAGGAGGAAATATCGTTCTTTTAGAAGATTTTGTTAAGGATGTTAAGATTTTTCTTGATTTTGGGATAAAAATTAAGAAGTATTATAAACACTACGAATCAGGTGATTCGGCCAAGAGCATTGATGAATTAATCACCTTAAATCTGCTTCCCAATGAGAAACATTTATCGGTGAAAAATTTATATACGCATGAGTTTAGCAACTTTAAGATAAGAAAGAAAAAATGTTCTGATAGTTCTAATCAATCATTAGATGCTCTGTATCCTTCTAATTTAGACGGCGTTTTAATCTCCCATTCACATAAGGATCATTTTTCTGGACTTTCATACATGAATCGCACGATTCCTGTCTATGCGGGTGTCGTGACGAGAAAAATAATCAATGCCTTCTATAAATCCTCCAAAATTTCCTTGAATAATAATTTTGGGCAGTTAAATTGGATTACCTTCAGAACAGGGCAGATTTTAGATATAAAAGGATTAAAGATTGTACCTTTTCACGTGGATCATTCAATTCCTGCTGCCTATGGTTTTATTATTTACACTTCTGTTGGTCCCGTAGTATATACGGGAGATTTTAGAATGCATGGATCCTTGTCTCATATGTCACGTGAATTCCTTGAAGAAATTCAGTCCCATCATATCATTCAATCAAAGAAAGTTCTCTCAAAGGAAGAGAGAAGCAGGATAGAGAAGGGTGTAAAAGTCTTAATTTGTGAAGGAACAAAAATTAATAAAAGTACTGTTGAATCAGAAAAAGAGGTGGAAGATAATTTAGATAAGTTATTTAAACAGAATCCCTTTGATTTTATTTTAGTAAAATACGATAGAATTGATTGGGATCGATTTCGAACATTTTCCCATATGGCTAAAAAATATCAGTGGAAATATATAATTTCTGAAAAGGAGGCTTACTTTTACTATCTCTTGAATGAAGATGCCTTTCATATGACCATGAAAGATCCTAATATCCTCACAGATAGCCACATTCTTATTTTAAGGAGTAATAAAGACAGATTTAAATGGCAGAAGAAAATTAGAAAAATAATCCGCGTTAACCGAATGGCATATCGTTTGATTACTTACTTGGAATTAAAAAACTTGAAGGAAAAGTATTTCCTATACATCACACACCTTAGTGATAGTTTATTTAACCATATCAATTTTGATCGAAGGGGATTGTTTATATCCTCCTCCGTCGATCCTTACGTGGAGGAATTTTATGATAATACTAATGGCATTAGGTTAAAATTAGAACCACTTGGTATTCCTACCTATCGCATCCACGCTTCAGGTCATGCTACTCCACATGATTTGATCAATTTTATAGATAGCATTCGCCCCGAGATGCTCATTCCCATTCATACAAAACATTCGGAATTTTTTAAAAACCTCTTTCGAAATTCAGACATAAAGGTCATCGTACCTGAAAAATATTCAGTGATTAATATCAATTAAAAAGAGAGAATAATCTAACAATCTATTTATCTTAAAAATCATCATAAAATCTTACAAAGAGAGGAAATCAATAATAAACTTTTTAATTCTTTCTTTTGCTTTGCAATATTCTTGCATTATAACGATTGAATGCTATAATTAATGTTTTTTGAAGCAAATAATTCCCCCAAATTCATTAATACGAATACCAGCAAGACTCTCGTTTGATATAATTTTAGTTATAATCCCTTTATTTTCTGCAATCTGTTTGAGCCTATAAAGACGGTTATTTTGTTTAGAATTTTCAAGTAATTCATCTGTCATCAAGAGATAATCCAGCTTGTTAGCAACTTTTTTATCTTTTTTCCCTCCTTTAAGAATAATTTCTTCTATTTCGTTCAATCCATATACCACGCGGTAATTCACTTGGTCAAGATTAATGCTTTTTTCAAGTTGTTTCATTAATAAGTATGCTTCTTGAGCGGTTGTCCTTTTTATTATCTCTTTATTTTCTTCTTGTTGTAGTAAATGCCATGTTTCTTCTAAATTCCGAGCATTTCCAGTAAGTATTCCATAGCTTACTTGACTATCCCCTCGAGAATCAATAAGCCAACGATGATGTTTTTTAATATATTCAAGAAAATTATGAGAGAGAGATGAATTTGGTGGGCTGGCAAGAAGTATACTTTTAAGACCTTGATTAATTGAAGATCTGAATTCATTAATTATCTTCTCATAAAACTGAACTTTATCCCGATCATCCGCGTTTTTCCATTTTCGGGATAAGGATATGGTTTTTACTTTCTTAACTGATTCACTAAAAACATACCATATATGAATTGCTTGTTCATCAAATCCAACTAAAACTGCAACATGATATCCCCGTTTTTGTCTTCGCTTATCTTTCATGGATATATTAAAAGATTGGCATTCGAAATATTTTATGTTGATTTAATTCATTTTAATTTTTGAATATATTTTTACTGCCTTATCAAAGGGCGTTTAATCAAACTTAATAAAAACGTTTAAAATTAAAATTTATAAAAATAAAATTTTTACGGCTTGAAATGGATTAGATCATTTAAAAATGATGATTGCTGATTTAGCAATTTCAATTTAAATAATTTGAGATAAAAGTATTTTTTTTTTCTTAAAATTTTAAAAAAGAGGAGTTAATCAGGAATGATCACAGAGGGATCTTCCTTAATTTTATCTAATACAATTTGTGTTTTAATTTCTTCGACCCCAGGTAAATTACGTAGGGTTTCAATAAGATTCATGGAGTCTTGGTGATCGAGACATTTTGCCATGATAAATAAGGGATATTCTCCCGTGATTACATATGCATATTTAACTTGAATCATTTCTAAAATCTTATTTTTAAGTGCATCTAAGGATTGCGAAGAATTTAGGCGAAGAGAAGCCATGACCATTTCCCTATACCCCAACTGGCGACAATCAATGAGCGTGACATATTGCTTGATGATATTCTGTTCTTTCATGCGATTTATACGCATTCGAATTGAAGTAGTACTTAAGCTGATCAATTTTTCAATATCACGCAAGGATGCTTTAGCATCATCTTGTAGGATTTTTAGTATTTCTTTATCGGTCTCATCTAATTCTGCAATCTTTGGTATTCCTGCCATTTTTTCCCATTCTCTTTAAAATAAGGTTAATCCTAACTTTTTATTAATTATAACTATATTTATCAAAAATTAAAACTAATTTATGTTATGATGCTAACCATTTAAATTTTGCGTTTGTGATATTAGTTTAAAAAGGTTTATTCCAACTTGTGATAATCAAACACCGTACTTTTATTATATGTGATGTATATTTAAATAGTAGATTACATTTGTACTAATTGAAAAAAAGATTATTATCACGTGTAATTAAAAAAAAACACAAAAGCAATACAAATTAAAAAAATTAAAGGGGTAATATAATGTCAGAAGTTGTACTTGATTGTACAGGAATGAAGTGTCCGATGCCCGTGTTGAAAACTAAAAAAGAGTTGAGTAAATTAAGCACGGGACAGACTTTAAAGTTAATGGTTGACGATAAAGGCGCCTTAAAAGATATTCCGGCGTTATTACATAAAACTGGGGACGACTTGCTCGAAACTAAGGAAGAAGGAGAAAAAATTACGTTTACTATTAAAAAAGCGTAAAGAACGGAGTTAGCGGTCATGCATACATATACTATAGTGATAAGCACGGAACCTTATAAATTTGAAGCAACGGATACATTGATAAATGTTGGAAATGCAATCATCAATCATGGAAATAAAATTCGGGGAATTTTTTTTTATGGGAGTGGCGTTTATAATATCAAGAAAGATATAGAAACAGGAATTAAGGTGCGTAATTTACCATCCAAATTAGAAGAATTCATTAAATTGAATAACATACAAGTAGCAGGATGCACGACATGGATCGGTCTCTGTGGTATAAAAGAAAATTGTTTTATCGATGGAGCAAAGGAAGAAGGATTAGGAGAATTAACTAACTGGACCTCAGAATCTGATAAATTAATTGTATTTGGTACCGGAGGATAGGAATCATGATAAAATCTATTGTTATTATCTCAGATCATTCTCCTATCGGAAAAAATTCAGCTCGAGAAACTCTACGATTGGTTTCAGGTTTTGTAGGATTAGGGGTGGAATTAGATTGTAAGGTGATATTAACTGGAGATGCCGTTTTACTCATGAATAAGCACTCCAATCCGAAAGCTATTGGAGCAGATTCATTTGATGAGGCTTTTGAAATGTTAGAACTCACGGATTCAGAAATATATTTACTGGATACCGCGTTAGAAGAGGTCGGATTAACTAAAGATGATCTTATCGATTATGAAAATCTCAAGGTGATATCGCTATCTCAAATGGTTAAGTTCATAGAACAAGCGGATATGAGTTTTAGATTTTAAATGGGGTGGAAAAGAATGAAAGAAAATTATGATTTGCTGTACTTGTTTGGATACAGTCCAAGAACCGGAAAGGAATTAGAACGATTACTCGCAATTGTTGAGCAACATCAAGAATCTGGGTTGCAGGTGGGGATGGTTTTGATTCATGATGGTGTCGTGGTAGCTTCCTCAATGGGTAAGCATCCTGAGGAAGTTAAGCGCCTGAGAGAACTCTCTATAGGATTACATGTAATGATACCTGATTTGCAAGCCCGAGGCCTTTCTTTAGATCACTTGGAGGAGAACATCCAAGGTATTAATTACGAGGAATTAGTTGAGCTACTTGACAATGCGCAGAAAATCATATCGTGGATGTAAAGATTAAAGGCTTATAAAACAATAAAAAAGAAAAAAGATTTCCAAAATTCAAGAAAATTGAGTTAATTTGAGAGTAATACCAAGAAACTACATCTTTTTGTTCTTATTATTTATTTACTTCTTTAAAGCTATATTGTCAAATACAAGAGAAATTATAGGAATCTTTTTAAAAGTCTCATTATATGCCTTGAATTATAATTTAAAATTTTCCTTTTATTAATTTAAGCGGAAAACATGCACTTTAAGAAAGAAGAGTTCATAATTTTCTTTTTTTGATAAGGTTTGCATGAGTTTGCACTTGTGATATTTTTATAAAGTTATCCTTATGGTTTGTGATAATTAATGATAAAACTTTTATTATATGTGATTTAATTTTAAATAGTACCCTACATTTAATTTTAAGGAGTGATATCCTCCTTATCTTTAAAAAACATCAAAAAGTAAGTATTGGAGTAAAATGGTTTCCAAGCCAAATAAATACGGTCTTTTGATAAAATGGTTATCCAAAATACTCCAACTAATTGATTAAAATGCAGGGTCACTAAAAAATTAAAAGAAAGGTGGAAAAAATGGTAGAAAAAATTAATTTTATTGTAAAGGACAAATCATTTGAGAAATTCATGATGATGACGATCCTAGGAACCACAGGAGCCGCCATGGATACGGAAATGAACTTTTTCTTTACTTTTTGGGGGTTAAACCTCTTAAAAAAGTCATTTAAGCCAAAGGTTGCCGGAATGCCCTTTCCCATGAAAGGAATGGCGGCTAATATGTTTAGAAAAAGATTAAAGAAATTTGGAATGGAAAATCCTTGGGATCTGATCAAAGAAGCTGTGGAAGATGGGAAAATGAAATTATATCCTTGTCAAATGACGATGGACTTAATGGGAATTAAACGGGAAGAATTATGGGATTTCGTAGAAGATCCTATTGGTGCAGCTGGCTTCTTGGATATGGCAGAAGGGGCCAGAATTGTATCATTATAATTCTATGCAAATTTTTTGAAATTCTGTAATATCCGAAATTTTAAACAAGATTCTTCTACATGTTAGTATGGCATCAAAAGCTAAGTTAGCATAAGATTATAAATACAATTCTCGTAATAGAAAATTACATTGATAAAAAATTGAAAAGTACAATGAGAAATAAAGAAGAAGGTTGTGATTACTTAATTCAGTAAATTAATAGGTTCTTTGTTTATATCTTTTTTTTAATTCTATTTTCTTATCTTATTTTATTTTAGTCTTTTAAATGTGGTATTTTTAAATTTAAAATTGATCTTGTTTCTAATTTTGTTTGAAATTCAATGATAATTTGATTTTCGCGTTTGTGATATTACTTTTTAAATAGTAATTTCTTCTTGTGATAGTAAATGGAAAAACTTTTATTATATGTGATTCACTTTTAATTAAAAGTTTATATTTGTAATATTATTAGCTAATATGGTGAAAAAAAAATGTCAGATGTTAAAGAAGTACATCGTGAATTCAAGCTTGATGAAGAATTTGAGCCAGAATTCTTTAAAGATATTGAACGACGGTCAAACATATTACAATGCATTCAATGCGGCACGTGCACTGCATCGTGCGAAAGTGGTCGATGGACTGCCTTAAAAACTCGATTAATCATTAGAAAAGTCGTGTTAGGAGATTTATCGGTTCTAAAAGATCCTGACATTTGGCTCTGTACCACCTGTTATCAGTGTTATGAACGCTGTCCTCGTGATGTGCGTCCCACGGATGTAATCATGGAATTACGAAATATTGCCACTAAAATGGGGAACATATCTCCCAATCATAGAGCCGTGGTGGGCTATTTAAAAAACACCGGACACGCAGTTCCTATTAACGACGCAGTAAGAAAACAACGCGTGGAACTGGGACTTGATGAACTTCCTCCGACCCTGTTCAAATATAAAGGAAAAAAAGGAGAAGAGGATCTCAAAAATATTCGAGAAAGATTGTTTCCCTTGCCTCTAGAGAAGGGAAAGGAGGGTAAGAATTAAGATGGTTAAGGAGAATACGTTTGCCTTCTTTTTGGGTTGCATAATGAATAATAGATACCCGCAGATTGAGAAGTCAACGAAGTACGTTATGGAAAGGTTGGGGTATACTCTATTGGATATGGAACGAGCCAGTTGCTGTCCGGCACCGGGCGTTCTCCGTTCATTTAATAAAATTGATTGGATGGTACTTGCCGCCCGGAACATTTGCATAGCGGAAAAGTTAGATGCGGATATTTTAACGGTTTGTAATGGTTGTTTTGGCACGCTTCAAGAGGTAAACAGGCATCTGAAGGAAAATGAAGCGCATCGGGAGTTAGTAAACGAAAAATTAAAGCTCATTGGAGACTACCACTTTAACGGAACAATCGAAGTTAAGCACGTTGCTGAGGTATTGGGATATGAGATTGGTCCGTGGGGCATTGAGGATTTTATTACCAGGAAAGTACATGCCCGTGTAGCGGTTCATTATGGCTGTCATTTTTTAAAGCCCACGAAAATTAGGGAGATGGACAGTTCAGAAAAACCAACAATCGTAGAGGACTTTATAAGTGCGTTGGGAGTTGAGGCCGTGCCATTTAAAGAGCAACTCACATGTTGTGGCGCGGGAGGTGGTCTGAAGGCCTTTGATGCTCCCTCCAGCATGAGCGTTTTTGCGGAGAAGATGAAGAACATTGATGAAGTGAAGCCAGATTTCATTTTAGATATATGTCCTTTCTGTCATTTACAATTTGAGACGGGGCAAGATTACTTGAACAAGAATAGGAACATGAATTATGATTATCCGGTAATTCATCTTTCCCAGCTCACGGCGTATTGCATGGGCATGGATCAAGAATTCGTCGGTTTACAATATCAGATGATGGGGAAAGACTACATTTTTGGAAAAGATACTAAAAAAGGAGAGGAGGAGATGGTTTAAGTTGACAATTAAAGAACACAAGTTGGAAAAGACGGCTTCTACAGAAGAACAGGACGAACCAAGTGAAGGGGAAGAGGAACCCCGCATAGGCGTTTTTGTATGTCATTGCGGGCATAATATTGCCGGTACGGTGGATGTAGAGAGGGTAGCAAAATATGCATCCACGCTTCCAGACGTGGTAAAAGCGGAACATTACATGTTCATGTGTTCAAAACCAGGAGTGCAAATGGTAAAGGATTCCATCAAAGAATTGGGGGTGAATCGAACCGTGGTTGCCTCTTGTTCCAAAAATCAACACGGGAAGACCTTTGCGCACGCGATAGAAGAGATGGGAATCAACAAGCATCGACACCAGCAAGTAAACGTGAGGGAATATTGTAGTTGGGTGCATCAAAAAGATAAAGAGAAAGCTACTCAAAAAGCTCTCCGCTTGATTGAAGCGGGAGTGAATAGAGCTCGAAAATTAGAGGACGTAGAAACTCGAAAAATAAGCACTACCAAGGCCGCTTTAGTCATAGGAGGAGGTATTGCAGGACTTCGAGCTGCTAATGATATGGCAGAATTGGGCATCCCGGTCTACTTGGTGGAAAAAGAATCCACGATAGGAGGACACATGACTAGATTAAATAAAACATTCCCGACTAATGAATGTCCTCAATGTAGCATATCACCTTTGACGAATGGAGTTGCGAATCATCCTTTAATCGAATTATATACGAATGCTCAAGTTAAGGATGTTGAGGGTTCTCTTGGGAACTTTGAGATAGAAGTGGAAATCAAACCTCGATATGTCAATGACAACTGTACGAGCTGTGGAGAATGTGCCAAGAATTGTCCTGTAGAAGTACCAAGTGAGTGGGATATGGGAATGTCCATGCGTAATGCTATCTATAAGGCATATCCACAAGCGATTCCCGCTACGTATGTTAGGGATAAAAAAACGTGTATTGAATGTAACACTTGTATAAATGTTTGCCCCGTAAATGCTATTGATTTTTCGATGGAAAAAGAAACGAAGAAATTCAAGGTGGGATCCATCGTGGTTGCTGCGGGTTATGATGAATATGATCCTACAGAAATAGAACCATACCATTATGGACAAGAAGGGTATGAGGATGTTATTACTCAATTAAAGTTAGAGAGAATGCTTTCTCCCACTTCAATGACCAATAGTGAGGTTCTTAGGCCATCAGATGGTAAGATCCCGAAGAATATCGTAATGATTCAATGTGTTGGAAGCAGAAATGATCAAGTAGGAAATGCATATTGCACGGGAGTGTGCTGTAAAATCGCTGTTAAAAATTCTGGGATTGTTAAAGAAATGTATCCTGATTCTAATGTTACTATTTGCTATATAGATATCAGAACCCCCGGGTTGAACTTTGAGGAATATTATAAATCTTCCCAAGAAAAAGGAGTGCGATTTATTCGGGGAAGACCCTCGGAAATAGTGAGAGATCCCAACACGGGAGAATTAAGAGTTATTGTTGAAGACACCCTTAGCCAAACACCCTTACAATTAAAAGCAGATTTAGTAATTCTTTCGGCGGCAATGGTTCCTCCTGAAGGAATCGGACCACTTGGATCAAAATTACATGTCTTGCGCTCAAAGGAGGGTTTTCTCAAGGAGTTCCATATCAAGATGAACCCTACTCTTAGCAGCAAGGGTGGAATCTTTTTGGCGGGAGCGATTCAAGGACCTAAAGATATATCGGAAACTGTCGCTCATGCAGGAAGTGCCGCGGCATTAGCAGCTGCACCCTTAGTTAAGGGATACATTGAAAAAGAAATGCTAGTACCCTCGGTTGCCAGAGATTTATGCACAAAGTGTGGGTTATGTGCAACCGTGTGCGCTCCCGCGGCAATTATTTTTAATGAAGAAGGTTATCCCGTTGTTAATGAGGTTGCTTGTAAATCTTGTGGAATGTGCATGCCCGCATGTCCTACAGCAGCGATTCAGCTCTTGAATTTTCGTGATGATCAACTATTAGATGAAATTAAAGCAGTATCTGGAGGAGGTGTGTGTGCCGATGACTGAATGTGAAGTCGAAGAGCAAGAAATAAAAGATAAATATGAAAACATCGTGGTTTTCATGTGTAATGAATGTGGTCAAGGATCAGCAAACACGGCGGGTGTGGCCCGGATGGGATATGATCCAGCTATTCGAATCGTTCGCGTCCAATGCACCGGCCAAGTAGGACCCATTCAAATCATGGATGCAATCAACAACGGAGCAGATTCTGTGGCATGTATTGGTTGTTGTTTGGGGGCATGTCATTTCTTTAATGGAAATATCCTCTCAATGCATCGAATAAAGTTATTAAAAAAGTTGTTTAAGGAGTTAGGGTATAGCGATCAATTTGTCAATCAGTATACTTCGCGTGCTGCAGAAGGTGAGACCGCAACTGGAGATTTTGAGGATATAGTGGAACGATTATCAAAAGCAATAAAAGAAGGAGGAGTCATAAAGAATGAATGTTAAAGTTTTTCAGTTCGGTGGATGTAATAAATGTTTTCATGAAGCCTTGTTATTGAAGGAAAATGATGCGCTAAACGTGGAATTTATTTCCGATCCAAAGTCTTGGAAAGAAGAAAAAGCAGATGTATCCGTAATTGCAGGACATTTAATTCCAAAAGATAAAGAAATATTAGGAAGGATTAAAGCAAATTCCGGTAAAGTAATTGGATATGGAGATTGTACCACAACAGGAGGAGTTTTTGCCTTAGCAAACCAAAGAGGCTTTGACATAACACCCTTAAAAGAATTCATCCCAAATGCCATGAACATTAATAGTTGTTTGGGTGAAATTGACGAATTAAGGACCGAAATTGAGGGAAAAGAGCAATCCAAGTTGGGAGTTTTATGCAATTCTTGTAAACGGAAAGCAACTTGTGAATATTTGGAAGAGGTACATCGTCAAATTGAATTTGAAGATGAAGAGACATGCTTTAATGACTTGGGATATCTTTGTAATGGATTCATCGCTAAAGAATGCAAGGAACGCTGCGTGGACTTTAATGCGCCCTGTCGGGGATGCAAACCCATGGTAGAACGCTCGGGAATACGAATGTTAGGGATGTTTGGAACCTTGATGGGGAATATTGATATGGCCACGGAACATTCCGAGAAAGGAGCTACGGACAAATTAGCCGATGCAGAGGACGATCTCACGCGAAGCTTGCCCGATGTAGTAGGGAATTTTTTTAGGTTTTCTCTCCGTACTTCAGGATTACCCAAAGGAAGGATTCCACCATCTGGTAGTCTATTGGAAAATGTGTTCACGGGTCGATTGATAGAAGAATTACCTTTAATTGCCGGATTGCTTGGTGGAGATCGATGCATCTCTTTCATGTTAAAATTCATAGAACCATATGAAAAAGCTAACGGGATTGAAATTAGTCCTAAGACGCAAGAATATAGACAGCATTTATTAGAATTAGAACAAGATTTACAATCAGCGATAAAGGAAGAAGATCCTCAGAAATATAAGGAAATCACGAAAGAAATAAGAAAAATTGCTGGAAATATGAATTTATCTAACATGTTTTTTGGTGGATTTCGATCTCAAATTGATGGACAAGATAATTTTGAAGATTATAAAGTACATTTATTCGATATAATTGAGGGTACCTATAAAAATGGTACACTTGAATATGAAATCGATTCAAATGGAATAGTAAAACAAATAAAAATTAAGGAGGAAAAGAAATGAGTTTTGCATTATTAAAAGAAGAAATAATTGACGCAGGCTTATGCCAAGGATGTGGACTTTGTGCGGGATCATGCAAGCATATTGAAATGGATGTTATGCGTCCTAATATCAAAGATTATTGCATTTTAGAAAGAGGTGCGGAAGATTGTGGAAAATGTTATCAAAATTGTCCTCAAGTAAAACAAAAATCATTTAAAGAAAAACAACCCACGGCTATTTATTCTTTAAGAAGTACTAATCCCGAAATTTTAGAGAAAGCAACAAGTGGAGGATTTATTACAGCTCTTACGAAACATCTGTTGGAAGAAGGGATTTTAAAAAATATCGTCATGGTCCAAAATGTAGATGATCGAGCAAAAGCTTCGATTGTTTCGGATCCCAAGGAGGTAATTAAGAAAGCCGGAGTTGTATATGGTCGTTCGGGAGTGCTAGAAAAGTTAGTTACCCTTACTGGTGATCCCACGGAGCAAATTGGTATTGTAGGCGTTCCTTGCGAAATGCGTGGTGCAGCGGAATTAGAAACGGAAATGAATCGAGACATATTAAAAATGGGATTATTTTGCAATTCGAGCATACGAACAGTACAAACGGATCATGGATTGGTTTGTTCACCTTGCTGTAATGGATGTCCCTCGGGTGTTAATGCTCAAGGATATATATCCTTGATTCGAGAAGGTAAATATCAAGAAGCCGTCGATTTAATTAGAGAAAACAATCCCCTACCCTCGATTTGTGGAAGGATTTGTACTCATGAATGCGAGCATGGCTGTACTTTGATCGGAGAAGACCATCCTGTTGCTATACGGGAGCTTAAAAAGTTTATCACAGAATGGGAGATAACCAATTCCGATAAAAAGTTTTCTCGTTGGAGTAAAAATAAGAAAGATAAGATTGCTATCATTGGATCGGGGCCAGCAGGACTTACAGCAGGATACTATTTGGCGAAAATGGGATATCAACCAACCATATTTGAGAAGAGTGATCAAGTCGGAGGCATGTTAAGGTTCGGGGTACCGCAGTTCAGGCTACCCAATTATGTTTTAGATTATGATATTCAAATGATCAAACGAGTTGGCGTGAATATTCAAACAAATAAACCTTTTGGTCCTGAGATGACCATCGAAAATTTAAAAGATGAGGGATTTAAAGCTATTTTCATAGCTATTGGGCAATATAAACCAAGAACTCTTCATCTTGAAGGAGAAGATTTACCAAATGTATATGTTGCAATCAATTTTCTGATTGATAGGAAATACCGATATTGGGAACAGAAGGAGGAGTTTGTAGGCAAAACAATCGGGATTATTGGAGGAGGCCCCGTAGCAGTAGATGTTGGTCAAACTGCCCTAAGATTAGGAGCTGAAGAGGTTCATCTGGTGGATATAATGAACGAACAAGATTTAGAATTAGTACTCAGGGATATCCCCGAAAATGAGAAACCTTTGATGAAATATCATTACACCACTTCAACTTCCAAAATCACACAAAATTCAGAAAAGAAATTGGTGTTGAATTGTTATAAAATCGAATGGGGAGAACCAAATGAAACTGGGAGAAAAGAGTTAAAAAAAGTGGAAAACTCAGATTACACCATACCTGTTGACGTGATTGTCATAGCTGTTGGTCAAGCCGTTGATTTTGAACTAATTGACGTGGCAACAAATAACGAAATAGAAAAGGATAGAAATAAAATTTCAATTAATCCCATAACCTTTGAAACTAACCTTCCAGGAGTCTTCGCAGGTGGGGATATTGTTGCGAATTCTAAGGCGGTTGCTATTGCGGCGATTGCACATGGAAAGGAAGCTGCTATTTCCATTGATAGATATCTCAAGGGTGAAGATTTACTACAAGGCAGATATAAACAAGATAAAATGTTCTTTACGGGTCCACGCAAACCTCCAAAAGATTATTCCCAAAAACCTGAAAGTTTAGAAGAGGCGACAGAGGATGTAAAATGGGATTTTTCTGAAATTGATGCCATGTTTAATGAAGATCTTGCATTAAAAGAGGCTCGACGCTGTCTCAGCTGCAATCATTTCTGTGCTCATTGTCAAGACTTTCCTGCTATATATTCCGATTTTTCAGCGGGAGAGGTAGGCTCTAAGGAAGGATTTACTACGGTGGTTGCGTGGTCAGCAAGAGGAAAAGAAATTATTGATAATGCCATATCCATAGGATTATTTGAAGTCGGAGAGGTAAATCAGGAAGAATTAAGAAAGGCCATTCATCTTAAATCCAAGCGCGATTTACTAACTTTCGAAAAAACATCTCGTCAACAAGTTCTTGAATACATTACCAAGCAAGGACCCAGCACCATAAGCAACATGGCAGAAAATTTATCTTTGGAACCCAAAAAAGTGAGATATGAAGCCTTAAGATTAGTCCAACTCAATAAAGTTGAAATGAAAATTCAAACGGGTACAAATGATCCATTATTTACCCTAACTTGCGATTAAATTAAAAAATAATTAAGGAGGAATTATACATGAAATGTGATAGTGAATTAAACGTTTGCGGATTGGTTTGTCCGGTTCCAGCTCTAAAGACTAAGCAAGAATTGCGAAAGATGCGTCCTGGAACGGTGCTTAAAGTAATTACCGATTACAAGCCAGCCAGCGAATCTGTTCCCAGAGACTTAGCTAAAACCAAGCACAAACATTTAGGAACGGAATTTAATGATGATGACGAGCAATGGTACATGTATTTTGAAGTTGTAAAATAACCAAAAATTAAATTATAAATAATTTCTTTTAATCTATCTTTTTTTTATTTTTTAGCATTTTAGCAACTTTTTACATCCAAGAGACTATTTTAGGATGATCTACTAAAAGATCCACTAAAGCGTTATAATCAATGAGTTTGATTTTTTCTTGTATCTCATTCAAATCCATACCTCGTGCTTTCATATCAGGGACTAATGCGAAAAGATTAGCAGCTAACCCCATTAACTTTTCTAAATTAGGATTTATTTCTGACTTTTTTGAAAGACCAATAACCCCATCATGAAGGAACACTAAACTTACCTCAGCACTCAATACTTGAACTTGGTCCTCAATTATCTTAACTAATTCTTTAAAAGCTTTGTATATATTAATACTATAACCAAACAAGTAAATAATTCTTTTGGATTCCATAACTTTTCCCATCCTATTTAATATTTAAACGTAAAATCTGCCTCTAATATTAATTTTGAGATGAGATCATGACTAATTAGTTGAATACTATCACTTGTCATCAGGTCCCCCTCAGTTAAACCCAAAATTGTAAGATCTTCCTCACATATGTAAATTTCTAGATTCGAAAGGTCCATCAATTTTTTTAGATCATTCAAGGAATCCAAATTAAGTGCAAGAGGATCAATTTGGCGGTTTAAAAAATAAATAGCGTCCTTGAGTAATACCACCTTACAATCCTCAATATCTCCAACTGCTAATATGCCCGAGGCCAATCGAATTGATTCAATTACAGAATTCTTTCCAAACGGTGAATCTTCGCATATTATTAAAATTGAATTCATGTTGGTTTTCATCTCCCCGGTCCAAAAAAAATGACCCGATCTGAATTTGCTATTAATTCCGAAAGTCCTCCTAATCCCTCTATACATGCACTTTCTATGAATTCGGAAGACTTAATTCCCGTGATGCTTATCCACGTACTACAGGCCGCCACCTTGGCTTGATATTTATTACTGAATTCAAGCAATCGTTTTGGTAAATTTCTAAATGAATTCCCGACTTCTCTATCACCTTTAATGCTATAGACGCCACTCCCATAGAAAAAGATTCCCAAAATCCGATGTCCTTTGCTGATAATTGCTTCTCCTAAATTAATTAAGGTATCCAATGCTTCATATTTATATGGTTCCGCTGAAACGATGAATGAAAATGTTACCATGTAATATTTTATTGAACTATACTATATTTTCTTAATGGTTATAATAGTTCAGCCATATTGAAAATTAAATAAAAATAAAAATAAAGAAGATATATAAAAATAAAAAAAACAATTTGGTTAATTAATTAGTCAGGGAGTCAAATATCTTGCCGTCTCTCATTCTTAAAATCTTATCAGCCAATGAGCCCATATCGGGATCATGTGTTACCATTAATATAGTCTGATTGAGTTTTATATTCAAATCTCGGATTAATTGTACTATTTGCTTTCCATTCTCGCTATCTAACTCTCCCGTAGGTTCATCTGCCAGCAGAATGGCAGGTTCGTTAACTAAAGCTCTAGCAACCGCAACTCGTTGTTGTTCCCCGCCGGAAAGTTCAGAAGGGAGGAAATCTTCTCGTTCACTTAATCCCACAAGATCGAGAAATCTATGTGCCGTTTCTTGGCGCTTTTCTTTGGGTTTATTTGCAAAGATCATGGGCAACTCCACGTTCTCAAAAGCTGTGAGGACAGGGACTAGATTATAAAATTGGAAGATGAATCCGATTTTATTTAGTCTCATCAGTGTGCGCTCATCATCATTCATGTGAGCAACATTCACCCCATTGATATAGACTTCACCACTAGTAGGAGTGTCTAAAGCACCGACCATGTTAAGGAGGGTTGTTTTACCCGATCCGGATGGACCCATAACGGAAATAAATTCTCCTCTCTTGACATTGAGCGTTACACCATCAAGCGCTTTTACGAGTATCCCTTCGGTAATTTGATAATTTTTTTTAAGATCAAAGGTTTGAATCATTAAGTCCGGATCTAATTCTCTTTTCGTACTTTCTTTTTCTAAAACGGTTTTGGCATATTTTTCCTCTTTCATTTTCACCATCTCATTTCT